>JBGALT010000019.1:0-1170 GCA_044223665.1 Sandaracinaceae bacterium | reverse complement strand
ATCCGTCCGGCGCGTGCACGCGCCGGACGGATCGCCGTGTGGCATCCTGATCGGGTGATCGAGGTCGTGCGCAGCCGGCTCGATGCACGGCAGAGCCATCGGTGGACCGTCGCGCTCGCGGCGCGACCGATCCTCGCCGACTACGCGCCCTCCCCGGCCCGCGGCCCCCAGCTCGTCGCGATGGCGTCGGCATGGATCACCCTGGCGATGCTCGTCGTCGTGCTCGGCGAGAGCGCGTTCCCGCTGCGCGGCGCGACGGTGGGCGCGGTGGCGCTCGCCGGCTGCACCCTCGCCGTCCGCACGGCGCGCTGGATGTGGAGGCAGCGGCGGGCCGCGTGGCCGAGCGGACGCTTCGTCTTCCGATGGGGCTACGTCGAGGCCGAGCACGATCGCCTCCGCGTCGTGGAGGCCGCGGAGCTGCAGCCCGTTCCGACGGAGCACGGTGGCGAGATCGTCGTGCGTCACACCGACGGGACGGCCCTGCACACGTTCGCGATCGCGCCCCAGCAGGAGCTCGACCTCGACGCGCTCGCGAGGCTCGGGCAGTCCGCGCCGCCGCTCGAGCTCGGCGGCTACCGCGAGGCCGTCCGCCCACGCGCGACGGGCGCTGGGTCGTTCCGCCTCCTCTCGCCCCGCGCCCGCGACGCCGCGTGGGTCGCGCTCGCGGCGGTGCTCGGGCTCGTCGCCACGCCCTACGTCCAGGCCGGTCTCGCGGGCCGCCACGCCCGACCGCTCCGTGCCGTCGAGGACGTCTCGCGCGGCCCCGAGGCGGCGCCCTGGGACGCAGCGCCGCGCGCGAGGCGCGCCGTCAGGGACGAGCGCCGGCGCTGACGCGCCCCGAAATACTCCCCCCGAGCTCGGCCGTACTCGGCGCCGCGGGACGAGGCGCGCGATCTGGTCGCGGCCGCGCGATCTCGCTGTGGCCGAGCTCGGGAGGGCTGGATGTGGCTCGAGATCCGACGTTCGTCGCTCGGTGAGCGGGACCGCGAGCGCGTGGCGGCCGCGCTCGCCGCGCCGCCGATCCTCTCGGACGACCGAGGAGCGCCCGATCGCGAGGGTGCCGCCACGGCGCTCTGCCTCGCGGTGCTCCTGCTCTTCTTGGCGGCCCAGCCGACGCCGCACGCGAGCGCGTACCTCGCGCTCGGGACGCTCGCGATGGCGACGTTCGCG
>JBGALT010000222.1:0-10203 GCA_044223665.1 Sandaracinaceae bacterium | reverse complement strand
GGCCTCGAGCTTCGCGAACGGGTCGAGCTTCTCGAGAAAGCAGAGCTCGCTCTTCCAGACGTTGCCGATCCCCGCGACGGCGCCTTGGTCGAGCAGCACCTCGCCGAGCGCTCGGTCGTTCCGCAGTCGCATCCGCCGGACCGCTTCGTCCACCGCGAAGCCGTCACCGAGCACGTCGGGCCCGAGATCACGGAACGCGCGGTCGCGCGCCAGATCGCGCGTGCGCACGAGCCGTGCGATCGGCGCGCTCCGGACGAGGACGGCGTGCTCTTCGGTCTCGAGCGAGAGCACGAGCTCGCGCGGGTCGGGCGGCGCGCGCCGCGGCACGAGATCGACGCGCCCCCGCATCGCGAGGTGCACGTGGATCGACGTGTCGCTCTTCAGCCCGCCACCCGAGAGATGAATCAGCAGGTTCTTCCCGCGCGCCTCGACGCCCGCGACGGTCGCGCCTGCCGCACCACGCGTGTCCAGCGTCGCGCGGGGTAGCTCGAGCCGTACGACCACTCGCGCACGCAGCACGGGGCCGAGCTTGGCCGCGAGCCGGTGGAGCGAGTCGCCCTCGGGCAATCAGAGGCTCAGGAGGTACGCGACGAGCGCCGCGCGATCGGGGTCGGACAGCGCAGTGCCGAACTCGTGGCCTCCGTTGCCGTTGGCCGGCAGCGTCGTGTCGACGAGGAAGTCGCCCCGCATGAAGGTCGCGGGCCGCATCGCGGCCGGGCGGAGCAGGTCGTCGAGCGTGGGCACGCTGCCGTTGTGGAGATAAGGCGCCGTCGCCCACAGGCCGTGCATGTCGTCCACGCGGTAGCCGTCGCTGGGTCGCACGGCGAGGCGGTTTCGACCGATGAACCTCAGGAGGGCGTCGCGGCCCGGGTCGGAGGTCGGTCCTGCGTCGTAGGGCCCCGCGTCGTCGGTGACGCCGGCGTCCATCGGCGGCGGTCCGTCGACGAGGATCCGATGCAGGTAGTCGGTGTGAATGGTCCCATCGGGGAACGCGACGTCCTCGCCTGGGAAGCGATCGTGCCCGTCGGTGGCGGTGTCGTAGGGCGTGACGCCGTTCATCGCGAGGTCGTCCACGTGGTGGCAGTCGGCGCAGTGCTCGCGCGTGAAGATCGTGGCGCCGGCGGCGACCATCGCCGCGTCTTGCGCCGGGGCGGGCGGCGACTGCATGGAGCCCATGAACGCGACGAAGGGCGTGGTCCGCGCCATGGTCGGGAACGGCACGAGCCCGCTCATCGCTGTCGGGTCGCCGGCGCCGAAAGCGAAGATCGACAGAAAGGCCTCGGTCCGGATGTTGGCCCCGGTTCCGAGGTAGTTCAGCGCGGTGCGCTCTCCGAGGAAGAAGTAGGGCGGGATGTCGGCGGGCACTGGGGTGGGGTAGTCCGCAGACTCGATGCTCACGCGGCCCGGGCCGTAGGAAAGGGCCTTCGCTTCGTCGAGCGCCGAGAGCATCGAGGGGTTTCCGGCGGCGACCCATCGACGATCGACTTCGAGACGGAAGCGAGCGAAGTCCAAGCGGCCGTTCGGAAGACCCAGCCAGAGCGTGCCGTCGGGCAGAGGTGCGACGTGACAGAGGGCGCACGTCTCGTGCACGCGGGTCGGATCTTCGATCCCGCGCTTGAAGCCGACGGGAAAGTCGTCGTCGGGGTCGGGAACGAAGCCGAACGACGCGTACTGGTTGCCGAACACCGCCGGCTCATCCGTCATCAACGCGAGCATGAAGTCGGTCGGCGGCCATTGGTCGAGCCGCTCGGCGCCCCACGTCTCGTAGAGGAAGCGCTGCTGGCCTTCGAACCCCGGATCGCTGGGCGGCAGCGCGTTCGCCGCGTCGATCGGCGTCGAAGGCACCGGCGGCACCCACGCGTCGACCATCGCTGCATCGACCGAGGCCGCGTCGATGTCGCCCGCGTCCATCCCGGCGTCGCTCTCGGTGGTGGTCGGCGGTGGTGTCGTGTTGCAGCCCGCCAGCGCGAGGGTGGCGGCGAGCATCATCGGGCGTACGTGCATCACAGGCTCTCCAGGTAGACGAGGAGATCGTCGATCTCGGCGTCGGTGAGTGCGTCGGTCGTCCCGTGGGTGTCGCCGGGGACGCGGATCGTGTCGCGGAGGGTAGCCGCAGTGCCGTCGTGGAAGAAGGGGGGGCGCGTGCGGACGGCCACGAGCGTGGGCGTCTCGACGCGCGCGAGAGCGGCGTCGGGGTCCGTCGAGATCGGCACGACGCCGTCGTGGGCCAGCCCGTCGGAGAGCGCGGCCCCGCCGTGGCAGACCGCGCATCCGGCCGAGACGAAGAGCGCCGCTCCGCGCGCGGCGGCGCTCGGGTCGCTCACCGTCCGCGCTGGGGGCGGCTCGAGCTCCTCGAGGTAGGCGGCGACGTCGTCGAACGCGACGAGCAGCCCGTCGCCGTTCATCAGCTCGTGGGTCGTCGTCTGCGCCAGCGTCGCCGCGTCCGTGAACGCACCGTCCCAGTGGTAGGGCGCGAGCGCCGGTCGCCCGCCCCACGCCGGCGGCGTGCGTCGAGCCTTGCGGGGCACGTTCGGCGTGTGGAGGAACCACGAGAGCCCGTCGTCGCCACCGCGCGGATGGCACGTGCCGCACGTCACGACGCCGCTGGGCGTCAGGTGCGTGTCGACCGCATCGAAGAACAGGCTCCGGCCGCGGAGCGCCGCCGCGGACAGATGCGTCGTTCCGACCGTGCGCCGCCGCGTCCAGCTCGCCTCGAGCCGGGCCGGGGCACGGCTCGTGGGCGCGTCGAGGCGCGAGACCGCCCAGTCGAAGCCCGCGTCGACGTAGGCCGTTCGCCCGTCGTCCGCGAGCACGATGCCACGTGGCGCGCGACCGACCCTGAACGTGGCGAGGACGTCGAGCGTGCCCGCGACGAGCGTGTCGCTCGTGGGCCTGCAGCGCGCGACGAGCACGTTGTCGGTCGAGAGGCTGGCGATCCACAAGAGGCCGCCCGCGATCGCGACGGCCGATGGGCCGCTCATCGCGAGCTCGCCACCGTCGAAGCGCGCGTACCGGTCTCCACAGGGCCCGTGGACGCGCGGCTCGATGCGTGGGCTGCCGTCGACGAGGGCGCCGTAGCCGCCGCTCTCGGCCGGCAGGTCGCGCGGCCCGTCGTTGGCGACCGACTGGTAGATCGCGACGATGCCGCCGTGCGCCTCGACGGCCAGCGCCGCGGGCTGCGAGACGCTGCGACCGCTCTCGACCTCGAGCGCCGTCACCTCCATCGCACCCACGCCCCCCGAGAGGGGGATCCGGACGAGCGAGCGACCCCGGGCGGTCGTCACGGCGAGTGAAGCGCCGACGATCGCCAGCGCGGTGGGCTCGCCGGGCACGTCGATCACGCGCACGACGGCGCTCGCTCGCGCGTCGATCTCGACGACGCGGTCGTCGTCGGGACAGGTGACGAAGGTGCGGCCCTCGAGCGACGCGATCGAGCGCGTCCACGCGCAGGGAACCGTGATCTCGTCGACCGTTCCTCCGCGTAGGCGCGCCACGGCGCCTCGCCGTCCGAGCGTCACGAGCCAGGCGTCGCCCTCGCGCGCGAGCTCCTGCGGCTCGCCCACCACGACCACCCGCGAGCGCTCGCTTCCGTCGGAAGGATCGACCTCGACGACCACGTCGTCGTCGGGCGAGGTCACCCAGAGCGAGCCGGTCTCGGGATCGCGCGCGATCGTCGACGAGACGGCGCTCGGTACGCGGGGCCCTTCGGCGACGCACGCCGCCGCCAGCACCGCGAGCGCGCAGGCCCACTGTTGCCGGGTCACTGCCCGGCGGGCAGCAGCAGTGCGAACTCTGCCGTGATGTGCTGCTGCGCGCACTGCATCGGGAAGCCGCCGATGGGGATCATGACGGGGTCGCCCTCGTCGGGGCCCGGGCTCGTGGGGTCGGCGTTGCCGTCGGTGTCCATGAACCCGAGGATTTGATACGACTGACCGCCGGGCAGCTCGCCCTCGATCGTGTACTCCATCGTCGAGACGCCGCTCGTGACGTCGACGCCCTCGAAGTGGAAGCTCGCGACCGCCTGCGCGCCATCGCGGGGACCGGCGATCGTGACGTCGGCGGAGCGATACACGTCGCCCCAGATCGGCCCGGCGATCGTGGTCGGCGCGTTGGGGCTCGTGCGGACCGTGCCCGATGCATCGAAGTGCACCATGAACGTGCCCGAGAGCGCGTCGACCGAGCCGAGCTGCGCGCAGGTCTGGGGCTCGGGGATGTGGTCGGGGATGTGCACCATGCCCTGGTAGGGAACGAAGTCGGTGTCGACGAGGGCGCGCGAGGGCGACGCCACCGCGTACGCGATCGAGAAGACGCCGTGGTTGCCCTGCGCGATCACGCTGACCACCCCGCCGCCCTCGGGGTCGTCGTAGTAGAAGGGGACCTCCCACGCGGTCGAGCTGCCCGGCGCGCTCGCCTCGGCCGCGTTCATCGCGTCGACCATCGCGAACACGTTCTCCTGGAACTGCTCGCCGGCGACGACGGAGGCGGGGGCCTGTGCGAACGGGACGCGGCGGCCGTCCACCGTGATCACTTCGAAGGCGACGTTCACGTCCTCTTCCTCGAGCTGCGGCGTGACCGTGAGGCGCAGCCAGTCGTGCGGCAGCAGGTGGAAGTCCTGGAAGTTCTGGAGCGCGCCCGAGCTGATGCCGTAGGCGCGGTTGGTGAAGAACGAGAACTCGTCGCGCGAGAGCTCGAAGAACACGGTGCCGGCGAGCGTCTCCCAGGGATCGCCTCCGAACGCGGGCGTGTTCACCATCCCGGGCGCGAGGGAGGTCTGCGGCGCGGCGGTGCGGAAGCGGACGACCATGTGGCCGCCGGCGAGCTCGGTCTGGATCACGAGGTCGCCGCCGTGCGGCGAGGCCACGTGGTACTCGAGGTGCCAGGGCTGCATCGTGTCGCCCGAGGCCTCCACGCTCGCGGTCGTCGCCATCGCCGAGCGCACGGCCTCGATGTAGACGGCGCCGTACTCGAGCGAGACGGGCACCTGCAGGATCGTGCGCATCACGTGGTGCGTGTCGGCCGGAGGATTCATCGCGAGCGTGACGATCGTCTGCGTCGGAGTGCGCGTGTCGGCCATCGTGGTGAGGAACACGCCGCGGTGGATCTCGTTCTCGGTGTGGAAGGTCCCGGCGGCGGCCGCGGCGCCGAAGATCGGGCCGACGATGCCGAGGAAGTCCTGCTCGGTCGTGATCGGGACCTCGAAGGTCATGCCGACGAACTCGATCGGGTTGCTGCGCGGCCGCAGCGTGGCCGGTTCCATCTCGTTCGTCGGTGCGGGGCTCGTCGTGCACGAGACGGCGAGCGCGAGCACGAGCGAGGAGAATCGAAGCATGCGCATGGGGCCTCCGGAGGTCGCGGCGGGAAGGGCGCGGGGAAACGGAGAGCGTCCGAGAAACCGGCCCCGCAGGTCAACGAGGGGGCGGTGGGTAGCGTGAGGAGACTCCCGAGCTCGCGGGTGGCAACGCAGAGCGGTGCCGACCGAGAAGACGCGCGGAGGTCTCGTCATGCGGTCTGGGCTCGCGCGTATCTTGGCGGTGATGGTCGTCTGCGGCTCCCTCGGCGGAGCCGCGCTCCTTCGACTCGGAGGTTGCCGCATCCCGGGGCTCGGTCCGCCCGAAGCGTCACTGAGGGCTCGTGAGGGGCGGATCCGGGCCGACATCGCACGCCTCCACCTCACCGAGAGCTGTCTGCACCCGCAGCCGAGCACCTTCGCCGCCGCCGTCGCGGTCGAGGACGCGCGCGCCGAGGGCACCGACGCAGTCCGCGCGCTTCCAGCGCTGCCGGCGGCGCCCGACGTGTGCGGACGGCTCGGGACCGACGTGCGTGGTCACCTCGTGTGGGGCGACATCCATCGTCGGGGCGAGCGCTACGCCGCAGCCGCATCGCGACTCCGTGACGCCGTCGCACGCGTGCGCCAGGGCCCCAAGTCGGACCCCTCGGCAGATGACGAGCTCGGGGCAGCGCTGGCCGCCTTCTTCGACGCCGCGGACTCCCTCGGCGACGCCCAAGAACGCCGGCTCCACGCGAGCACGGTGGACATCGCGGCCCACCTCGCCGACCTGGGCGGCCACGATGCCGACGTCGCCAACGTGCACGTCATCGCGACGGACTCGGCCGCCGCGAGACTGATGGGGCCCACGAGCGAGGCGCCGCTCGCGGGTCTCTCCCGCGCGGCCCTCGCCATCGACGCCGCGCTCGACGGTCTCCCGACCGATGCGCCCGCCGACCTGCGCGACGCCGCCGAGCAGCTGTCGCTCGCGCTCCGCGCCGTCGTCGAAGCCGCTCCGGGCATCGCACGGGCGACCGCGATCGATGGGCTGCGCGAGGCGCACGGCGCGTTCCGGGAGGTGGGGAACCGGCGGATGCCGGCGATCTGACCTCGGCTCAGCCCCGCGTCTTCGCCGGCGCCGAGCCCGTCGGGAGCGAGGCCTCCGCGCCGGGCGCGGGGTCTGCCTTCGGCGCGATCGGGAACAGGCGCGAGGCGGCGTGCACGATGTCGACCTCGCCGCGCTCGCTGGCGCGCTTCACCTCGGCCACGGGGTGGTGCACGACCTTGTTCACCATCGCCTCGATCATCCGCTCGAGCGCCGCGCGGTCCTTGTCCTTGTCGCCGGTCAGGCGCGGCAGCGTGCGCTCGAGCTCGGCCATCAGCGTGCCCTGCACGTGCTGGCGGATGCCGACGATGAGCGGCTTGAGGTCCTGCTGCTTGCGCCACTCCTCGAAGTCGCGCGACTCGCCGTCGATGATCTTCTCGGCGGCGTCGGCCTCGCGCTTGCGCGCGGCCATGTTCTCCTGCGCGACCTTGCCGAGGTCGTCGACGTCGTAGACGAACACGCCGTCCATCTCGCCCACGCGCGGGTCGACGTCGCGCGGCACGGCGATGTCGATGAAGAACATCTGCCGGTGCTTGCGCGCGCGGATCACGTCCTTCATCAGGTCGACCGTGATCACGAAGCGGTCGCTCGACGTGGAGGTGATGGCCACGTCGGCGAGCGCGAGCTCGCTCGGGAGCTCGGCGATCGTTCGCGGCTCGCCGCCGCACGCCGCCGCGAGCTGCACCGCGCGCTCGAGACTGCGGTTGAGCACGATCAAGCGCGCGCCTTGCTTGGCGAGGTGCTTGGCGGCGCTCTCGCCCATCTTGCCGGCGCCCACGAGCAAGACGCGCTTGCCACGCAGGTCGCCGAAGATGCCCTTGGCGACGTCGCAGGCGACCGAGCTCACGCTCACGGTGCCCGCGGCGATGCCCGTCTCGTTGCGGATGCGCTTGGCGACCGCGAAGGCGCGCGCGAAGCAGCGATCGAGCAGCGTGCCCAGGCCCCCCGCGCTCGAGGCCGCCGCGTAGGCGTCCTTCACCTGGCCGAGGATCTGCGGCTCGCCGACGACCATCGAGTCGAGGCTCGCGGCGACGCGGAAGGCGTGCTGCACCGCTTCTCGGCCGGTGCGCTCGTAGGTGAGCCCCTCGAGCGCGCCCTCGCCGAGAGGCCGCTCGAGCCAGCTCAGCGCACGGGCTGCGGCCGCGCCGTCGTGCGCGACGCCGTAGATCTCCACGCGGTTGCAGGTCGCGACGAGCAGCGCCTCGTCGAGCGCGACCTCGCTCTTCAGGCGCGCGATCGCCGCCTCGAGCTCTCCGCTCGGCACGGCGAGCTTCTCGCGCGTCTCGACGGGCGAGGTGCGATACGAGAGACCGACGACGAAGATGTCGGGGGCGCTCACGTCAGCCTCCCGCCACCGGGCCCGTGCGGATCACGTAGCCGACCAGCAAGAGGCAGGTGCAGAGGAAGCCGAGCATCGTGCCGATCGCCGCACGACGGCCGCGCCAGCCTGCCGCGACGCGCAGGAGCAGCAGCCCGCCGAACATGAGCCAGGCGAGCAGGCCGAACGCCTGCGCGATCGTGATCGGCGGCGCGCCGGGATCGATGCGCACGGCCCAGAGCGCGCCGCTCACCACGCCGATCGAGAGCAGGGGGAAGCCCACGCTGAGGAGGCGGAAGCCGAGCGTGTCGAGCACGTCGAGCGGGGGCAGGCGCTGGAAGAGGCCGGTGAGCTTCTTCCGCTTGAGCTGCCGCTCCTGGAGCACGTAGGCGATGGCCACGGCGAACGCGAGCGCGAACGCCGTCTCGCCGAGCAGGTTCACCACGATGTGCACCGGCAGCACCATCGAGCGCACGTCGTCCGAGACGGTGCCCACACCACGATGGAACGCCGCCATCAAGATGAAGAGGAGCGCGATCGGCGTGATGAACGCGCCGAGCACCGACACCCTCGGCAGGCGCGAGCGATACGCGTACGCCGTCCCGAGGAAGGCGAGCACCAAGAGCAGCGAGCCGAACGCGAGCACCTGGTGGATGTCGGCCAAGCGCGCGCCGTCGGCGAGGCCGAGCGCGAGGAACGCGACGTGCGCGAGCGCGGCGGGCGCCAGGAGCAGGGCGCCGGCCCGCCCGACGCTCTCGCTGCCGCGCACGAGGAACGCCGCCTGCGCTCCCCACGCCACGACGTAGAGGATCACCGTCACCGAGAAGAGGGCGCTCAGGGTGGTCATCGATCGCGAGCGCTCAGCGGCGCTCCAGGAAGAGGCGAGCGAGCAGATCGACCTCGCTCGATCCGTCGCCTGCTCCCGTCGCCCGCTGCATCGCAGCCGCGAGATCGTGCGGGCCCGAGGGCGCGCGGCCGGGCTGATCGGGCAGGGGCTCGCCGACGAAGCCCTCGGCCACCTCGTAGGCGAGGTCTCCGAGGATCACCGAGCCCGCGGAGTAGTCGCCGCCGAGGGCGGTGATCTGATCGAGGTCCTTCACGCGGCCGACGAGGTCGGGCGCGTCGCCCGCGCCGGTCAGCTCGTTCTTGAACAGGACCGCCGTCTTGATGCAGAAGCCGCGCCGGTCGGGGAGCGTGGTCATGACCTCGCCGTCGACCTCGACGCGGCCCTCGCTGAGCCAGCGATCGAGGACGCTCTGGGAGAGGAAGAGCCGGTTGTCGCCCATGACGGGCCCATCGTAGCCGACGCTCGCGCCAGGGGCGAAACATAGAGACGCCCCGAAACGGGGCGTGCGAGGTAGATCGGCGCACCGCGCGCGGACGACGCGTTGTGTTAACGTCGCGCCATGGTGCGCACGCTCGCTTCGCTCTTCGTCGCGCTCGCCCTCGGCCTCGCGGCGCCCCGGCTCGCGCAGGCCCAGAATCCGCTGATCGAGCGCGGCATCGGGGAGTACGACGAGGTTCGCTTCGAAGAGGCGCTGCAGACGCTCTCGGCGGCGTTGGTCCGCACCGGAAACACGCCGAGCGAGCAGCAGCAGATCTACCGCTACCTCGCGCTCACCTACCTCGCGCTCGGCCGCCAGGAAGAGGCGTCGGGCGCTTGGCGCGCGCTCCTGGCGCTCGCGCCCGACACCCAGAGCGGCACCGACATGTCGCCTCGGTTCCGCACGTTCTTCGATGGCGTGCGCACGCAGTGGGAGGCGGACGGGCGCCCCGGCACACCGCCCGCGCGTCCGGTGTCGATCGCCCACCGCTCGCCGCCCCAGGCCGATCGCGGGACCCAGGTCGCGCTCGAAGCCTCGGTCGAGGACCCCGATCACCGCACCGCGTCGCTCGTCCTCGCCTACCGGCAGGGCTCGAGCGCCGTCTTCCGGCGCGTGGACTGCGAGCGCGCGGCGGACGGGACGTACACGGCGACGATCCCGGGCAACGACGTCAGCCCGCCGCTCGTCGAGTACTACTTCGAGGCCATCGACGCGGGCGGCCTTCCGCTCGCCTCGCGAGGCGACGTGGCCGCGCCGCTCCGCATCGCCGTGCCCGCGCCGGGACGGCCCATCGAAGAGGAGCCGGCGTTCTGGGGCATCCTCGGCGGCAGCGCCGTCGCCATCGGCATCGCGATCGGGCTCGGCGTGTTCTTCGGGACGCAGAGCAGCGGCGGTGGCACGCAGCAGGGCACGCTGGTCATCACGATCGAGTGAAGGAGCGCGGCCGTTGCGCAAGATGATGCGTGAACGGTTGCCCATCGGCGGCCTCTGATGCGCGGCGCGGTGCTGCGCATGGCGCTCGTCGTCGCATCGAGCGCGCTCGCCGCGCTCGTGCACGGCTGCACGAGCGATCGCGCCGAGGCGACGGCGGAGTGGCACGCCGCGCTGCGCGACTGG
The DNA here is from genome assembly GCA_044223665.1 of Sandaracinaceae bacterium. Lineage (GTDB taxonomy): Bacteria > Myxococcota_A > Polyangia > Polyangiales > Sandaracinaceae > JBBSAT01. The sequence goes on along the minus strand of JBGALT010000222.1, from coordinate 73 downwards.
GAGCAGACGCGCAACCCCGCGGCGTACGGCGCCTGGCTGGCGATCGACGAGCGCTTCCCCGAAGGACAGGAGG
>JBGALT010000221.1:0-10515 GCA_044223665.1 Sandaracinaceae bacterium | reverse complement strand
ACCGGCAACGTGGATCCGCTGCACTTGCTCGAGCTGCCGAGCCCGACCCCGCCGGATCGCTTCGCCCTCTACGGCATCGTCGCAGTGGCCGGCGCCACCGTCCGCGTCGGGCCCGGCAGCCCGACCACGGTCGCGCGCTTCGCGAGCGCCGGCTTGGGATGCGGGAACGCGACGCTCTCGGCGAGCGATCTCGTGCTCACCGAGAACCACGCGGTGGGCGTGCTGGCGGTGGGCTGCACGGTCGATCTCGAGCGCGTCGAGGTGACGCGGACGCTCGTCTCGGCGGGCGTGCCGGGGATGGGCATCGCGCTCTCCGAGTCGGATCTGACGGGGCGCACGCTGAGCCTGCACGACGCGCCCGGCTACGGGCTCTTCGCGCGCGGCGGAACGGTCGAGCTGACGGGCGTCACCGTCAGCGGGCTCGCGCAGGCGGGCCTCTGGGCGGAGAGCGGGAGCCTGCGTGTGAGCGGCGGCATGCTCGTCGAGAACGCCGGCACGGCGATCGGCGCCGTGGACGCCGTCGAGCTCGCGGTGACCGACACGATGATCGCGGGCACGCACCTGGCCCCGATTCCCACGCGAGGCGGCTTCGGTGTCGAGCGCGTGGGCGACGGTCTGCACGTCGCGGCGGCGGCCAGCACACCGCTCGCGCTGACGCTGGAGCGCGTGGACCTCCGCGGCAGCGAGCGCGTCGGCCTGGTGATCGACGGCGGCGGCGGCTCGCTCGCGCCGGTGATCACGAGTCTCGTCGTCGACGCGCCCGGCGTGACGCTCGGTGCGGTCGCCCAGAACGTGAGCGGGCTTCCCGCCGGCTGGGACGCCGACATCACGCGCGTGACGAGCGCAGCTCGCGATGCGACGGCGAGCGTGCTCGAGGTGAGCGACGGGACCCCGTACGGGATCCTGATGCCGCCGACCTGACGCGCACCGATCGGCACGGGCACGCGGACCTGGGACGGGGACTGTGACGGTCCCAGCCCGCACGGGCCGATCCTGCGGCTTTCTGCGGGAAGAGCGCGGCACGCAGCCTGCTGAAGAGGGCGCGGAGGTTCCGACGATGATGATGGATCGCGCTTCTCTCTTCGCGCTCGCACTCTGCACCCTCGCGGGCTGCAGCTCCCCCTCGAGCACCCCGGACACGGGCACCATCCCGGGCACCGACGGTGGCGGCGGTGGTGGCAACGACGCCGGCGGTGGTGGCGGCAACGACGGTGGTGGCGGCGGCACCGATACCGGCGGCGGCGGCGGCGGCTTCACCTGTACGCAGGGCACGCTCTTCGCTGGGCACCCCTCGTTCGATGCCGAGCCCGGCATCCACGCCAACGAAGGCGATCCCCTGAGCGGCGTGGAAGGACGCCCGCTCGGCTTCCGCGAAGTCATCTTCGTCGGCTCCCACCTCGTCACCGTGGTCGGCGCCGAGGTGTGGTCGGCCGATCTCTCGGCGAGCGCGCCGACGGTGCACCGCATCGCCGGTGACGCGAACGGAGCCCGCGCGTTGCTCGACGGCCCCTGCAGCGGCGCGAGCTTCGCCAACCTGCAGGACGTCGCCGCCGACGCCGCGGGCGCGCTCTACGTGATGGACCAGACGGGCAACGCGATCCTGCAGATCACCGATCCCTTCGATCCGGCGAGCTGCGCGGTCCACTACTGGGCCGGCACGAGCGTCGACGTGCCGAGCATCGACATCAACGACCCGCCGAACGTCGGCAACACCGACGGCGCTGGCCTCTCGGCCCAGTTCGCGCTGCCCGGCCGCATGGCCATCGCGAGCGACGGCACGCTCTACGTCTGGGACGACGAGAACGACTCGATCCGCGCGATCGCCGCTGACGCCGCCCACACGGTCTCGACGCTGGCGACGGGTGTCGACGCGCTCGTCGACGGCTTGGTCGTGCTCGGCGATCAGCTCTACGTCTACGCGCACGACACGGGCGGCGAGGTCTACGTCGAGGGCATCGCTCGGACGGGCGGCGCCCGCCACGACGTGCTCCGCGGCGACTCCGGGACCTTCGGGCTCTCGGGCTCGCTCGAGCTCGGCGGCCTGACGACCGACGGCACCGATCTCTTCCTGTTCTTCAAGGGCATCGTCTTCCAGGTCACGCCGTCGGGGACGATCACGCCCGTCGCGGGCGCCGACCGGACCGACACCGGCAACTTCGACACCGACTACGACCCCGCGGCGGCGCATCCCGCCGCCGAGCTGCAGCTCGCCAACCGGGCGCAGTTCGCGACCGCCGGCGCGGCAGCGTGGCTCGTGTTCGACGCCAGCGGGAACCTCTACTTCATCGGGCAGGAGCTCGACCCGTACGTCGAGCGGATCGCCTGCCATCGCTGACCGGCGACGCGCGGAATCGTCGCGACGCAGTCAGACCGACTCGAGCCCGTGCTTGTGGAGCTTCTCGTGCAGCGTCGCCCGGCCGATCGCGAGCCGGCGCGCTGCCTCGGAGCGGTTCTGCCCGCACTCGCGGAGCGTCGCGATCAGGATCCCGCGCTCGTACGCGTCCATCCGCTCCTTGAGCCCGAGCGCCGGCGCCTCCGCCATCGCCGGGCCAGGGAGCAGCTCGGGGTCGATCGCCGCGCCGCTCGAGAGCGCCACCACGCTCTCCACGGCGTTCTCGAGCTCGCGGACGTTCCCGGGCCAGCGGTGCGCCGTCAGACGCGGGATCACGCTCGCCGGCACGGTGAGCGGCCCCGTCCCGAAGCGCGAGATCGCCCGCGCGAGGAAGTGCTCGAAGAGGAGCGCGACGTCCTCGGGGCGCTCGCGCAGCGGCGGTACCGCGAGCTGCACGACCTTGAGCCGGTAGAGCAGGTCCTCGCGGAACTGGCCCTTCTCCACCAGCTCGGCGAGGTTGCGATGCGTCGCCGCGAGGATGCGCACGTCCACGGGCACGGCGCGCTCTTCGCCGACGGGGCGCACTTCGCCCTCTTGAAGCACGCGCAGCAGCTTGGCCTGGGTGCGCGGATCGAGCTCGCCGATCTCGTCGAGCAGGATCGTCCCGCCGTGCGCCTCGCGGAAGAGCCCCACGCGCGCGCGATGCGCGCCGGTGAACGCGCCCTTGCTGTGCCCGAAGAGCTCTGCCTCCGCGAGGTCCGGCGTGATGGCCGCGCAGTTGAAGCGCACGAAAGGCTTCTGGGCGCGCGGGCTGGCTCGAACGATGGCCTCCGCCACCCGCTCCTTGCCGGTGCCGCTCTCGCCGGTGATCAGCACGGTGACGTCGCGCGGCCCGACACGCTGGACGAGCAGCGCGAGGCGGCTCATCGCGGGCGACTGGAAGACCAGCGACCGCCCGAGGTTCCGCTCGGCTTCCGCGCGCTCCTTGCCGACGCTCAGCTCGGCCACGCGCTTGGCGCGCTCGATCGCCTGCCGTAGCGCCTCGGGCTCGAAGGGCTTCCGGAAGTAGTCGAACGCGCCGAGCTTCATCGCCTCGACCGCGTGACGCTCGCTCCCTTGCGCCGTGAGCATCACGACGAGCGGCTTGGGATCGGGTCGCTCGGCGAGCTTGGCCAAGAGGCCCATGCCGTCCAAGCGCGGCATCCGGAGATCGGTGATCACCAGCGCCGGGCGCGTCTCGTCGATGCGCTCGAGGCCCACCACTCCGTCCTCGGCCTCGCTCACCTCGAGGCCGGCGTCCTCGAGGTAGGCGCGCAGCGTGTAGCGGACTGCGACGTCGTCGTCGACGACCAGCGCGGTGAGCGGCGTGCCCGTCGTCGTCATGCGGCAGCTCCTTCTCGCGTCGACTCGGGGAGCACCGTGGGCAGCGTCACGATCGCCGCCGCGCCGCCTCCCTCGCGCCGCTCGAGCACCAGGTCTCCTCCGTGCTGGCGCACGAGGCCTCGCGAGAGCGGCAGCCCGATGCCGTTGCCCCGCGGCTTGGTGGTCGCGCCCACCTCGAACAGACGCGCCGCCACGTTGGGGTCGATCCCCGCGCCACGATCCAGCACCCGCAGCTCCACGCGGTCTGCTCGCCGCGTGAGCTCGAGCCGCACCTCGCCGCCCTCTCGGCTCGCGTCGAGCGCGTTCTGCACGAGGTTCACGATCACCGCGCGGAGCTTGCGCGGGTCGCATCGCATGCCGCCGACCTCGCCCGAGAGGGTGACGCTCACGCTCCGCTCCTGGGCCACCCCTTCGTGCATCTCGATCACCTCGCGACAGAGCGCGCCGAGATCGACCTCCTGCGCCTCGAGCGGCACGAGCGGCCGCGAGTAGGCCAGGAACTCGTCGAGCGTCGCCTGCATCCGATCCACCTCGCGGCGCATCACGCCCACGCGCTCGGCGAGCTGACCGCTCGCGTCCTTCTGCACCAGCGCGGCCAGGCCCTTGATGCTGGCGAGCGGGTTCTTCAGCTCGTGCGCGATCTCGGCGGTCAGCGAGGTCGCCGTTCGGTTCTGCTCGGCGTGCATCTCGAGCGCGCGCTCGCGATCCTCCACCTGCTGCTCGACCAGATCGTCGAGCGTGGCCCGCACGAAGCGCCCGAGCCCGAGCCCGGCGAAGAGCATGAGCGTGTACATGCCGGCGGCGATCCAGGGCCCGAGGCCGCCGTGCCCCGCGCCCACGTAGAGCCCTTCGAAGAGCGTGTGACGCAGGCTCGGCAGGATCGCGCCCGTGCTCTGGAGCCACGCGAGCACCCAGATCGACGGGAGCGCCACCAGCACGATCGACGGCGCCGAGAGCGAGCGCGGCGCGACGATCGCGATCATCGCCGCGAACAGGACCTGGATGGGCACCAGCGGGCTCGCGATGCCGCCCGCGCCCAGCATCACGAAGACCTGGCCGACGGCCATCACGAGCACGTTGAAGAGCAGGCGCCCGGGCGTCGGCGGAAGGTCGATGCGCCGGAGCTCGACGATCGACACCACACCGATGACGCCGATGCCGAAACAGAAGAGCCCGATCCGGACCGGATCCGGATCGAGGAGCACGAGCATGCTCGCGAACAGCGCCACCAGTCCGATCGCGACGATGCGCGCGCGGATCAGGGTGCGCAGGACGCGCGCCCGGACGAGCTCCTCGAACTGTTCGCGCCGCGCCTGCGCCGCCATCGCCATGCGCGACAGCAAACCGCGAGCCGGGGACGCGCGCAATCTCGCGCGCCCTTTCCTCTTTCCGCGCGCGCGGGCACGTGCGCGGCGCGCGTACGCGCGTACGGACCTCCGGACGGCGGCGTCCGGGAATCCGGACACCCCCGGGCCCGGATCCCGCCCGACGCGCCGAAAAGCCGCGAGGCACGCGCGTTGCGTCGTGCGGGGGCATGCAGCGCCCCCTGATCCTCGCGGCCCTCCTCTCGGGCCTGCTCGTCTTCGCGCTCTACGCCCGCATCTCCGCCCAGCGCGCCTCCGAAGCGGGCCCCTCCGGTGGCTCGGGCGTCGTCGAGGGGACCACCTACGACCTCGGCTCCCGCATCGGCGGGCGGATCCAGAGCATCGCCGTGCGCGAAGGACAGGAGCTGCACGCGGGAGACGTCGTCGCCGAGCTCGACTGCGGCGAGCCCCGAGCGCACCTCGCCGAGGCCGACGCACGCATCTCGGTCGCCGAGGCGCAGGTCGAAGCGGCCCGCGCGCAGGTCCAGGTCGCCCGTCGCTCGCGCGGCGCGGCGTCGGCGCTCGCGAGCGCGGCCGATGCGCAGGCCCTCGTGCTCTCCACGCACGAAGCCACCGCACAGCGCGAGCTCGGCCGGATCGGCTCGCTCGGCGAGTACGCGCCCGCCCAGCGCCGCGACACCGCGCAGGATCAGGTGGACGCGCTCCACCATCAGCAGGACGCAGCCGACGCGCAGCGCCGGGCCTCGCGCGCGCAGGCGTCGGTGTCCTCGGCGCAGGGCGATGCAGCGTCGGCGACCGTGCTCGCGGCCGAGCGCACGCTCGCGGCGCTGCGGGCCGTGCGCGCCATCGCGCAGATCGCGGTCGACGAGTGCCGCATCGTCGCCGCGCACGACGGCACCGTCGACGAGGTGCTCTTCGAGGTCGGCGAAGTGATCGGGCCCGGCACGGCGGTCGTCCGGATCGTGGATCTGACCGACCTGACCGCGACCTTCTACCTGCCGAACGCCGAGCTCTCGGCGGCCACGCTCGGCGGCCACGCGAGCGTCGTCGCGGACGCGTGGCCGGGGCGCACCTTCGAGGGGACCATCGAGACGGTCGCCAACGAGGCCGAGTTCACGCCGCGGACGGTCCAGACGCGCACCGACCGCGACCGCCTCGTCTATCCGATCGACATCCGCGTGCCGAACCCCGAGCGGTTGCTCCGCCCGGGAATGCCGGTGCAGGTCACGCTGGTGAGCCCGTGAGCGCCGAGCCTGCCCGAGATCCCCGAGACGGCGAGCCGGCCCTCGCGGCCGATGCGCTGACCAAGCGCTTCGGTGCGCACGAGGCGGTGCGCGGCATCTCCTTCGCGATCGGGCGCGGAGAGCTCTACGGGCTCGTCGGGCCGGACGGCGCCGGCAAGACGACGACGATGCGGATGCTGGCCGGTCTGGTGCGCCCGAGCGGCGGCGGCGTGCGCGTGCTGGGCGTCGACCCCTTCGGCAAACACAGCGCTCGCGTGCGCGACGCGCTGGGGCTGGTGCCGCAAGAGCACAGCCTCTACGGCGACCTCTCGATCCAGGAGAACCTGGACTTCTTCCGCCAGCTCTACGGCCTCTCGGCGGCCGACTACGGCTCTCGCCGCGCGCGCCTGCTCGAGATCACGCGGCTGGCGCCCTTCCTGTCGCGGCGCGCCTCGCAGCTCTCGGGCGGCATGTACAAGAAGCTCGCGCTGAGCTGCGCTCTCTTGCACCAGCCGGAGGTGCTGCTCCTCGACGAGCCGACCAACGGCGTCGACCCGGTCAGCCGCCGCGAGCTCTGGGAGCTGATCTACGAGTTCGTCGGACAGGGCATGTGCGTCGTGGTCTCGACGCCGTACATGGACGAGGCCGCGCGCTGTCATCGCGTCGCGCTGGTGCACGCGGGGCAAATCCTCCGCGAGGGGGCGCCCGGCGACCTCGTCCGGAAGTTCCCCGGTGTCACGGCCGAGCTCGAGGGCGGCGATCGCGAGGCGCTCCACGCGATGGTCGCCACGCTCCCGGAGATCGTCGCGGCATCCCCGGCGGGCGCCAAGCTCCGCGTGGTCGTGGCCCCGGGAGGCGAGCCCGCGGTGACGGCCAAGGCCGCCGCGCTCGGCGCGCGCTTCGTGCCGTCGCCGCCCGACTTCGAGGACCTCTTCCTCTACGAGATCGCCGTCGCCTCGCACGCCGCCGCCCGCCCGAAGGAGGCCGCATGACGCGCGAAGGTCACAGCATCGAGGTCGAGCACCTGATGAAGGTCTTCGCCGGCTTCAAGGCGGTCAACGACGTCACGTTCCACGTCGAGCGGGGCGAGATCTTCGGCTACCTCGGCGCCAACGGCGCCGGCAAGTCGACGACGATCCGCATGCTCTGCGGCCTGCTCGCACCGACGAGCGGCGTCGCGACCGTGGCCGGCCACGACGTCGGCAAGCGCCCCGACCTCGTGAAGAAGTCGATCGGCTACATGTCCCAGAAGTTCTCGCTCTACCTCGATCTCACGGTGCAGCAGAACCTCGAGTTCTTCGGCGGGATCTACGGGGCGATGGGGCGCGAGCTGCGGGCGCGCATCGACCGCGCGCTCGACGAGGTCGGCATGACCGAGCTGCGCGGCGAGATGACGGGCGCGCTCCCCGGGGGCCTGCGCCAGCGGCTCGCGCTCGGCAGCGCGCTCCTGCACCGGCCGGAGATCGTCTTCCTCGACGAGCCCACCGCGGGCGTCGACCCCGCGTCGAGGCGCGACTTCTGGCGCCTGATCCGCAAGCTCGCCAAGGCCGGCACCACCGTCTTCGTCACCACGCACTACATGGACGAGGCCGAGTACTGCGCGCGCATCGGCCTGATGGTCGCCGGCAAGCTGGTCGCGCTCGACACGCCGGCCGAGCTCAAGCGGACGCTCGTCCCCGGCCGCATGATCCGGATCGAGGGCGACGACGTCCTCCGCGCCCTGCCGCTCTTGCGCGACACGCGCGGCGTCATCGGGGCGCAGGGCTTCGGCACGGGCCTGCACGTGCGCGTCGAGGCAGGCGCGATCGAGCCGGAGGCGCTCCGCGCGCTCGTGACCGGCGCCGGCGCGAGCGTGCGCATGGTCGAGACGATCGAGCCCACGCTCGAGGACGTCTTCCTCGCCGCCGCCGACGCGGGCACCGAGGCCGCCATCCGTGGCGCGGAGAAGGCGGCCTGACGATGCTCTCCCCTCGCCGCATCGTCGCCATCGCGCGCAAGGAAGTGCTCCACGTCGCGCGTGATCCGCGCTCGCTCTACCTGGCGCTCGGCATGCCGGCCGTGCTCCTCGTGCTCTTCGGCTTCGGCGTCAGCTTCGACATGGATCACCTGCCCGTGGCGGTGATCGACGAGGATCGCTCGGTCGAGAGCCGCGCGCTCGCCGATCACATGTTCGCCTCCGGCGAGTTCGAGCGCGTCGACGCCGGCGCCGTCACGCCCGATCACGCGCGCGATCTCTTCGAGCTGCGGCAGGCCTCGGCCGTGCTCGTGATCCCCGAGGGGTTCGGCGACGGCCTGGGCCGCGGCGAGCACGTGGCGGTGCAGATCCTGGTCGATGGCGTCGAGGCGAACACCGCGACCCAGATCATCGGGAAGATGGACGCCGTCCTGCGCTCGGTCTCGGCGGACGTCGCGGCCTCGCGCGGCTTGCGCCTGTCGCCGCCCTACGACGTACGGGTCACGACGTGGTTCAACCCCGGCTCGCGCTCGGCGCTCTACCTCGTGCCGGGCCTGGTCGCGTACGTGCTCGCGATCGTCTGCGTGCTGCTCACCGCCCTCACGATGGCGCGGGAGTACGAGCGCGGCTCGATGCAGCAGCTCTTCGTGACGCCGGTCGGCACCGCCGAGATCATGATCGGCAAGCTCCTTCCGTACTTCGCGCTCGGCGCCATCGGCGCGCTCCTCGTGCTGGCGGCCGGGACCTGGGTGTTCGACGTGCCGGTGCGCGGCGACACCGCGGCGCTCGCCGTCGCCTCGGCGCTCTTCCTGTTCGGCATGCTGGGCCAGGGTCTCGTCATCTCGATCGTGGCCAAGAGCCAGATGGTGGCGACGCAGATGGCGACGATGTCCTCGATGCTCCCGTCGATGCTCCTGAGCGGGTTCCTGTTCCCGATCGAGAACATGCCGCTGCCGCTCCGGGTGATCAGCAACGTGGTGCCCGCGCGCTACTTCATCCACGCGCTCCGGGGGATCCTCTTGCGCGGCAACGGCTTCGCCGAGGTGCAGAGCGACCTCGTCGCGCTCGCGATCTTCGCGTCGGTGATGTTCTTCGTCGGCACGCGGCGCTTCAAGCGGGAGCTCGCCTGACCATGTGGGCCTCGCTCTTCGCCGTGATGATGAAGGAGATGCGCCAGACGGCGCGCGACCGCCGCATGATGGTGATGCTGCTCGTCGCGCCGATGCTCCAGCTCTTCGTGTTCGGCAACGCGGCCGACCTCGACGTCGACCACGTCCCCACGATCGTCGTCGACCAGGACGCCTCGGGCGCCTCGCGCGAGCACCTCCGCCGCATGTTCGCCGACGGCACGCTCGAGCGCGTCGACACGCGGGCCACCGCCGAAGAGGCGACCGCCGAGATCGTGCGCGGGCACGCGGCCGCTGCGGTGATCATCCCCCACGGATTCTCCCGCCGGCTCGCGCGGGCCTCGGCCGGCATGCCCGCGCAGGTCCAAGTGATCGTCGACGGCTCCGACCCGAACCGCAGCGCGGTGGCGGGCTCGGCGGTGGCGCGCTTCTTCGGCGACGCGACGCTCGACGTCGTGGAGGCCCGCCGCGCGCGCATGGGCTCGGCCGCCACCGCGATGCGGCTGCCCGACGTCGAGCTCCGACCGCGCGTGCTCTACAACCCGCACCTCGAGACGGCCGTCTCGATGGTGCCCGGCATCGCCTCGATGCTGCTGCTCATCATCACCACGATCGTCATGGCGATGGGCCTGGCCCGCGAGCGCGAGATCGGCACGCTCGAGCAGATCCTCGTGACGCCGGTGCAGCCCGCCGTGCTCCTCGTCGGGAAGATGCTGCCGTTCGCGCTCATCGGCCTGTTCGACTTCCTGTTGGCGATGGTCGTCGGCGCGTACGTCTTCGACGTGCCGCTCCGCGGGAGCTTCGTCTTGCTGATCGGCGCGACGCTCCTCTATCTGATGAGCACGCTGAGCGCGGGCCTGCTCATCTCCACCGTGAGCAACACCCAGCAGCAGGCCTTCATGACGGGCTTCCTGTTCATGATGCCGGCCGCGCTGCTCTCCGGGATCACGACGCCCATCCGCAGCATGCCCGCGTGGCTGCAGCCGCTCACGATGTTCAACCCGCTGCGGCACTACACGGACGTGCTGCGCGCCGTGCTCGTCCGCGGCGCGGGCTTCGACGCCGTCGCTCCCCAGCTCGCGATCCTCGCCGCCTTCGGCGTCGTGCTCGCGACCGTCGCTTCTCTCCGCTTCCGCAAGACCGTGGAGTAACGAACATGACCCGTCTCGGC
>JBGALT010000018.1:66254-76319 GCA_044223665.1 Sandaracinaceae bacterium | reverse complement strand
CCGAGCGGCGCGGTGTCCGCGCCCTTCAGCTTCACCACCCTTCGGACCACCGTGAACGGGGTCACCGATCACGAGTTCATCGACGACTTCGCTGGTAATTCGAGCCCGCCAGCAGGCTTCGCGGGCTCGTACCGCATCACAGCGAATCTCAACCAACGCTATCGCGTGATCGCGAACCCGTGGATGCGAACGCCATCGATCGTGTTCTCGCGGTTCGACATGTCCAACGTCAACACCAATGGACCTGACTCGTTCGATCGACTGAACTTCGACTGGTTCTACGCGGGGTCACCCAACCCGTGGACCGGTCAGATCGGCCCGTTCACGATGCCAGCGCCGGGCTTCGCTGGCACGAATTCGATGACCTTCCCCGGGCTGGTGCTCCGAGTTCGGACCGGGCCCGAAGACCTCCGCACGACGCCGATCGCCCCCGAGCACGAGTCCTGGGGATTCTCGACGTCTTCACTCCAGGTCGGGTACTCGAGCACGATGGGCAGTGCGACGTTGCCCACGTTTCAGCCGCACGACTCGATCGTGGGTCTCGTCAACGGGGTCGACGACGTCGTCCGCGGACTTCTGCTTGCTGCGCCGACGGGTATCGTTCTGACCGTTGCCGCCTGGAACGATCCGGGCGACACCTCCTGGGGCATGGCCGTCTGGGCACGTTGCGGTGCCGATCCTGCGCCGGGCGTGTTCGACGCGGGTGCGCCGTTGAACAGCAACGCCGGGGCGTTGCTCGAGCTGGGAGACTGCGCATCGCAGTGGCACATCGCGTTCACGAACGTCTCGGCGAGTGCCCGGGTCTTTCGCGCCACGATCGGCGCTCGAGACGCCCTCGTGCCGGGGCGCGATCTCGCCGGCATCACGGTCGGAATCGGTGGCTGGACGCCGACGCCGACGCAGATGGACGTGATTCGTCGGCGATTCCGCGAGGCGGCCTGGCGGCTCTACGGCATGACCGGCGGCGGTCAGGTCCTGAGATCGTTCCGCTTCATCGTGAATCCGTGGCTTCCGTGGTGCTCACCATTCCTCTGTGACGGAAATCAGTGCAACTATTGCCTCATCCCAGCCGACGGGATCTCGACGTGCGACGCGCTCGGCCAGGGACACGTCACGCTGTTCGCGGGCTCCGATGGTGCGTCACCCGAGGCCTTCACGATCGCACATGAAGCTGCCCACTGTTTCATGTCGCTTCCTGACGAGTACGCTCGCGTCGGCGGCATCACGTACGAACGTTGCCATCACGGTCAGATGAGCACCACGGTCAACGCGTTCTGTACGCCCGCGACGCATCGGACTTCGACCGTCGACTACGTCCAGGGCGGCTCGATTCGAGGTGTCTTTTCGTACTACCCGGGCGGCTCGGCCTACTACCCGTCGACGACGTCCTTCTGGGAGCTGATGTACAACACCGTCGTCGTGCCGTATCCCTACCCGCCCGGGCAGACGCCGGACTCTTATCCGTATTCGTTCGCGTTTCTGTCGAACGCGTCCATCGGCAGGTTCGATTGACTCAGCGAGCTCATGCGAGGTGACATCATGCGATGGTCAGTCCTCTCGATCCTGTTCTCATGCCTTCTCGGCTGTCGAGCTCCTGCGTCGGGGGATCCGGAGAACCCGGGTCACGCGGTACTTTTCTTGCCTTTCGGCCTGTCGACGGACGTCGATCCGTCGGTGGCGCCGAGCATCTTCCTCGAGAGTCATGGGGCTGGCTTCGACGTGCTCTCCGACGGCAGGTTTGCGGACGCGGTCTCACTCGAGAGGTGGCCGGACGGGCTGCCGATCCCGATCACGACGGAAGTGGCCGCCCAGTCGGCGCGTTCGGTCCCGTCGGCGCCGCTGGAGACGGGCTGGTACCGTTTTCGAATGGGCCCGACGGCAAGCGCCGACGCGTTCGAGATCCACGACCGCTGGAGACCGTTCACGACCTCGGCTGGCCACGACGTGCTCTTCCACGTCGGCTCGCTGCCGCTGATGTTGGCGGTCGTAGGGACCGAGGCTCCGGGCGTCGCGTCCGTGGCCATCTCGTCGACCGAGCCTCTGGTTCTCGTTCCAGGTACCGATGTCGAGAACCTGCTGACGGTCACGTTCGGGACGGTGCCCTCGTCCTGCCACTACGTCACGCAGACCGAGCTCGCGCCCTGTTGCGGCGACCGGAGAGGCACTCCCGAGCTCGACCTGGAGCTGGGAGGGAGCTTGATGTTCTCGTGTGCGCCCGCGGATTTCGTCGAGGACATGCGGATCACCGTTCGGACGGGGCTGACGTCCGTGACCGGAGTTCCTCTCCGCGACCTCGAAGGGAACCTCGAGCCAACGGCTCAATGGAACGTGATCATGGACGGTGTGTTTTCGCCGCACGTGTTGAGCCCGAGCAGCCCCATCGCGGGTGGTCGATGACGGCGGCTCGCTGGATGGCTCTCTGCGCCTTCGGTGGCGCGGTCGCCTGCTCGTATGCTCCCGAGCCCGCGGAGCCTGCCGCCGATGAGCTGGCGACCGCTCCGATCCCATCCGCCGCGACGGCGCGGCCGCGGGGGTCGCCGGCGCCGGAGCTTCGTGTCGAGCCGCAGGATCGGTTCACCAGGACCGCGGATACGCGACCGGCGGTCATTCTCCTGGACTCGCGGGTAGAGCTGGCGGACGCGGAGGTGCGCTCGATCGCCGAGCGGTGTCGGCTCGTGTCGCTGCGCGACAGCCGGGCCGTCGAGGTGGACGTGAGCTACGAGCCGCCGAACGTCGAGCACGGCGACGTTGCGCACCGCATCGAGTTCGTCCCGCGTACGCCTCTTCGAGCCGAGTGGTACGCGTTCGAGGTCGACATGCGTTCTCGCGCGGAGTATCGGGTGCAGGCTGGGCTTCTCGAGGTCGCGCCCGGCGTCTATCGCGTGCGCTTCCGACCCGATTCGCACCCGGTCGTCCGTTCTGCGCGCGTGCGATCCGGCAGCGAACCTGGAACGTCGGAGCTCGAGCTCGTGCTCTCGGAGCGCGTATTCGCGAGCACCACCGACTTCCAGGTCTTCTCGCTCGGCGAGCGCATCGACTGTGGACTGGGTACGGTGTTCGGGGACGCGGAGGTCGAGGGGTCGGCAGGACCGTCGCTCGGAGGCGCGTTCGCGGACCAGCGGATTCCGCAAGATCGGCTGACGCTCGCGTGCGCCGGTGAGCTGCGAGGTGATGCCCGCGTGGAGCTTGGCCCGGGCGTCGCGACGATCGACGGGCTTGGGGTGTACGGACCCGACGACGCGACACCGGCGGAGCTCGAATGGGCCCTCGAGGACGGGGGCGGGACGTCTGGCTCGGCGACCGAAGACCAACTCGTCGAGTTCTCGATCGCGGAGAGCGAGGCGGCGCAGGCGCCATGAGGTCGCGTCAGAGCCACTTCTCGGCGCGGTACCACTCGTAGGCGCGGCGCACGCCTTCTTCCATCGGCACGCTGGGCGCCCAGCCGGTGTCCTTGCGGAGCGCGTCGCTCTTGCAGGTCCAGGCTTCCTGGGCGCCCATCTTCGCCTTCTGGCGGTTGAACAGGCGCGGCTTTCCGTCGATGCGGCTCGCCATCTCACCGCCGATCGCGGCGACCGAGACGAGCGCCTCCGGCAGGCGCAGCGTGAGCGTGCGGCGGCCGCTCGCGTCGACGATGGCCTTCTGGAACTCGCCCCACGTGACGACGCGGCCGTCGTCGACGAAGTAGCCCTCGTTCTTCGCGGCCTCGCTCGTCGCGGGGCGGAAGATCGCAACCGGTCGGAGCGTCACGCCCACGCGCATGCCCGGATCGCGTCGGTCGCTCAGACCGCGCACCGACATGGCCTACCGCTCTCCGACGTCGTCGCCGACTGGATGCGCCGCCCCGAGCGAGAGCCACCGGTCATCCCCACCGCCATCGGCCTCCTTCTGCGTGCCAACCAGGCGAAGCGCGAACGCGAACGCCCGTCCTGACGACGGCGTGCGCTACGCGCTATCCACGTACGTGCGCGGTCGTCGACGCGGGCATGCTCGGGCGACGCAGATCGCGCGTCCTCGCCCTCGGCTCGCTACCCGGGTTCTTTCGCACCTCCCGCTGTGCGTTCTGGTGCAGCGCAGCCATCACGGGCCCCACGGCCTGCGCTCGAGCGTCGGTCACAGGGCCGGCCACACGACGTCTTCTCGCGGTGGTAGCCTGGACCGCATGACTGCGAGCCAACCTCCCGAGCAGCCGCGGAGTATTCGGTTCGTCCGCCGGCTCGCGCTCGGAGCTGTCTTGGCCGGATGTACGTCCTCGCCGGTGCCGCCGGCCAGCCGCGACGCCGGAATGGCTTCCGTGGACGCCGCACGCGTCGCCGAGCGCGACGTCGGTCCCGACACTTCGATTCTCGTCGACGGTCCGCTCCGCCCGCCGGACCTGCCCCGTGCGCGCGCCCTCACCGGCGCGGCCTCCGCGAGCGTGCGTCTGCGCGACCCTGTTTCGAGGAGCATGCGTCTGGTGCGACACCTCGCGCTGGGCGTCCTCGTCGCGGCCGCCGCTCCTCTCACCGCGGGTTGCAGCCACACGGCGCCCGGTCCGAGCGACGCGGGCTCCTATCCCATCGACGGTCCGCTTCGGCCGCCGAGCCTTCCGAGAAGAGCTCGTGCCTGAGGCTCCGGCTTCGCAGAGCGCGGCGGCGGCTCGTGCTCCGGCGAGGGTCGGCATCCAGACATCGGCGACTCGGCTCGCGCACGCTCACGAACGCCTCCGCGATGCTCTCGCGACCCCCGTCGACTACTCCGCGTTCGACCTCGCGCACCTCGATCCCTCCGCGGTGGAGCTGGCGCGTCGCTTCTGGCGAGCGCGCATGGAGGCGGAGCACCGCTCCGTGCACGTCTTCGTCGACCTCGGTCGTCAGCTCCTCGAGGCGAATGCGCCGCTGGACGCCAAGACGGTCGCGCTTCGGATGGCCGAGGACGAGCTCCTGCACACGGAGGTGTGCGGGAAGGTCCTGCTCGCGCTCGGAGCCGAGCCCACGATCGAGCAGGACGTTGCGTTTCCGCCCATCGCTGCTCACGAAGGCTGCACGGCGGAGGAGCGCGCTCTGCGCAACGTCGTCTATGCGACCTGTCTTTCGGAGATGATCGCGGTGGCCCGCCTGACCGAGTCGCTCGAGCGGGCGACTGACGCGGGCGCGCGCTCCGCCATCCGAGCGATCCTGGCCGATGAGGTGATGCACGGTCAGTTCGGGTTTCTGTACCTCGACGCCGTCTCCCCCGACGGCGCGATGCGGTCTGATCTCGCGCACTACCTCATGCACGCCTTCGCCGTTCTCGAGCAGGAGCTCGCCCCGCCGAGGATGCGCGAAGCGCCCGAGCCCCCGCCCGATGCGATCTCGCTAGGCGTGATCGTTCCCGCCGATGCGTACCAGCTCTTTCACGCTGCGATCGAGGAGGCGGTCGTGCCCGGGCTCGAGGCGCGCGGCATCGCGGCGGCACGGGCGTGGCGAGACCGTAGGATCTCGTCGTCGTCGCGGCCCTGACGTTCGTGCGCGCGGTCCGCCGGCCGGGGGCGCGCTCCTATCGACGAATTCTCACAGCCACTTCTCGGCGCGGTACCACTCGTAGGCGCGGCGCACGCCTTCTTCCATCGGCACGCTCGGCGCCCAGCCCGTGTCCTTGCGGAGCGCGTCGCTCTTGCAGGTCCAGGCTTCCTGGGCGCCCATCTTCGCCTTCTGGCGGTTGAACAGGCGCGGCTTTCCGTCGATGCGGCTCGCCATCTCACCGCCGATCGCGGCGACCGTGACGAGCGCCTCCGGCAGGCGCAGCGTGAGCGCGCGGCGGCCGCTCGCGTCGACGATGGCCTTCTGGAACTCGCCCCACGTGACGACGCGGCCGTCGTCGACGAAGTAGCCCTCGTTCTTCGCGGCCTCGCTCGTCGCGGCGCGGAAGATCGCGTCGATCAGATCGTCGACGTAGATGGCCGAGAAGAGGCGGCGCTCGTTGCCGAAGAAGACGTTCCGCCCGCTCTCGACCTCGCGGAAGAGGTTGAAGTAGTCGGCGTCGCCCGGGCCGTACACGCCGCTCGGGCGCACGATGGTCCACGCGACGCTGCTGCGCTCGACCACGTGCTCGGCCTCGAGCTTGCTCTGCCCGTAGAACTCGATCGGGCGGCGGATCGCGGTCTCGTCGTGCGGGCGCTCGCGGCTCGAGGGGCCGAACGCGGCGAGCGAGCTCACGAACACGAAGCGCTTGGCGCCGGGGTGCGCCTTCTCGACCGCGGCGATCAGGTTCTGCGTCGGGACGACGTTCGCGCGATGGAAGTCGCCGTAGCTCACGCCCTTCGTCGCGCCCGCGACGTGGAAGACGTAGTCGGGCTTCTCGGCCTCGACGAGCTTCACGAGCCCCTCGGCGTCCTCGTACTCGGCCTCGACGGAGCGGCCCTTCTTCGCCGGCGGCGAGCCCTTGCGACGGATCGCCAGCACGTCTGCGCCGCGCGCGAGGAGGCCATCGCGCAGGCGCCCGCCGATGAAGCCGCTCGCGCCCGTGAGGAGAACCTTGCCGGAGATCTCGGTCGTCATGCGGCTGCCGTTGTGGAGCGCGCCCGCCCGTCGGGCAAGCGCCGGCGGATCGTCGCGACACGATCGCGGCGATGTTTCCCTCGCGCGGGGGCTCGTCAGCCCAGGAGCACGATCGTGACGCGGTCGCCGCCCTCTTCGATCGTGCCCGGGCGGAAGCTCTTCACCCAGCGGGCGAGGCCCGACTTGAGGTGGTGGCGCACGGCATCGCGGAGCGCGCCGCTGCCCACGCCGTGCACGAGCGTGGCGAGGTGTCGCTCCTGGCCATAGGCGCGATCGAGGAACGACTCGGTGAGCGAGAGGGCCTCGTCCACGCGCAGGCCGCGCAGGTCGAGCGTCTCCGTGCTCGACGCGGGAACGGAGGCCATGCGCGGCGGCTCGGGCGGGCGGGGCGCTTCTCTCGGCGCCTCGGCGGGCTTTCGCAGGTCGGCGACCTCGATCGTCAGCTTCACGGCGCCGCTCTGCACGCGCACGCGGCCCTTCTGCGGCGCCTCGATCACCTCGACCTCCGCGCGGAGGCGCGGCACCCAGACGCGATCGCCGATCGCCAGCGTCTTCTCGTCGACCCGGACACCGCGCTCTTCGGCCGGCTCGGCGGGCAGCGCGCCTCGCACGTCGCCGTCGAGGCGCTGCTGGGCGCGCTCGATCGCCTTGCGCGCCTCTTCCACGAGCGCCGCGTCACCCTCGCCCTTGCGCATCGCCCCGCGCGCGGCCCGCACTTCTTCGCGCGTGTCCTTCAGCAGCGTGACGAGCTTCTCGGCCTCACGGCTCAGCTTGGTGCGCTCGCGCTCCCGCAGCGCGCGCAGCTCCGCCTCGGCCGCCGCCTTTGCGCGCTCGGCCTCGCGGCGGATCGACTCGGCCGCCGCGCGCTCGCTCTTCGCGGCGTCGATGTCCTGCTCGAGGCGGTGCACGAGCTGGTCGAAGCTGCGCGAGCTCTCGGGCACCAGTGCCTCGGCGCGGGCGATCACCCCGGCATCGAGCCCGAAGCGGCGCGCGACGCGGAGCGCGCTCGATGCGCCCGGTGCGCCGAGCCGGAGCTCGAAGGTCGGCGCCATCTTCTCCACGTCGAACCCGACCGAGCCGTTCGTCAGCCGCGCGTCCTTCAGCGCGAGCGCCTTGAGGGCCTCGTAGTGCGTCGTCACCGCGATGGCCGCGCCGCGATCGAGCAGCGTCTCGACCACCGCGCACGCGAGCGCCGCGCCTTCTTCCGGATCGGTGCCCGTCGCCACCTCGTCGAGCAGCACCATCGTGCGGGGCCCGGCCGCCGCGAGGATGCGCGCGAGGCTCGTCACGTGCGCCGAGAAGGTCGAGAGGCTCTTCTCGATCGACTGCTCGTCGCCGACGTCCGAGAGGATCGGATCGAAGAAGCCGATCTTCGCGCCTTCGCTCGCCGGCACCGGAAGCCCAGCGCGCGCCATGAGCGAGAAGAGGCCGAGCAGCTTGAGCGCGATCGTCTTGCCGCCCGCGTTCGGGCCCGAGAGCACCAGCCCTCGGCCGGTGGAGAGCGCCACGTCGTTGGCCACGACCGTGCGCCCCTCGAGCACGAGCAGCGGGTGACGCGCCTCGCGCACGTCGAACACCGGCGTGTCGACGAGATCCGGCACCGTCGATCGGAGATCGAGCGAGAGCCGGCCGCACGCGTCGCGCAGATCGGCGCGGTCGAGCGCGTCGAGCGCCGCCTCGAGCTCGGCGGCGCGCTCGAGCACCAGCTCCGAGAGGTGCGTGAGGATGCGGAGCTCCTCGATCTCCATCTCGCTCCGCGCGAGCGTCAGCCGGTTCTGCGACTCCACGAGCGCGCGCGGCTCCACGAACACCGTCGCGCCGCTCTGGCTCGTGCCGTGGACGATGCCGGGGATCTTGTCGTGCGCGTCGCTGCGCATCGGGAGCACGTAGCGGCCGTCGCGCTCGGTCACGAAGCGATCGGACACCACGTCGGCGTGGGCGATCAGCATCTCTTCGATGCGCGCCGTGATGCGCACGCGCAACGTCTGGATCTCGGCCCGGAGGCGCTTGAGCGTCGGGCTCGCGCCGTCGTGGATCGTGCCGGAGGGCTCGATCGCCGCGCCGATCTCCTCCGCGAGGACGTCGAGGCTCGGATCGAGCGCGCACGCGGCGAACAGGCGCGGCATCGTCGCCTTGCGCTTGGCGAGGAAGCGTCGCAGCGCGCGCGCCGCGCCGAGGACCGAGAGCACGTCGGCGAGCGCGGGGCCCGAGAGCACGCCGCCCTTCGAGACGCGCAGCAAGCTCGGGCGCGCGTCGCGCAGCCCCTCGAGCGGCACGGGGTCGCCTTCGTGGCGCGCGCGCATCGCCTCCGCCGTCTCGTCCATGAGGACGCGGGCGGCCTCCGGGGTGCCGGCGATGGGCAGGCCGGCCGCCGCCAGCGTCGTGCCGAGCGGGCCCACGCAGCGCTCGGCGACGGCCTCGACGATCGTGCGGAACGACAGGTCGCGCAGTGTTCGCTCGAACGCCGACTCGTCGGGAGCTCGGTGGGTCATCTCAGGCCGCGTCTCCCGGGCCTCGGGGCTCGCCCGCGTCCACGCGCTCGACGGTCACCGATGGCGCGCCCCGCTGGCGGTCGAGCCGGCGGCCGTAGGCGTAGAGGACCGCGGCACCCCCGCCGAACACGGCGCCCAGCACGCAGCACCCGCTCAGGGCCCAGATGTACCCGATGTAGCCGAACGTCATCGCCGTCTCGGCGCGACTCTGGCATGGGCCCGGCACCGGGTCATGTCGTGGTGCCGGGCCCTCCGCCGGATCGACCCTCGTGGCTCCCGCCGGTGGCGCGCATGCGGTAGCATCGGATCGTGGCGAAACGTCCGGGCTCGATCCGTCCTTTCTTCCTTGCGCTCGCTGCTGCCCTCGCCGTCGCTTCGTGTGGCGGGAGCGAGGAGTCGATCCTGATCACGGCGCGGGTCGCCGGGACCGACGCGACGGTGATCGAGAGCGTGAACTTCACGGTGATCCCGCTCATGTCGAGCGCGAGCCCGGTCATGCCCGCGACGACCAGTGTCGTGCACCGCACCGCCGCCGAGATCAACGGCGAGCAGCCCATCCGCGTCGCCATCTCGCTGCACGACGCCACGCCCGTGATGGTCCACATCTACGCGACCACCGCCTCGGGGACGCGCCTCTACGCGACCCGCTGCTACATGCCCGCTGGCGTGCTCCGCGACGAGGTCCTGCTCGTCGAGACCGACGCCACCGACGACGTGGACGCCGACGGTTGGCCGAGCCCGGCCCACGTCGAGGCGACGTGTCGCGATCCCGGGCCCGGCGCGACCGGCGTCGCGTGCGACGTCGGCCTCTGCTCGGCGAGCGACGCCGGCGACTGCAACGACATGCCGCCCCCGGCGACCCCGGTCGACTGCACGATCCCCGACGACCGCGTGTACAGCCCCTGCATCCACCCGGGCGCGCTCACGCGCTGCAGCGACACGATCGACCAGGACTGCCGCGCCAACGGCCTGCCCGGGGGAAGCCGCGACGAGGCGTGCGGCGACGCCGACGGCGACGGGTCCAACGACTGCGGCCCCGCCGGCGGCGTCTGCGACTG
>JBGALT010000018.1:0-66191 GCA_044223665.1 Sandaracinaceae bacterium | reverse complement strand
ATGGATCCGAGCATCCACCCGGGCGCGACCGACGTGTGCGGCAACCGCATCGACGAGGACTGCTCGGGCGAGCCCGGCGGAGGCGGCGCGGCCTGCGACAACGACGGCGACGGCTATCCGGGCGGCGTCGGCCAGCCCGACTGCGACGACGACGATCCCGACGTGCACCCCGGCGGGCTCGATCTCGAGGCATGCCGGATGGTCGGCACCGAGTGCATGTGTGACGGCATCGACAACAACTGCAATCACCTCGTGGACGAGGACGCGTCGTGCGCGAGCCCCGATCTCGACGGCGACGGCTCCGACACGTGCACCGGCGGGGCGACCGACTGCGGCAGCTGCGACTGCAACGACTGCGACTCGGCGATCCATCCCGGCGCCATGGAGATCTGCGGCGACGGCATCGACGAGGACGGCGATGGCTCGGACGCCAACTGCGATCCCGCCGACACCGATCACGACGGGTTCACCGGCGGGCAGGACTGCGGCGAGGGCGATCCGCGCGTGCACATCGACGCGCCGGAGAACTGCACGACGGGCACGAGCGAGAGCTGCGGCTCCATGGTGTGCACCGGCATCGTCGACACCGACACCGACGGCTTCGCGTCGGTGGATCCCTCGGGGACCGACTGCGACGACATGGAGGCGGGCGTCAACCCGTGGGCGACCGAGGCTTGCAACGGCATCGACGACGACTGCGACGGCAATGCCGACGAGGTCCTCGACCCGACGAACGCGACCGGCTGCGTGACGGACCGTTCGTGCCCCGGCGGCGGCCGCTGCCTGGTGACGTTCGCGACGAACCTGCACCACTGCGGCGCCTGCCGGAACGAGTGCAACCCGGGCTCGACCCTCGTGGCGAACCAGTGCACGGCGGGCACCTGCGGCTGCTCCACGAACACCGCGGGCGGGATGGCGGCCTGCGCCGTCGGCAGCACGTGCTGCGCCGTCGACTCGATGGGCATGGCGGTGACGTATCCGGGCTGCTTCGACACGATGACGGCCACCCAGAACTGCGGCGGCTGCGGCAACGTCTGTGATCCGACGGTGGCCGACCAGTGCGTGGGCGGCCGCTGCGTGTGCGGCAGCACGGGGGACGTCTGCGGCGCGGGCACCACGTGCTGCGGGGGCCAGTGCGTCAACCTCGCGAGCGACGGCGCGAACTGCGGCACGTGCGGCCGCCAGTGCGGCGCGCGCACCTCGTGCACCGGTGGCACGTGCGGCTGCGACGACGCGGCGCTTCACGGCGACTGCAACGGCGACATCGGCGCGCCCGGCGGCAACGGCTGCGAGAGCGACCTGCAGATCGACTCGGTCCACTGCGGGACGTGCGCCGTGTCCTGTCTCGACGACCACGTCGCCACCGGCTCGTGCAGCGGCGGGGCGTGCGTGGTCGGCAGCTGCGCGCCGCTCTGGGGCAACTGCGACAACGGGGCCGCGAACGGCTGCGAGATCGATCTCTCGACCACGAGCAACTGCGGCGGCTGCGGGACGTCGTGCGCGCCGATGCACGCGAGCGCGGTCTGCAACGTCGCGGGCAGCACGGCGAGCTGCGGCTACGGGATGTGCCAGGCCTCCTACGCGAGCTGCGACTCGAACCCCGTCAACGGCTGCGAGCAGCTCCAGGACGCCGGCCACTGCGGTCTCACGTGCACGAACTGCTCGAGCGCGGTCGCGCACGGCACCGGCCTCGGCTGCTCGGGCGCCGGGGCGTGCACGTTCTCCGGCTGCGCGAGCGGCTTCATCGACTGCGACGGAGCGACGACGCTCGGCTGCGAGACGGCCGAGGACGCGACGCACTGCGGCAGCTCGTGCACCAACTGCGCGAGCACCGTCGCGCACGCGATGGGCATCAACTGCACGACGGGCTCGTGCACGTACTCGAGCTGCGTGACCGGGTTCGTGGACTGCACCGCCGCGTCGGGCTGCGAGACGGCCGAGGACGCCGGGCACTGCGGCGGCGCGTGCACGAACTGCACGGCGATGTACCCGCGCCAGGCGGTCGGCTGCTCGGCGGGCTCCTGCGCGCCGGGAGCCTGCAACGCGGGCTTCGCCAACTGCACGGCGGCCGCGGGCTGCGAGACGGCGGAGGACTCGACCCACTGCGGGACGAGCTGCGCCGACTGCACGGCCGCGTTCCCGCACCAGTCGGTCGGCTGCAGCAGCGCGAGCTGCGTGCCGGGCACCTGCCAGGCAGGCTGGGCCAACTGCAACGCCGGAGCGCCCGGCTGCGAGACGGCCGAGGACGCGACCCACTGCGGCAGCGCGTGCACCAACTGCATGATGCAGTTCCCCCACCAGGCCGGGAGCTGCTCCGGCGGTAGCTGCACGCCGGGGGCTTGCCAGTCCGGCTGGGTCAGCTGCACGGCGGCGCCCGGCTGCGAGACGATGGAGGACGCGACGCACTGCGGTGGGTCCTGCGTGAACTGTCAGACGGGCTACATGAACGGCACGGCCGCGTGCGGGGGCGGGGTCTGCGACATCGGGACCTGCACGGGCGGCGCCGCCGACTGCGACGGCAGCGCGATGAACGGCTGCGAGCGGACCACGGCGGGCACCGACGGAGACTGCTGCGGAAACACGTGCACGGGCGGGACGCACTGCTCGGGCACGCCCACGACCGGCTACCTCTGCATCTGACCGGTCTCGAAGGGCCGGTCACGATCCCGCCCCGCGTCCGTCGCGACGCGCGTCAGGTGCGCTGCGCGAGGATCCCGCGCGCGCGGAGCATCGCGAGCAGCGCGCGGAAGCCCTCGCCGCGCCCGATCTGGACCAGGTGACCACCCGGCATGCGCACGAGGGGGGCGCCGAAGTGCGTCGCGAGCTTCTCGGCGTGCGCGATCGGCGTGATCCGGTCGCGCTCGCAGCCGAGGACGAGGATGTTCTCGCGCGGCGTGCGCGGCGAGCGGGAGAGCGGGCTCACGACCGCGCACGCGTTCTCGAGCAGCCGATGCTGCTCGTCCTGGTCCTCCTGGGTCCCGACGAAGCGGCCGTCGTCGCGCGCGAAGTCGGCCACCGAAGCGAGCGGCACGAGCGGCGCGGCGAAGTCGAGGTCGGCGAGCGTCGTCGCCGCGAGCGCGCTCGTGTACCCGCCCAGGCTCATCCCCATCGCACCGACGTGCGGCGCGCCCTCGGCACGCAGGCCCCGGATCAGCCCACCGAGATCGTGGATGGCCTGGCGGAAGCCCTCGACCGTCATGCGCGGGTCGCTGCCCGGAAACGCGGGGCGGCGCCCGCTCCCGCGCAGGCCGTGAAAAGGCAGCACGAAGAGCACGACGTCGAGGCCGCGCTCGACGAGCGCGGCGATGGGCCATGCGCGCTCTTCGAGGGCGTGCGCGCCGCCGAGATAGCCGTGCACCAGCACGAGCGCCGGGCGCCCGGTCTCTCGCCCGCGGAACCAGCGCGCCCGCGCGATTCGATTGGCGGGCGCCGACGCGAACTTCTCCGCGAGGTCGAGGACGAGCGGCGGGCGCTCGCTCGGCCACCCGAGGTCGATCACCTCGCCGCCCGCCATCGCGCGGACCTTCGCGCGCTGGAACGCCGGCGCCTCCGGCTCGCCGAAGAACGACTCGGGGCGCACGAAGTGCTCGGTGCGATCGTAGAGCGCCGCGATGTCGCGCAGGCGGCGGGCCCGCTCGCGCGGCCCGAGCGACTCGGCAGGCGAGCGGGCGCGCGAGGCGCGACTGCGAGACAGCAGCGCGGCCTTCACCGCGCCGTCGACGAGAGGAGCGACCGTGCGCGCGACGGTCAGGCGGGCGATCCGGCGGAGCATCCGGCGAGGATCCCACGGCTCGAGCGCCCGCGCGCGTGACCGTTCTCAGTGGCTCTCGGCCGCGCGGTCGGGACGGGTCGTGGGGCTCGACAGAACCGCGCCCGTTCCGGGCGAACCGCGCGGGTTCCAACCCATCGGCGAATTCGCGGACAATCCGGTGGCAAAGGGTCGGCGCGGGGCTTGCGAGCACGCGCGTGGATGAGGGCGGTGCAGACGACGGCGAGCCGGGCGGCGCGGGAGGCGATCCCCGAAGCGATCGACCGCGGCGGCAGATCGCCTCGGCGAGCGGGGGCTCACCAGCCGTTGCCCCACTCCGGCGCCACGGTGGTCGAGGGCGGTGGCGCGGCCGTCGTGACGGCCGGAGGTCGCCCGGGGGGCCCGTCGCTGGCCTGTCCCTGCGCCGAGCCGGTCGCGTGGACGGCTGTGTGGCCGTGTGTTCCGTGCCGGCCCGTCCGCGACGGCGACGCCGGCTCGCTTCCATCGGCGGGCGCGGTCGCGCTCGCTTCGGTCGAAGGCGCGACCCGTGCTCCGCTCGGGCCCGACGACCCTGTTGGCGTGACCTCGCTGGGAGGCGGCGCCGCGACCGCCGTCGACGCAGGAAGGCTCGAAGCAGGAGCAGCGGTGGGCGTCGGCGAGGCCGCGAGGTCGCTCTGCTCGGGACGGACCCCCGGCGGCGTGGCGGGGGAGGCCGTCGTTCCGAGCCACCAGGCGAGCGCGGCGACCGTCACGGCGAGCGCGGCGACGCCCCCCACGATCGTCCCGCGCGAGCTCGGCGCCCGCCTGACGAGCGGCGGTCGCGCCAGGCTCGTCGGAGCCGTGACGGTTCGCGGCTCGACCACCGGTAGCGCGACACCCGCGTCGGGCTCGGCCACCGGCACGGCGCCCATCGGCATGCCCGCCGCCGCCTTGCTGATCATCTCGGACTTCTCGGCCATCCGCTCCGCGAACAGGCGCGCCATCAGAGTCGCGAGCGCGTGCTCGGCCTGGTCCGAGCCGCCGTGCGCGCTGACGAAGGCCAGCAAGTCGCGCCGCATGTCGGCGGCGGTCGCGTATCGCGCGTCGGGCTCGCGCTCGAGCGCGCGCATGATGATCCGCTCGAGCTCGGGAGCCACCGTGCTCACGACGGTGCTCGGTCGCGCGATCGGCTCCTCGCAGATCGCCTTGAACACGAGCAGCTGGTTCGGGCGCCGGAACAGGCGATGCCCGGTGACGCACTCGTACAGCACGACGCCCAGCGCGAACAGATCGGTGCGTCGGTCGACGTGCAGCGCTCGACACTGCTCGGGCGCCATGTACTCGAGCTTGCCCTTGATCTCCCCGGTCTCGGTGCGGGTCGCGCGGTCGGCTGCCTTCGCGATGCCGAAGTCGATGACCTTCACCGTGCCGTCGAAGAGCACGAACAAGTTCTGCGGCGAGACGTCGCGATGGACCAACGACAGGCTCTGCCCATCGCTCCCGCGTAGCTCGTGCGCGGCGTGTAGACCCGCGCATGCCTCGGCGGCGACGTGCGCGGCGAGCACGGGGTCCAGGTGCTCGCCCGTCTTGGCCAGGCGCCGCACGACGTTCGCGAGCCCCTCGCCGTGCAGGTACTCCATCGCGAGGATCAGCTCGTCGGCCTCGTTGGTGAGCTCGAAGAGCTGCGGGACGTTGCGGTGGCTCACGCGCGCCGCGATGCGCGCCTCGTCGAGGAACATGCGGACGAACACGGGGTCGCGCGCGAGCTGTGGTAGCATCCGCTTCAACACGATGGGGCGCTCGAAGCCGTGCGGGCCACGCACGCGGGCCAGCAGGATCTCCGCCATTCCGCCGGTCGCGAGGCGGGCCACGACCTCGAAGCGCCCCAGCCGCTCGGGTAGCTTGGTCGCGGTCGCGTCCTGCACGAGCGCCATTCTAACGCACCTGCTCGCGTTCGTGATCTTCGCGCAGGCGGGGATCGCGCAGGCGCAGGCGGAGCCAGCACCGGCGTGTACGCCGGAGGACGAGCGCCACGCGTACGAGATGTCGCAGCAGGCCCGGCCACTCTTCGACACGGGCGACATGGAGCGCGCGCGCGTGCTGCTCGAAGGTGCGTACGCGGTGTGCCCCCATCCGATCCTGCTGCGAAACCTCGCGCGCGTTCACGAGGCGCAGGGCGACTGCGAGGGGGCTCTCGCGCTCTACCGTCGCTTTCTCGAGACCGACACGGAGGTGGCCGATCGCGGTGCGCTGGTGGCGAACGTCACCGCGCTCGAGCGGCTCTGCGAGCGCGCCGTGCCCGACGCGGACGCGCCGCCCGCCGATGCGGAGCACGACGCCCGGCAGGCGACGGGGGAGGGCCCTCCGCCTCCCTCGTCTCCGACGAGCCCGACACGCGAGATCTCACCCCTTCCGTGGGTTCTCGGAGGCGCTCTGACGGCCGTCGCGAACGGAATCGCGTTCGGCTTCGCGTTCGCCGCGCAGGATGCGACGAGCGCCGTCCTCGTGGCCCCCGATCATCGATCGGCGTGGGATGCGCAGCAGCGCGCGTACGACGACGCGACGCTCGCCAACGCGTTCTGGATCGGCTCGGGCGTCGTCGCGCTGGCGGCGATCGTCTGGGGCATCCTCGACGTCGTCGGCGCCACCCAGCCGGCCAGCACGGGTGAGGGCCACGTGCGGCTCGAGGGTGACTCGTTGAGCGTCTCGTTTTGAGCGAGCGCCCGCGCCGAGCCCGCCCCGAGCCCGGCGCTCGCGCGGCGTCGCCGATCCTCTTCGCATGCGGGCCCTAGAGAGCCGGTGCGAGCTGCGAGCGCACGACGAGCGCTCCGACGTCGGCGCGCGAGACCCCGCCGACCCACGGGCGCAGGGCGTCCGCGACCTCGCGTGCCCTCGGGCGCGCTGCCGGATCCGGTGCGAGAGCGCGATCGAGCATGGCCGCCAGCGCGGCCGGCACCGCCACACGGCCGCCGAGCGGCGGGAACTCCGCGCCACGGACGCGGCGCTCGAGCGTGAGAGGGTCGACGGGCAGGAACGGGTGACGCCCGGCGAGCGCCTCGTGCGCGCAGACCCCGAGCGCGAATACGTCGGTCGCGCTGCCCGCGTCCGAGCGACCCTCGAGCTGCTCGGGCGCCATGTAGCCGATCGTGCCCTTGATGACGCCGGTGCCCGTCTCGTACACGCGGCCACCGGCGTAGGCGATGCCGAAGTCGATGAGGCGCGCGTGGCCGGCGACGTCGGCGAGCACGTTCGACGGCGTCAGGTCCCGATGCACGACGGGGTCGGCCTGGTCGTGCAGGTACGTGAGCGCTTCGGCGACGTCGAGCAAGACTCGCCCCACGAGGAGGGCAGGCGCGCTCGACCCGCGCGCGGCGAGCGTCAGCCGGCGCAAGGTCACGCCATCGACGTGGTCGAGCACGAGGAACGGCCCGCGTGCGTCCTCTCCGGACGAGACGAGACCGATCACGCCCGGGTGCGAGAGCCGCGCGAGCAGGCGTCCTTCGTCCCGGAGCAGCAGCGCGTGCTCGACGTCGTCGGGCTCGCGTGCTCGTTTGACGACCACGCGCTGGAAGCGTCCGTCGGCGAGCCGGCGCCGCGCGAGATGGACCTCCGAGGCGCCTCCGAGGGCGAGCGCCTCGATGCACTCGAGCTCGGCGTGGCGCAGGCTCACGCCTCGTCGTCCGTGTCGCTCGGGCGAGCGATGCCGTGCCGCCGGAGCAGTCGAAGAAACGACTTGCGGTGGATGCCGGCGCTCGCCGCGGCGTCGTCGAGATCGCCGCCGGCTCGCCGCATCAGGCTCGTCAGATACGCCGGCTCGAGCGCGGCTGCCCAGCGCTCGCGGGCTTGGTCCAGTGGAAGGGCGTCGGTCCCTTCGAAGGCGGGTAGCCCTCTGGCATCGCTCGCCGCGCTCGGCGGCGCGGGCACCAAGGCGTCGGCGGCGGCGAGATCGTCGATCGTCAGGACATCGCTCGTTCCGAGCGCGATGGCGCGACGCACCACGTTGCGGAGCTCGCGCGCGTTGCCGCGCCACCGGCGCTCTCCGAGGCGCGCGAGGGCCCCGGGAGCGATGCGCCGGACGCGGCCTCCGCGCTCGGCCTCGTCGGCGACGATCCGCTCGGCGATCACCGCGATGTCGTCGATGCGCTCGCGGAGCGGCGTGATCTCGACGGCCACCTCCGCCAGCCGGTAGTAGAGGTCTTCGCGAAACGTCCCTTCGCGGACCATCTGCGGCAGGGGACGATGCGTCGCGGCGATGATGCGGACGTCGATCTCGATCGGAGCCCGGCCGCCCAGGCGGCGGATCTCGCGACGCTCGAGGACGCGAAGCAGCTTCGGTTGCATCTCGAGCGGCAGCTCGCCGACCTCGTCGAGCACGAGCGTGCCGCCCCGGGCCGCCTCGAACGCGCCGATTCGCTGCCGATCGGCCCCCGTGAACGCGCCGCGCTCGTGCCCGAACAGCTCGTCGTCGACCAGCGTCGCCGAGACCGCGCCGCAGTCGACGACGACGAAGGGCTCGCCGCGTCGAGGGCTGTGGTCGTGCAGCGCGCGAGCGACGAGCTCCTTGCCGGTGCCGGTCTCGCCGAGGACGAGGACCGAGAGGGCGGTGGGTGCGACGCGCGCGAGCAGGCCGAAGAGCTGGCGCATCGGCGCACTGCGCCCGACGAGCGCTCCGAACGACGACGCCTCCGAAGGCGGGACTCGGACGAAACGCTGCCGCGGCGCGAACTCGATGATCGAGTCCCCGATGGCGATGCGCGCACCGGGCTCGAGCACCGCCTCGAGCACCCGGACGTCGCGCACGAACGTGCCGTTGGTGGAGCCCAGATCGCGGAGCACGTAGCGATCGTCGCGGACGACGATCTCGCAGTGCTGTCGGCTGCTCGCCGGATCGCCGAGCACGAGGTCGTTGCTCGCCGCCGATCCGATCGACGCCCGGGGCGCCGCGACGTCGATCTCGCGCCCGGCATCGGGGCCCGACTCGACCACCAGCCGAAACCGGTGCGAGACGAGGACGGGGCCGTCGCTTCGGTGGCGGATCTCGGTGCTCGGAGGTCCGTCCTCGCTCGACACGCGCGGAGCATATCACGGCGGTTCCGGACGCTGCCGTTGGCAGGGGGCATGCTTACGCCGCACAATCGTCGGCACTCGGTCGCATGGGTCACGCTCGTCTCGCACTCGTCTTCGCCTTGCTCGGTGGCTGCGTCGTCCAGACGGACATCCACGACTACCCGTGCCCCTGCGGCGGCGGCGAGCTCTGCAGCCCGACCCATCGCTGCGATCCGCGCGGGCCGGCGACGATCGGGCTCGCGGCCTCGTCCGTGACGGCGACGACCGTGACGCTCGACGTGGGCGTCTCGGGCGACACGTCGACGATCACGCGATGGGAGCTGCGGGCAGCGTCGGTGGCGGCCGGGTCGGCGCCGCTCGGCTGCGATGCGGCCTTCGACCTCGACGCGGCGGGCGCGGCCACGTGGCCGTCGGCCGAGCTCGCGGGCCGCACGAGCTCGCTGCCCGCCGTGATCACCGCCGCGGGCCTGCCGGCCGGGCAGTCGTACTGCCTGCGCCTGGATGCCGCGCACACGACCGGGGAGCGCTCCGCCTCGGCGACCATCGTGGTCGCGGTTCCGGCTTCCTGAGGGGCCGCGGCCGCCGCGGCCGAGCTCGTCTATCGGCAGCTCGTCGTCATCGCGGAGAAGATCGCGTTCTGTCCGGCGGTGGTGCTCTCGACGGCGTGAGGGGTCGAAGCTGCGACCTCGGAGGTGACGGGGCTCGTCACCGCGTCGCGGAACGCCATTCCGAACGGCAACGCCTCGGTGCAGTCGTTCGACCCGAACACGAAGTGGAGCGGCGTCCGATACGCGAGGTCGACGCCGGGCACCGTGAGGTTCCCGTCGAGCGCGAGATCCGGCACGCGCGGCCCGCTCCGGGTCGCGCAGGGCCGATCGGGGGCGTAGGCCGAGTCGATCAGCTGCATCGGGCCGTTCGTGAACACGCAGCTCGGCGCGGCGCAGCTCCCGGCAGACCGAAAGTAGGCGCGGCACGTCGCGTCCCAGCTCGGATCGTCGTGGAGGCAGCCCACGTCGAGGCGAGACATCGGCGGGCCCCCGGTCAGCACGGCGAAGTCGAGGATCGTCTCGCGGTCCCAGTGGGACAGGGCGTACGCGATCTCCGCCGAGCCTCCCGAGTTGCCCGTCGCACAGAGCGCTCCGCTCTGCAGGAGGTGGTCGTGCACCCACGTCGCGAGCGTCGCGTAGCGACAGGACTGGGCCGCCATCCCGGCCGAGCCGCTCTCCCACGGCGACGCCCACTGCCGGTCGACGACGCGAAACCCCGCGTTCGAGAGGCGCGTGAGCAACGTGCCGGAGCCCGTCGCGTAGAAGCTCGTGCCGGTGCCGCCGGTGCCGACGATGATGGTGCCGCGCTCGACGGCGCTCGGGGCGGGCGAGGTCTCGCGCACCTGAGCGTCGATCGGTGCCAGGCCCGGACAGGTGACGCGCACGTCGCGGCAGACGGTCCGCGTCGGCGCGAAGCTGCCGACCGCGCACGTGGTGTCGAGCACGGTGACGGTCCCGAGCGGCGAGCCCGCGCCCGAGCCGGCGTCGGCGGCGAATGCGTCGGGCCGGGTCGCGTCGACCGCGCGTGCGGCATCGACGCTCCAGCTCGCATCGACGGGGCTCGCGGCGTCCCGGACGCTCGCGTCGCGGCCACCGTCGCGCGGGCGATCGGGTCCTGCGTCTCGTCGGGACACGTCGCTCGGCGAGACGGCGAACGAGACACCGGTGCAGCCGATGGCGAAGACGGTGAAGAGGGCGAGCAGCTTGTGCATGTGCGGGCGAGCAGCAACCCGCGTGCCCTCTCGCGCTCACCGCACGGGCCGGCGATGTTCGGTGCGGGGTGGGACGCGCAGGGTTCCCGGGAACCGTCGCGGTTCTGGCCCCCACGCCGGGAAGCACGGTTCTTCGAGGCCGCCGGGCCCACGTCCCTCCGACCCGTGGCGCTCCGGTAGTATCTTGGTGGGCATGCGCGTTGCTGCTCGGGAGTGCATGAGCTCGAACGATCGTCGCGTCGCTGTCCTCGTGTTCTCGCTGCTGACGGTGTCGGGCTGCGCGATCGGCCACACGATCCCGTGCAGCACCGATCGAGATTGCCCGACGGGACGCCTCTGCGAGAGCGGTCGCTGCGGTTTCCCTGCCTTCGACGTCCCCGACGCCGCGCACCCCGACGCGCATGGCGCCGACGCGAGCACGCCGGACGCGTGGAGCGTGGACACGTCCATCGTCGTCGACACCGGCGTTCCGTGGGACGCGGGGACCGACGCGGCCTCGCCCGATGCCCCCGACGCGTCGAGCCCGGATGCGTGGATGCCCGACGCGGGCCCGCCCGCTCGCACGTTCGCCACCTACGTCGCCGGGTCGGGCAGTGACGAGGCGACGGACGTGGCGATCGCGTCGGACGGATCCGTGATCGTCGTCGGCAGCACGCTCACGAGCGATCTCGGAACGGGCTGCGAGGCGGGAGGGCGAGACGCGTGGGTGGCGCGCTTCGCCGCCGACGGCACGCTCGCGTGGCTCCGGTGCCTGCCCGGCGCGATGGACGACGAGGCGACGTCGGTCGCCATCGACGAGCACGCGACGCCGTGGGCCATCGTGGTGGGGGGCCACACGCTCTCACCCGGCGTGACGACCTCCGGCGCAGCGGATCAGAGCTTCGGCACCGCCGGCAATCGCGAGGGCTTCGTCGCGCGGCTCGATTTCTCCGGGAACGTCGCGTACCTCACCTACGTCGGCGGCGACGCGAGTGACGACTCGGTCGACGATCTGGACGTGGTGTCGACGGACGGGACGGTCTTCGCGCTCGTGTCGACCACCGGCAACTTGCCTTTCACGATGCGCGGGACCCGGGCCGGTGCCGGGGAGCTCGCCGTCGTTCGGCTCCAGCCCGACGGCGCTTCGGTTCCCTGGGCCGCGTGGGTAGGTGGAACTGGCTCCGAGCTCACCGGATCTCTCGCCGTGTCGGGCACGCAGGTGTTCGTCGCCGCGAGCACCGGCTCGCTCGCCGTCGGGACCTGCACGAGGACCACGGGCGGCCAGGAGGTCCTCGCCTGGTCCGCCGACGTCGCCACCGGCATGTCGACGGTCTGCCACTGGCACGGCGGCACCTCGAACGAGCGGGTCGAGTCGCACTCGCTCGCCCTCGACAACAACGGGAACTTGCTGCTCGCGGTCTCGACCCAGAGCACGGAGCTGTGCACCGGCCTTCGTGGGACTGCGGTCGCGGTGATCCAGTTGCGCGCGAACAACCTCCTCGCTCTGACTCCTCCGGATCAAGGAGTCATCCGCTGCGTGGACGGAGCCAACGGCACTTCGTACGACGACTACGCGCGCGCGATCGCGACGAGCTCGGACGGGTCGTACTGCGTGCTGATGCAGACGAAGAGCCCCGATCTCGCAGACACCGCGCCCGCCTCGGGTCTCACGGCGCACGGCGACTACGACGTGTACGTCGCCTGCGGTCGAGGAACGACCACGACCTTCAGCACCTACGTCGGAGGCAGCCTCGCGGACGGTGGATCGACCTCGGAGCACGTGGGCGGCATCGCGCTCACGGGCGACGGGCGTGTGGGGATCGCGACGGTGACGCAGTCGACGAGCATCCCGACCTCGCCCGGCGCGGCCTGGTCGACGTC
Source organism: Sandaracinaceae bacterium (assembly GCA_044223665.1). GTDB lineage: Bacteria > Myxococcota_A > Polyangia > Polyangiales > Sandaracinaceae > JBBSAT01. The sequence continues at coordinate 53,778 of JBGALT010000018.1, read as the reverse complement.
GAGCTCGCCCGACGACGGATTCGTCGCGCTGATCGACAACTGACCGCACTCCCGCGCGCGCCAGAACCGCGAGCGTCGCACGGCGGCTGGCGCGGCCATTGCTGCGTGGATGCGCATGACGCGCGTCCAGCTCGGCACCTTCCTCTTCGTCCTCGTCGGCTGTGGAGCACAGGCGAGCGACGCACGGCCCGATGGCGGGCTCGGCGACGGCGACTTCCCCGACGTTGGGTCGCGCGTCGACGGTGCGACGGCGGATGGGGCCGTCTCCGGTGAAGATGCGGCACTCGACGGGAGCGCAGCGGATGCGGCGACGAGCGACGCGGCGACGCCGCCGCCGACCGGCGATGTCCCCGGAGGCCCGCCGGGGACGGCCCCGGTCGTGGGCTGTGCGGACGCCGAGCGGCCCGCGCGTGCGTCGCCCTCTACGCCGGCCGGCCTCTGCGAGGCCGTCCCACCGGCGCGTTGCTGGTACGTCGCGATCGACGGGCACGACGACGCCGCGGGCACGTTCGCCGATCCTCTCTTGCGACCGCAGCAAGCGGTCCGTGGCGCGGGGCCCGGCGACGTCATCTATCTCCGCGGGGGCGTCTACGGACGCGCGCACTCCTACGTCGTCGCCGCGCAGGCGTGGGGCGATCCCTCCCGTGGCGTCGTTCGGCGCCTGCTCCAGCTCGGTCGCGTGCAGACCCCGGCGTGGTCGACGAACGAGAGCTGGGCCACGCCGAACGGCACGAGCAGCGCGCCGATCACGGTGCGCAGCTACCCCGGAGAGCGCGCATGCGCCGACGGCACGGGCGGCATCGGCATCGGGACGTCCGGCGCCGACACCCACGACTGGAACATCGAGGACCTGACCGTCCGGGGCAACGCCGTCCTCGTCGCCGGCGGCGCTCGCGGCCCGAGCGGCGCGCCCATCGAGCAGACCCACCACGTCGTCCTCCGGCGCAGCGAGATCTACGCCGTCACGGGCCCGCGGAGCGCGAACATCGGCCTGGTCCGCATCGACCGGGGCGACTGGGGCGGCCCCGCCGAGATCACCCTCGAGTCGAACATCCTCCACGACCTGTCGGTCGACGAAGGCGCAGCGGGCGTGCTCGACTGGCGCACCACCACCGACGCGCAGCACTTCGGCGCGGTCACCACGCTCAGCTGCGAGAGCTACGTGATGCCCTTCGGCGGCTGCGGTGGAAACGGCCGCCTCGTCATCCGGAACAACCTGATCCACGACGTGCCCTCCGCGTTCTTCTTCAAGAACCCCACGACGGGCCCGGTCGAGGTCAGCGAGAACACGATCCACGACGTGCGGATGCTCGGTCAGTGGTCACCGTCCAACCTCACCTTCGAGCACAACACGGTGTGGGCGGCGCGCGGAGGCGCTCACGTCGGCGGCTTCGGCGGCGACACGAGCCCGCCCGTCGCCATGATCGCCGGGCGGCACTTCGTGGCCCGCTTCAACACGCTCGTGGGGATGACGACCGTCTTCACCTTCGACGTCCACGGGGACGGTCAGACCGTGACGGACAACGTCGTCGTCGGCCTGAACAGTGACGCGTCGATGGCCAGCTACAACACCTCCGGCTACAGCAGCAGGAGCGGCGCGGAGGCCGGGTTTCCCGACACGGGATGCATGCCCGCCGACCTCGGAGCGAGCGAGCTCGCCGCGAGCACGTTCGATCGCGAGTGCTTCGTGACGACCCACCCGCGCTTCATCGCGCTCAGCCGCTACTGCCCGACCCCGAGCGGTTGGAACATCGCCTGGCTGACCCTCGACGAGGCCCGCGCCACCTTCGGCCACCACGGGGCCAGCGTCGTGCAGGCCGACCCCCACTCGGTCTTCGTCGACTACGACGCCGGCGACTATCGCGTCCGAGCGAGCGGCCCCTGCGGCGGGCGGGGCGCGCGTAGCGACGCGCCGTGAGCGCGTACCGGAACCACCGCGGTTCCCGGGCACCCGTCGGGTGCCGTCTCGCGACGTGACCACCGCGAATGCGCGTGAATCCGGCGCGGTCCGCACCTTGCTCGACGCTCGTGCATGGCGACGCGACGATCGGGACCCCGTCTTCTGCGAGGACCTTCCTCATCCTGCGAGCGCACACGCGTGCCGTCGTGCCGCCGGCGCACGATGCTCGCCGCGAGCGCGATCGTGCTCGGGCTCTGGTCCGCGGGCGGCTGTGCCCCGGCCGGCGGATCGGGCGTCGATGCGCGCGTCGCGGTCGACGCCGGGCCTCTCGCGGCCGACGGATCGACGCCGCGCGACGCCGCCCCCGGAAGCGATGCGCCGGGCAGCGACGCGTCGGCGACGGACGACGCGGGCGCAGACGACGCAGGCCGTGCGCTCGACGCGGCCGCGATCGATGCCGCGAGCACGACCGACGCCGCCGCGCCCGATGGCGGCGCATCGTCCGCGCACCCGCACGAGCCGCCGGGCTTCGTTCGCATCCTGGAGAACGCCTGCGATGCGTTTCCGCCGGTGATGGGGCGCGCAACCGTGGGTGACCCCGGGGTGCTCGCCGGCTTCTGGCAGATGAGCTCGACGACGCGCACGGCGACGATGGACCCGACGGCTCCCTTCTCGGCGCCGGGAACGTGGGAGTGGACGTACCGGAGCGGGTGCTGGGGCGGCACGGCCCCGCTCACGCTGGAGGGGCGAGAGCTGGCCACCATCGCGCCCGAGCACGACGCGCTCTACTTCTCGGTCTGGCTGCGCTTCGGGGACGCGACGGGTTGGGAGGGCCACCACACGTCGACGAAGCTGCTCTTCATCCGGGTCGGTGGTCTGCCTCCGAACGGTGCGGGATCGCTGATCCCCATCATCGCCGGCGACGGCTGCGTGCCGAGCGCGAACGGCTGTGGGCCCTCGCAGTGCGCTCTCTCCACGCGACCGACGTACCGCGCCGAGATGCACTACGAGAACCGCGACATGCCCGCGGGGCTCACGAGCCGGGCCATGCGCACGACCTCGGGGCCGCCGCGCCCGCTGCTCGCCGGCGTCTGGCAGCACCACGAGATGCTCGTGCGCGTCTCGGACGTCGACGCCACGAACGGTGAGGTGTCGTGGTGGATCGACGGGACGCTGGTGATGCACCACACCGACGTCTACCTCCGCGACTCGTCCACCGCGCAGACGCACGCGCTCTGGGGACAGATGCACCTGAGCCCGACCTGGGGCGGCGGCCCGGCCGCACGAACGCGTCCCGACCGCATGGCCTGGGATCACGTCTACGTCTCGGCGGGCCCGTGACTTCGTCGCGCGATCGTGCGCGGCACCGTCGCGGTGCCGGAGCCCGCGCGGTTCCCGGGCACGGACGCGGAGCCTCGTGCTTCCGCGAGGGCGGGAGATCTCGGTGTTGGTTCGTCGTTTGCTGAGCATCTTGCTGGAGGCCCCATGAAGCAGTTCCTGGTCGTGACGAGACTCGGCTTCGTCGCTTCGCTCGCCTGGCTCGCGAGCGGGTGCGGTGGCAGCAGCGCCGCCGACCCGTGCCCGAACGGGATCTGTCCGCGTGACGCGAGCGTCGCGCGAGACACCGGCCCGCTGCCCGACACCGGGCCGCGCCCCGACACCGGCGTGCCGGAGGATGCGTACGTGCCGCCACCCATCGACGGCTGCGTCGAAGCGTGGAGCTGCACGCCGTGGGTCACCGACGGCTCCAGCGATACGGCGACGCGCACGTGCGACGACGCCAGCCACTGCGGCACCACGACGACGATGCCCGTCACGACGACGACGCTCCCGGCGCTCGACCCGGACTACTTCGAGTGCAACGTGCAGCCGATCCTCGATCGCGACTGCTCGATGCTCGGCTGTCACGGCACGGACGCCGGCCGAGCGCTGAGGCTCTACGCACGCGGCCGTCATCGCCTCGGGACGGGCACGTACACCGAGCCGGCGTGCGGTACGCAGCGCGGCATGTCGTTTCCGTGGTCCCACTGCGAGGGGTCGATCGAGTGCGGCTGCGCATCGCTCCCCCGGCGACCCGCCGAGCATCGAGCGAACTTCGACTCCGCGCGGAGCTTCGCGCTCGGGCCGGATGGCGCGCCGCTCGCGGACCCGTCGACGAGCGATCTCGTGCGACAGCCGCTCTACGGCGGCGGGCTCTCGCACCAGAACGCGCACTTCTGGAGCACCACCGACGCCGACTACACGACGATTCTCGGCTGGCTCGGCGGCGCCTCTCTCGGACACGCCTGCAACTCGGGGACCTGACCATGAAGCACACGCATCGACGATCGGCGGCCATCCTGCTCCTCGCCCTCGCTTCGCTCGCGATCGGCGGAGTCGCGCACGCGTTCAACGACCCGCAGTTCTTCCACGCGTCGGCATTCGTCGCTGCGACCGGGCGACCGGGCGCCGGCGGCATCTACGGGACGGGAGGTCAGTCGGATCACGGCGTGCGCTGCTCGCACTGCCACACCGGCGCGGTCGGTGCGGTCGGCGTGACGGTCTCCGCGTCCCCCGCCTTCGGAACGAGCGGCGGCTCGCGGACGTACACGCCGGGCCAGCGCTACGCGATCACGGTCGCCCTCACCGGCGCCCACCTGCACGGTATGCGAGCCGCCGACGACGCGAACGGGATGGCCATCGCGTTCGAGGACGCGAGCGGGCGTCCCGCGGGGCGTCTCGATGCCGACTCCGGGACGACGTCGGCGACGTGTCGGTCGACGTACCCCTTCACGCCGACGACCAGCACGGCACCGCCTGCCGGGGCCACGACGGTGGTCTACGGCGACTGCCACGGCGTCGTGTCGCTCGGAGGGCTCGGTGCCAACGCGACGTGGACGTTCGATTGGGTCGCGCCGTCGGGAGGGGATCTCTCCGTGCACGTCGGCGCGGTCGACGGTGACCACAACGGGAGCAGCTCGCTCGGGGACGACGTCGCCGAGACGAACTTTCCTCTCGTGGCCGGCTCGTGACCGCGATGCGTGCCTCGCTCGTGCTGGCGCTCGTGCTCGGCGTCCTGGCGACGGCGCTCGTCGGCTGCGTGGGCGCGAGGCCGTGGGAGCGCGAAGAGCTCGCCGCGCCGCGGATGCAGTTCGACCCCGAGCCGGAGGCGACGCTCCTCGAGCAGCACGTCTACAGCTATCGCGAGGGCAGCGCGGGCGGATACGGCGGGGGCGGCGGTGGGTGCGGCTGCAACTGACGACACGGGCCGAGTTGCTCGGAGAGACCGTCCGCGCTGCGAGCGGGGCCGAGGCCCGTACGCGCTCCTCGTCGCCGCCGGCGTCCTCGGCGCGTGTGGCGGGGCGCCCAGCACGGGCGTCGTCTCGGCCGACCTGCGCGCCTCGCTCTATCAGGACTCGAACGACACCACGATCGGCAGCTCCACGCTCGCCGTTCGTGGGCACCCGACGGAGCAAGTCTCGCTCGCTGCGCGCTACCTGCTCGACGTGACGACGAGCGCGTCGGTGGACGTGGTCTCGGCTGCGACGCACCGCTGGGACGAGGCGCGGCACGAGGCGATGGGTGGCGCGGGGTGGTCCGATGGGTCGACCAGCCTCGACGTCTCGTACGTCCACTCGATCGAGAACGACTGGGAGTCGCACACCGTGTCGGCGGGCGGCTCCATCGACTTCGAGGAGCACAACTACACGCTCCAGTACGGCGGCAGCTACGTCTACAACGACGTCTGGCGCGCCCACGACGCCAACTTTCGTCGGCGACAGGACGATGCGAGCGGGACGCTCGCGCTGGTCATCGTCGGCAGCCCCTCGGACCTGTGGTCGATCGGCTACTCGTTCGCGTGGGTGGGGGGCTACCAGGAGAGCCCGTATCGGTACGCCCGGCTCACGGACCCCACCGGCGCGGGGCTGCGGCTGACCACGCCGGAGCAAGTTCCGGAGGACCGCTTCCGGCACGCGCTGACGGTGCGCTGGAACCACCTGCTGCAGCCCGGCACCGCGCTCCGGAGCCACGCGCGCCTCTACGCGGACGACTGGGGCATCGCGTCGATCACGCTCGGCACCGAGGTGCGCGCGCGCGTCGACGACACCGATCTCGGCCTCACGCTCCGCTGCTACGGGCAGCTCGGCGCCAGCTTCTGGCAGGACGTCTATCCCGCCCGTCAGTCGTTCATGAGCTCGGATCGCGAGCTGTCTCCCTTCGTCGACGTCTTCGGCGGGCCCTTCGTCGCCTGGCGGGTCGCGCACGACGGGCCTTTCGCTTCGCTGCACTTCGAGCTGCGCGCGACGGCCTTCTACTTCCACTTCTTCGAGTTCGCGCGGCTCCCCGATCGCGCCGGGGTGGTCGCCGAGCTCGCGCTGGGAGGATCGCTGTGAATCGGCACGTGCGCGCGGGCTCGCTCGTCGTCCTCGTGGTCGCGTGGGCGGTCTCGTGTGCGTCGTGTCTCGGAGCACCGAGCCAGCCCCTCGAGCCCGAGCCGCTCGACTTCGCGACGTTTCGCTGCCGCGTACAGCCGGTGCTGACGCAGAACTGCGGCACGTTCGCGTGCCATGGCGATGCGCGTCGCTTCTTCGTGCTCTTCGGCCGCAATCGCCTGCGGCTCGGCGGTGCGGAGACCGAGCGAAACGCGCCGCTCTCGACCGAAGAGATCGAGCACAACTACCTCGCCGCGTCGGCCATGATCGACCCGTCGGATCCGGAGCGCTCGCCTCTTCTCCTCAAGCCTCTCGAGCCCGCCGCAGGCGGGTGGTTCCACGTCGGCGCGACTCGCTTCGGCGGGGCGAACGTGTTCGAGAGCACGGACGATCGCCAATACCGTGTTCTCCGCGATTGGGCGATGGGACTGCGGGACCCGTCCATCGACGATGGATGCATCGAGCCCGGGAGTGATCTGTGACGAACGCACGCCTCGAGCGCTCGCTCTTCGTTCTGGGCTTGGTCGCTTCGCTCGTGCTCGCGGGCGGGGTCGGCGCGTCCCGCGCGCAGGCCTTTCACGTCGCGAGCACCTTCGTCGCGCCACCCGGCGCGGGCGGCGGGGGCGGGCTCTTCTACGTCGGCTCGCCGCGTGAGCGCGGCTGGACGTGCGAGACGTGCCACGTGGATGCGCCCCACCGGCTCCGTCTCACCCTCGACGTCGCCCCCGGGACGATCCTCGGAGACCCCACGGCCCCCCCGGCGCCCTCGCTGCTCGAGACGCCCGCCTACGTGCCGGGCGCGTCCTACCACTTCGACGTCGCCATGGCCGAGCCGCAGGCCGAGCTCGGACGAGCTGCGACGCGCTCCAACTACAACGCGATCGTGGCGAGCTTTCTCGACGCCTCCGACCTCACGGCCGGGCGCATCTCCGGCATCGCTGCCGACCGATTCACCGTCACCGATCAGGCGATCCTCGCGAGCAGCTCGACCCAGGTCGGAGTGACGAGCTGGAGCTTCGACTGGATCGCGCCGCCGGCCGGAACCGGCCCGGTGACGCTCTATCTCGCCGTGGTCGACGGCAACGGCGCCGGAAGCGACGCGACGCGTACGCTCACCGATCCGTTCGGCGACGACGTCGTCGTGACGCGACTGCGCTTCGACGAGCTCCCGAGCGATTGAGGCGCCGCGTCACCTCGCGCGCGCTCGGCGCTGGGTGGTAAGAGATCGCCCGATGCAGGGCGACCGACAAGCGATGAGCCAGCGCCTTCGCGAGCTGCGCATCGATCGCGGCCTCACGCAGGGGCTCGCGGCGCAGAAGCTCGGGGTCTCGCCCGCGTATCTCTCGCTGCTCGAGAAGGGCAAGCGCCCCATCCAGCTGCCCTTCCTCGTGCGCGCGCTCGAGCTCTACGAGCTGCCGGTCGAGGCCTTCATGGGCAGCCTCGGCTCCCAGCGACCCGACGAGGGGCTCTCGCAGCTGCTCGACGAGCCGCTCTTCCGCACGCTGAACCTGAGCCGCGAGGACGTCTCCTCCCTCGGCAGCGAGCCGCGCGTGGCCTCCACGATCGCGGCGCTCTTCAACCTCTACAAGAACACGCGCACCCAGCTCGATCACATCCTGGCCGAGCTCGCCTCGCGCGCGCGCGACGACGCGGCCGTGGCGGGCGGCGATCGCCTGGCCTTCGACTACAGCCCCTTCGACGAGGTCACCGACTTCCTCGAGTCGCGCGGCAACTGGTTCCCCGAGCTCGAGACGCGCGCCGAGGAGCTGCGCGCGCTCCACGGCATCGGCGAGAAGCCGACGATCGAAGCGCTCGTGCGCGCGCTCGCCACGCACCGCGTGGACGTGCGCTTCGAGGCGAGCGCCGGCCCGAGCTCGGTCATCCGCCGGCTCGATCCCGATGGCGGCCACCTCACCATGGCGCGCGACGTCCCCGAGCACCGTCAGCTCTTCCAGCTCGCGCACACGCTCGGGCTGCGGATGCTGGGCGGCGAGACGGGCGCGCTCCAGCGCGAGATCGTACGGAGCCTCGAGACGCAAGCGCGTCACGCCGAGACGCCGCGTCTGCTCGCCATCCATCTCGCGAACTACTTCGCGGGCGCGCTGCTGCTCCCCTACGACCTGTTTCTCCGCGAGGTGCAGCGCACGCGCTACGACGTCGAGCAGGTCGCGATGCGCTTCGGCTCGAGCTACGAGACCGTGGCGCACCGGCTCTGCAACCTCTCCGATCCGAGCCGGCGCGGCGTGCCCTTCCACTTCCTGCGCGTCGACGTCGCCGGCAACATCAGCAAGCGCTACGCGGCGACGGGGCTTCGCTTCCCGCACGGCACCGGCAGCTGCCCGAAGTGGGCCGTGCACCTGGCGTTCCTCACGCCGCACGCGATCTCGCGCCAGTACAGCGTGTTCCCCGACGGGCGCATGTTCTTCTGCTTCGCGAAGGTGCTGGCCGAGCCGATCGCCGGCTCGCTCGCGCGCGGCAGCCTCTACGGCATCGGCATGGGCACCCACGCCGACCACGCCAAGTACCTCGCGTACGCCGACGACATGCCCTTCTCGATCCGGCGCGCATGGCCGTGCCGGTCGGGACCACGTGCCGCTTCTGCGAGCGCACCGACTGCAACCAGCGCGCGGCGCCGAGCTACAAGTTCGCCTTCCGCGTCGATCCCTTCATCAAGAAGGACAACTTCTTCTCGCCGCTCGTCGCGGCCGACGAAGAAGCCGCGCCCGCCGACGAGAGCGCGCCCGACGTGCCCGCGGCCTCGCTCGCGAAGAAGAAGGCGAAGGCCTGACGCGACGCCGAGCCGCGCTCGCCAAGGCGTGACAGGTCCGTCGCGCCTGCTCCTACCCGAGCGAGAATCGCTCGGGTTTTTGGGGCTTTTGGAAGGAACCCGACAGGAGGATTCCTGACGGGCCTTCAGCTGCCGCCGTCGGTGCCCGCGTCGGCGCCGCCGGCATCGACACCGGCATCCATCGACTGACCGCCGAGCACGTCGCGCCACGGGAGCAGGTTGCCGGAGAGGTCGTCCACGCAGTGGCCCGTGCCGTCGCACGTGCACGGCGCCGTGGAGCAGAGGCTGCCGGCGCCGCGGCACTCGCCGTCGGTCGTGCAGGTGGGGCCGACGCGGCCGAATGCGAAGTTCGTGATGACGTCGCCCGCGACGAACGTGCGCGCGACCCTCGACCGCCGTCGGCGGCACCAGGAGCGGCACCGTGGTGGGGCCGAGGAGCAGCGTGGCGGGATTGCAGTCGGGGACGCCCGTGACGGTTGCGTGCGTGTAGAACGCGCCGAGCCGCGTCACGGGCGGGATGTCGATGAACGGCGTGACCTCACCGAACGCGATGCCGTCGGTGTCGGGCGCCGGCGGCAACACGCGTCCGGGCGGGAGGAACCCCGGGTGGGCCTCGTCCTGGTAGTCGGCGTCGAAGCAGATGTGGATCGGCGCCGGCAGGTTCGGCACGCCGTGGAAGAGGCGCGAGCGCACGTGGTTGCCGGGCGGAGGCGGCGTGAGGTCGTCCTGGATGAGGGTCACGCGCGGCGCGGGGCACGCTCCCGCGCACGCGACGGGCGTGCCGGGCAGCACGCCGATCAGCACGGCCGCGTAGAACGAGCCGGGCGTGACCGCAGCGCCGTCCGCGCGGATGGTCAGCACCGGCGCCGGTGCAGCCCCTGCCGCGGGGCACTCGCCGAGCGCGACGAAGGGCACGTCCTCGCGGCTGTAGAGACGGATCTCGTAGCCGAAGCCCGGCGTGTCGAAGATCGGTGCCGGCAGGTAGGGCGAGACGCCGGGATAGGGGAGAGTGCCGTCGCTCATCAGGCGCGCGTCCGGAGAGCCGAGGATGTGCGCCGTGGTCGCGGCGATGCCGGTGCCCGGGATCGTCGCCAGGCACACCGTGAGGTTCGGGCTCGCCGGGATCAGGTTCACGAGCCGGATGTGTGCGCTCCCGAGGCCGACCCGTCCGGCGTCCATCGGCGCCGGGCCACCGTCGTAGGGCGCCGGGGCCGCATCCCGCAGCGGGCCGACGTCGGGCGCTTGCGCGGGCGTGCGACACCCGGCGAGCGCGATCACGACGAGCCCGAAGATTCCCCCGTACGACCTCTGCATGAACGCCTCCGCCAAGCAGCCCCTCCCGGAAGGATAAGGCAACTCGGCGCTCGTGCGGAACTTCGCGGAGCGGCTACGCGCCGACCTTCTCGAAGAGCGCGCGATAGCGGTCGGGGATCGGCTGCGGCCGCATGCTCGCCATGTCGAGACAGGCCACCACGATCTTGCCGACGACGGCGGGCTCGGTGTCGCCGGCGCGCGTGCCCTCGTAGGTGAACGTCGCGCTCGTCTCTCCGAGGCGCGCCACCGAGACCACGATCCGCAGCCGATCGCCGAAGCGCACGGGGCGCTTGTAGTCGGCCTCGGCGTGGACCGCGGGCCAGCCGACGTTCTCGTCGAGGCACTGGCGGTAGGGAATCCCGTGCGCCGCGAACATCTCTTCGAACGCTTCGTGGAAGAAGTGGAAGAAGCGCGGGTAGTACACGATCTGCGCGTGGTCTTCGTCCGCGAAGCGGATCGGGCGCTCGTGCGTGAACGACATCGTCGTGGCGCGACTTACCCGATTCGCTGCACGCGCGCGAGCTGTCGGGACAGAGCGACGAGCCTGCCGCTGGCGTCCCAGAGCTCGCCGTCCTCTTCCAGGTAGCCATCGATCAGCGCGCGCGTGGTGAAGCGCACGCGGAGCATCCCGGGCGCCGGCACCGCGCGCACGTGCACGGTCAGCTCGAGCGTGGGCACCCACGGCGTGCGGACCGAAGAGACGTTGAGCACGGGGGGTGGCAGGGCGTCGGCGAAGAACACCAGCGAGAGCGGGTCGGGCGGCGCCCCGTCGGCAAGCCCCAGCCAGCCCTCGAGCACCGCGCGCTCGGAGTGCCGGCGCGGCAGCCCGTCCGGGCCCGGCATCCAGCTGACGTCGCCCGGCCGCATCGCGACGTCGACGCGGTCGGCGATCGCCAGCGCGGCGGTCGGCCCGGCGCGACCGCGCTCGCACCCGTCCGGGGCGGGCAGGTCGGGCGGCGCCAGCGTGAGGTGGGTCGGGCCCCCGCCGAGGGTGGAGAGATCGCCCAGGACGGCGATCGTCCGCAGGCGCTCTTTCCCGCCCTGGATCAGCCGGGCCTGCCCGGTCGAGTGGCCGCGCCCTTCACGGACCACCTCGACCAGCACCTCGGCCGGGCCTGGCTGGGCTGTGGACAGATAGTGGGTCGTGACGCTGAACGGATGTGGATGACGCAGCGTCGCGAGGATGCTTTTCGTAGTGATGACAGCGAGATAGCCGCCGTTCGGCGCCGTCCCGATGCTCCACCGATCGGTGATCTGGACGGCGAAGCGACCCGGCTCGAGGAGCGTGAGATGGGTGTCGCGATCGAGCTCGCTCATGAGCCCCTCGTCTAATCCACGTCGGCGTACGGAACAATCGCACGCCGCGCGCCGTTTTCCGCCGGGCGTCGATTGACCGAACGCCCCCCGCCCCGTACCATCCGGCCCCGTTTCAGCGGCTCCTACCGGGAGCCCGCTCCAGGTCCCGCTCTCGCAGACCTGCTCTCGCCTTCGTCGCGAAGGGAAGAGCAGCAGCTCTCCAAAAACCAGAGGAGTTCGAATGCACGCCCGTACGCATGAGGCCAAGAAGACGATGAAGGCTCCCGCGAAGGCGACGAAGACGACGGTCACGCCGGCCAAGAAGCCCGAGGCGGCCAAGACGGCGGCGACGGTGGGCAAGACGGTGGTGGCTCCTGCGGCCCCGGCCCCGCTGGCCGGCGCGTTCAAGGTCGGCGACCACGCGGTCTATCCGGCGCGCGGCGTGGCGGAGATCGTCTCGATCGAGGAGAAGGACATCGCTGGCAAGCGCCAGAGCTTCTACGTCCTGCGCCTGCTCGACACCGACCACAAGATCATGGTGCCGGTCGCCAACGCGGCCAGCATCGGCCTGCGCAAGCCGATCAGCGAGGGCGAGATCCGCCGCATCTTCCAGATCCTCAAGGTCAAGGACGTGCCGATCGACACGCAGACCTGGAACCGCCGCCAGCGCGCGTTCGTCGAGAAGCTCTCGACGGGCAGCGTCTTCGAGGTGGCCGAGGTCATGCGCGATCTCGAGCGCGTGAAGGACGTGAAGGACGCGCTCAGCTTCAGCGAGCGGCAGATGCTCGAGCGCGCTCGGCAGCTCCTCATCAAGGAGATCGCGGTCTCGCGCAACAAGACCGACGAGGTCGTGCGCGCCCAGATCGACGCGCTCTTCGCGGCGGCCTCGCGGGCCGCGAAGTCCAACTGAGAGCCCTCCCTTGATCCGGGGTGGAGGGCACGCCGCCGCTCTTCTCCGACGGTCTCGAGTCCGTCGGCGGAGTGCGCGGGCGACGAGCGCACGTGTGGGCGATGGCCTGCGCGTGCGCCTTCGTGCGTCCGTCGATCGGCGCTGGGGGGATCGTTCCCCGCCCACGCGAAGGGCGCCCGCCGGATGGGCCAACCACGTTTGCGGCCGCGCGGGGGCGCGGCACGCGGAAAGTCGCGCGCAGGGCCACGGTCCCGCGCCGGAGAGTTTCGTTCATGTCCGACCAGGTTCCCACCGGAGGCTCGACCTCCGGAGCACGTCCGACCCCGACGGGGCGCGCCGCCATCTCGGCCGCGGGTCCCCGCAACACGATCGTCATCAGCGTCGATGCCGGCGAGACCCGCATCGCGCTGATCGAGAACGGCATCCTCTCCGAGATCATCGTCGAGCGTGATCGGGACAAGAGCCCGGTCGGCAACATCTATCTCGGCAAGGTGACGCGCGTGCTGCCCGGCATGCAGGCGGCGTTCATCGACATCGGCCTCGATCGCGCGGCGTTCCTCCACGTGGAGGACGTCATCCCGAAGGCCGACTTCGACAAGCTCATGAGCGGCGAAGAGGACGAGCCTGCGGGCGAGCCCGACGCCGAGGGCGAAGGCAAGGAGAAGGACGGCAAGGACAAGGCGGACAACCGCCTGTCGCGCAAGACGCCCATCCGCGACGTGCTCAAGGAAGGCCAGAGCATCGTCGTCCAGGTGAGCAAGGGCCCGATCAGCACCAAGGGCGCGCGGGTCACGAGCCACGTGTCCTTGCCCGGGCGCTTCGTCGTGTACATGCCGACGATCGATCACGTCGGGATCAGCAAGCGCATCGGCAGCGAGAAGGAGCGCAAGCGCCTGCGCGAGGTGGTCGAGGCCGTGAAGCCCAAGAGCGGCGGCCTCATCGTGCGCACGGTCGCGGCCGGGCTCACGAAGGGCGGCCTCAAGGCCGACGTCGGCTACCTGGTGAAGACCTGGGAGGGCGTCGCCGACAAGCAGAAGACGGTGCGCCGCGCGCCGGCGTGCCTCTACGAAGAGCTCGACATCGTGCTCCGCACCGCGCGCGATCTCCTCACGGAGGACGTGAAGAAGATCGTCATCGACGATCCGCAGGAGCACGCGCGCCTGCTCGCGTTCGTCGAGGCGTTCATGCCCGAGCGCGCCGGCGACATCGAGCTCTACACCGGCACCGAGCCGGTTTTCGACGAGTTCGGGATCGAGGACGAGATCGCGCGCTCGCTCGCGCGCAAGGTGCCGCTGCCGAGCGGCGGCTACCTGATCATCGATCAGGCCGAGGCGCTCACGGCGATCGACGTGAACACCGGCCGCTTCACCGGCAAGGGCAAGGACGTCGAAGAGACGATCCTGCAGACGAACCTCGAGGCCGCGAAAGAGATCAGCTACCAGCTGCGTTTCCGGAACATCGGCGGCCTCATCGTGCTCGATCTGATCGACATGGAGCGCGGCAACCACCGCGAGAAGGTCTACAAGGCCCTCGTGCGCGCGCTCGAGTCCGACAAGGCCAAGACCACGGTCGTGCGCATCAGCGAGCTCGGCCTCGTCGAGATGACGCGCAAGCGCACGCGCGAGTCGCTCGGCCGCACGCTCTACGAGCCCTGCTTCTACTGCGACGGCACGGGGCAGCTCCAGAGCAAGACCACGATCTGCCACGAGATCCTGCGGCAGATCCGGCGCGAGAAGGACTCGCTCCCCGGCTTCAAGGTGAACGTCAACGCGCATCCGGCCGTGGTCGACGCCATGCAGCGAGAGCAGCGCGACGCGATGGCCAAGGCGAGCGCGCGTTATGCGCGCCAGATCGTGCTCGTTCCTCGCAAGGACTATCATCTCGAGCAGTTCGACCTGAGTGGAGGCTGAGGCCGATGGCGAAGCGCAAGAGCGGGACGAGCGACGAGAAGGCCGAGGGAAAGGGCGGCGGCGACGGCGCGGCGGCGAGCGATCTGCGCGGCGGCGAGCGCGTCACCATCAACAAGGAGTTCGAGTCGTTCGACGCGTTCATCCAGGAGTACGTCACGAACATCAGCCGCACCGGCGTGTTCGTGAAGAGCAAGCAGCCGCTCCCGGTCGGGACGAAGGTGAACCTGAAGTTCACCGTCATCATGGACGACATCGAGACGATCGAGGGCGTGGGCGAGGTCGTGCGCGTGCAGCAGGATCCACCGGGCATGGGCGTCGTGTTCCGCGAGCTCAGCCAGTACTCGCAGAACTTGATCGAGCGCCTGCTGACGCCGCCGCGGTGACGGCTGGGATGCCCCTCGACAGCAAGACGCTCGAGAAGTGGACCGACGCCGAGCTCGACGCCGAGCTGCAGAAGCGCCGGCTCGCGCGGGCGCGCGGCGTCGGCGCGGCGCCCGGTGCGCAGGCCGTGACGCCGCCCGAAGGGGGCCGCGTGGAGCGCGCCCTCGCGTCGATCGAGCGCGAGAAGGAGATCGCGCAGGCCTACGCGAACCTCGAGCTCCCGAAGGGGGCGCCGATCGAGGACGTCGAGAAGAAGTACAAGGAGCTCGCCGCGAAGTACGCGCCCGAGAAGCAGAATGACGCGAGCCGCGTCGAGCTCGCCAGGGAGCTGCGCGATCGGCTCACGCGGGCCTACGACCGGCTGAGCACGTACCTGCGCCCGCGGTGAGCGGCCCGGCGGCGAGAGCCACCCAGCGCGCGCCTGCCGCCGCGTCAGCGGAAGTTCTGCACCGCGTACACGCCGCCCGAGCCCTGGTAGAAGCCGCAGGCCACCATCGAGTAGCGGCTGCTCGTCATGTTGATGTAGTGCCCGTGGGTGTTGAAGTCCGTGCCCGGGCCCTCGTCCCACATCTGCTGCAGGCAGCCGTCGACGGTCGCCGGCACCGAGGGCCAGCCTGGGCACTCGTTCTGCGCGTTGCCGCCGCTGCAGATCCGATCCCGGAACGCCTGGTGCGGCACGCCGGGATGATCGTGGTCGTACTGCGCCATCTGATCGGCGCAGGCCTCGCCGTCGGTCCACCGCGCGAGAGGTGGCAGGTGCTGGCACTCGCACCGGAACTGGTTGATCCGGTTCACGCAGTCCTGGTGCGGATCGCCGGTGCTCGCCGCGGTGACGGGCATGCAGCCCGGGATGGGCGTGGTGAGGGCCGAGCCCATGTTGCACGCGCCGGAGCTCCCGCCGTCGCCGGCGGGCGCTCCACCATTGCTGCAGCCGTCGAGCGCGGCGAAGATCCCGAGGCACGTCGCGAGCACGACCAGGCGCATGACCCCACTGTAGCGCGCAGCGCGCCGCTTCAGAACAGGCTGCCTTGGTTGCTGCGGCGCTTCTTGCCCAGGTGCTGGAACGCTTTCTCGGTCGCGACGCGGCCCTTCTGCGTCCGCGCGAGGAAGCCGTTCTGCAGCAGGTACGGCTCGATGACGTCCTCGAGCGTGTCGCGCGGCTCGCTGAGCGTCGCGGCCAGCGCTTCGATCCCGACCGGGCCACCGTCGTAGACGTCGATGATCACCTTGAGGAAGCGGCGGTTCATCTCGTCCAGACCCGCGTGATCGACCTCGAGGCGGCGCAGCGCGTCGTCGGCCGACTTCGCATCGAGCTTGCCGTCGCCGAGCACCTCGGCGAAGTCGCGCGCGCGGCGCAGCAGGCGGTTCGCGATGCGCGGCGTGCCTCGGGCGCGCCGCGCGAGCTCGAGCGCCGCGTCGTCGTCGATCTTCACCTCGAGGATCCCGGCGCTGCGCCGAACGATCCGCGCGAGCTCGTCCGCCTCGGAGTAGTCGAGGCGCGCCTCGATGCCGAAGCGCGAGAGCAGCGGGCCCGTGAGCAAGCCCGTGCGCGTGGTCGCGCCGACCAGCGTGAAGGGGGAGATCGGGATCTGCAGCGTGCTCGCCATCGGCCCGTCGCCGTGGACGACGTCGATCCGGAAGTCCTCCATCGCGGTGTAGAGGTTCTCCTCGACCACCGCCGAGAGGCGGTGGATCTCGTCGATGAAGAGCACGTCGTTCGGGGCGAGCTTGGTGAGGAGCGCGGCGAGCTGCCCCTTGTGCTCGATCGCCGGGCCGTGCGCCAGGTGCAAGGTGACGCCCAGCTCTTCGGCGAGGATGAAGGCGAGCGTGGTCTTGCCCAGGCCCGGCGGCCCGAAGAGCAGCACGTGGTCGAGCGCGCCCTTCCGCTTCTTGGCGGCGTCGACGTAGACGATCAGGTTCTCCTTGGTCCGCGTCTGCCCGACGAAGTCGTCGAAGCGGCTCGGACGGAGCGACTGCTCGAAGCGCGACTCCTCGGTCTCGCTCGCCGGGGCGGGGTCGAGGAGGTTCTCGGGGCGCGCGCCCTTGGTCTGCTTCTTGGCCATCGCGCGTCACCCGAGCGCTGCGAGCGCTTCGCGCAGCAGGGTCCCGGCGTCCTTGCCTTCGGCGCTGGTCGCGATGGCGGCGACCGCGCGGTCGGCCTCCGAGGGGCGGAAGCCCATCGAGACGAGCATCCCGGCGACGCCGCCGAGCGGCCCGGGCAGGCGCGCGCTGCTCGGCGCCATCGGCGCGGCGATCGTTCCGGCGCTGGACGCCGACACGTTGCCGCTCGAGAGCTGGGCCACCTTGTCCTTGAGCTCGAGCACGAGGCGCTCGACGATCTTCTTGCCCACGCCGGGGATCTTCTGGAACGCGGTGCGATCGTTCTGGGCGATCGCCGCCGCGAGCTCGCGCGCCGTCAGGTGCGACATCACGGCGAGCGCGAGCTTGGGCCCCACCGACGACACGGTCATCAGCGTGCGGAACGCAGCGCGATCGTCGGCGGTGGGGAACCCGTAGAGCACGAGGGCGTCCTCGCGGACGTGCGTGTGGACGTGCAGCGTCACGGGCTCGTCGTTCGGCAAGCGCCCGAGCGAGCCGAGAGGAACGAAGACCTCGTAGCCGACTCCGTGAACGTCCAGCACGATCGAGCCGTCGCCGCCTCGCTCCACCACCGTGCCCGTCAGCCTCCCGATCACGCCGCGAGAATAGTCGGTTTCGGGATCGACGCCGCATCGAAGTCGCGCGCTCGCCCGCGGCGGCGTCTACGCGCGGGGCACGAGGACGACCTTGCCGACGTTCTTGCCGTGCTCGAGCCGGCCGAACGCCTCGGCGGCCCGGTCGAACGGGTACACGCCGTCGAGGTGCGGCGCGATCTGGCCGGCCTCGAAGAGCCGCACGCACTCGCGGAGACCGTCCTGAATCATCGACTGCAAGTGCCACATGTGGCCGAGGTTGACGCCCGCGACGCCCTTGTTGTCGTTCATGAGCTTCATGGGATCGAACTTCGGGTTCGAGAGCACCGTGCCGATCGCCCGCAGCCAGTTGGCCTTCCCCGGCGTCGCGACGTTGGCCATCCCGAAGCAGATCAGGATCCCGCCTTCGCGCACGAGCGAGTGGCCCTTGACCCAGTCCTTGCCTCCCAGCGGGTCGAGCACGAAGTCCACGCCTTCGCCGTTCGTGAGGCGCTTGATCTCCGCGACGTAGTCCTTGGTGCGGTAGTCGATCGGGTGATCGCATCCCTGCCCCCGGACGTAGTCGTGCTTGCTGGCGCTCGACGTGCCGAAGGTGGTGACGCCGGGCACGGTCCGGCAGAGCTGGAGCGCCGCGGTGCCGACGCCGCCCGCAGCCATGTGCACGAGCACGCGATCGCCGCGGCGGATGCGGGCGACGCTGAACAGCATGTGGTGCGCGGTCAGGTAGTTCACCGGGATCGCCGCCGCCGTCTCGAACGTCATCGCCTCGGGGATGGGCACGACCTGCGTGCTCGGCACCACCACGACGTCGCTCATGCCGCCGAAGCGCGACATGAAGAGCACGCGCGTCCCCACCGCCGGTCCCGTCGCTCCCTCGCCGAGCTTCTCGACGACACCCGCGCCCTCGTACCCCACGACGCAGGGCGGCTTGGGCGCATCGGGATAGAGCCCCTGTCGCGCCGTCACCTCGGCGAAGTTGAGCCCCGCCGCCTTCACGCGGATCTTCAGCTCGCCGCGCTGGGGCTCGGGGTCGGGGGTCTCGCGGACCTCGAGGACGTTCGGGCCGCCGTGCTTCTTGATCCAGATCGCTCGCATCCCGCGGAGCTATCGCGTGCCGAGCGCGCCCGCCATTCGCATCTGGCCAAGGGCGCGTGAAGAAACGTCACGGGGCCGCGGGGGCCGGGCTCCGCAGCGGCCCGAGCGCGTCGAGCGCCCCTTCGCCCAGCGTCGCGAGCACGAGGGGCTCGAGCTCCTCGGCGCGCGTGGGCCGCTCGAGCGCCATCCTTCGCAAGAAGGCGTCCACGCGCGCCTCGCCGCGCTCGCGCGCCAGCGCGTCGAGGACGCGCACCCCGAGATCGTAGGGACGCAGCGCATAGTCCGCGTCGCCCGCGCTCGCGAGGCGCTCGCCCGCCAGCCGCTCCACCTCGTCGGCGTCGTCCTCCTCGCCGACCACGCGGAGCGCGCGCAGCGCCGCGTACTCGGCCAGGGCCTCGTGCAGCCGCCGCCAGCCCTCGATCGGCACGTGGAACCAGGCGTGCGCCGTCTCGTGGATGGCCGCCAGGCGCGTCAGTCGGTGGGCGAGCGACGTGGTGAGCTCGACGTCGCTCTCGGCGCGCGTCGCGGCCGGCTCCAGCGTGAACGAGTCCGCCGCCGCAGCGTCCTCCGCGTCGGCGGTGCCCGCCGTGTCGGCGTACCCGCCGTAGTACGCAGGGACCACCAGCCCGCGCGGCGCGACGTAGTAGGCCGTGCCGCGGCGCGGGCTCACGAGCACGCGGAAGGCGCCCGCGCCCTCGGCATCACCCCACCATCCGGTCATCGTGCGGGCGCTCTGGCAGATGAGGCGCGCGAGCTCGAGCGCGCGCTGTCGCCCGGGAAAGTCCGCGTCGTAGGCGACGCCGACCTCGGCCCCGTCGCACGCCACCCGGCTCTCGCTCAGGGCCTCGGTCGCGACCAGGGCGAGCGGGTCGTCGCCGCGGAGCTCGGCCGGGAGCTCGCGCGTCGCGGCCAGGCGCCAGCCGTCCTCGACCTCGACCTCGAGCCGGACGTCGACGTCGCCACGGCGATCGACCGGCTGCGGGACGAGCACGTTCCCCCAGGTCGTGAGCTCGACGTAGTCGTCGCCCACGTGCGGCGGCTCGGGCCACACCGTGCCGACGAAGCCGTCGATCTCGAGCGCGACGTCCGAGCCGGTGATCTGCCACAGACCGTCCGCGCTCTCGCCGAGCGCGCGCAGCGTGCACTCGGACGCAGTGAGGTCGGGAGCGCAGCGGACGCTCAGGCGCGGGTCGATCGACCAGGCGAGCACGGGAGGCTCCACCGTGCCGCGGAAGCGGGCGTGGCCGCGGACGACGCCCTCGTTCGGGGCCACGCTCATCCGGACCTCGATCCGCAGCGAGGACGACGTCGCGCGCGCCGTGTGCGCATGCACCGCGCCGGCGCAGCCGCCCACGGCGAGCACGAGCGCGAGGGCGAGGGCCGACGAGGCCGGCCCGGCGCGACCCGTCGGGCCGCCCGCGAGCCGGCGCGCCGCGCGCCAGCGGCCCTCGAGCGGGCCGACGCCCTTCAGCGCGCGGCGTGGATCGCGCGGCCCTGGGTCTCCCACCACGTGCGGTACTTCTGCTGCACGACCTCGCGGTCCTTCTTGCCGGCGCCGGGATGGAAGCCGAAGTACTGCTGCGTCATCGCCTTCAGGTCCTCGCCGGCCGCCGCGCGCAGCGTCTCGTCGCCGTGCGTGAGCGCGTCGATGAGCCACTCGATGCGGTGCCGGGCCTCGTTGCGGTCGGCCCACGCGCTCCACTTGCGGGCGCCGGCGCCGAGGTCC
The DNA here is from genome assembly GCA_044223665.1 of Sandaracinaceae bacterium. GTDB lineage: Bacteria > Myxococcota_A > Polyangia > Polyangiales > Sandaracinaceae > JBBSAT01. The sequence goes on along the minus strand of JBGALT010000018.1, from coordinate 33,353 downwards.
TCGCACGTGATCTCGACGAGCGCGAGGTGGGCGCCGTGCACGACGGCGCCGTCCTCGTCCTCGAGCAGATCGACCAGGAGGCGCAGCGCGCCCGAGTCCCGGATCGCTCCGAGCGCCGCGATCGCGCGGAGGCGCTTCTGCGGATCCTTGCCGCGGATGCGGGCCGTGCGCCGCAGCACGGTGAGCGACTCGACCATCTCGGGCAGCCCGCGGTGCTTGAGGAGCGCCTCGGCCGCGAGCTTGCGGGTCGGCTCGTCGTCGTCGAACACGCGGGCGGCGAGGGGCTCGACGAGCCCGCCGGCCACCAGCTCGTTGGCCAGCATCGTCGCGTAGAAGCGGTGCTCGGTGTCGCCGCTGCCGAGGATCGTCGCGAGGTAGGGCACGGCGCGCTCGCGGTACGCGAAGAGCGCGCGCGCGATCGCGCTCACGTCTCGGCCGCGCGGCTGCTTGCGGTGCGGGCGCCGACGGTCGAACCAGAGCGGGCCGGGGAACGCCTGGGCGAGCGAGGGAAGCGGCGCGTCCCCGAGGCGCAGCAGCGCGTCGACGATCGCCTTCTCGCCGTCGGGCCCCGCGTGCATCAGCTCCACCACGAGGTCGTTGACGTTGTCGCCCATGTCGACGATGACCGAGCGCTGCGTCGCCTGCGGCGGGATCGATGCCGCTGCGCGCCCGGGCCGATGCGATGCCGTGATCTTCTCGGTTCGAGGGGCCGCCCCGCCGCGCACGTAGCTGCCGGTCGGGATGCGGACCTTCTCCTCGATCGTGATCGGGATCTCTTCGTCCTCGCGCCGCGGATCGGCGCGGCGTCGATGGGCGGGCTCGCGTCCGCTGCCGCTCTCGCTCGCCGGCGCGCGCGCGCCGGGCCGCCCGCTGGCCGCGCGCTTGGGCCCGGCGACCACGTCGACGCTCGCCTCCTTGTAGAGGTACGGCTCGCGCGCGTGCGCGTGGCGATCGCCGCTCGCGCTCTGCTTGGCGCTGGCGGAGGCGTCGACGTCGTCCGCGCTCGCTTCGTCGCCGGCGGGGTCGTTCTCGTACTCGCCGGACGTGTCGAAGTCGTCGAGCTCGCCCTCCTCGACCGTGCCGACGACCATCTCGGGGCCGTCGTCCTCTTCGCTCGGCGGCGGAGCCGGCTCGGTGGAGCGCCCCTGGATCGGCAGCAGGCTCTCCGGCATCGTGTCGCGACCCACCCCGATGGGCGTCGGCAGCGCGACGGCCGGCTCGACGGCCGTGCGCGGAACGCTCTTCGGGCTCTTGGCGCCGGCGAACCCGGTCGGGGAGGCGAGCGGGATCCCGATCCCGAGATCGAGCGCGTCGCTCTGCGGCGGCGGCGGCGCGCTGCGCGGGATGCCGACCATCTGTCGGAGCGCGGCGGCGCGTCCCGGAGCGCGCACCACCGCGGCGACGTCGGGGGCCGGCGGCAGCGACGACGATGCGGCCGTCGGCGGCGGCGGTAGCGCCGCTTCGCGCGAGCCTTCTTCCCGCGGCGGGGGCGGGGTCGACTCGGGGACGTTCGGCGCTGCGATGATGGCGTCGACGAGCGAGCGCGGCGCGATGGCGTCCGAGGGAGGCGGCGCCGAGGAGCGCTCGGTACGCGGGCGATCGGCCCCCGGCGGCGCCGACCAGCGATCGGGGCTGCGGGCGGGCCGTGCCGCCGGAAGCGCTCCGACGGAGCGCGCGGCGGCCTTCAGATCGCTGCGCTCGGGCGGGGCGCTGGGTGACTTCGCGAAGTCGCTCTTCGAGCTCTTCTTCCGCTGCAGGATGATGCGCTCGAGCGCGAGCGCGATCCGCGGCACGAACGCCACGAGCTCCGGAACGTCGGAGAGCGCGAAGGAGTCGCCGTCGCGATCGCCGTAGAAGATCAGCACGGCGCGCTCGCGCAGCGCGACCGGGACGAGCAACGCCATCACGTTCGCCGGCCGGCGAAGATCGCGCGTGACCTCGCGATCGGCGTCCGAGGTGTTCATCGGCTCGAGCGTGGGCTCGCGCAGCCGGCGCACGATCGCGAAGCGGCCGGGCACGTCGAGCCGCACGGCGAGGTGGCGCACGTCGTCGGCGCTCGCGCCGGGCCCGAACGCGTCGCGCCCCTCCGCGACATCGCCGTTGACGACGAAGAGCGCCGCGAAGTCGAAGAACTGGCGCGCGAACGCGAAGAAGATCGCGAGCACGTCGTCGCGCCCGGTCGCGCTGTCGAGCAGGCGGGCGGCCGCACCGGCCGTGAGCGGCCCACGCAGGCGGCGCAGCTCGGCCAAGGGCGTGCCCGGCGAGGCGCCGCGGCTCGCGTCTCCGGCTCGCGCGGCGGAGGGTGCGACGACCGGCGCACGCCGACACCGAGCACGGGCGCCGGGACGGCTCCCTCGATGCGTGGCGCGGCCACCTTGCTGGCCCCGGGCGGCGCGAGGCCCGGCGTGGTCGTTCGCGGCGCGTGCTCGCCGAGGTCGAGGCTCGTGTCGAAGCTCGGATCGGCCGCAGCGGGCGCGACCGACCTGGGTGCGGGCGAGCTGGGCGCGGGCGAGCTGGGCGCGGGCGGCGGCGCCACGGAGGCCGGTCTCGGTGCCGGTGCCGGTGCCGCCGGCGGCGCGACCGAGGCGGGCGTCGGTGCCATCGAGGGCGGACGCCGCGACGGGAAGCCATTCGGATCCGTCGTGCGCCCCTCTCCCGAGGGCGGGAGCTGCGACTTGCGCGGCGGGGGCGGCGCCGGGGGCTCGTCCTCTTCTTCGTCCAGCCAGCTCGCCGCGCTCATGCGCGGCTTGGTCGGCAGCTCGCCGAGGGCGCCCTTGCTCACTTTCCCCTGCTGCGGTGGGGCGACGTACGGGATCTCGCCCGCCTCGCGGTGCCGCAGCTTCTCGATCAGCCGGCGATGACGCGCCGAAGGCTCGACGCCGTAGTGATGCTGCAGGCCCGCGGCGATCCGCACCTCGCAGACGATGCGCGCGACGAGCTCGTAGCCGAGGAGGAAGCCGAGCTGCGACTCCACGTCGGGCGTCAGCGGCGCGGCGGTCGCGACGAGCAGTGCCCGACCGTCCACCGCCAAGGGGACGATCCGATGCTTCTCGGCGACCTCGCGCGGCACGAGGCGCACCGTGTCGCGAGGCACCTTCATCACCTCGTCGCGCGTCGCCGGCAGCACGGCCGAGAGCGCGGCCTGGTAGGCGGCCAGCGTGTTCTCGGCGATCGCCTCGAGCTCGAGGAGGACCGTGGCGATGTCGCCCCCCGAGACGACCTGCTTCTGCAGGGCTTCCTCGATCTTCCGTACCGGTACAGCCTGGTCACGGGCGAGCAGCGAAGTGAGGGCCGACATGGACGGAAGGTCCGCGCATGATCCCTGTGTGTGGGGGCAGGTGTCAACGCCGACGACCTCGGCGGGGTGATCGCGGACGGTTGGTCAGCGGGCACGCGCCGCGAGCCTGGCCTTCGTCCCACGGAAAGCAGGGGTCGGGGCCCCGTCGAGCCCGAACGGCTACGCCTTGCGCAGGTACATCGCCTTCAGCATCACGCTCATGCCGTCGACCTTGCAGTCGACCTCGTGGTCGCCGTCGACGAGGCGGATCTTCTTGATCTTGGTGCCGCCCTTGAGCGTCGTGGAGCTGCCGCGCAGCTTGAGATCCTTGATGAGCACGACGTCGTCGCCGCTCGCGAGCACCGTCCCGTGCGCGTCCTTGACGATCCGCGGCCCGTCCTCGTCGGCCGGGGCGGCCTCGGTGCGGGGCCACTCGTGCCCACACGTGAGGCACTCGAAGTGGTCCGCCGCCTCGGCGATATCGGTCATCGAACAGATGGGGCACTCGGGCGAGCTCGACATGGGCCGAGGTCTGCCAGCTCGTGGCAGGAACGCCACGGCTCGCTGCACCTCCCGCTGGCACCGGGCGCTCCGGCGCGGTACGCGAGGCCGGCGATGAGCGTCCTCGACGCGCGTGATCTGCGGAAGTCCTTCGGAGAGAAGGTCCTGCTCGACGGGGCCTCGCTCACCATCGAGGACGGCGAGCGCGTCGGTCTCGTGGGGCGAAACGGGGCCGGCAAGACGACGCTGGCCAAGATCCTCGGCGGCGAGGAGCCGGCCGATGGCGGCACCCTCGCGCGGCGCCGCAACGCGATCGTCGGCTATCTGCCCCAGGTGCCGGCGCTCGATCCGGCGCGCAGCGCCTGGTCGATCGCCTGCGAAGGGCTCGCGCGCTGGAACGAGCAGAAGGCGCGCTGGGACGCCGCCACGGCCCGCATCGAGGCCGGCGACACGGCCGCGAAGTGGCTCGAGGAGCAGGCGAGCGCGCTCGCGGCCATCGACCACCTCGGCGGCTGGGAGCCGCAGCACCGCGTCCGCTCGCTCCTCGACCACCTCAGCGTGCCCGACCCGGAGCGCGCGATCGGCACGATGAGCGGGGGCGAGCAGCGCCGGGTCGCGCTGGCGCGCCTCTTGGCCCTCGAGCCCGACCTCGCCATCCTCGACGAGCCGACCAACCACCTCGACGCCGACACCATCGAGTGGCTCGAGGGATACCTCCTCGACGCCTACCAGGGCGCGATCCTCTTCGTCACCCACGACCGCTACTTCCTCGACCGGATCGTCACGCGCACGATCGAGCTCTCGCGCGGCCTGCTCCACGCCTACGACGGCGGGTACGGCGACTACCTCGCCGCCAAGGCCGAGCGCGCCGAGCACGAGGCGCGGGCCGAGCAGAACCGCCGGAACTTCGTGCGGCGGGAGCTCGAGTGGCTGCGCCGCACCCCGGCGGCGCGCACCGGCAAGCAGAAGGCGCGCATCGACCGGGCCGAGGCGGCGATCGCCCAGCGGGCGCCCGAGCGGGAGCGGACGGTCGCGCTCGCGATGGAGGCGTCGCGCACCAGCAAGACGATCGTCGACGTCGCCGACCTCCGTGTCGAGGTCGGCGGCCGCGTCCTGGTCGACGGCCTCACGCTGGCGCTCACCAAGGGCGAGCGGGTCGGCATCGTCGGGCCCAACGGTGCCGGCAAGACGACGCTGCTGCGCACGATGCTCGGCGAGCTGGCGCCCGCGGCCGGCAAGGTACAGCGGGGCGCGGCGACCCAGCTCGCCTACCTCGACCAGGCGCGCTCGGGGCTCGACCCCGACCAGACCGTCCTGGACTCGGTCGCCGGCGGCCGGCTCCGGGTGGAGATCGGGGGCGAGAACCGGGACATCCGGGGCTGGCTCGACGAGATGCTCTTCACCCCCGCCCAGCAGCGACAGCCGGTCGGCTCCCTCTCGGGCGGCGAGCGCGCGCGGGTGCTGACGCTGCGGATGCTGCTCTCCCCCGCGAGCCTGCTCGTGCTCGACGAGCCCACCAACGACCTGGACACCGAGACCCTCTCGGCGCTCGAGGACATGCTGGTGACCTTCGACGGGACGGCCCTCATCGTCACCCACGACCGCTGGCTGCTCGATCGGGTGGCGACGGCGATCCTGGCCTTCGAGGGGGACGGGAAGGTGGTTCGCTACGCGGGGAACTGGTCGACCTACGTGGCGCTCCGGGCCCAGCGGGAGGCCGAGGCCGCCGCGCAGAAGGCGCCGCCACCGTCGGCCGTCGCCGCGACCCCCCGCAGCGCCGAGCCAGCGGCCAAGAAGCTGACCTACGCCGAGCGGCTCGAGCTCGAAGGACTGCTCGACCGGATCAGCGCGGAGGAGAACAAGCTCGCGGAGCTCGAGGCGGCCGCCAACGACCCTGACCTCTTCGCCAAGCGCGGCCACGAGGTGAAGGAGCGGATCGCCGCCGCCGAATCGCAGAAGGCGGCGGTCGCGGCGCTCTACGCTCGCTGGGAGCAGCTCGAGTCGCGAAAATAGCGCTCTCACGCGCCCGCGACGCCGAAAACGCTAGGAAAATGGGCCTGCGGCGGACATCGACCGCAGAATCGCCCATGGAACGAGGCGATCCCACATGTGCGTACAAAAATGCGCAGATCCGCGTCCCGAAGTGCGCATTTAGGTTGCCCGAGGGGCGTTTCGCTGATCTCCTTAGGCCCCATGACGGTACGACTGCAACGAGGAGCCCTTCGGATGGACCGGCTCGCGGCGGCTGCGGCCTCTGTTCGCGCCGTTTCCGGCGCGAGCCTTCGCGGTCTCCGCGGGATGGGGATGCGTGGTCTGGGGATCCGCGGTCAGCTGCGCGGCTCCGGCCCCTTCCTGCTGGCCGGCATCATCATGACCCTCGTCCTCGGGCCCCGTGCCCCGGCCGCCGCCGAGCTCGGCGACGAGCCGACGCAGCTCGAGGCGCCCGTCGTCGCGGCGCCCGAGGCTCCTGCCGCCCCCGTGGTCGAGGCCGAGGAAGCCCCCCCGCCGGTCGAGGCGCCGCCGGCGCCCGACGCGCTGACCGAGCAGCTCCACCTCGGCACCCGGCTGACCGCCCTCCAGGTCATGCGCCGGGCCCCGAACCCGGACATCGTCGCGGCGGCCCAGCTGGCCGGCGATGCGCCGGAGCACCTGCTCTGGCCGGTCCCGACCGGTCACTTCGGGCGCGGCTTCGGCTACACCCGCGCCTCGCGCCCCGAGCTGGCCCACCTCGGCGTGGACATCAACGCGCCGACCGGTGACGTGGTGGTCGCGGCCGCAGACGGCGTGGTCGTCTATGCCGGCGACGCCATCGACGGCTTCGGGAACTTCATCGTGATCGTCCACCCGAACGGGTGGGGCACCTCGTACGCGCACAACTCCGAGATCCAGGTGCGCACGGGCCAGCTCGTGCATCGGGGCGAGCAGATCGCGCTCGTGGGCGCGACCGGCTTGGCCCACGGCCCGCACGTCCACTTCGAGCTCTACCGGAACGGCACGCCCGCCGATCCGACGCCCCTCTTCGAGGAGGCGCCGCCGAACGTCGAGCGCATGGTCGAGCACGCCGCCCTCGAGGCGCGCGTGCACCCGCGCCGCCGCTGATCCGGTCAGGCCCCGGCGACGGCTCGCAAGAACACGTCGCCGTAGCTGCTCATGCGCGCGGGCCCCATCCCGTGGACGGCGCCGAGCTCGATGCGCGACGAGGGCCGGGCCCGCGCGATCTCGACCAGGGTCCGGTCGTGGCAGACGACGTAGGGCGGCACGCCTTGGGCGTCGGCCAGCTCGCGGCGCACCGTCCGCAGCCGCTCGAAGATCGCCAGCTCGGCGCCGGCGAGGGAGCCGGTGGCGGCCTTGGGCGTCGGGGCGGCGGCGGCGCGGCGGCGCTCGGAGCGCGTCACGACGGCGTCCGGCAGGAGCACGCGGATGGGGTCCTCCCCCCGCATCGCGCGCACGCCGCTGACCGTCAGGTAGGGGCACGGCAGATCCCCGGTCGTGATGTCGACGAGACCGGCCGTCACGAGCCGCCGCAGGAGCGCGAGCGACCACTCGGCCGAGCGGTCGCGCAAGAGGCCGTGCGTCGACAGGCGCGTGAAGCCGAGGCGGGCCTGCTTCTCGTCGTCGATCCCGTGCAGCATCTTGGCGACGGCGAGCATGCCGGCGCGGCGATCGGCGCGCGCGACGCCGGAGAGAGCCTTCCGGACCACGAGCGCATCCTCGTCGGAGGCGGCCGACTTGCCGCCGCTCTGCTCGAGGCGCTCGCAGACGTCGCAGTGGCCGCAGCCACCGAGCAGCTCTTCGCTGTCGTCGAAGTAGCGGAGGATGAAGTCGTGCCGGCAGCTACCGGCCTCGACGTATCGCAGCAGGTCGCGAAAGAGGTTCCACTGGCGCTTGACCTCGGCCGGATCGGCGACGGTGTCGTTCGGCCCCCGCTCGACCATGCGCCGCCGCAGCGCGATGTCCGACGACGCCGAGAGCAAGAGGCCGTACGCCGGCTTTCCGTCGCGGCCCGCGCGGCCGACCTCCTGGTAGTACGCCTCGATCGAGCCCGGAGGCGCCACGTGGACGACGGCGCGCACGTCGGGCCGATCGATGCCCATGCCGAACGCGTTGGTGGCGGCGACGACGTCGAGCGTCCGCGTCGAGAAGGCCTCGCTGACGCGCGCGCGCTCCTGGGCCGGCAGCCCGGCGTGGTAGGCGGCAGCGCGATAGCCGAGCGTCGCGATGCGACGAGCCGTGTCCTCTGCGCCGCGCCGCGTGGCCGTGTAGACGATGGCGCCGCCGGCCGGGCGGCTCGCAGGCCCGAGCGCCTCCTTGAGCACGCGCGTCATCGCGCTGCGCCTCGAGCCTGGCGAGTCCACCTCTTCGGCCGCCAGGTGCAGGTTGGGGCGCGCGAAGCCCCGCAGCACGACGGCGGTGCTCGCCCGGTCGAGCCCGAGCTTCTCGAGGATCTCTTCGCGCACCATCGGCGTCGCGGTCGCCGTGCAGGCGAGCACACGCGGGGCGCCGAGCACGCGGAGCACCTCGCCCAGGCGCAGGTAGTCGGGACGGAAGTCGTGCCCCCACTGCGAGATGCAGTGCGCCTCGTCGATCGCCACGAGCGGCGGGCGGAGCTGCTTGAGCCGATCGAGCAGCACCGCGTTGCCCAGCCGCTCGGGGGCGACGTAGACGAGCCGGTACTTGCCGTCCGCCAGCTCGCGCTCGCGCGTGCGGCGCACGTCGGGATCGAGCGTGGAGGCGAGATAGGTCGCGGCGATCCCGCGCGCCTCGAGGCCGCGCACCTGATCGTCCATGAGCGCGATGAGCGGCGAGACGACGATCGTGGTGCCGGGGAGCTCGGTGGCCGGGAACTGGTAGGTCAGCGACTTGCCGCCGCCGGTCGGCGCGATGACGAGCGCACGTCCCGGGCCCTCGAGCAGCGCGCGAATGGCCTCTTCCTGCCAGGGTCGGAAGGACGGCAGGCCGAAGCGTTCTTGCAGGCGCTGGTCGAGATCGCTCATGAGGACGTGTCGGCCCGGGCGCGAGCCGGTTGAGCGTCTTGCACGAACGCTGGGCTTCCCGCCAGCGGAAGCGCGTCCGAGCTCTCGCGAGCGAGAGCTCGTCTCGCCCTCGGCCTCTACGTCAGCTGGCGGCCGGCTCGCGGTAGGGGCCGTTGGCGGGGCCGACCGTCAGCTCGCGCGGCGCCTCGGCGCGGAAGCGCGTGCGGAGCAGGGCCCCGAGGCCGATGCAAGCGACGACCGCGAGGGCGAGCGAGCCGAGCACGGGGATCTGCGCGACCACGAAGAGGCAGGTCACGCCGGCGAGGATCTGCAGGATCGGGCGGCCGCGCAGGCGCTCGCTCGGGAGCGCTGCGCCGATCACCGTGGCTGCCGCGGCGAGCCCGACGTAGGTCGCCACCGGCACCACCACCGCGAGCGCGAGCGCGATCGGGATGCCCACGATCGTGATCACGAGCGCGACGAGCACGATGCCGGTCGCGATGTAGCCGAGCAGGCCCGCGCCCGCGCTGCGCGCCGGCTCGCGGATGATCGCGAGGTGCATCGCGCTCATGCGCTCGGGCACGACGCCGGTGAGGAGCAGCGCCAGCAAGAACAGGAGCGCCGAGAACACCAGGCCTCGCACCAGCGCCGCCGGCTCACCACCGTCGTGCTCACCGTCGTGTCGATCGCCGTGGCCCATGCGCACGTCGGGTGCGTCCTGGGGGATCGCGGTGCTCGCGCCGCCGAGCGCGCGCGCGCCGGGCGCCATCGCGACGCGGCCGCCCGCCGAGTCCACGCTGCCGTGCACGATCGCCGTGGGACCGAGGAGCACGTCGCCGCCGAAGGCCGACACGTCGCCGAGCACTTCACCGTCCACGTGCACCGAGCCGCCGAAGGCGGACACGTCGTCGACGATCTCTCCGTATCGGACGTACGCATCGCCGCCGAAGGTGGAGACGTCGCGGTCCTCGGCGTGGGCGACGCCGAGGGGGGCGAGGGCCGAGAGCGCGAGGACGAGCGCGAGGGTGGGCTGGGGACGCATGGACCGTGGCTCCTTTCGACGAACGTGCGCCCGCCGCGCGCGGAGACGCCGCGGCGAGCTTGCCGATTCGGGGGCGACGTGGGTCGCTCTGGGGTCTCTACGGGTCGGTCACGGCCCCTATTTCGGCTCGCGGCCCGGGCGATCGGCCCATTCGCGGCGCAACCCGCGGGAGGGCGTTAAGGTCGGCCCCTATGGCGCGTCGTCCCACCACGAATCCGCTCACCGTCCTCGCCGGCGCGTTCGGCCGAGGCCTGCTCGTGCTCGTCCCGACCGTCGGCACGGCCTACACGATCTGGCTGGTGCTCCACTGGATCGACTCCGCGATCGGCGTGCCGATCCCGGGCCTCGGTCTGTTGATCACGCTGGCCTTGATCCTCGGAACCGGCTTCGTCGCCTCGAACGTGATCGGCCAGGCCGTGATCGGCGCGCTCGAGAACGCGGTGAAGCGCCTGCCGGTGGTCAGCCTGCTCTACACGTCGCTCAAGGATCTGCTCGGCGCGTTCGTCGGCGACAAGAAGAGCTTCGATCGCCCGGCGATGGTCGCGCTCGACGGCGAAGGCAAGACGAAGGTCTTCGGCTTCGTGACGTGCCAGCGCTTCGACGACGTCCGCCTCGCTGGCTACGTCGCCGTGTACCTGCCGCAGGCCTACAACTTCGCGGGCAACGTGATCCTCGTGCCGAAGGACCGCGTCGAGTACGTCGACGCCGACCCGGCGCAGTTCATGGCGTTCGTCGTCTCCGGCGGCGTGAGCGAGATGACCGGCGCGCGCACGATGCTCGAGCGCTCGCGCGACAGCCTCACGGGGACGAAGTCGATCCCCTGATCATCTCCCCGTAGCCTTCGCGGTAGCTCGGGTAGCGGAACGAGAAGCCGCTCAGGGCGAGCTGCCGCGGCTCGATGCGCTTGCCGGTGCGTATCGGCGGGACGCTCGTCAGCGCGGGATCGAGCCCGACGCCGATCTCGCGCGCGATCCAGGCGAAGAGCTCGCCCATCGGCACCGAGGCCGTGTCGGTGACGTCGTAGACGCGCGCGAAGGGGCGCGACAGGAAGAGCAGGTGCTCGATCGCCGCGGCCGCGTCGTCGCGGTGGATGCGGTTGCCCACGCGCCCCGGCTCCCCGACGGTGCGCCCCTCGCGGACGGCGCGCACGATCCGGTCGCGGCCGGGCCCGTAGATGCCGCTGAGGCGCGCCACGACCCCGGTCTCGTCGGGAAGGGCGCGCTCGGCCTCGAGGACGCGCTCGGGCGTCCCGGTCGCGTAGGGCCCGGCCGGTCCGACGAGGCCGCCCGCGTCCTCGGCGTAGACGGCGGTGCTCGAGACGAGCACGAAGCGATCGAGGGCGGCACCGCTCCGCGCGATCGCCGCCAGCACGGACCGTACGCCGTCTGGATAGGCGCGCTCGTAGGCCGCGTCGCTGCGCTCGTCGGGCGCGACGGCGTACACCACGCGCTCGATCTCGCGTGGGAGCGACAGGTCCTCGTCGGGCAGGCTCGCCCGCAGCGGCGTCACCCCCTCGGGCAAGGCCCGCCCCGATCGGGTCAGGGCGATCACCCGCTCACCGCGGGCGACGAGACGCGCGGCGAGCGCGCTCCCGACGTACCCGCAGCCGGCGATGAGGGTCGTCACGCCGAGGGCTCGCTGCCCTCGCTCGCCGCCGGCTTCTTCTTGGCACCGCTCTTCTTCTTGGGGGCCTTGGGCGCGCTCTCTGCCTTCGCGGCCTTGGGTGCCTTGGGTGCCTTGGGCGCCTTGGGTGCCTTCGCGGCCTTCGCCGCCTTGGGAGCGGCTGCCGCCCTCGGTGCTCCGCCGCCGCGTCGGCCTCGGCCACGCCTCCCGCGACCGACCTGACCGCTCGCCTCGCGCTCGCGCCGCTCGGCGAGCAGCTCTTGCGCCCGCTCGGGCGTGATCGACTCGGGCGAGTCGCCCTTGCGCAGCGTCGCGTTGGTGTCGCCGTCGGTGACGTAGTGGCCGAAGCGGCCCTCCTTGAGGACGATCTTCTTCTTGCTCACCGGATCGTCGCCCAGCTCCTTGAGCGGGCCCGCCGCGGCGCCGGCGGCGCGACGACGGCCGCGCTCCTTCGGCTGGGCGAGCAGCGCGAGCGCCTCGGGCAGCGTGATCCCGAAGATCTGGTCTTCGGTCGCCAGCGAGCGGCTCTCCTTGCCCTTCGTGATGTACGGGCCGAACCGGCCGTTCTGCGCCGTGATGATCTCGCCGTCGGCCGGGTCGTGCCCGATCTCGCGCGGCAGGCTCAGCAGCTTGAGCGCGTCCTCGAGCGTGAGCGTCGCCGGCTGCATCGTGCTGAGCAGGGACGCCGTCTTGGGCTTCTCGGCCTTGGCGTTGCCGGCCTCGCCGAGCTGCACGTACGCGCCGTAGCGTCCGACGCGCACGAGCACGGGCTGTCCCGTCGCCGGGTCCTGGCCGAGCTCGCGATCGCCGCTCGGCGCGGAGAGCAGCGCGAGCGCCTTCTCGACCGTCAGCTCGTCGGGCGCCATGTCCTCGGCCAGCGAGACCGTGTCCTCGCCGCGCTGCACGTAGGGGCCGTAGCGCCCGACGCGCGCGACCACGTCGACGCCGTTCTCGTCCTTGCCGATCGGGATCGAGTTCACGGCGCGCGCGTCGATCTCGCCGAGGTTCGTGTTCACGAGCGCGCGCAGGCCCATCTCGAGCGGACCGTCGCCCTCGAGCATCGCGCCCGCCTCGGGCGCCGCGACGTTGCCCGCTGACGTCGGCGCGCCGCCGAAGTAGAACCGCTTCAGCCACGGCACCGCCGATGCGCTGCCCGCCGCGATGGCGTCGAGGTCGTCCTCCATCTTGGCGGTGAAGGCGTAGTCGACCAGACGCGGGAAGTGCTTCTCGAGCAGCGAGACGACCGCGAACGCGGTGAACGAGGGCACCAGCGCCGTGCCCTTGCGGATCACGTAGCCGCGGTCCTGGATCGTGCCGATCGTGCTCGCGTACGTGGACGGGCGGCCCACGCCGAGCTCCTCGAGCCGACGCACGAGAGAGGCTTCCGTGTAGCGAGCGAGCGGCTGCGTCTCGTGGCGATCGGCCCGGAGCGCGCGCGCGGCGAGCGCGTCCTTCTCGTTCAGCGGGGGCAGGTGCTTCTCGCGGTTCTCGAGCTCGGCGTCCGGATCGTCGGAGCCCTCGACGTACGCGCGGAAGAAGCCGGGGAAGGTGATCGTGAGGCCCGAGGTCGTCAGCTCGACCGCGCGCCCGTCGGCCGACTTGCCGCCGATGCGCACGCTGACGGTCTCGCCCGCCGCGTCCTTCATCTGCGAGGCGACGGTGCGCTTCCAGACGAGCTCGTAGACCTTCGCCTGATCGGGCTCGAGCGCCTGCGCCATCTCGTCGGGCGTGCGCCAGGTGTCGCCGGCGGGGCGGATGGCCTCGTGGGCCTCCTGCGCGTTCTTCACCTTGTTCGCGTAGGTACGCGGGGCGGGCGGCACGTGCTCGCTGCCGTAGAGCGTCTCGATGGTGCGGCGCGCGGCGGCGAGCGCGGTGTCGCTGAGCGTCGTGGAGTCCGTGCGCATGTAGGTGATGTGGCCGCCCTCGTAGAGGCGCTGCGCGGCCTTCATCGTGCGCTGCGCGCTGAAGCGCAGCTTGCGCGACGCTTCCTGCTGGAGCGTCGACGTCATGAACGGCGGCGAGGGCGTGCGGCGGTAGGGCTTGCGCTCGATCGAGCCGACCTCGAGCGTGCGCCCCTCGAGGCCCGTCGCGAGCGCCTGCGCGCCGGCCTCGTCGAGGACGAGCGCGTCGGGCTTGACGAGCTTGCCGGTGCCGTCGAAGTCCTTGCCGGTCGCGAGGCGCTTGCCGTCGACCGTCTGGAGCGTGGCCGTCAGCTCCACGCCGTCCTTCGTGGCGAGCGTGGCCTCGAGGTCCCAGTAGACCGCGGGGCGGAACTTCATGCGCTCGCGCTCGCGCTCCACGAGGATGCGCGTCGCGACGCTCTGCACGCGGCCGGCGGAGAGGCGCGGCAGCACCTTCTTCCACAGCACGGGCGAGACCTCGTAGCCGTAGAGGCGGTCGAGGATGCGGCGCGCTTCCTGCGCGTTCACGAGCCGGCGATCGATCTCGCGCGGGTGCTCGATGGCCTCGTTGATCGCCTTCTTGGTGATCTCGTGGAACACCATCCGGTGCACCGGCACCTTGGGCTGCAGCACCTCGATCAGGTGCCACGCGATGCTCTCTCCCTCGCGGTCTTCGTCGGTCGCGAGATAGAGCTCGTCGGCGTCCTTGAGCAGGTGCTTGAGGTGCGCGACGTGGTGCTTCTTGTCGGCGTCGACGACGTAGAGCGGCTTGAAGTCGTTCTCCACGTCCACGCCGAGCTTGGCCCACGGGGTCTTCTTGAGCGCCGGGGGGATGTCGTCGGCGCTCTTGGGCAGATCGCGGATGTGCCCGATGGAAGACTCGACGACGTATCCGTCGCCGAGATAGCCGGCGATGGTGCGCGCCTTTGCGGGCGACTCGACGATGACGAGGGCCGTGCCGTTGCTGCTCATGTTCCGATCCGATCCGGTTCCGACGCGTGCGTCGGGGGCGTTCGCCCCCAAGCGACGCGGGCGGGCAAGGTGGCACGGGTTCGGCCCCTCGTCGAGAACGGACGGGTAGAAAGAGGTATGGGCCGGCGCCGCCCCGCCGAGAAAGCGCGGGGAAGAAGCGATCCGGGCTATGCGTCCTCCAAGCGTCGCAGTCGGGTGACAAGCCCGCCGCGGCGACTTACGGAGCGATCGGCCCCATGAACCGCACGAGTCCCCTGCTCCTCACGAGCTGGAGCATCACGACCCTCGCGCTCGCGCTGGCGGGCGCCGCGATCTACGTCCACTTGAGCGCTCCGGCGCCCGCGCCGGCCCCGACGCCGCTCCCGGCCACCACCGCCGCGCCACCGAGCGCACCGGCACCGGTCCCGCCCGCGCCGCTCCCCGTCGCGGATCTGTCGCCCGATGCCTCGCTGCCCGACGTGGTCGCGCGCGTGCTGCCGAGCGTCGTGAACATCGCGAGCGCGACGCGCTCGGCGCGGCGCTCGCCCTACGGCGGCCCGCCCGAAGAGATGGTGGGCCAGAGCCTCGGCTCGGGCGTCGTGGTCAGCGAGGACGGCCTCGTCGTCACGAACAACCACGTGGTCGAGAACGGCTCGCGCATCACCGTGCACTTCTCGGACGGGCACGAGTACCCGGCGCTCGTCGTCGGCACCGACGAGATGACCGACGTCGCGCTGCTCCGCGTGACGCCGCCCACCGGTGAGGCCGTGCACTTCGTCCCGCTCGCTTACGGCGACTCGAGCGCGCTGCGCCTGGGCGACACCGTGCTCGCCATCGGTAACCCCTTCGGCGTCGGGCAGACCGTGACGATGGGCATCGTCTCGGCCGTCGGCCGCGCCGACATGGGCATCGCCGAGTACGAGGACTTCATCCAGACCGACGCGGCCATCAACCCGGGCAACTCGGGCGGCGCGCTCGTCTCGATGCGCGGCGAGCTCATCGGCATCAACACCGCGATCCTGAGCGGCGGCGGCGGCCCGAGCGGGCACGGTGGCTCGGTGGGCATCGGGTTCGCGATCCCCACGGCGATGGTGCAGCCGATCGTCGAGTCGCTCCTCGCGCACGGACAGGTGACGCGCGGATGGCTCGGCGTCTCGATCCAGGAGCTGACGCCGGACCTCGCCCACGCGATGCACGCGACGACGACGCAGGGCGTGCTGGTGACCGACGTCGAGCCGGGCTCCCCGGGGGCCGAGGCGGGCCTGTTGCGGGGCGACATCGTCGAGCAGCTCGACACCGAGCACCTCACCTCGCCGGCGCAGCTGCGGAACCTCGTGGCGACGCGCGGCGCGGGCGGCCACGTCCAGCTCACGCTCGAGCGGGCGGGCGCGCGTCGCACCGTGCCCGTCACCCTCGGCGCACGCCCCGGACAGCGTCCGGCGCCGACGCGCGGGACGCCCCCGCCGCCCGATCCGCGCTCGGCCCCGCGCACGGCGCCGCCGATCGATCCGTGGGCGGTGCCACCGAGCTTCGGCGTCCCGGGCCAGCCGCTCTTTCCGCCCGGCTGGGGCGGCCCCAACGCGCCGCCGGGATGGGGCACGGGCGCGGCGCCCGACCCGCGCACGCCGCCGCCGCCGACCTCGGCGCCTCCGTCGGCCCCCGGCACGCCAGCCACGATCGACGTGGGCGGCCTCGCGGTGGCGGACCTCGATGCCTCGACGCGCGCGCTCTTCCAGATCCCGAGCACGGTCGCGCGGGGCGCGGTGGTCGTGCAGGTGACGCGTGGTTCGGCCGGCGATGCGGCGGGCGTGGACGTGGGCGACGTGATCATCGAGGCCAACGGCACCGGGATCGGCGGCGCCGCGGACTTCCAGCGCGCGTACGCCGCCGCGTCCGGCTCGGCGGTGATCCTGCTCCGACGTGGCGGCGGCACGACGTACGTGCTGATGCGCTGATGCGCCGGCGCCGTCGGTGACGCGTCGACGCGACGAAGGTCGCACGATAGGATCGCAGGCATGTCGTTCCGCAACCTCGACGACGATCCGCTGACGGGCCTCGCTCCCGAGCCCCCCGCCGAGGCGGAGACGCTGCGCTGCCCGGCGTGCGGGGCGCCCGTGGGGTTCGAGGCGCGGAGCTGTCGGCACTGCCAGGCCGAGCTCGCGACCGTGCGCTGCCCGTCGTGCTTCGCGCTCGAGCGCGCGGGGCGAAAGCACTGCAGTCACTGCGCTGCCATTCTCGAGCTCGAGGGGCTCGAGGGCGCGGTGAGCGCGTCGTGCCCGCGCTGCTCGGACACGCCGCTCGCGGCGGTGCGGGTGGGCGACCACCGCGTCGCCGAGTGCATGCGCTGCACGGGCCTCTTCGTGGAGCACCCGGTGCTCGAGCGCATCACCCGCCGAACGGAGGCGAGCGCCGGCCTGCGCATGCGCCCGATCGCCGTCGCGCCCGCAGCGCCCGAGAAGGCGGCCTATCTTCCCTGCCCGTACTGCAAGAAGACGATGAGCCGCCGAGGGTTCGCCGATCGCTCCGGCATCGTCATCGACTACTGCAACGAGCACGGGGTGTGGTTCGATCAGGACGAGCTGGCGCGGGTGCTCGAGTTCATCGACGCCGGAGGCCTCTTGCAGAAGGAAGAGCGCGAGCGCCGGGCTGCGGCGATGAAGCGCTTCGCGCCCGGTCGCGTCGAGGTCGGGGACCTTCCGTCCTACGACATGGTCGCCTCGTTCCTCAGCTCGCTCCTGCGGCCCTGACCTTCGGGGCGTGGTCGGCTGCGCCCGCCGGCGGGAGCGAGACGTAGCGGGCGATCGAGATGCGATGAATGGTCAGCGCACGAAGTGGGAGAGGGACCGCCGCCCTGGTTGGTCCGTCGAGCACGGAGAGTGCGGGATCTCGGAGCTCGGCTCCTCTCCCACTTGTTGGGAGAGGCTGGGTGAGGGGCGGCGGCGGACGCGATGGAGGGCTCGATCACGCCCCTGGCGATCAGAGGTGCAGGTCGAGCCCGCTCGGCGCGCAGTAGGCGTACGTCGATCCGAACGACGTCGTCGCCTCGCGGCAGCCCGCGAACGAGCGCGCGCGGCAGTCGTACTGGTGGATGCGCCCGTCGGGGCCGCAGTAGCGAAGCGCATTGCCGAGGCAGCCGTCGCTGAAGGTCGACGGGTCGCACTCGATGCCGTCGGGCTCGCAGTGCGCGCCGTCGGTGTCGAGGATGCAGTGCGCGCCGAGCGCGCCGCAGTCCACCGGTGGGTCGAGGCGGCGGCTCGTCTCGTCGACGTATGCGCAGTACCGGTAGCTGTTGCCCTCGCAGGTCGATCGCGTGCAGAGATCGCCACCGACGCAGCTCGCGCTGGTGAAGCCGCCGCTCGACGTCTCCCGACACGTGGAGCCGGGCTGGCACTCCGTGTCGCTGTCGATGACCCCGTCGTAGCAGTACTGGTAGTGGGTGCTCGACGTGCAGCGCCCACCGTCCCACGCGCAGGTGCCGTAGTAGCAGCCGGCGCGGCCCGTCGACGAGGTCAAGCACGACGCGCCGAGCACGCTGCAGGTGTTCTGGTAGAGGTGCGGGACGGTCGAGCTGTCTCCGGGCGAGCATCCGACCACGTTGCCTCCGCTGCACATGCTCGACGAGGTCGAGCTCGACGTGCAGCTCGCATCGAGCTGCGTCGTGAGGCCGGCGCACGCCCGCACGGCGACGCAGTCGCCGCGCCCGGCCGCTTCGATCATGCAGAGGAACGCCGAGCCGTAGCGTTGCGAGAGGGGGCGCCCGACGTAGCTGCCGACGCAGCTGCCGGTGCTTCCGTAGCTGCCCATGCAGGCCGAGATGGCGACGCACAGCTGCTCCGAATCCCCGTAGTCGAGCGTACCGCTCCGTTGTGGACAGCCCGCGAGCGTCAGCACGAACAGGCACCCCAGCATCCGCTTCATCGACACACCCTCCGTTCTCGAGATCGCCTCGCGGAGCACGTGGCGTGCCCCCCCCGCGTTTCCGCCGGATTCTATCCGCTGTCACGCCTCTGCGACCAGGGTGCCCAGTGCTTCGCGTGGATCGTCACACACGCTCCGGGCGCGACCGGGGAGAGATGCCGCGCCGCCCGCGGGGCCGCCTCTCGCCGCGGACATCCACCCGCCCGCCGGAGAGCTTGACGGCCGGGCGGAGCGCTCCGACCATCGTTGGGTGGACCCTCGCCTCCTCGTGGTCGGTCTGGCGATCGTCTCGTCGGCCGCGAGCGCCTGCACGGCGATTCGTCCGCTCGATCCCTGGGAGGCGGGCTCGCCGGGGCGTGACGCCGCGGGCAGCGACGCCACCCTCTCCGACGCATCGGTGGACGCCGCGCGCGGCGACACTGGCGATCCCGACGCGGCCGCGGTGGACGCCGCGCGGGTCGACGCCGCAGTGCCGGTCGACGGAGGCTGCGGCGACGCGCTCGTCGTCTACTACCCGGACGAGGACTTCGACGGCTTCGGGGACGACGGCGCGCCCATTCCGTCGTGCACCGGGCCTCCGGACGGTATCCGCACGATCGTGCGCGGAGGCGACTGCAACGACCTCGTGCCCCAGATCCACCCGGGCGGCTCCGAGACCTGCAACGGAGAGGACGACGACTGCGACGGCACCGTCGACGACGGAGTCACGCGCTGCGGGACCGGCTTCGGCTGCCAGGTTCGCGCCTATCTCGGCCATTCGTACGCGCTCTGCCCGTCGACGATGCGCCGCGACGAGGCCGAGACCGAGTGCGAGAGCTTCGGCTATCACCTCGTCGTGATCGACGACGCGGCCGAGAACACGTTCGTCAGCGATCAGGCGCGCATGCTCGCCATCCTCGGCCAGTACGCGTGGATTGGCCTGCACACCACGCCCTTGCTCGTGTGGGAGGACGGGACGAGCCCTCGCTTCACCTCGTGGGAGTCGGCGGAGCCCGACGGCTCGGGCCCCTGCGCTCGCATCCGCGGCAGCACCGGCGCGTGGAGCGACGTGCCCTGTACCGATCGGCTCGCGTTCATCTGCGAGGCTCCGTAGGACGGCATGTCCTCGATCGAGGGCGCCCGGGTCTCGTCAGAGCACGAGGCTGCCGGGCGGGTGCCCGACCACGAGCACGCACACGCCGCCGCGCTGCGCCACGTTCACGACGCGGCTCTGCGACGCGCGCACGAGCACGCCGAGGCCGTAGTCGCTCGCGTCGAGCCCGTAGACCACGAAGAAGGGCTCGCGTCGCAGCACGCCCCCTTCGTCGAAGAAGGGCAGCTCGAGCGAGGGGAGGGGCAAGAGGCGCTGCACGACCCAGCGCTCTTGCTCGGGGCCCCGCGACGAGACCTCGTTCAGCAGGGCCTCCCACGACGACAGCGACGAGGAGGGGCCGAGCGTGATGCCCTCGCCGCCGTAGCTCCGGTTGGGCTTCAGCACGAGCCGCTCGCGCTCGCGCGCGACGTACGCGAGCAGATCCCCGGTCGTGCCGTCGGCGAGCGTCGTGCGGGTGTCCCGCAAGAGGCGCGTCCACGGCAGGTGCCGGCGGAAGAAGCGCTGCTCGTCGATGGAGGCGTGTCGCCCTGCGAGCACGGGATCGGTGAAGACCTCGAAGCAGCTCTTCTGGTCGAGCTCGGCGGCGATCGTGCTCACCATCCGGTTCTCGGCGAAGAGCCGCTCCATCGGCGCCACGTCCACGCCCTCGTCCTCGATCTCGAGGATGTCCTCGACCGCGTAGTCGCGGTACGCGAGATCGATCACGCGCCCCTCGAGCGTGACCTCGTCACCCACCAGGCGGAGCTCGCTCGGGTCGGCGTGCAGCACCTCGAGCCCGAAGTGCGCGCGGACGAAGCGCGAGAGCTCGGCCTGCTCGTCGGGGCCGGAGCCCGCGTACTTCGGCTCGAGCAGACAGAGCGTGCGCCCGCGGCGTCCGGTCGTCTCCAGGTGATCGATCAGCTCCTGCATGAGGAGCATGCGGGGGTCCTGCGTCGGCTCGAGCGCGAGCTCGCGATCGCGGGCTCGCAGCGCGGGCATCACCGTCTCGGCGAGGATCCGCGCCGCCGTCGGCGCGATCTGCAGACCGCCCACGCCGCCCATGTTCGGCTCGAGGAACGCGAGCGACCCTTTCCAGTCCGCCGACGCGAGGTCGATCACCGCGTCGTGCCGACCGATCACCGTGTTCTGTCGGCGCGTGCGCTCGGTCCAGTGCCGGCGGAGCCACGCCTCCTCGCGATCCGGCAGGCGCAGGACCTCGCGCACGTCGGGGTCGGCGAAATACGCGTCGGGCAAGCGGCGGAGCGCGGCGTGCAGCGCGAGCGTCGCCGCCCGCACGTACGCCAGCTGATCGGGGAGCGCGGGGATCGGCATCGGCAAGAGCCGGATGACCTCGGCCTGGCCTTCGTGCTCGTAGACGAAGCGCTGCGCGCGAGACAGCGCTTCGATCCGGTGCATCAGCTCCGAGAGCGTGGCATCGTCGATCGCCACGAGCGCGCGGTGGACCTGGGCCGCGAGCTCGGCCCCCCTGAGGCCCGCCTCCTCCACCGGGGTCCGCATGGAAGGCTCCTACGCACGCGCGCAGGCACTGCCACCCATCGGAGGAGCGCGGTGCTCGGCGCCGCGACGTCGATTCGATGGACATGTCTCGAGCCGCGCCTAAGGCTCCGAGCGATGACCCCGGAGGAGGCCTACCGCGAGCTCCTGCGCCGCTCGCGCGACCAGATGGTGCTCGGCTCGTGCGCGACGCTCCTCGAGTGGGACGAGGACGTGACGATGCCGGAGGGCGGTGCGGCGCACCGCGCCGAGCAGCAGGCGCTCCTCGCTCGGCTCGGGCACGAGCAGGCGACCGACGAGCAGATCGGGGACCTGCTCGCGCGCGCGCGCGAAGGAGCGCACGCGAGCGACCCGGTCGTCCGCGCGAACCTGAAGGCGCTCGAGGACGAGCACGAGGAGGCGCTGCTCGTCCCCGGCTCGCTGGTGGAAGAGCTCGCGCGCGTCACGACGCTGTCGACCGACGCCTGGCACGTGGCGCGGGACGATGGCGATGTGCGCGTGTACTTGCCGAAGCTCGCGCGCGTGGTCGCGCTCAAGCAGGCGGAGGCCGACTGCCTCGCGCGCGGGCGCACGCGCTACGACACGCTGCTCGACGAGTGGGAGGAGGGGCTCACCTTCGACGTGCTCGGACCGATGCTCGCCCGCCTCTCCGAGGCGAGCCGGCCCTTGCTCGCGGCCGTGCGCGATCGCCATCCACCGCCGCCGCTGCTCTCCGAGCCGGTGCCGGCCGCCGTACAGGACGCGATCTGCCAGGCGCTCGCGCGCGATCTCGGGTTCGACCTCACGCTCGGCCGGCTCGACACGGCGGTCCATCCCTCGACGACGCGGATCGGCCCAGGCGATGTTCGCCTCACCACGCGCTACGACGAGCGTGCCTTCACCGGCGGGCTCTTCGCGACGCTCCACGAGCTCGGGCACGGCCTCTACGAGCAGGCCCTGCCCGAGGAGCACTTCGGAACGCCGGTGGGCGAAGCACCGTCGCTCGGGATGCACGAGTCGCAGGCGCGCCTGATCGAGAACCACCTCGGGCGGAGCCGCGCGTTCTGGCGCTGGCTCTGGCCTCGCGCGGCGCCTCGGATCGGCGGCGCTCTCGGGGCGAGCGCGCCGGATGCCATCTTCGACGCCATCGCCGCGGTGAACGTGGGCGCCTCGCGCATCCGCGCCGACGAGCTGAGCTACGACCTGCACATCCTCGTGCGCGTCGAGCTCGAGCGCGCGCTCGTCTCCGGCGATCTGCGTGCCGCGGATCTGCCGGCCGCGTGGAACGAGGCGTACGCGCGGACGCTCGGCGTGCGCATCGCGAGCGACGTCGAGGGCTGCCTCTCCGATGGTCACTGGGCCGACGGGATGTTCGGCTACTTCCCGACCTACACGATCGGCAACGCCATCGCCGCGCAGCTCGTGCAGGCTCTTCGCCAGGAGGCGCCTGATCTGGACGCGTCGATCGAGCGCGGGGATCTCGCGGTGCTCCTGTCGTTCCTGCGCGAGCGCGTGCATCGCTGGGGGAGCCTCCACGACACGCGCGAGCTCGTGCTGCGCGCGACCGGCGCTCCGCTCTCGATCGAGCCGCTCGTCGCCCACCTCGGTGCGCGCGCGGCGTCGATCGCCTGATCGACGACGTCCCGACCGACGTCCTCGACGCGGTCAGAAGCGGCCGCTGCAGCCGAGGGCGAGCACGCCCGGCGCGCAAGTGACCCGGGCCTCGCCCGCGCCGTCGCTCTGCGAGAGGAGATCCCAGACGAAGATCCCGGCGCCCGCGGCGACGAGGAGGCCGCCGACGACGAACGTGGTGATCCCCGCCGTCTCGGCGTCGTACGCCGTCTGGTAGCGCCCGCGGCACTCCGGCTCGGTGTCGCTGCACGTCAGGCGCGCGCGCGCGTTGTCCTCGCGCCACGCCATGAGCCCGCCGCCGATCGCCACGGAGACGACGCCGGCCGCCGCGAGCCCGATGGCGAGCGGGAGACGCCACGCGCGCGCGTCGCCCGTGTGCGCGGGCTCGGTCGGCGGCGTCTCGGGCGGGGGCGAGGGCGGCGGGGCGGTGACCGCGGCGTCGGGCTCGAGGACGGCGGCGAGCGAGGCGGGCCGCTCGGCGCTGACGATCACCTCGCGGGAGTAGGGGCGATAGCCGGGCGCGTGGATCTCCACGTGGGCCGTGCCGGCCTGCACGCGCAGCGGGGCCGCGAGAGGCAGCGTGCCGAGATCCCGATCGCCCACCGTCAGCTGGGCACCGGCGACGTCGCAGGTGATCGTGAGGGTCGTCAGCTCGGCGCGGATCTCGGCGAGCGCCTGCTCGAGCAGCGGACGGTTGCGTCGGACGAAGCGGTCGTCCGGATCTTCGAGGGCGCGTGCGAGGTGCTCCTCCGCGCTCACGAGGCGTCCCAGCGCCTGCTCGGCGAGCGCGATCTGGGCGAGGGCCTGCCCCGACGCTTCGGCGCCGTACGCGCGCTCGAAGATGGCGAGCGCTTCCTCGTCGCGCCCGTCCTCTCGCAGGGCGACGCCGTACTCGAGCAGCTCGCTCGCCGTCGGCTCCTGCGCCCGCACCGGCGAGGCCGCGAGCGCGATCGCGAGGGCGACCAACGCCAGGACGGCCAGCGGGAGCAACACAGCGCGAGCGCGCATCGGGACGATGATAGCGCGCCCGCGGATGACGCGCGTCAGTGGAGGATGTACGAGCCGCGCGTGCCTCGACGCGGCTCGCGTCCGCCCGAGCGCGGTGCGCGCACCGACGGGTCGGCACGCGGCGCTTGCGGCACGCCGGCGTCCTCGTCCGCCGTCGCGGTGGTCGTCTCGCCCGCGGGGGAGGGCAGGGGCGTCGACGTCGCGGGCGGCGGCGCGGCGGCTGCCTCGGTCGCGGGCGGCGGCGCGGCCGGCGTCGAGGGAGCGGCCTCGGTCGCGGGCGAGGCCTCGGTCGAAGGCGGCGGCTCGTCTTGGATCGTGGACGGCGGGGTCGGACCGCCGAGCTCGGCGAGGCCGACGCTGCTGCGATCGATCTCCGCGCCGCCGCCGCTCACCGCACGCGGCGCTCCGCTCGCGGTCACGGGCGCAGCGCTCGACCACGGCCACACCAGCGCCATCCCGCCCCCAGCGAGGGCAAGCGCCGCGATCGCGCCCACCACCCAAGGCCATCGAGGCGAGCTCGGCGTCGTGGGGCTCGGCGGCGGAGGCGCCGCGGCCCACGCGAAGGGCGTCGTGGCCGGGAGGTTGGCGGCAGCCTCCGGCGTCATCGGCCCGGGCTGGGTGATCACGTCGAGATCGCTTCGCTCGATTCCGTCCGATTCCTTCGGCGCGAGCGCGCCTTGCAGGGCGCCGAGCGGGAGGTTCACCGTCGGTGCGTCGGTCAAGAGCTCGGGCGCGAGCCCCGGCTGCGAAGCGAGAGGCCGCGCGCCCGTGGCCGCGACGTTCAGGATCGGCGCCGGGGCGCGCGCGGGGACCGGGGCGAGGTAGCCCTGCGAGGGCCCCTCGAGCGCCGCCTCGAGCGCCGCCACCATCTCGCCCATGTCGGCGAAGCGCGCGTGGGCCTCGAACACGAGCGCGCGATCGACGACGCTCGCCACGCTCGGGCGCAGCTGCGGTGCGAGCGTCTGGATCGGCGCCGCACGCTCGGTGATCACGCGCGCCAGGACGGCCGCGCTCGACTCGGCCTCGAAGGGCACGCGCCCGGTGATCGCCGCGTGGAGCACGACGCCCATCGACCAGACGTCCGCCCGCGGGCCGACGTCGCGCTCTCCGCGCACCTGCTCGGGCGCCATGTACGAAGGCGTACCGACCATCAGCCCCGTGCGCGTCGAGCCCGAGTCGCTCGCGGCGCTCACCTTCGCGATGCCGAAGTCGAGCAGCTTGGGCACGATCGAGCCGGGCTCGGTCGTCGAGAGGAAGATGTTGTCCGGCTTGATGTCCCGATGGACGACGCCCTTCTGGTGAGCGCTCGCGACCGCGCGCATCACCGGCAAGATCAACGCGGCGACCTCGCGGAGCGTGAGCGGACCGCGGCGGAGGCGGGCCTTGAGCGTCTCGCCGTGCAGGCGCTCGAGCACGAGATAGACGGTGCCGTCGGTGTCCTCGCCCATGTCGAGGACGTCGACGACGTTCGGGTGCTTGAGCTGCGCCGCCGCGCGCGCCTCCTGCAGGAAGCGCCGAACGACCTCGGGCTCGCGGGCGTGCTCGTAGTTGAGGATCTTCACCGCGACCTCGCGCTCGGTCCACGCGTGGACGCCGGCGAAGACGGTCGCCATCCCGCCGGTCGCGAGGATGCTCTCGAGGCGGTATTTCCCCGCCATCGTGAGCCCGATGCGCTCTTGCGGCGTCAGGATCGGCACGAGATCCCGAGGGTATCGCCACCGCACGGCGCTGCCAAACCCCGGGTGTGATCGGCTCGCCCGCTGCGGCCCCGTCCGGGTCCTCCGGGGCGAGCACTCCTTGCTGGGATTGATCTGTCTCGGAGTCGGCGGCGGAACGTGGGCTATTCTGCGCGCCTGGTGGACGAGACCCCGCTCGAGCGATTCGAACGCCTCCCCGCGATCGCGGCCCTGCGCGCGACGATGAAGGCGGCCATGAAGCTCGAGCTGGTCGTGACCTCACCCGAGGGCCCTTCCGCCCACGCGCGCGGCGGCGTGATGGCGGCCTCGTCCGATTGCTGCCGGAGCGTGCTGTTCTCGCGCGAGGGCTTCGCCCGCTGCGACGCGTTCTATCGACACCTCGGCGAGCGCGACGGCGAGACGGCGGGGCCCTGCCATCTCGGCCTCGCCGCGGTCTCGGTGCCGGTGATCGTCGAGGGCGAGGTGATCGCGGCCGTCGCGGCGAGCGGCTTCCTCGCGACCTCGCTCGCCCAGGTCCCGCCGCCCGATCCCGCGCGCCTCGCGCGCGAGCTGCTGGCGCTCGACCCGGGAGTCACCGACGCGGGCGAGCTCGTACGCAAGCTGCCGCAGGTGCGCGGCGACCGGATCGACGTGGTGCGCGCCATCCTCCGGGTCGCCGCCGAGGAGATCGCCGACGCCGAGCTCCGCGAGCGCAAGCGGACGCGCGGCCGGGCCGGCGACGCGCCCGGCGCGTTCGGCATCCTCGGCCAGTCGCCGGCGATGCGCGAGGTGCTCGAGCTCGTGCGCAAGGTCCAGGGCAGCGAAGCCTCGGTGCTGATCCTCGGCGAGAGCGGCACGGGCAAGGAGCTGGTCGCGCGCGCGATCCACGAGCACGGCGCGCGGAGCAAGGGGCCCTTCGTCGCCCAGAGCTGCGCCGCGATGAGCGACGAGATGCTGGAGAGCGCGCTCTTCGGTCACGTGCGAGGCGCGTTCTCCGGCGCGCTGCGGGCCGAGGGCGGCCTCTTCGGCGCGGCCCACGGCGGCACCCTCTTCCTCGACGAGGTCGCGGAGATGTCGCCCGCGATGCAGGTGAAGCTGCTGCGCGTGCTCTCCGACGGCAGCTACTCGCCCGTGGGCGCCACCAACGCGCGACGCGCCGACGTGCGGGTCATCGCCGCGACCCACCGCGACCTGCAAGCGATGGTCGCCGAGGGCCGCTTTCGGCAGGACCTCTTCTACCGCCTGCACGTGCTCGCCATCCGGCTGCCCCCGCTCCGCGAGCGGGCGGGCGATCTGCCCATCCTGCTCGAGCACTTCCAGCGCCAGACGCCCCGCGTGCCGCTGGCGATCCAGCCCGAGGCCATGCGCTGCCTCGAGCGCTACGGCTGGCCCGGCAACGTGCGCGAGCTCGCGGCCGAGGTCGCACGGTGGGGGGTGGTGGCCGGCGACGAAGAGATCGTGCGGCCGGAGCATCTCTCGCCCGAGGTGCGCGACGCTGGCGGGTTCGCGCGCGCGCGGCAGTCGATGCTACCTCCCTCGGAGCAGGCGGCCACCGAGGCGCCGGCTGCACCGGCCCGGACGCCGAGCACGAAGGAACCTGGCCGAGGCGGTCGAGGCGCCCGAGCGCAGCATCCTCGAGCGCGGCCTCGGCGGACGGGCGGCAACCGCACCCAGCTCGCCCGCGAGCTCGACATCAGCCGCACGACCCTGAACGAGCGCCTCAAGCGCTACGGCCTCGGCTGATCGCCCGTCCGTCCTCCTCCTCCGCGGGCTGCGCCCGCTCCCGTCCGGGTCCTCCGGGGCGAGCACTCTTTGCTGGGGTCACAACCCGAGGTGGGCGGCGATCTGCTCGGCGACCTGCGGCGCGTGGGTGAGCGGGCCCATGTGGCCCGCTCCGCGGATCGAGACCCGGCGCGCGCGCGGCGCGCTCTCTTCGAGGATCGCCAGCACACGGTCGGCCGCGAGGGTCGGCTTCTCGCCGCCGAGGAGGAGCACGGGGACCTCGAGCGCGCGGTACGCGTGGTGCGGCGTTCCGTCGACCGCCAGGCTCCGGACCTCGCCGACCACCTTTCGCCCCGTGCGCCGGAACGTCTCGCGCATGGGCTCGTTGAGGCTCCGCCACCCGCCGGGCCCGTTCCAGTAGTCGACGAAGCGCTCGAGCCACACCTCGAGCGCGCTCGCCGAGTCGGGGAAGGGCGCCTCGTCGTCTCCCGGCAGGAGCGTCGCGAGGGCCGCACTCTCTCCACGGCTTCGCAGCACGCCGAACGAGACCGGCTCGTAGACCACGATCGATCGCACGGCGCGCGGGCGGTGGAGCGCCACGAGCAGCGCGAGGAAGCCGCCGTACGAGTGCCCACCGAGGTGCACCGGGCCGCGCTCGGCCACGAGTCGATCGAGGACGGCTTCCAGCCCGAGCACGTCGAGCGTGAAGTGGAAGCGCTCGGCCGCGGGCCACTCCGAGCTCTCGCCGTAGCCGACGAGATCCGGCAGGACGACCCGCGCCTTCGGCTCGAGCGCCTCGGAGACGCGCCGCCACTGCCGCGCGCTCATCCCGCTCGAGTGCACCAGCACCAGCGTCTCGTCTCCGGCGCCGCGCTCGGACCAACGCATCGCGAGGTCGCCGACCACGACCTCGTTCTTGGGCAGCGGCTCGGTCACGCGCCCACCTTGGGGCCGGGCTTGCCGTGCGTCGAGCCCGGCGCGCGGGCGTCGTAGCCGTGATCGCGCGCGCGCTGGACCATCGTGCGCATGAGCCGCCCGAGCTCGGCCTCGACGGAGGGGCTCTCCCCGAGGCCCGTCAGCGCGGCGCCCACGGCCTCCAGCGTGCTCACGTGCTCGCGGCGTGGCTCGCGCCGCAGCTTGCCGTAGATCGAGGGCTGCGCGGGGCGCAGCGCGATGCGCCCGAGCTTGAGCAGCCACGGGTTGCGCCACCAGAGCGTCTTGGCCTCGGACCACGTGCCGTCCAGCAGCACGATGCCTTCCGGGCGCTCGCGGGTGGGCGCGCCGTGCCGGTCCATCACGGTGGCGCCCGTGGCGTGCTCGAGCTCGGGCGGGAGCTTGTGCGCCCACACGCTCGCCCACTTGCTCCGGTCCACCTCCTCGCCGAGCGCGGCCTCGAGCGAGGGCCAGCTCAGGCCGACGACGATGCGCGCGCTCGAGAGCGCGCTCGTCACGATGCGCGCGGTGCCGAGCACGACGTCGTCCTCCTGCGGATGCTGCAGGATCACCACGCGCGTGCCGACCGCGAGCGGCTGCACGCGATCGCAGACGCAGGCCCACGTGGGCTTGTGGCACGTGGGGCAGCGCGCTTCGCCTCCTGCTCCGGTGTCGGACCCGCTCATGGGAACGGGAGCGGAGGCGGCGGCGTGTCGGAGCCGTAGCCGTTGAGCCAGCCCCACACCACGGGCGCGAAGAACACGATCGCGACGAAGCCGAGCACGGCGAGCGGCACGGCCACGCTGATCGCGAGGTCCAGCCGGTCGCGCATCGGATCGACTCGCTTGCGTGGCTCCTCGAGCGGAGGCCCGCCCGCTTCGGCGCGCGACGCGAACGAGACGTCGATCGGAGCCTGGGCGCCGCGCTCGAGCTCGACGCGCTTGGGCGAGGGGCCGCGGAACAGCGCCCACCAGGGGCGTGGCCGGTCGTTCTGCTTAGTGTGCGAGTGCAGCGTGCGCTGTGGGATCCGGCACACCGTCTTGCAGAACGGGCACGTCGCGGCGCGCTCGCCGGGCGCCACGTCGATCGCGCCGCCGCAGCTCGGGCAGTGGAGCGCGGCGATCATGCCGGCCGCAGTCGCCTTCACCTGTGCGTCGGGGCGGTCGACCCGGAGGTCGTCGGAGATGGCGAGCACCAGCTGCGGGTACTGCTGCGTGACGGCGAAGGGGAGCGAGTAGACGCCACCGTCGCCGCACGTCGGGCAGCGCGTGACCACGCGCGATCCCGGCTCCATGCGCGCGTCGATCGGGGTGTGGCAGACCGTGCAGAGCGGGTGCCCGGGCGAGACCGCGACGGAGAGGTTGCGCGTGCGCATCACGCCGCCCGAGATGTTCATCCCCGTCAGCTCGAGCGTGCTGGTGGTGTTGCCGACGCCGATGGACGCGTACGGATTGTCGGCGGCGATCGACGTGCCGCCGTGCGTCCGACCCTCGGGATCGGGGCCGGCGAGGTCGGCGACCGCGTGCGCGTGCGCGAAGGCTTCTTCCCAGACCGTCGTGTCGAAGGCCTGGACCGTGTTGCACGACGGGCAGGTGACCGTGCCCTCCACCTCCGGCTCGTCGATGGGCGACTTGCCGCCGCACTGCCGGCAGGTGAGCTCGGTGCGGATCATCGCCCAGTAGGCGCCGTCGGCGCGCTCGGGCGAGCGCTCCTCGAGGCGCGAGAACGGGTGGGCGCAGATCGAGCACGCCTGTCGATCGGTCGGCGCGATGGCACCGCACGAGTGACACAGCCGCATGCCGTCGCGCGAGAAGCCCGCCCGCGGCCCGGTGCTGACGGCCTGCGGCTGCGCTTGGCGGTAGCCGCCCGCGAGCTGCATCCCGCACGCCATGCAGAACGTCGCGTGGTCGGGGAGCTGCTGCGAGCAACGCGGACAGGCGATCACGCCAAGAGCGTAGGAGAAACGTGCGGCGGCGAGAAGCGCCGAGTGCGCCCGGAGGAGCGCGCGCGCACGCGACGCCGGATCGGTCGCGCCCGGATCGGTCATGCTCGGGAACCTCCGGGCGGCCCCGCGGTCTCACGCGCATGGCGCGCGGTGAGAGGATGGGGCAGGCGCCCGTTCGGGCGTGGGCGTGCCTGATGCTGTCGGCGCTCGTGCTCGGAGCGCTCGGCGCGATCGCGCTCGTGCTCCGCCCGTGGAGCGCGGAGCGGACGCTCTTGCCGCCCGGGACGATCGATCTCGTGAGCCGCGTGCGTGGCAGCTCGCTCGGCTCGCACTGCGAGCTCGCGCGACCGAGCCTGGGCGTGGTGGTCCCGTGGCAGTGCGGCTCGCAGGCGCAGCTCGCGTGGGGGGCCGGATCCGGGGTCGTGCAGGTGACCGACCCGATCGCGCGGCGGTCCTGCGCGCTCGATGCCGACACCCTAGAGGTCCTCGGCTGCGCGGAAGGCGAGGCGGACTGGACGTTCGCCTCGGCCACCGACGTGATGATCGCGTCGCGGGCGAGGGGCGCGGGGGGCTACGCGCTCCAGCTCGTGCAGATCGATCGCGCGACCGGGAACGCCACCGTCGTGCCGAGGCCCGGCGGAACGAGCCCGCTGGAGTTTCGCGGCACGCTGTTTCTCAGTGAGCCGGGGGCCACCCCGCCCTTCTTCGACGACGGCGGCGACGAGGGCTGGGCTCCGGCGCTCTACGAGGTCGCGCGCGGCGAGGTACGCCGCCTCGCGCGCGCAGAGGCCCAGGCGATGCGGGTCTCGATGTACCGATCGACGCTCTGACGGCGTCGACCGAAGCTCACCCGGCGTGGCTCGCTTCGCACCATGGGGACGCGTGCGCCTCGACGACGCCGGCGCCCCAGCAGCTCGCCCGTGCGACCGAGAAGCCGAAGCCTTCGCCGAGCCCGATGGGGGAGACGAGCGCGCGCGTCGCGGTGTTCGGGAACGGGCCGGCCGCTCCCTGGTAGACGTCCACGCGCTGTGTGCCAGTCCGGAGCCCGAAGACCGCGTCGGCATAGCCGTCGCGGTTCACGTCGCCCGCGGCGTCCAGCGCCGTGTACCTCAGGCCGCCGAAGTCGTTCGTTCCGGTGGTCGAAGGGCCCGCGGCGCCACCGCGGTACAGGTGTGCCGGCCGCGTCGGATCGCCCGGGGTGACGACGTCGTCGTAGCCGTCGGCGTCGAGGTCACCGCCCGACGACGCCAATCCGACGTTGGTGAGCGATACGTCGGGCGCGGCCGAGGGGCCCGCACCACGACCGAAGAAGACGCAGCCGTCGGCGCCGGTCATGGCGTCCTCGGCGGCGACGACGTCCGTGAGCCCGTCTCCGTTCGTGTCGCCCGGATAGCCCGGGATCTCGCACCCGCTCAGGCCACGCGGGCTCGTGCCGAGGCCGGCCGCACTGCCGGCGTAGACGAAGATCCCGTTGCTCGACCCGATCGCGAGGTCGGCGAAGCCGTCTCCGTCGACGTCGCCGGCGGTCTCGACCCAGGCGCCCAGGCGCGTCACGCCGGCGCCGGGCGTGAGCACGATGGCCGTCGAAGAGGTTCCCGAGGGGCTTCCCCGATAGACGTACGCGCGTCCCGACGGCGCCCCGATGATGCTGCCGTCGACCCCACGCGCGCCCACGACCACGTCTCCGTAGCCATCGCGGTCGATGTCGCCGATGCCCGCGACCGACTCGCCGAAGCGCGAGCCGGCGGAGGGGCCGGTCAGCGTCCGTGCAGGCGTGGTCGCGATCCCGGTCGCGCTTCCGAGATAGACGTATGCGGCGCCGAGGCCGCCCGCGGCTCCCGGCGCCCCGACGACGAGGTCCGAGAATCCGTCGCCGTCGACGTCGCCCGCGCTGGCGACGTCGTAGCCGAACTGTCCGTCGTCGGGCGCCGCGAGGGTGAGCGTGGCCGCCGCGCCGATCCCCATCGCGCCTCCGTGGAAGACGTACACGCGTCCGGCGGTGTTCGCCGTGCCTTGCGCACCGACGAGCACGTCCGAGTACCCGTCTCCGTTCACGTCGGGCGTGGTGCCCCACGCCGAGTCCACCGCGGTGGTGCGCGCCGGGACGTCGAGCTCCCACACCGGGCTCGTCGTATCGCCGCGGGTCCCGTTCTGTGCCCCGCGGAGCCGCCAGAAGTAGCGGCCGTGCGCCAGGTCGCTCGTGGGTCGGGTGCTCGTTCCGACCCCATCGAGCGTCAGCACCACGTGGGTGCACGCGCGGTCCGAGCACAGCTCCACGCGCGCGCCCGTGCTGCCCGGGGCGAGCGCCCACCGAAACGTCGGCCTGAGGCTCGTCGCCATCGACGTCGACATGGGCGAGACCGGTCGCGGCGCCGGCACGTCGCAGGTGCCGCCGATCATCGAGAAGTCGCGGTCGCAAACCACCCCGCAGCCGACCCCGTCGCACGTCGCGCTCGCATGGGGGATCGGCACGGGGCAGGGGGCGCAGCGCGCGCCGCAGGTCGCGACGGCCGTGTCGAGCACACAGAAGGTGCCGCATGCATGTCGACCCGACTCGCAGCTCCCGACGCCGCAGACCCCGGCGATGCACGCCTGGATGCCGTTCGCGATGACGGGACAGCTGGCGTTGGCCCCGGCGTCGTCGGCCGTGCCGCTGCAGTCGTCGTCGACCGCGTTGCACGTCTCGACGCCGCCGGGATGCGCCGAGGCGTGCGCGTCGTCGCAATCGGACGGGCTCGTGACCGCCGGATGACCCATGCACGGCGCCGGCGTGCAGTCGGTGATCGCCGCGCCGGCGCCGTAGCCGTCTCCGTCGCAGTCCGCGTAGAACGCCGAGGGGATGTCCTCGTCCACGGTCGCGTCGCAGTCGTCGTCGAGGCCGTTGCACGTCTCGGAAGCGCCCGGGTGCGCCTCCGGCCGCGCGTCGTCGCAGTCCGAGCTGCTCGTGACCGCCGGGAAGCCCGCGCACGTGCTCGGCGCGCACAGCAGCATGCCGGCGCCGGCTCCGAGCCCGTCGCCGTCGCAGTCGGCGAAGTACGTGACCTGTACGCCTTCGTCGGTCGCGGCGTCGCAGTCGTCGTCGTGCCCGTTGCAGACCTCGGAAGCCGTAGGGTGGGTCCCGGGGGCCTGGTCGTCGCAATCGTCTCCGCAGCGCGTGCCGTTGCAGCACGCGTGGTCGTCGAAGCCGTCTCCGTCGGCATCGCGCTCGCCGAGCGTCGTGGGATCGCAGTCCTCGTCCGCGCCGGCGCCGTCACACGTCTCCGGCGCGCCCGGGTGCCGAGTCGCGTCGGTGTCGTCGCAGTCGTCGCCGCCGCACGCCGTCGACGCGTGCCCGTCGTGGTCCCCGTCCGCCGCTCCGGGACAGAGGCTCGTGTCCGTGCCGCCGCTGCCGTCGGCCGACGCGCCATCGCGCGCCACACCGTCGTCGGCTCCGCCGCCATCGGTCTCACCGCTGGTGGTCGGGCTCGAGCATCCCGCGACACCGAGGAACGCGAGAACGATGCCTCCCGAGATCCATCCTGCCCCGCGTCGCATGGCACTCTCCCCTCACGGCCCGACGACTGCGCGTGAAGAGAGCCTATCCGAGCCGAGGCGCCGTGACCATCGCACCTCGATCAGGACCGTGGGGTTCGTCATCGCGTGCGGATCGTCGAGCGCGACCTGGCGCTTGCCGCAGACGACGGAC
>JBGALT010000017.1:0-76745 GCA_044223665.1 Sandaracinaceae bacterium | reverse complement strand
GAGCCTCGCAAGCGAGCAGCGTGGCCACCACGGCGAGCGCGAGGACCGCGACACGCGGTCTGCCGATGGCGACGCTGGAAGGGTGGCGTCGGGTCATGGGCAGCTTCCGAGAGACTCGATCCACGCACGCACGAGCGCGACGCCGGCGTCGTCGACCGTGAGGCGGCCCAGAGGCGGCATCCGCAGCGCGTCGGTGCTCGAGAGCCGCTGCACGAGGACCGACGCGTCCGGGTCGCCGGGCTCGACGACGTGCGCGAGCGAGAATCCCTCGGCCATCGGTGCACCGCAGAGCCCGGTGTCCGCGAGCGGGACCTCGCGCCGGAGATCGAGCGCGACGCGCAGCGGGTTGCCTTGCCGGTGACAGGGCGCGCAGTTCGCGTGCAGGTAGTCGCGCACGCGCGTCTCGACGGAGGCGGAGGCGTCGTCGAGGGGCACCATCGGGGCGACGGGCGACGTCGCGCTCGCGAGCCATCCGAGGCTGCGCCAGTGCTCGAGCTGGGACACTCGCTCGCCTCCGACCAGGATCGTGCGGTCCAGCTCCGCGAGCTCGAGACCGAGCGAGTGCCCCGCGGCGCTCGTGTGGCACTGCGCGCACTGCGCCGGCGCCGGGTAGAGCCAGTTCCGCGGATCGTGCGCGCTCGGCGCGACGATGGGCTCGCGCACGAGCGTCGCGTCCGTCTGGTCGGCGCTCCACCGGTACGCGAACGCGTTCCACCCGCCGTCCTCGAGGGCCACGAGGAAGCGCGTCTCGAGACGCTCGTCCCCGCGCCAGAACTCCTTCGCGAGGACGGTGCCGGGCGGAAGGAGCAGGTCCCCGGTGGCGTCGGCCGTCGCCGTGGCGCCCTCCGGAATCCACACGAAGCGGCCCTTGTCGGTCCCATCCGAGAACAGCGGGGCGTTCACCTCGTAGGGCTCGAGCGCGGGGTGCAGGCTGGTCGGCGCGTCGAGATCCATGCAGCCCGTCTCGAGGATCGAGCCTGGCGGCGTGAACGCGCCCGCTTCGCCCGGCGTCAGCCGCGCGATCCGGCTCAGGCCGACGAGCAGCGGCTCGCCGCGCTCGTCGGGGCTGACCGACACGACGTCGACGTCGGCGTAGGCGACGGTCTCGAGGGTGCTCGCCGGGCCTGAGGGATCGTGGAGCGCGAAGAGCGCGCGCCGGTTGAAGTCGCTGAAGAGGTAGGCGCCTCGGAGCGCGGGGAAGTCGTCGCCGTGATAGACGAAGCCGCCCACGACGGCCGAGCTGCCCTGGTCGTGCGCGTACGCGAAGGCCGGTGCGGTGAACGCCGTCGGGTCGCACGAGGCGTCGTGGCACCTCGTGCCCTCGAAGACCGGCCATCCGTAGTTTCCGCCGAGGCGGACGAGGTCGATCTCCTCCCAGCTCGCCCAGCCGACGTCGCCGAGCCAGAGGTCTCCGGTCGCCGAGTCGAAGCTCCAGCGGAACGGGTTGCGGAAGCCCCACGCGTAGATCTCGGGGCGGCCTTCGCCGGGATGCGTGCCTCCGGGCGCGAAGGGGTTGTCGGCCGGAATCGCGAAGTGCATGCCGGCGGGCACGTCGACGTCGATGCGGATCATCGAGCCGAGGACGTTCGTCGTGTCCTGCGCGTTGCGCGAGGGTGGCTCGATGAAGCCGCCGTCGCCCAGGCTCGCGTAGAGATAGCCGTCGGGCCCGAAGCGCACCGTGCCACCGCTGTGCGAGTCGCGACCGGGGACCTTCAGACCTTCGACGAGCACGTCTTCGCTGGCGGGATCGTAGTGCGTGCCGTCGGTCGCGAGCTCGAAGCGCGAGACGCGGATCGTGCGCGGGTCGGCGTGCGCGACGTACTGGACGAAGAGGCTCGTCACCGTCGGGTAGTCGGGATGGAGCGTCGCGCTGAGCAGGCCGTCGTCGAACTGCGCTTCGACGCGATCGCCGATGTCGAGCAGCGGCTCGGTCTCGAGGGGCGACGCGTCGGGGTCGAAGCGGACCACGCGGCCTTCCAACAACGGCACGAGGTAGAACCCGCCGGCCTCGATCCACTCGAGCTGCATGAAGCCCCATGCGTCGAGGTCGCCGAACACGGGCGTGGCCGTCGCGAAGCGGCGGAACAGTGGTCCGCAGAGCTCCACGTCCGCGCACGTGACGGTCAGCCTTCCGCGTGGCGCGACGTGATCGGCATCGAGCGTGCAGCGCTGCGGCGGTCGATCGGGCTGATCCACAATCGCGATGTCGAGGGTGGCCTCTTCGGCGAATTCGGTGGGGACCACGCGCGTGGGAGCGGCGGTGTCGAAGGTCACGCTGACGACGCGGGGCATCGTGCCGGAGCTCGTGGCCGTGCTCGTCAGCGAGAGCGTGAGCGTGCCGCGAAGACCGGCCACGTCGATCTGCAGCGCGGGCGGCGGAGGCGGCCCGCAGCTGGGCGCGAGCGCGACCGCGCCCAGGGCCCAGGCACCGAGCCGGCGTGCGAGTCGCTTCGTGCTCGGATCGCTCATTCCACCCACCGCGAGAGGGTTCGTGTGTAGGCGAAGAAGGTCTCGGCACCCGCCTTGAGGCGCTCGGTCGTCGGGGGCGCGGCTTCCCAGCCGGGCCAGAGGTAGGGCGCGGTCTCGACCAGCGCGCCGTCGACCACGATGCCGAGCGCGACGCCGTCGGTGACGCTGGCCTGCGCGCCGTCCATGGTCGGGTCGTCGTCGAACACGCCGTGCGTCGTCGGGTCGGTCACCAGCACCAGCACCCAGGGGAGATCGAGGCGCACGCTCGGGCTCGTCGTGCTGCGGTCGACGACCACTGCGTCGAGCGAGCTCGCGGGCTCGAGCGCGTCACGCATCGGTAGATCGCCGAGGGGATGGACCTGGTCTCCCGCGCGGCAGCCATTGCTCTGGTAGTGGAACGCGGAGAAGAGCCAGCCCATCGTCGACCAGCCGCCGCAGCCGCCGGCGCGCGGCCCGGGCGAGGCGTTGTAGAGAAGGTCGCGCGGCAGCTCCACGAGGTCGAGGCAGGGCGTCACGCGCATCGTCGCGGTCGGCGTCTCTGGCCCGATCGTGATCGCCAGCTCGGCGGCGGTGGTGACGAGCGCCGTTCCGTCGGGCAGCACCGGCTCGCCGCGGTGCCGATCGAGCACGTCGAGGCCGATCACCATGGTGTCGGTGGCTGCGAGCGGTGCGTCGAGGTCGATGCGGAAATGGAGCCGTTCGGCGTCGTACGAAGCGACCACGCCGCGCACGTGCCCTTCGGCGCCGGTGGTCTCGAGCGGCTCCCAGGGCGAGGTCTCCGGAGTGAACGCCATCAGGCCGTAGCTCTGCTCGGGGTTCAGCAGATCGTGCCAGAGCGGGAAGCGGTCTCTCGGGAAAGCGCGGTCGTCGCTCGTCCACGAGCGCTTCCACCAGCCGTCTTCCCACTGGAACCAGATGCCGCCGGCGGCGCCGACCTCCTCGATGTCGCGCAGCATGCGGGCGGCGTAGACGCCCTGCTGCTCCTCGGTGATGCCGCCCTGCGACATCCCGGAGATCGACGGGTGCGCGGGCGCGAACGCCGTGGGCACGCCGAACTCGGAGATGAGCACCGCCTGGCCCGCGTGGGCGCGACGCAGGTCGGCGATCATCCCGCGGTACGGGTCCCGCCCGAGCGAGTCCGCGTACTGCACGTACACCGGGTCCTCGTTCACGAAGTCGGGGAAATAGGGATACGCGTGATAGCTGATGAAGTGGCCGGCGGGCGCCGAGGACGCATCCACGTGCCGCAGGTCGAGCGTCGAGGTGTCCTGGTGCGAGGCCGGCGCCTCGGTCGGATGGGTGATCGGGTCGAGCTCGAGCCAGCTCGTGAACCCGATCGGACGCTCGGTGCCGAACCGCGTCCGCTCGTGGACGACCGCGCGATCGAGGCGCTCGACGACCCAGGCCTCGCTCGCGGCGACGGACGCGACGGAGAGGGCCGTGCCCACGTACGAGGTCACCTCCGGGTGGGCGCGGTTGGTCGCGTCGACCTCGCTGCTCGAGATCTCGCGGCCGACGATCCAGCCCATGCACCACGCCGACGCGTCCGGGTAGCCGTCGCGCGCGCCGTGCACCGCATCGATCGCCTCCACGAGGTCGGCGTCGAAGCGCTCGGCGCGCGGGAAGAGGTCTTCGCCCTGTCCGGGCTCGATGTCGCGCAGATAGACGCCCTGCAGCAAGTAGATCGGCTGGCTGGCGTGCGCCTCGTTCCACGCGATCAGCGCCTCGTAGAGCGCCGGCGGATGGGCGCGGTAGATGCGCACCACGTTGAGACCGGCCTCGGCCCAGATCGTCATCCATCGCGTCCAGTCGGCGACGGTCAGGCTGGTCTCGTCGGCGCTCTGACCCGGCCGCGCGCCTCCCACGTCGACGCCCCGCAGGAAGACAGGGCGATAGCGCGTGCCGTCCCACACCGCGAAGTGATCGCGCGTGACGCGATAGGGCCCGACGTTCGCCACCTCGGTCTGCACGCAGCTCGTGTCGCCTCGCCAGTCGTCGAGGCAGGGGCCGCACTCGGCATGCCCGTCGACCCCGATGCAGGCCCGATGCTGCGCGGCGCACGGATCGTCGCTCGCGCACGGATCGGTCGGAAGGCATGGCCCGCGCTCGCTCCACTGGCGCGTCCCCGGCGTGCACGTCGCGTCGAGCGTGCAGAAGCGCGTGCACCCCAGCGTCGCGCTCGAGGCCAGGAGGAGCACACCGATCCATGCGCGCGTCCGGCTCACGGGGCACCGTCGGCGAAGCGCGGTAGCGCGCGCGTGTACGCGAAGAACGTCTCGGCCCCGTCCTTCAGGCGCTCGGTCGTCGCGGGCGCCGTGTCCCACGTCGGCCAGGCGTACGGCGCGCTCTCCACGAGCTCGCCCCGCACGAGGACGGCGAGGGCGATGCCCTCGGACACGGTCGCGTCTGCGTCCGCGGTCGCCGGGTCGTCGTCGAGGACCGAGCGCGTGGACGGATCGGAGACGACGAGCATGCTCCACGGCAGCTCGACACGGACGACGGCGCCGTCGACGACGATCACGTCGTCGCTGCGCGGCGGTGCATCGCCGGCTCGCACGTGCAGCGCGCCCAGGTCGTAGAAGTCGCGCGTCACGAAGCATCCGCTCGGCGGTCGCTCGTGCTGGTTCGTCATCACCCAGCGCAGATCGGCCCATCCGCATCCGCCGGCGCGCGTCGCCGTGACGAATCGCTCGTCGTCGAGGAGCCGGTTCGTGTCGAGGCAGGCGGTGATGCGGAAGCGCGCATCGTCGTCCGTGAGCGTGATGGCGGCTTCGGCGCGGCTCGCGACGAGCGCGCGCCCCGAGGGGAGCGCCGGCTCGCCGCGCGTCGGGTCCAGCACGTCGAGCCCGAGCTCGAGCGTCTCGCCCGCACCGAGCGGCGCGTCGAGCTCGATCTCGAAGCGGACGATCGCGGCCGACGACGAGGCGCGGATGGCCCGCACGTGCGCGCTGCCGCCCGCGATCGCGAGCGTGGTCGGTGCGGTGAGCGCGGGCTCGAACGACACGAGACCGAACGACTGCTCGGGGTCGAGCAGGTTGTGCCAGAGCGGGAAGCGCGAGCGCGGAAAGGCGCG
This sequence comes from Sandaracinaceae bacterium, assembly GCA_044223665.1. Taxonomy (GTDB): domain Bacteria; phylum Myxococcota_A; class Polyangia; order Polyangiales; family Sandaracinaceae; genus JBBSAT01. The sequence goes on along the minus strand of JBGALT010000017.1, from coordinate 71,203 downwards.
TCGCAAGGACGTCCACGACTGCTTCCACCAGCCGTCTTCCCACTGGAACCACACGCCGCCCGCGGCGCCGGCGTCCTCGATGTTCTCGAGCATGCGGGCGGCGAAGCGGCCCTGCTGGGTCTCGTCGAGCCCGCCCTGCGCCATGCCCGACGTGCTCGTGTGCGCTGGCGCGCGGCTCGTCGGGACGCCGAACTCCGCGACGAGGAAGGCCTGATCGGCGTAGTGCTCGCGCAGCGCGCGGAGGTAGCCGCGGTACGAGTCGGGACCGAAGCGATCCGCGTGCGTCTGCAGCTCCGCGTCCTCGGCGAGGAAGTCGGGGTCGTAGGGGTAGGAGTGGTAGCTGATGAAGTGGCCGGCCGGGGCGTGGGTCGCGTCGACGGGCGCGAGGTCGACGCGCACGAGATCGGCCTGCCAGCGTGGCCGCTCGGTCGGATGCGAGAGCGGGTCGAGGACGGGCCAGAGCGTCCAGCCGATGGGACGCTCCGCGGCGTGGTGCGCGCGCTCCCACGCGAGCGCGTGGTCCATGCGCTCGACGATCCACGCCGCCGTCGGCGTGGTGGCGGCGATCGAGAGCGCGGTCCCCGTGTACGACGTCGTCTCCGCGTGGAGCATGTCGGTGTGGATCACCTCGTCGGGCATCAGCTCGCGCCCGACGAGCCAGGCCAGCGTCCACGCGCTCGCGTCGGGATAGCCCTCGCACGCGCCGTGGATGCAGTCGACGTCGTGGGCGACCAGCGCGTCGAACGACTCGCCGCCGGAGAAGAAGTCGATGTCGCCTCCGGCCTCGACCTCGGGATAGTAGACGCCCTGCAGCAGATAGATCGGCGCGCTCGGGTGCGCGCCGTTCCAGGCGACGAGCGCGTCGTAGAGCTCGGGCGGGTGGAGGTGATAGACGCGGACGACGTTCATCCCGGCGTCGGCCCACATCGCCATCCAGCGCAGCCAGTCCGCTTCGCCGAGGCTCGTCTCGCTGCCGGCCTCGCCGGGGCGCGGGCCGCCGACGTTGACGCCACGGAGGAAGAGCGCGCGGTAGCGCGTGCCGTCCCACACCTGGAAGTGATCACGGCTCACGCGGAAGGGGCCGACGTGAGGCGGGGCGGCGGGGGTGCACGTTCCTTCGTGGTCGACGCCGTCGTCGAGGCAGCGGCCGCACGTCGCGGCGCCGGCGTCGGCGACACAGACGCGACCCACGGCTGCGCAGTGCGTGTCGTCCGCGCAAGGATCGGCGGGCGCGCAGGGGCCACCGTCGACCCACACGCGCTGGCCTGCGGGGCATGCGAGCGCCGTGCTGCAGACCGGCGACGAGACGGCGCAGCCATTCCCGAACGTGTAGAACGTCCGCCCTTCCGCATCGCCGCAGAGCGCGCAGACGTCGCCCGATGGGCACGACGCGGCGCGGGCGACGTCGGGAAGGCACGTGCTCCGACACCACGTCTCCCACGCGTCGCCGCCGCACGTCGCCGCGAGCGCCGCGCAGCGCCCGGACGGATCGGGCGCGAGCGGCTGCACGCACGAGACGAGCCCCAGCGCAGCGAGCGTTGCGATGTGCCGCGCCCTCACGACGCCCTCAGCGTGCGGCGGCCGCCGGCGGCACGTGCTCGGTCTCCATCGCGGGCAGCGACAACGAAGCGCGCCGGCGGATGCCCGAGTCGGGCAGCTCCGCGTCGGCCACCACCGGCGCGAGCACCGCGCTCGCGACGACCGTGCGGACCGGGATCGACACCAGCGCCGGCTTCGGCGGCACGGGGCGCACGATCGACGGGACCTTCCCGCTCGACCATCCCTCGTAGCCGTTCGGCGTCCACGTCGTCTCGTGCCAGCCGAGCCAGAACCAGCCGAGCGGCACGTCGCCGTGCACCACCGAGCGCCAGCAGAGGGCGTAGAAGCGGCGGATGCGGTAGCCGAGCGCGATGCGCGTCGTGCCGCCCTTCACCAGCGTGGTCTCGGGCGCGAACTTGTCGTTGTAGCCGTTGCCGAAGACCTGGCGCGCGAAGCCGACGATGGTCGAGCCGACGTTGAACGCGAAGTGGAAGCTGCCGGCGAAGGGCAGCGCGAGGAGCTTGCGCCACTGACCGCGCTCCTCCGGGTCCTGGACGAGCCCGATCACCGTCGCGAGCACGCGCTCGCCGAAGTAGCCGATCTCCACCATGAGGAACATCGCGGTCGCCATCGCGGGGGCGTGGCCGGGGGCGAGCGGCGCGAGCAAGAGCCCGCCGACGATCAGCGCCTGGAAGGCCGTCGACACGACGACGTCGAAGAGCGCCGGCAGGCCGATCACGAGCTGATAGAGGAGGACGACGCCCCACGTGTGGACCGTCCAGATGCGCGTCACGTTCCAGCGCATGCGCTGCAGGAAGAGGGCGCGCACGGTGGTCGGCGTGGTCGTGTAGATCTTCGCGTACGGGTCGTAGCGGAAGGGGCGGGCGAAGAACCCGACGAACGCATACCAGAGCGCGTGCGCCGGCGTGCGCGGCAGCGCGAGCGAGACGCGGCCTTCGATCATCCGGCCCGTGAGCGCGAGCCACGAGATCCACGTGTCCTCGCCCATGCCCGTCATGGCCTCGGGCAGCGGCTCGAACGCCTCCGGATCGAAGCGCGGCGGCGCGGCGCCGAGCCACCAGGCGGCCCAGTCGCGCCAGCGCAGCTCGCGCATGAAGCGCGCGTAGTGCGGCGCGGCCTCCATCACCTCGAACCAGGTGCAGTAGAGCGCGCCGGAGGCGCCGTTCTGCGGGAGGATCCGGAAGGCGTTGTGCCGGCCCACGCCGATCGCGACGAGGTACTCGCGCGCGACGTTGATCGCGATCTGCCCGCGCAGCGTGAAGAAGTGCCGCCAGCCCTTCCAGTACTCGGACTCGCGGATCACCACGTGCGAGGTGACGACCATCCCGGGCTGTCCGTTGAGCCGCGACTTGCGGGTCAGCGCCCGCACCATGCGCTCGAGCGCGTGCGGGCCGAGCTCGCAGTCGGCATCCATGTTGAAGTAGATGCGGGGCCGGACGATCGCGCCCTTGTCGGCGAGCGCGGCGATGTGCCGAACACCCACGTCGCCGGCGTACGCCTTGCCGACGCGGGTCTCGGTGCCGATCACCTCGACGTGGAAGCCGGCCGGCACCGTCTGTGCGGCCACCCACGTCTCGAGCTCGCGCACCAGCCCGGGCGCCGCGTCGAGGCCGTCGACGATCGCGAGAATCGTCAGCGCGCCCGGGTATCCGCTCGCGAGCGCGCTCGCGATGCCGACCTCGAGCCCGTCGAGGTCGCCCTGGTTCCGGAGCAGGGTCGGGATCGTCATCGCGAGCGCGGGCGCGTCGTCCTTCGTGTACGGCCGGAACCCGTCGCCGCCGAAGGCGCGAACCCAGAGGCCGCGCAAGAGCACGTACGGGTACTGCGACTGGTACACGCACACGCCGACGAGGATCGGCACGAGCGAGACGCCCGCGACCCGGAACGCGCCGAAGTTGGCGAAGAACCAGATGAGCTTGTCGATCATGGCGAGGGCGTCATCGGACTCGCAGGATCCGCTCCTGCACTGCGTCGTCGTCCTCGAGATCGAGCACGGCATAACGGCCGCGCGCGAGCTCTCCCCAGGGATCCTGGGTCACGACCTCGCCGGGAAGGACCCGGGCCACGCGGCCGACGTCGTGACAGAAGAAGATGCCGGCCGTGCACTGGAGGATGCGCTGGCCGTCGCTCACGCCCTCGAGCTGGGCGTAGGGCACGAACGCGACGTTCATCGGCTCGCGCGTCGCCAGGTAGATCGGGCGCTGCTCGATCTGGTCCATCACCGCCTGGAGGCTCGCGACGCTGCGCACCGCGACGTCGTGGAGCGCGACGAGCCCGCGCCGCTCGGCCTGGAGCTCGAGGATCTCGATCTCGAGCTGCACGTCGCCTTCCTGTCGGGCGACGAGCTCGGGCATGCGGGCCTCGTCGCCCGCCGCCGTCGCGTGCAGCTCACCCACCGCGGCGTGCGCCTGGCGGCGGTGCATCTCCGCCTCCTCGGTGGCGCGCAGGTTCTGGATCCGCTGCAGCTCGAGGTGATCGAGCGACTGCTCTTCGGTCTCGAGCTCGCGGCGCTCGATGAGGCCGGCCGCGAGGTGGTCGCGCGCGCGCTCGGTCTCGGTGCGCTGGCGGGCGATGAGGCGGTCGAGGATCGCGAGCTCTTCGTGCAGGTCGCGGATCATCCGCGTGGCGGCCGCCTCTTCGTCGCTCGTCGTCTCCTCGGTGTACGCCAGCACGCCCGCCGTGCGATCGCGCAGGCTCTCCATGCGCTCGAGCCCGCCATCGACTGCTTCGATGGCGGCGTCGATGCGCTCGACCTCGGCCTGCGCGCGCTCGATCTCCGCGCGCTGGCGCGTGAGCTCGAGGTTCATCGTGAGCACGGCGTCGCTGTCGGGGGAGAGTGCGATCGGCGCGATCCACGAATCCGTCAAGAGCCGGCCGATGGCGACGACCAGCCAGAGCAGCGAGCCGGCCGTGATGACGAGCGCGCCGAGCGCGAACAGGCGCGAGCCCACGCCCGCGGGCGCGTCCTCGCGGGGAAGGGCACTCGGCTCGGTGGCACGCGACGACGTCGACTGCATGATCTACGGACCCTCGGGCAAAGCGTGACGGGGACGGGGAACGCTCGAACGGACCTCGAGGAGCCGCGCGAGGTGCGCGCGCTCCGCCGTCAGGCCGATCACGTGCAGGTCGATCATCGCCCGCAGGTTTTCCACTTCGGAAGTTTCCAGCTGGCCCATCAGGTCGCGCTGGTGGCGCTGGATCTCGATCTGACGGTCGACGTGCCCGAGCTCGGCCCTCAGGCCGGTGATGCTCTGGTCGAGCAGCTGCTCGAAGCGATCGAAGGCATGGCGGAGCTCGTTCGCGTCCGCGCCGAGCTGGGCCGCGCGCGCCTCCACCGCGTCGTCCTCGGCGAGCTGCTGCGCGATCCCGCCGAGGCTGTAGCTGACGCTCACCCAGCCGAACCAGTCCACGTTCCAGGCGCCCATGCCCTGGTCCACGGGGACGACGCTGCCGAGCAGGGTCACGTTCCACGGCGCCAGGCGGCGCATCGACGACTGCTGGCGCTCGAGGTCGAGCGCCCGGCGCTCGTAGGTCTCGAGGTCGGAAGCGAGCGTCGATGCGTCGAGCTCCTCGTGGCCCGCCGCCACGAGCCTCGCGACCTCGAGCTCGACCTGGTCGACGCGCCGCTCGAGCCGCTCCACCTCGGCCCGCACGTCCGTGAGGTGCTGCTCGGTCGCGAGGCCCTCGGTCACCCGGGTCTCGGTGCGCCGGACGATCTGCTCCCACTGCTCGCGGGCGGCCACCAGCGTGTCCCGCTCGGCGCGCCGCGCCGGCAGCTCACCCAGCTCGCTCCCGAGCTCGAGGGTTCGCCGAGCCCGCGCGAGGGCGGCGAGCTCGTCGCACTCCGTGCCGGCCGCGTCGAGCGCCATCACACCGTGGACGAGGTCGATCGGCGACCACGAGAGGCCCCCGCGGACCTGGTAACCCGAGGCGCCACCGAGGCCGCTCGTGCCGCCAGCCGGGACGTGGCCGGCCTCCGCGGTAATTCGCGGCGACACCAGGATGTACGCCTGGGACTGCGCGAGGGCACGAGCCCGCCGGCAGGGCGCCGGCTCGCTTTCCTGGGCCTGCGCCGAGCCCGCGATCAGCGCCGTCGTGCCGGCAAAGGCAGCCGACAGCGAGAGCGGCAAGACGGGCAAGTGCCGGAGGAAGGAGGTGGACACGGGGATCCGTGGCGCCCTGGAGCAAGGTGCCTGCCAAGACGGCTCCCTCGGAGAATCAGGGGGAAAGTCGTGCCGCACGGGGCGCCCGCCATGGCTTCCGCGTCGTGGGGAGTATCCGAGGGACCTCACGGTCCTGGTTGACGCACCGCGACATCTGGATCGCGGTCCGTGCCAAGACGTGGCGAAATGCTCTCCCGGCGCGGCATCTCTCGGGATTGCCATGGGGAGCCTGCGCGAGCGCGGTGCCGCCGCCGTCCCCGCGGGTCGGTGAGGGCCCCCTCGCGACGGCCGAGACTCGTGTACACTGTGGATCCGTAGTGAGCACGACCGTCTTCGGAAACACCACCGGCCTCGCCCCCTCCGACGTTCACGCGCTCGAGCGCCTCTTCCGACGGCGCCTGCCCTTCGACCGGCTCCTCACCCCCGAGCTGGCGCGGTCGATGGGCGAGATCAGCGCCTCGACGGGCCGTCAGGTCGGCGTGCTCGTCGGGCGGAGCGGGGAGGTCGAGCACGTCCTCGTCGGCGACGCGACCAAGCTGATGCTGCCGGATCTCGGCCGCATGCGCGCCGCGCATGGCCGGTTCCGCGGCCTGCGCCTCTTGCACACGCACCTCTCGCAGGAGGGCCTGACGCGCGACGATCTCGTCGACCTCACGCGCCTGCGCCTCGACCTGGTGGTCGCGATCTGTCTGTCGCCCGACGGCCAGCCGACGACGGTGCACTACGGGCACAACGTCCCCTCGATCGACCCGCGGACGCCGCCCTACCGCACCGTCGGCCCCATCCCCTACGGCCAAGCCGTCTCGGACGAGGACGAGCGGACCTCGCCCGCCGAGATCCTCAGCGAGCTCGAGGACTCGTTCGCACGGGCCGCCCGCACGCAGGTCGTGAGCGGCAAGGACGGTCGCGCGATCCTGCTGCACGTCGCCGATCGCGCGCACGCGGCGCACGCCGAAGACTCGCTCCGCGAGCTGGAGGACCTGGCCCGGACCGCCGGTGTCGCCGTGGTGGACCGGATCCTCCAGGTGCGCGACGCCATCGACCCGAAGTTCGTGATGGGGCGCGGGAAGCTCGACGAGGTCGTGCTGCGCTCGATGGCGCTCGACGCGACGGTGCTGATCTTCGATCGCAACCTCTCGCCCTCGCAGGCGGCCGCGGTCGCGTCGGTCACCGATCTCAAGGTCATCGACCGCACGCAGCTGATCCTCGACATCTTCGCGCAGCGCGCCGAGAGCCGGGACGGCAAGCTGCAGGTCGAGCTCGCGCAGATGAAGTACCTCTTGCCGCGCATCGGGCAGAAGGACGACTCGCTCTCGCGCCTGACCGGCGGCATCGGCGGGCGCGGTCCCGGCGAGACCGTGCTCGAGGTCGGAAAGCGCCGCGCGCGCGAGAAGATCTCGCGGCTCGAGAACGAGCTCCGCCACCTCGCGGTCCAGCGCAAGCAGCGGCGCCAGCGCCGTCGCCGTCAGGACATCCCGATCGTGTCGATCGTCGGGTACACGAACGCGGGCAAGAGCACGCTCCTCAACGCGCTGACCGACTCCGACACGCTCGCCAAGGACGTCCTGTTCGCCACGCTCGACACGCGCTCGCGACGCATCCGCTTCCCGGAGGAGCGAGAGGTCGTCATCACCGACACCGTCGGGTTCATCCGCGATCTTCCCAAGGACCTCTTCGCCGCGTTCCGCGCGACGTTCGAGGAGGCCGAGGACGCCGATCTGCTCCTGCACGTCGTCGACGCCTCCGATCCGGCGATGCCCGACCACATCAAGACGACCGAGACCCTGCTCGGCGAGCTCGGGCTCGCGCAGAAGCCGACGCTCCTCGTGCTCAACAAGTGCGATCGGATCGACCCGCGCGAGGCCGCGCGCCTCTCGTGGGAGCGCGACGCGGTCGCCATCTCGGCCGTCGACAAGCAGAGCCTCCGGACGCTGCTCGAGCGGATGGCGGAGATCCTGTTCGACGGGCGTCGCGACGCGCTGCTCTCGCGGACCTCCGACGTCGCTGCGCCCGCGCTCGACGAGGACGACGCCGAGGCGGCTGTGGCGTCCTGACCCCGCCCAGAGGTTGTCGGCTCGCCCGCTGCGGCCCCTTGCCCCGTCCGGTCTGCGGGGCGAGCACTCCTTGCCGAGCAGTGAGCCCCGACCGGTCCGCCGGGCCCGCGCGCGACGGGAGAAGAAAGTCGTCGCGGCGGGAGTAGGATGCCTTCGTGGCAGACCGCGGCAGCACCAGCGGAACGGACGAGGGGCAGACCCTCTCCGAGCTCCCGCTCGCGCCCGAAGAGGAGCGGGCGATCGACCGTGCCGCGCGCTGGATGGGCATGCTCGGGCGCTTCCAGGTGCTCGCCGGGGGCGTGCTCGCGCTCTTCGTGGGCGTCGGCGGCATCGTCTGGGCGCTGAACCAGGCGGGCCCGGTCGAGGTGGAGTCCACCACCACGCCGCCGATCGTACGGCTCGGCGAGGTCTCGACCCAGACGGCGGGGATCGTCGGGGCGATCGTGCTGGCCTTCGGTCTGCTCTTCCTGCGCGGCGGCGTGATGCTCACCGATGCCGCCGAAGATCTCGAGCGCCACGCCACCGGACGCTCCATCGAGGCGGGCCTGCGGCACCTGGCCGGCTACTACGTCACGGAGATGATCCTGATCGCGATCGTGCTCGGCGTGGCGATCGCCCTGGGTGCGCCCCGATGAGCGAGCTCGAGCCGCGCGAGCCGAAGGGCAAGAAGCGCGACGAGGAAACATCGCCCTTTCCGCTCGAGCGGGAGCGCAGCAGCGCGGGAGCGGAGCCGGCCGCGCCGCCTCCGGACGAGAGCGGGATCGCGCCGCGGCGCGCCCGGCCGGAAACGGAGACGACCGGCGAGCGCACGGGGCCGTTCCTGCTGGAGCGAGAGAAGCCGACGTCCGAGCCGCCGCCGGCGCCCGACGGTGAGACGGGGCAGGCCCCACCGAGCCCGGCGCCTCGGGTCTCGGGGGGCTCGCGTCTCACGACCGACGCGCGGCGGGCGCGGCGCCGCATCGCGTGGACGCTCGCCGCCCACACCACGCTGCTCGCGGCGCTCGGAACCGTCTCGATCGTCCGCTGGACCAAGGGCTCGGCCTCGGTTCCCGAGCTCATGCTCGCGGTGCTCTGGATCGGCGTCGCGCTGATCCACGCGCGAGCGAGCTGGCGCTTCGCGCGTCTGGGCCGGACCTCGTCGCGCGATGCGCGCTTGCTCTCGAGCGCGCTCGCCGATCTGCGCACCGTGATCGTGCTGAAAGCGGTCACGCTCTTCCTGGCGCTCACGCTGCTCTGCTTCTCGCTCTCGATGATCATCTCGCTCGTCGTCTCGCTCTGACCCGCGCTCCTTCTCGCGCCCCGAGGAACTCGATGCCCACGACCGACGATCGCCGCCCCCGCGTCCGCCGCATGGTGATGTTCAAGCACGGCGTCGCGTATCTCGAGCGCGGCGGCCCGGCGGACGGCTCCTTCGAGCTCTCGTTCGACAAGGACGAGATGAACGACGTGCTCAAGTCCCTCGCGGCCTGGGTCGAGAAGGGGGACGCGCGCGTCACCTCGATCGCGTTCGAGAAGCCCGAAGATCCCGAGGTCGTTCTCGCCCGCCGCAAGCTCGTCCTCGACCCGACGCACGCCCTCCTCGGCCTGCTCTCGGCCTTCCGCGGTCGCCGCGTGAAGCTCGAGCTCGCGAGCGGCGAGGTCGAGGGCGAAGTGATCGGGATGGAGGACGTGCCGTCGGGGGCCGCCGAGAGCTGGGATCGCCGCGTGGTGCTCCGCGCCGCGGGCGATCGTCTCGGCCTGCATCCGCTCCGCGAGGTGCGCGGCGTCTCGCTGCTCGAGGCGCCTTCGCGCGCCGATCTCGAGCTCCTGGTCGATCGCACGCGCGCGGCGACGGCCGGCGACAACCGGATCGTGGAAGTGGGCCTGGACGGCAGCGCCGAGGATCTGCGCGTCGCATACGTGGTGCCGGCGCCCGTGTGGCGCGTGACCTATCGGCTCGCGCGCGCGAAGAGCGAGGCCGGCGTGGAGACGACGCACCTCATCGCGTGGGGCATCGTCCACAACCCCGCCGACGAAGATCTCCACGACGTCGAGCTCACGCTCACGACGGGCCAGCCGGTCTCCTTCGTCATCGACCTCTACCACCCGAAGAACGTGCGCCGCGTCCAGGTCGAAGAGACGACGCGCGCCCTCTCCGCTCCGCCGACCACGTACGCGGCAGCGATGCCGCCTGCCCCGCCGCCGGGGGCGGGCGGGTTCATGCAGTCGATGCCGGGGATGGCGCCTCCGGCGCCGATGTCGATGCCGGCCCCGGCGCCCGCCCGCGCGAAGGGACGCGCGATGGCCGACGCCTTCGGAGGCGCGTCCGGCGAGGGCGACGGCGGCGCGCCGGCGGCGCTGGGCGAGCGCGGTGAGCTCTTCGAGTACCGCGTGGCCTCGCGGGTCTCGATCAAGCGCGGAGGCTCGGCGATGGTCCCGCTCTTGACGGCGCCGCTCGCCGCGAAGAAGGAGCGCATCTGGCGGCAGGGATCGCCGCCGGCGCCGGACCTCGTCCTCACGTTCGCCAACGACACGGGCGCCGTGCTGGAAGAGGGCGCCGCGGTCGTCTACGACGACGACGTCTACGCGGGCGAGGCGATGGTCCCCTACCGCGTGCGCGGCGCCGAGGTGAAGCTCGCCTTCGCCAAGGACCTCGCCGTGCGCTGCAAGCGCGAGAGCACGCAGCATCGCATCGTGTCGCGCATCTCGCTGGGCAAGCACGGCCTGCTCGAAGAGGTGCGCTGGGAGGAGCGCATCGAGCTCTCGGCGGAGAGCGATCACGCGGAGCCGGTCGACGTGGTCTTCGAGCTTCCGCGCGTGCACGGCCACGTCTTCGAGGGAACCGAGCCCTTCGAGTCCACGGGCGCGCACCACCGCTTCCGCACGAGTCTCGCGCCGCGCTCGCGCGTCGCGCTCTCGCTGCGCGAGACGTGGCCCGAGCTGCGCCGCATCGAGTACGAGACGGTCCAGCAGAACAACCTCGATGGGTGGCTGCGCGACCGCTTGCTCGATCCGCAGAGCTGCGCCGAGCTCGCCCCCATCGTCGCGCTCTGGGCGCGCGCGGCCGAGATCGATCAGCGCATCGCCGCGGTCGAGCGCGCCCGGGCGGCCGCCTACGAGGGGCAGAAGCAGCTCACGGCCCAGCTCGGCGTGCTGAAGGAGAGGGCCGGAAGGCGAGCTGCGCCTGCGCTACGCGCGCGAGCTCGCCTCGTCCCAGGACCAGGTCAACCGCATGGGCCAGGAGATCCAGTCGCTCGCGAGCGAGCGCGAGCGGGCGCGGCAAGAGGCGGCGCGGCACGCGCAGCGCTCGTCGCCAACGCCCTAAATGAGCAGCGGACCGAGATTCGGGATCGCCCCGAATCTCGCCGAATACGGCGTCGCGACGGATGTCGCGACGGACAGGTGGGTGAGGCCGACCGATTCACTCGGGCGGCCGAGGGAGGACGGGGACGTCCTCCCTTCGCGAATCGTCACGATTCGCGATCGGTGATTTAGAGCACCGATTCATTCGAGTCGCTCCCCCCGCGCCGAGGTGCTCAGGTGAGGTGGACGTACGCGTCGCCGCCCGGCGCGATGCCCTTGCCGCGCAGTCGCAGCGCGACGCCGCTCCGCAGCGTGGTGAACCGGACGTGCAGACGCCGCTCGACGCCGACGATGCCGTTTCCGTCGCAGTGGGCGCAGCTCTGCCGGCGCTCGATGCCGAAGGGGAAGCTGCGCTCGAGCACGAACGAGCCCTCTCCCTCGCAGGGCTCGCAGCGCCGGATCGCCCAGAGCGTGAGCGGTGTCCAGCGGTGTCGCCGCGCACCGCTCGCGCCGACCGCGAGGGTCCCCACCAGGTGTGGACCGACCGGCACGCACGCGACGCGCACCGGGGCCGTCGGGGCGGCCACGCGCCGTGCGCGGTCCTGCATCATCGACTCGAAGGCCGCGCGGACCTCGCGGAATCGGGCGGCGGCGAAGAGATCGCCGGGATTCCGGTCCGGGTGCACCTGACGCGCCATGCGTCGGTAGGCGAAGCGGATCTCCTGCTCGGTCGCGTCCAGGTCGAGGTCCAAGATCTCGTGCGCCGCGAGGGTGGTCATCCCTCGGCCAGACAACGACGGGCCGCGTAGGTTCCCGATCAGTCGCTGAAGGCCAGGCCACCGGCCATCGGGACCACGTCCGGCGGCACCACGACGTTCACGTTGCTCACGTGGGGCACGGGGTGGGGGCTCCCCTGCAGAGTCACTGCGACGGTCGTCGTGGGCGGGACCTCGTTGCCGTTCTCGAAGGGAGTCGGCGTGCCCTCGGTCTCGTGCAGGGCGACGACGGGCGTGGTGTCGCGCTCGCTCGCGGCGCTCGGCGCGCAGGCGGCGACCGCGCCGGCCATCGCCAGCGGCATCGCGAAGCGGGCGAGGGGCGAGGGGTCGGGCGCGAAGACGGGCGTGCCATCACGATGCGCACGCACTCGCACGCACACCTTCCCATCTCCCTCCGAGCGCAGCGCGTGGATCACCGCGAGGGCCCGCTTCCGGCTCGCGCGGCGCAGATCGACGACGGTCCGGTCGCACTTGGTGCAGTGCACGTCTCCGTCTGCGGTACGCGGCATGGCATCGAGGTCTTCCGCGCACGGGGTCGCGATCCGCATCTTCGTCATGCGGAATCCGACGCGCGAGGGCGCGAAAAGATTTGGCCCGCCCTCGCTCCCTCCCGGCGGCGCGCTTGGGCTAAGATGCCCCGCGAATGAAGATCTGCGGCACCTGCGGGACCCGCTTCACGGAGCCCGTCGCGTTCTGCCCGAACGACGGCACGCCGACGACGGAGGTCCAGGACGGGGACGTGGCGCCGCCGGTCGATCCGCTGCTCGGTCGGGTGATCGACGGCCGCTACCGCGTCGAGAAGTCGATCGGCGAAGGCGGGATGGGCATCGTCTACCTCATCTCGCACGCCGTCCTGGGCAAGCGCATGGCGCTGAAGGTCCTGCGCGGCGAGATGGCCAAGGACGCCGACGTCGTGCAGCGCTTCATGCAGGAAGCCCAGAGCGCGACGTCGATCGGTGACCCGAACATCATCGACATCTCGGACTTCGGCCGCCTGCCCGACGGCTCGGTGTACTTCGTCATGGAGTACCTCGACGGCGAGTCGCTCTCGAAGCTCATCGCGCGCGGCGGCTCGATCCCGATGGCCACCGCGATCCACGTGGTGCGCCAGATCGCGAGCGCGCTCGAGGCGGCGCACGCGCGGGGCATCGTCCACCGCGACCTGAAGCCCGACAACATCTACCTCGTGAAGCAGGGCCAGGACGATCACTTCGTGAAGGTGCTCGACTTCGGCATCGCGAAGGTCGGTGGTGCGAACAGCAAGCTCACGCGCACCGGCATGATCTTCGGCACGCCTCACTACATGTCGCCCGAGCAGGCGGCCGGGCAGTCGGTCGATCAGCGCACCGACATCTACGCGCTCGGCGTGATCATGTACGAGATGTTCACCGGCAAGGTGCCCTTCGACGGCGACACCTTCATGGGCATCCTCAGCAAGCACATGTTCGAGCAGCCGCTCCCGCCGAGCCAGGTGAAGGGCGCGGGCCTGGGGGCGATCGAGGACGTGATCCTCAAGGCGCTCAGCAAGAAGCAAGAAGAGCGCTACCAGTCGATGGGCGCGCTGGTCGGCGACCTCGACACCATCTCGTCGGGAGGGGTGGTGCAGATCGGAGGGCGCGGCGTCGCGCCGCCCGGCAACCTGGCCGACGCGCTCGAGCCTCCGTCGCGCACGGAGATGCGTCTCGGTCAGTCGGTGCCGACGCCCGAGCCCGCGCCGCGATCTCGCTTGCCGCTCGTCCTGGGCGCCTTCGTGCTGCTCTTGGTGATCGGGGGCGTGGCCGGCGCCGGCGCGTACGTGTACGCCGGGGGCCTCGCGACGGCCGCCGTCCCCCCGGCGACGCTCGGCCTCACACCGCCCACGACGCTCGCGATCCCGGGAACCGTCGTGCCGCCCCCGACGCTGGGCTCCGCGCCTCCGCCGACCTCGGGCGCGCCGCCGCCCACGCTCGCGATCGCGCCTCCGAGCGGCGTCGCGACGACGCCGGTGCCCGAGGGGCCGCCCGTCACGGCGGCGCCCACGCTCGCGAGCGTGCAGATCACGAGCGAGCCGCCCGGCGCCGAAGTGCTCGTCGACCAGGCGTTCGTGGGCAACACGCCGGTGCGCGTCCCGCGCCCGACGACGGGCGAGCGCGCGATCACCATCCGCCTGCGCGGCTACGACGACTCGCGCGCGATCCTGACGTCGATGAGCGACGAGACGCTCGCGGTCACGCTGCACCGCGCGTCGGGCGGCGGCCACCGCCCCCACGAGACCACGAGCGCGCCGCCCCCGACGACCGGCGCCGCGCCGCCTCCGACCACGCCGAGCGGGCACCACTCGCAGTCCGAGGTGGTCGATCCCGGGACTGACGGCGTTGGGCGAGGGGAACCGAGACCCGCGCGATCGCGTGGCTTCGCGGCAAAGCGAGCCCACGCCGCCGGAGACCGAGCCGGAAGAACCGTCCGCCACGGCCTCGGGCGAGGACACCGTCATCCTCGCGCGCCTGGGTGATCCGGTCGAGGCCGGGGCCCTCGCCGAGCTGCTGCGCGACGCGGCATCGCGGTGGCGACCCCGGGCCTCACCCATCGCTCGATGCTCGGGATGCTCGGCACGTACGTCGAGATCGTCGTGCGCGTTCCGCGGCGGGACCTCGAGCGCGCGAAGGAGCTCCACGCGCTCCTGCGCCGCGCGCCGGAGCAGACGAGCGGCGAGGGCACGGACGAGCCGGGCGCGCCGAGCGCCGCGGCGTCGCCCCCGGCGGCCGATCACGCGCCGCCTGCCGCCGGAGACGACGAGGCTCCCCCGCGCAGCGATCGCCTCGGCCGCGTGGCGGCCTTCGCCGCGCTCACGCTCACCTTCGGCGCCGGGCACTGGTACGCGCGGCGCCGTCGCGTGGCGGCGCTGCTGCTCGTGCTCGAGATCGCATGCATCGGCGTCTCGTTCGCGTTCCCGGTGCTCTGGTACGCCGTCCTCGGGATCGTGCTCGCCGACGTGCTCGGATCGACGTCGTGGATCGCCGCCGAGCGAGCCGGGGCACCTGCGCCGCCGATGGGTCGTGCGGCGCCGCTGATCGCGGTCGCGGCGATCGCCCTGATTCCGGCCTGGCGCTGGCTCGCCCCGGCGTCGTTCGCCGGTGGTGCCGCGAGCCGGGCGTGCGAGCTCGCGGCGGCGTGTGGAGGCGAGCTCTCCGGCGCGTGCGTCGACCGAGCGGCGCAGCGCACGCTCGAAGGGCGACAGGGGCACGACGCGGCCTGCGCCGATTGCCTCGAGGGAGTCGGCTGCGAGGACGCGGCCGCCGAGTGCGGCATCTGCTACGGCCTCGTGCGCCTTCCCGCCTCGCCTTCGCCGGCGCCCTCGCCCCTTCGGCTCCGGCTCCGGCCCGACCTCGCCTTTCCGTACTGACGACGCCTTTCCGTTCCGACGACGCGAGCGCCGCGCGGAGATCAGCGCGGAGATCAGCGCGTGGGCAGGACGAACGGGGCGCCCTCGATGCGGTGCTCGCCATCGCACGTGACGACCACGAAGCGATACGTCCCCGGATCGGCCGGCGCGCAGCGCTCGCAGTCGCACTGCATGTCGCCCCAGGTTCCGTTCCAGCTCGGCGGACGCAGCTCGCCTCCCGGCGCCAGGGTCACGCACGTCTCGGCCGCGTGCTCGCAGTCCGGACGAAGCGCCAGCGATCCCTCACTCGCTCCGGGCTCGAACGCGCCTGCCGGCGCCTGGGTCTCGACGATCACGGCCGTGCGCAGCGAGACGTCGCTCTCGCCGTGGTTCTCGACCGAGATGGCGATGCCGTCGACGCCGGGCTCACCCCGAACCACGCAGTGCGGGGGCTCGCTCGGCGTGGACGGCGGCGAGGCCGTGGCGGTCGTGGCCACCGGCACCGTGCTCTCGGCGGGCGCGCTCGGCTCTCGGGGGTCGCCCGGAGGGTCCGCCGGCGGATGCGACGGCTCGGGCTCACCTCCGCACGAAGAGAACGCCAGAGCGAAGGCCAAGCCCACGGTTCGCATCGCGACCGACTCTCTTCATTCCTTGATGGGCGTCGCCTTCAGCGCGGCCTTGCCCTCCTTCACGTACACCGTGAAGCGGACCTTGGCGGCGCCGTGCTTCTGCACGATCTGCTCGCGGTTCTTGCGCAGCGTCACCACGAACTTGTCGAAGGTGAGGCCCACCGTCGGCTCGTTGCACTGCTTCTTCGTCGCGACGAACTGCTCGAAGACCTCGCGGTAGTGCGCTTCCTGCTCGGCGGCCTCGGAGCCCGCGCGCTTGAGCAGCTCGTCGGGGACCTTGGCCACCATCGTGGCCCCGTCCTCGTCGCCCTCGTCCGGAGACTCGGCGAGCGGCGCGCCGGCGCCCGGAGCCGAGGGCCGCGGGACCGACTGCGCTTGGAGCATTCCAGCCCCCGACGCCGAGCCCGAGCCGACGCCGATCATCGTGGTGCCCAGCGGATCCTGGGGCTTGGCGGGTGGCGCCGGAGGCGCGGCGGGCGTGGCGGCCGGAGGCGCCGCGGGAGGTGCGGCCGGCTTGGCGACGGGCGCGGCGGGCGGCCCCGGCGGCGCGGGAGGCGCCGCGGGCTTGGCGGCCGGCGGCATCGGCGCGGCCGGCGCCGGCGGCGTCGGCGCGGGCGAAGCGGCCGACCGGCAGCAGCTCGAAGTCGCCTCCGGAGCTGCGGCTCTTGTCCTCGCCGAAGCCGAAGAACGCGGGCGAGCTCGTCTCGGGCGCCTTGCCGAGGATCTGATCCAGATCGGCCGCCTTGCGGCGCGCACCGGTCGCGGCGGCGGCGTCCTGCACCTTGTCGAGCGCCTCGTTGATGCTCGCGGCTGCGGTGCGCAGCTGCCCGCCGAACTCGGGCGGCACGAAGCGATCGAGGTCGCGCTTGCCGAGCCGCTCGGCCGCGTTGCGGAACTTCGTCAGCGGCCGCGAGTGCTCCAGCCAGATCCACAGCATGGCGAGCACGAAGAGCACGAACGCGAACGCCGAGAGCATGCCCCAGGGCAGCGCCGCCCAGTCTTCTCCCGAGGCGAGGCCCACGATCGCCGTCGGGCTCTCGAGGTGGATCGAAGGCCGCGCGATCGCGTAGCCCACGTGCGCGTACGAGGCGCCACCGACGATCGGCGCGAACACGGCGAAGCCGGTCGGGACCGTCTGGACCGGCGAGAGCTCGCCGGCCGCCCACTCGGGCGCGTCGGCGATCGTCGCCAGCGGCGTGCCTAGCTCGGTCCGCGAGATGCCGGGCTCGCCCGTCGAGGGCATCGCGCTCGCGACCACCTGGTCGCGAAGGAAGAACGCGACGCTGGCGCCGCTCAGGAAGCGCACGAGGCGCTGCGCGAAGACGTCGTCGAAGCGCTTGCCGACGACGATCGCGCCGACGTACTGGCCCGCGTCGACCACGGGGCGCGCGGCCATGCGATAGACCTCGCCGTTGTAGACCCAGACGTCGTCGCGCACGTAGCCGTCGAGCGCGCGGCGCACGAGCGGGAACGCGCCGAGGCCCGCGCCGAGCGGAGGCGTCGCGCCGCCGCCGAACTGCGTGACGATGATGCCGTTCTGGTCCACGGCGAAGATCACGTCGGCCGACATCTCGCCGAGCTGGTTGTTCAGCTCGCCCAGACGCGTGCGCAGGTTCGTGGAGAGCGTCTCGTCGATCTGCGTGCCGGCGGCGCGCCCGGTGGCGGTGCGCAGCGCGGTCCGCACGTCGTTGTGCGCGGCGAGCGGGGCGATCGCGTCGATGCGGGCGCGCGCATCGAGCTTGAGCAGCGCCTCGAGCTCGAAGCGGTCGCGGACCAGCGCTCCGCGCGTCGCGTCGTCGGTGCGCTCGTCGATCATGCGCGTGCCGATCATCGCGATGGCGATGCCGGCGACCGCGCCGAGCACCAGGATGAGAGACCAGAACCGAGTCAGCGGAAGCATCGGTCTCCTCGGCTCAGTGCGCGGCCGCGGCCGCGGCGGCGGCCTGGACCTGGATGGCGGGAACGGTGAGCGTGCCGTCGGTCACCGTGACCGGCTGCGAGCTCGCCTCGTGATCGCCGTGATAGACGTGGAGCACGTAGCTGCCCGGCGCGACGGCGTGGAAGGTGTAGCCGCCCTGCGCATCGACCTGCGCGCGGGCGACGAGGTCGGGGATCGCGTGGAGGTGCCCGCGGACGTGCGGGTAGTTCCGGTCGGCCAGGGGCCAGTGGCCGGCCGCCGAGACCGTGAGCGGGCGCGCGTTGCCGGGGGCCGTCTGCACCGGGCCGATCTCCTCGAGGCCCTCGGCGTAGATCTCGTACGAGCAGCCGTCCTCGTTCCGGATCTGGAAGCCGGAGCCGACCCGGACGACGACCGTGGCCGGCTGGAGCGATCCGTTGTGGATCCGGTAGGGCGGCTGGTCGGCCTCGGAAAGCGCTCCTTCGCCCGTGAGCACCACCGCGATCTCGCGGGACGGATCGACGCGCGTGGGGCGGGGATCCAGGAAGCCGTTCCACTCTTCCCAGTAGCGCAGCCGTGCCTGCGCCTCGTCGGTCGGCGCGGGCGTCATCGACGGGAGCTCCGTCGGAATCGTGAGCGTTCCCCGGACGTCCCCGGCGAGCGCCGTGGAGGCGACGGCCGAGACGAGGCACGCGGCGGTGATGGCCAGGGCGCGCGCACGGGCAAGATGATCCGGTCGACGTCGAGCGATGCGAGCAGCCGTGGGCCCCATGTTCTCCCTTGCCCGGGCCGTCGAGGCCGCGGGTGCCGTGCGAGCGTACTTGTGCCCCGGTTTCGGGGTCAACGAAGGAGCGGCCCCTGGGCGTGATCGCGGTCGGTGCGCTCGCGGCGGACGGCCGGCGGCCGCTCTCGGTGGTGCCGGGGGCGAGTGCGCGCGGGGCGTTCTCGTGTCAATGCCCGGGCATGTCCGCTCCCGCTCGTCCGCACCTTTCTTCTTCGTCGCGCACCTCTCTCTTCGGCTCGCTCGCGCTGTCGCTGCTCGCTTCGGCGTGCAGCACGACGCCGGCCACGACCGAGAACGACGCGAACGTCACGATGGCCGATGCCGGCACCGATGGCGGCTCCGCCGCGACGTGCACCCCCGTCGCGCCGACGTGCGTCGATCAGCAGATCGCGATGCTCGATCTCTTCACGACGGTCAGCACCCGTACCGTCGAGGAAGAGGGCGTCGGCGCCGTGCACGTCACGCACATCGACTCGATGGCGGGCGGTCTCTCGCCGAGCGAGAGCTACGTCTACGCCCGCTTCACCGACGCAGGCCTCGTGCGGGTCGATCTCTCGGACGAGGCGTCGTTCGACTCGCAGGACTGGGACATCGCCTTCCGCCGCTTCGTGATCCGCCTCAACAGCGGCGTCGGCGGGCCCTCGTGCGTACAGGGCGCCCGCCTGCCCAACGATCCCGCGACCGGGATGCCGCCGACGTTCCTCTCGGTGACGTCGGTGCCGACGGGCCTGACGTTCCACTCCGAGGCCTACATGACCGAGAGCTGCGACTACGTCCCCGACGGCTCCGGGCTGATGTCGCCCTCGATGGTCCTCTCGAGCTTCTGGAGCTACACGAGCTGCGTGGCGATGTCACACAACGTGTACATCGTCGCGCTCGCGAGCGGGCGTCACGTCAAGCTCGAGGTGCTCAGCTACTACAACCCGGCCGACCAGGACGCGTGCGACAGCGCCGGCACGATGCCGACGACCCCCGGCTCGTCGGGCAACCTGCGGGTGCAGTGGTCGTTCCTCGACTGAGTCTTCAGGGGCGCTGAGCGCGCCCCTCGCGAGACCGGCGGAGCCGGATCTCGCTCACCCCCACTCCGACTCGCTTCGCTCGCGGGCGAGCGGCCTTCGTCCTCCGCGGCCGCGCTCTCCGCGCCGGGAAGCCAACCCCGCGCACCATGGGACGCAGACCTGCGCTGAATTGAATCGGAGCGGCCCGCACCGCCCGGGGCCGACCGAAGGGACGCTCGGCCGACCGAAGGGAGCCCGACGGCTGGCGGGCAGTCGGCTACCATCGGGCGCGTGTCGTCTTCTCGATGGAGCTCGGTCTCGCGGCTCGCCGCCGCGACGGCCTCCCTGCTCGTGCTCGCGGGCGCGGGGGAGGCGGCGGCGCAGACGCGCTACTTCGATCGCGGGCACTGGCTGCTCTTGACGTCCGAGCAGGACGGGCAGCTCGTCCTGCACACCGAGGACGGGCGGACCGTCGCGGTGGCGCTCGGGACCGATCGTGTGCTCGTGACGTTGCCGCCCGGCGGGAGCCTGGACGGGCTCGGCGTCGTGGTGGACGAAGTGCTCTCCGAGCGGGCGCGCATCCACGCGGTGCGCTCGAGCGTGCCGGAGCAAGAAGACGCCCTCGCGCTGGCCCAGCGCCTGGCGCCCCTGGTCGTCGACGGCCGCCTCCGCTCCGCCGCGCCCGACCTCGCGCTTCCCCATACGCGCGCCGACATCCAGGTCCCTCCCGACGATCCGCGCTACGGCGGGCAGTGGTTCTTCCAGACGATCGGCATCGAGCGGGCGTGGCGCCACGAGGACGGTGATCCCTCGGTCACCGTCGCGGTCGTCGACGACGGCTGCGATCTGACGCATCCCGACCTCGCGGCGCACATGCTGCCCGGCTACGACGCGTTCGACGACGACGACGATCCCTCGTTCGTGCCCGGCACGAACGGCAACAACCACGGGACCTCCTGCGCGGGCCTGGTCGCAGCCGTGACCGACAACGCGACCGACGTCGCGGGTGCCTGCCCCGAGTGCTCGCTCCGCTGCGTGCGCCTGCTCGGCGCCGACGGCTCGCTGGTCCCCACCTCGACCGACGTGCGCGCCTACGACTTCGTGCTGATGCACGACGACGTGGCGGTCGTCTCGAACAGCTGGGGCTTCAGCGCCAGCGTGCCGGTGCCGGGACCGCTCGCCGCCGTGCTCACCGAAGTGATGGCGAGCGGCCACGGCGGCCTCGGGGCGAGCGTCGTGTTCGCGGCCGGCAACGACTCGCGCCTCATCCAGAGCGACGAGCTCGAGGCGATCCCGGGCCTCGTGACGGTCGGCGCGACGACGATGTTCGACGAAGCGACGAGCTTCTCGAACCGCGGCGAGTGCCTCGCGCTCGTCTCGCCCGTCGGCACGCTCACGACCGACATCGCGGGCCCCGACGGAGCCGATCCGGGCGACACGACCTCCAACTTCGGGGGCACCTCGTCGTCGTGCCCGATCGTCGCCGGCGTGCTCGGGCTGATGGTGTCGCGCGTGCCGACGCTCGGCGCGGCCGCGCTGCGGACGGCGCTGATCGAGTCGGTGCGCCCCGCGCCCTTCGCGACGCCCGACGCGAACGGGCACGACCTCACCTACGGCTACGGCATCGTCGACCCGGCCGCGGCGCTCGCCACGATCGATCCGAGCGGCGTGCCGACGCCGGAGCCGAGGATGCCGGTCTTCGACGCGGGCCCGCCGCGAGACGCCGCCGTGGCTCCCATGGATGCTTCGAGCTCGCCGAGCGCGCCCGCCTCGAGCGCGTGCGGCTGCCGTGCCGGTGCGGCCGGGGAAGCCGGGCGGCGGCGGGGGTGCTCGTGGTGCTCGCGCTCTGGATGGGCCGGCGTCGCACGCGACGGGCCACGCGCTCGCTCGCGCTGCTCGTGCTGGGTGGGTGCGCCGTCGATCCGGCGGCGGCCGCTTCGATCGGCGAGCTGCGTCCCGACACGACCGGCACCACCGAGATGCCGCCGGTCTACGCGACGACCGAGACGGTGGAGAGCATCGTCTCGCCCGGCGGATCGTTTCGCATCCACTTCACGCGTGCGGGCGCGAACGCGGTCAACGTGCGTGACGACGACGCGAACGGCACGCCCGACTACGTCGACTACGTCGCGCAGCAGTACGACGAGGTCCTCGCGCGCTACACGAGCATGGGCTTCCGTGCGCCGCGGACCGATCAGGACGTGCCGGTCGATCACGGGGGCGACGCGCTCTTCGACGTCTACCTGCTCGACTTCGGCGCGGGCGCAGGCGCCGACGGCGCGTTCCGCCGCGAGGACTGCGTCGTGGGGAGCGGCTGCAGCGGCTACATGGTGATGGAGAACGACTTCGTCGGCTTCTCGTACCCCTCGTCGCGCTACGGCGCGCGTCTGCTCGCGAGCCACGAGCTCTTCCACGCGGTCCAGGCCGCCTACGACGACGCGCTCGGCGCGCAGGGCAGCACGATCTCGGAGTCGACCGCGGTGTGGGCCAGCGAGCGCTTCGACCCGACGCAGACCGACCTCGAGGGGTTCGCGACGGGCTTCCTGGAGCGGCCCGATCGCTCGCTGGGCATCGATCCGATCGGCCCGGTCCAGCCCTACGCGTACGGCGCCGCGCTCGTGTGGGAGTACTACGCGACGCGCTTCGGCGACGGCCTGGTGGTCTCGTTCTGGGACGAGCTCGACGTGACGCCGGGCGCCGCCGTCGACAACTGGCTCGACGTGCTCGACACAGTGCTGGCTCGCGATCACGCGGCGAGCTTCCACGACACCTACGTGGACATGGCCGAGTGGATGATGTTCACCGGGCTCCGCTACGACCCGGCCCACGGCCCGGCGCGCGGGAGCCAGCTCGCCACGGTCGCGAGCACCGACGTCACGCTGCCCTACCAGTCGCTCTCGATGCGCGTGTTCCCGGCCTCGACGCGCTTCTTCACCGTGCCGAGCCCGCGCGTCAGCGTGCAGCTCTCGGGCGCGGCCCCGGCCGAGCTCGACGTCATCGCGGCGGCCTTCCGGGCCGACGGCACGTTCGTCGCGGACGCGCGCGGCCAGGGCTCGGTGGACCTCGTGGCGACGGGCGCGAGCACGATCCTCGTCGGCGTCGCGAACGGGGCGACGGCAGGGACCAGCAACGCGGTCTCGATCTGCATCGGGCGCGACCCGGTGGACTGCACGGCGGTCCCCGACGCGGGGATGCCCGTCGCGGATGGCGGCATCGCGAGCGACGCGGGGAGCATCGCGCCGACCCCGCCGCCAGCCGGATGCGCGTGCACGGCCGTGGCGCGGAGGGGGCCCATGGGCGGGGCGATGGGGACCGGCCTCCTCGTGGCGATCGCGGCGTGCTTGCGGGCCCGGCGATCTCCCCGTATGCATCGCGACCTATGTCGAAGCTCGGTGACTACCTGAAGAAGAACAAGATCGACGCCCGCCGCGTGGTGGCCGCGAGCCGTGGCCTCGAGCGCCAGACGGCCGAGGACCGCGCGCTCGTCGCGAAGAAGTCGGCGATCAAGGCCGGCAAGGCGGAGAAGGACGAGTCGATCGCGGGCAAGAAGCCGCGCTCGGGGCGTCGCGTCACGCAGCCCGCGATGGATCGTGCGGTGGCCGGCACGACGGTCGGCGGTCCGACCAAGACGCGCATCCTGCGCGCGGTGAACGCGATCCTCGGGGCGCGCAAGAAGCCCGAGGCCGCGTTCCGCGATCTGTTCTGATTTTCCAGGGGGCGCGAGCCGCGCGAGCCGCCCCCTCGGCGGACCGGCGGAGCCGGATCCGCGTCACCCCGTCTTCGCGCGCGGCGCTTCGCTTGCTCGCGGGCAGACGGATGGGTGCGCGCGGTTCGAGGATCTGCGCCGGGGCTCGGCTCTCTCGCGGGGGCCGTCGTTCGCGCGGTGACCTCTTCGGGCACCCTTCGCAGCGGCGTTCGAAGCCTTCGCAGCGGTGTCGGTGGGGGCTTCGCCGCGTTGGTCGTGGGGCTCGCTTGAGGGAGGGTGTGAATCACACCCCGAGCACGCGGACCGCGGGGAACTGGCGTCGCAGGCGCTCGAGGTCCTGCACGTCGCTCGTGTAGACGAGGTCTCCGCGAACGGCCGCCGACGCCATCACGATCGCGTCCACGAGTGTGGCTCCGCGCACGGCGCCGACCGCCTCCCCCGCGAGCTTCGCGAGGGGCTCCGTGAGAGGCTCGACGTCGACGCATGCGAGGATCGCGTCGCGCAAGTCGCTTCGGCCGCGCCACCACTCGGCCACCGCGGCGGCGGGCACGGTGATGCGTTGATCGATCTCGAGCGCGTGCTCGAGCACGGTGCGCATGCGCGGTCTCTTCCGCTCGAGAGCGATGAGCGCACCGGTGTCCAGCGTGATGCCGATCGGCGTCACGCCGCGCGCCGCTTGCGCGCTCGCGGAACGAGGCTCGATTGCTCGGCGCGGACGGCGGCGCGCAGGTCTGCATCGAGCGTGGGGCCGCCGAGCCGCGTGACGAGCGCGCGCCTCGCTTCGCGCTGGCGCATCATGCGTGCCGCTTCGGCGAACGCCGCCGACAGGTTTCCGCCGTGCACCTCGTCCGCATGCCGTCGGAGCGTGGCGAGGTCGCCCGCGTCGAGCGACACGCTGACTTTCACCGTCGAGCCCGCACGCGTGCGTACCATTCCTACCACGGTAGCCCAGCTGTCTCGCGCCGACAACACGCGGTGGTCCGAGGCACCCGCGTCGTCAGCGACGCGTCGGCTTGGGAGGCTCGGCGAGGCCGGCGGCCTTCGCTTCGGCCTCGACGGTGGCGAGGTCCGGGAGGGCGCGGGTCCACTTCGCGACCTCGTCGAGGCCGCCGACGCTCGCGACCCAGGCGGCGAGCTTCTCGAGGCCCTTCTCGATCGACATCTTCGGCTCGATGCCGAGCTCGACCTGCGCCTTCTGCGTGTCGAAGAACGTGGCGCGGCTACGGCGCAGCATCTTCTCGCGGTGCGCGGTGTCGCCGCGCAGGGTCGCCATCGTCCACGCCACCGAGAACGGCGCACCGCTCTTCGCGGGCGGCAGGCCCAGCGCCTTCGTCAGCATGCGGAGCCACTCACGCAGCTCGAGGAACTCGGCGTCGGCGACGTAGTAGGCCTGGCCGCCCGCGCCGGGCGCCTTCGCGGCGGCGAGCGCCGCGTCGACGACGAGGTCGATGTAGGTCGTCGCGACCAGGCTCTTGCCCTCGCCCCACATCGAGATGCCGCCACCGCGCGCCTCCCGCACGAGCTCGGGGAGGAACGTGCGGTCGCCGGGGCCCCAGACCCAGCCGGGACGGATCGCGGCGACGCTCACGCGCTCGTCGCTCGTCGCGAGCGCGATCTCTTCGCCGAGGCGCATCGACTGCGCGCGATCGCCGAAGGGCAGGTCCGAGATGTCGCGCTTCTCGTTCCAGTGGATGCGGTCCTGCGGCGCGAGCGTCACGTCGGCCGAGGTGACGAGGACCACGCGCGGGACGTTCGCGTGGCGCGCGGCGGCGATCACGTTCTCGACACCGGCGACGTAGAGCCAGGGATAGACGCGCGGCGCGGCGCCGGACCACGCCCCGACGGCGCTGAAGATCACGTCGGCGCCCGCGGCGGCCCTGGCGATCGCGTTCGGATCGAGGATCGAGCCCTTCAGGACCTTCGCCTTCTCGAAGCCAGCGACGCGCCCCTCGTCGCGCGCGAGGAGCACGACCTCGTCGCCGCGCGCGCCGAGGCGCTCGGCGATGGCTCCACCCACGTGACCCGAGGCTCCGAGGACGAGCGCCTTCATCTCGGGCGCAGGCATAGCGCGGGCGCCCCGCCGTGAAAACGTGGGCGTCCCGGACGAACGGAGGGGAAGGGCGGGCGGGGCGTCGTGCATGGGGGTGCTGACCACCGGGAGCGGGCGAGGTTCCAGCCGCCGAGCGCCGCTGCTCGCCCGCACCGCCGCACCCCCGTAAGCTCTCCGGGCGTGCCGTCCGTTCGCGCTCGCCGGCTCCTCGGCCTCGCCGTCTGTGCCTTGCTCGGCGCGTGCGAGCCGCAGTGCGTCGACGCCGACCAAGACGGCTTCGGCGCCGCGTGCGCGATGGGGCCCGACTGCGACGACACGAACGTGCTGCGCAACGTCGACTGCGACGCCGTGCCGGCGCCCGACTGCGACGCCGATCCGGCCGCCACGGGCTGCCCCTGCCTCGCCGCCTCGACCACGCCCTGCACCTCGCACCCCGACGTGATCCCGGGCGCCGGCATCTGCCGCTCGGGCCGCGCGTCTTGCGTCGGCGGCCACTGGGGCGTCTGCCGCGGCGAGATCCCGCCCGAGGTCGAGCTCTGCGACGCGATCGACGAGGACTGCGACGGGCGCGTCGACGAGGGGACGCGTAGCCCCTGCGGCGGCTGCGACTCCGAGTGCCGCGGCGGCGTCTGGGGCGAGGCCGACGTGCCCTTCGACGGCACGAGCCCGCTCGCCCTCACCGATCTCGGCGAGCTCACGCTCGCGCGCGAGCGCTACGCGGCCGCCACCGTCTGGGCCGCGAACAGCGCCGACGGGACGCTCTCGCGCATCGACGCCGCCACGGCGACCGAGGTCGCGCGCTACACCACGGAGCTCGGAGCGGCGTTCGGCAACGAGCCGAGCCGCGTCGCCGTCGACTGGCAGAACGACGTGTGGGTGCTCGACCGCGCCTTCGACGGCCAGGGCACCGCCACCAAGATCGCGAGCGAGCGCGCGCGCTGCGTCGATCGCGATCACGACGGCGCGATCCGAACGTCCACCGGCCCGGACGACGTGGTGCCCGACGACGAGTGCATCCTGTTCACCGTCCCCGTCGGCGACGTCGGCGAGGTGCCGCGCGCCCTCGCGATCGACGGCGGCGGCCTCGACGGCGCGGGCGCCGGCAACGCGTGGGTGGGCCTCTTCGGCGGCGAAGCGATCGTCGAGCTCGACGGGACGACGGGCGCCGAGCTGCGCCGCATCGAGACCCCGCGCTTCGCGCCCTACGCGGCCGCGATCGATCCCTGGGGCTACGTGTGGATGTCGTCGCGCGACGGCTACCTCGTGCGCGTCGACCCGGCGCGCCCGATCGCCGAGCCGACCTCGATCGAGGTGCCGCTGCCGTGCTGGCTGGTCTACTCGCTCGCGATCGACTCCGTCGGCCGCATCGGGATGACCGGGTTCTCGTGCGACGACGTCGCCGTCTACGATCCGCGCAACGGCGCGATCGCGCACGTCTCCACGGCGCCGAGCACGCGCGGCGCGGTCTTCGATCCGGACGGGCACCTGTGGGTCGCACACACCGGCGGGCTCGTCTCGATGCTCGACGTGGCGCCGCTCCGCGTGCGCCGCACGATCGACCTGCGTGTCGGCGACGCCTCGCCGATCGAGACGGTCGGTCTCGGCTCGGACACGATCGGCCACGTCTGGGCGGTGTCCGAGCACGGCGGCACGGACGATCTCGGCGTCGCCACGCGCGTCGACCTCGACGGAGGTGCCATCTCTGCGCAGGTCACGATCGGTGCTGCGCCCCACACCCAGGGCGATCTGACCGGCGTGATGCGGGGCGGCGCGTTCCTTCCGGAGGGAAGCGAGTCCCACGTGTTCCGCGGCTGCTCGATGGGCGATGCGAGCTGGGTTGCCCTGCACTACGAGGCCCGCGAGGGCACGACCGGGACGATCCTGTTCGAGGCCCGTCATGCGGCCGACGAGGCCTCGCTCGCCTCGGCCGCCTTCGTCGAGCTCGGCACCTTTCCCGGCAGCGCGAGCCCGCTCCCGCTGTCCTTTCCGCCGGGCGGCGTCGTCGAGGTGCGGGTGACGCTTCGGGCGGCGGCGCGCCTGGGAGCGCCTCGGCTCGGCCGCATCGGTCTCGAGTGGGACTGCCCGGGGCCCGATTAACTCGATTTTCGTCACGCCGAGCGGGATCCGCTCCCATCCTCGGGTCGTAGGGACCTCGCGGGCACCCGCGTTTTTCCAAGCCCGACGTCATCTCGGGTAGGATGCTGTGTGGAGGGCGCTTTGAACCGCTTCGTCACGTTGGGGCTCTTTCTTCTCTCGTCGGCGCTTCCCGCCGCTGCACAAGCGCAGACCTCCGACGGCTCCACCGAGTCGATGGCGCAGGCGACGACCACCGACACCGACATGACGGACGCGCAGGCCCGCGCGCACTTCCGGCTCGGGCGCGACGCGTACGAGCAGGGGCGCTTCGCCGACGCGGCGCAGGAGTTCGAGATCGCCTACGGCCTGAGCGGCCGCGGCGCGCTCCTCTACAACGTCTACCTCGCCTACCGCGATGCGCAGGACACGCCGAACGCGGCCCGCGCGCTCCGCGGCTACCTCACCTCCGTTCCCGACGCGCCCGACCACGAGCATCTGCAGGCGCGCCTGGTCGCGCTCGAGGCGACCGTCACGGCGGATCAAGAAGCGGCCGCGGAGCGCGCCGCCGAGGAGGCCGAGCAGCGCCGCCAGCTCGAGGCGGCCGAGCAGCGCGCCATCGACGCCGAGCTCCGCGCGCAGCAGGGACAGGGGTCCACCACCTCGCGGCCCTGGTGGCCTTGGGTCGTCATGGGAGGTGGTCTGGCGCTGACGGTCGTCGGCGTCGTGCTCGGCGTCGTCGCGCAGGGCGATGCCGATGCCTTGCGCCGCTCCTGCGTGACCCAGTCCGCCTCCACCGGAGTCACCGCGCCGCTCGTGCTCGGGACGGCGTGCTCGCCCGAGGTCCAGCTCGACTCACGGCGGAGCACCATCCAGACGGAGGCGGCCGCGGCGGACGCGCTCTGGATCGGCGGCGCGGTGATCGCCGCCACCGGCCTCGTGCTCGCCTTCGCGCTCCCCGACGACGTCGCCTCGAGCGAGGGGCAGCCGCAGGTCAGCGCTGGCTGCAGCCCGACGGGCTGCTCCGGCTCCGTTCGCTTCGCTTTCTGAGGAGACGACCCGATGACGCGCCCTCTCTCCTTCGGTGTCTCGCTCGCGCTCCTGCCGCTCCTCGTGAGCTGCACGGCCGCCGTGTCCGACCTCAACGGGTTCTCCAATTACGGCGATGCCTGTGATCCCCGTGGCACCCAGCATCTCGGGGACGACCTCGACCTGCAGTTCTTCAACATGACGCCGCACGTGAACCAGACGATCTTCGCGGCGCTCGAGGTCGGGAACGACGAGAACATCGAAGCGATGTTCGTCATCGATCGCCTCACGGACCTCAGCAATCCCGTCGCGGCCTCCCGCGGCACGAGCAGCGCCAACCTCTTGCTGAACATCCCCGAGATCCTGCCGGCGGACCCGGCCACGCTCGCGTTCTGGGCCAACAGCGTCGACCCCGAGGTCGTGCACTTCGACCCGATCACGTCCGACGGCGCGCCGGATCACCAGTGGACGCGCCCCATCTGCCCGGACGGCGACGTGACCTTCACGCACACGACGCCCTTCCAGAGCGTCCAGGACGCGGTCTCCACCGGCGCCATCTGGCACTTCAACATCCCGACCGCGATCCAGCGGCCCGAGCTCTTCGACAACTTCACCATGGCGGCGTGGGCCGTGCGCGTGAACGGTCTGGGCCGCCAGACGCGCGTCTTCTATCGCTGGTCGCCCTTCGTCGCGCTCGCGCCCGGAATGCAGGTGCCGACCCAGCGCACGCCGCCCACGCAGTTCCAGGTCGGGGGCAACGCGCTCGGCGAGCCGCGCGGCGCGATCGACGTCGGCGAGCTCTACGAGGTGCACTTCGTGATCGACGTCGACCACGACGGCGAGCTCGGATCGGCCGGGGACTACGTCTGCCAGTGGGACGACCAGTCGATGCCCACGAGCGATCCGGGCAACTGGTTCTACGACCCGGACCTCGCTCCGTGCGATGCGCCCTCGGGCTTCGACCCGCTGACGTTCACGCCCTGATCGCGCGTCGATCCCGCGGATCCGGTCGCGCCCTCCCGCTGGGGAGACGCCGCGCGGACCCACCCAGTGCGCGAGCGCGCACGAGGCGGGGAAGAGATGCGGGTGCCCGTCGTAGGCCGGGCATGCGAGTGCTCCTCCGGGTCGGAACGGTGCTGCTGCTCGGGTGCGGGAGCACCGCGGCGCCGGCCTCGTCGTCCGTTCCCGCGCTGCCGGGCCCGGCGCCGTCGTCGCCAACGCCCACCGCTCCGCGAGAGCCCTGGGGCATCGCCTGGGTCTCCACCTGCTCGGAGTACGCATCCCACCAGCTCTTCGCGACCGACCACCGCGTGCTCGCGTGCGGCATGCTCTTCGACGACCAGGGCGCGCTGGTGGCCGCACGCGACACCGGATCGATCCTCGCGACGCTGGGCGATCGATCGCTCTGGCGCTCGACGGGCACGTCCACCGAGATCGCCGCGCGCGGCGAGACGCCGGGCGGGCTCGTGTGGCGGGACGAGGACCTCGATCCGATCGGGCCTCTCGCGCTCGGCTCGACCGACCTCGTCGAGACGCTCGCGCGTCGCGGCCCGATGATCCTCGGGGCGCACGACGAGGGCGCGCTCGCGATCGATCTCGCGAGCGGTACGACGACGCGGATCGACGCCTGTGCTCGCGCCGAGGCGCTCGGATGGTCGCGGGAGGGTGAAGTCCAGTGCGTGGAGCGCTGCGACGAGGGCGCATGCCTGTGGACCGCGCCCGGCGCGCGCGTCGTGCTCCCCGACGCGCTCGGCTCGGTCGGGTGGAGCAGCCGGGCGGCGGTGCAGGATGCGGCCTCCGCGGACTGGCTGGTGCTGTCCGACTCGCATGCGCGTTGGCTCGACGATCACGGCGCGGTGATCGAGACGCGAGACGTGGCGGGCGCGACGGTGCTCGACGCGGACGACGACGGCCGCATCCTCGTCGCGCTGCCGAGCGGTGTCGAGCTCTGGCGCTTCGACGGAGCTCGCACGAGCACCGAGCGGGTGCTCGACGCGCCGCTCCGGCAGGGCGTGATCGTCGGCGAGCGCATCGTGCTCTCGGACGCCGACGACGTGCTCTGGCTCGAGCGCGGCGCTCTCGGTCTCGCGACGCCGACGCCCTCCGCGACTCCTGCCGGGTTCCACGCGCTCGAGAGGGCGGCGAGCATGGGCGACGACGGGCCGCACGCGATCTTCCGCGATGCGCAAGAGGTGGTGTCGCGCGGGCGGGCGTCGCTCGCCGCGTTCTCCGACGGGCACGGCACACTCGCGATGGTCGTCCGTGCGAGCGCCGTCGAGCTCGCGCGCGCGGGCAGCGACGACAGTGCATGGGCGCGCCTGGCGTCGGATCGCTTCCTCGTCCGCGGGGAGCACCGCTCGGCGACCACGTGGCGCACCGAGGGCGGGCGCGTCCTGCGCGGCCACACGTACATCGGAGGGTGCGAGAGGTCGGACGTCGACGTGCTCGTGCGCGAGGGCGAGGGCGGCGCCCTCGAGGTGTGGACGGTCTTCGCCGGCGAGCCGGAGGGAATCGACGTCCTCTTCGGCCCGACGCCGGCCGATGCGCGCGACGTTCCGGAGGCGCGGAGCGATCGCTACGAGGGCGATCCTTCGATCGGCCAGCTCTGATCTCGGCGGGCACCGCGGCTACCCGCCGCCGGTCGCGCCGATCGGCGCGAGCACGTACTGCTCCGAGCTCGTCGCGCGCTCGAGCGCATCGACGTGCGGACCGCGTGGCGACCGCGTCGCGGGTCTCCGCAGGGCGTCACGGCGTGAGCACCGCGAGGAACCCGTCGAACGCCCCGGCGCTCGTGAGCATTCCGGTGCCGAAGTCGACGATGCCGCCCAGATTGCCGACGACGGCGACGACGCTGCCGCTCGCCGCGATCGCCTGCGGCGCCTGCCGCATCGCATCGCCGTAGCGCGCGGCCCAGAGCGCCGTGCCCGCCCCGTCGAGATGCGCGAGCACGACGTCGGAGGAGCCGGAGGTGACGAGCGGTCCGGTGCCGAGGTCGATCGCGCCGAAGAGCTCCACGCCGAGCACGACGCCGTCGTCGGCCGTGCCCGCGACGCCGCGCACGCGTGCGCCGGGCGCGGCGGTGGCGAGCGTGCGGCTCCAGACGTGCGTGCCGTCGCCCGTGAAGCGCGCGACGAATGCGTCGCTCGTGCCGACGCAGGTACGCATGCCTCCGCCCAGATCGATCGCGCCGCGGCAGCTGCCGCCGACGACCACGGCGCCCGTCGGAGTGACGGCGAGGGCCCAGCCGATCTGCTCGGACGTGTCGCCGAACCGGCGCGACCACCGATGCGCGCCGTCGGGGGCCAGAGAGACGAGCACCACATCCGTGCTGCCCGCGCTCGTCAGCGTGCCGCCTCCGAAGTCGGTGCTGCCGACGAGCGGACCCGTGACGAACGCGTTGCCGCTCGCGTCGAGCGCGAGGTCCCAGCCCTGGACGTTGCCGGCGAAGCCGCGTGCATAGATGGGGGTCGCATCGGCAGGTGCGAGCGCGGCGACGTACATCGCACCCGAGACCGGGCCGCTGCCGAGGTCGATCGGCGCGCCCATCGTCCCGGTGATCACGATCTGGTCGGCGTCCGCGGCGAGCCCGCCGAGCCACGCTGCCGTGCTGCCCGACGCGTAGCGGCGTGCCCACACGGTATCGCCCGCGCGCGTGACGCGGCCGAGGAACGCGTCCTGCGAGGCGCCGTGCGTGAGGACCTGCCCGCCGCCGAAGTCGAGGGTGGCGTTGAAGTAGCCGCCGAGCGCGACGTCACCGCCGGGCAGGAACGTGATGCGCGTGACGAGGCTGTCGCCGGACGTCGTGGCGGTCCCGAGCATGCGCGAGACGACGCAGGCGCCGCTCGGATCGAGGATCGCGAAGAACGCGTTCAGGCCGGCGCCACCGGCGGTGAGCGGACCGCAGCCCAGATCGAGCGCCGCGGCACGCCCGGCGCCGCCGGCGATCGCGACGAAGCCGTCGGGCGCGACCGCGACCGAGAAGAGCTCGTCGTTCACGGCGCTCGCGCCGACACGCGTGGCGAAGCGCGCGACGCCGCAGGCCTCCGTGTGTCCGTCGCAGTCCTCGTCGGTTGCGGTCGTGCATGCCTCGACGGCCGGGACGACCTCGTCGATGCACGCGCCGTACGAGAGGCCGTCGGCCGCGCAGGTGTGGGTGCCCGCGTGGCACGCGCCGACGCCCTGCGTGCTCGTCGGGCCGGAGTAGCAGGGGCCGCTGGAGGAAGGCGTGCAGATCC
This sequence comes from Sandaracinaceae bacterium, assembly GCA_044223665.1. Classification (GTDB taxonomy): domain Bacteria; phylum Myxococcota_A; class Polyangia; order Polyangiales; family Sandaracinaceae; genus JBBSAT01. The sequence continues at coordinate 38,606 of JBGALT010000017.1, read as the reverse complement.
AGCAATCGGCTGGACACACGACCTCGTCCCACGCGTCGCACGTGCCGTCGCAGGTGCCCGCGTCGGGGGTGACGAACGCGTCGGGGGGCGTGGCGGCATCGGGCGTCGGCGCCGCGTCGGTCGTCGCGGCATCGACCGGAGACACGAAGGCATCGACGCCCGTGTCGGTCGGTGGCGCGCTGTCCGTCGGCGCCGCGTCGCGCGGCGGCATCGTGTCGGTGGGCGCAGCGTCGCTCGCCGTCGCGGCATCGACAGGCGCCACTCCGGGATCGCAGGCCGGGAGCAGGACGAGGCCGGTGAGCACGAGGACGAGCGGGAGCGGCAGCCGGAAGCGCATTGGCGTTTGTACTCCGATTCGCGACGAGAGCGCACGCGCCCGAACCGCGGGGGCTCCACGCGACGCGCGTCGACGTGTTCGCGTGGAAACCGCGAGCGGGAGGACGCGTTCTCGCACCGTGGAGATGCCGCGCGGAGCGCGGCCACCGCGGGCTCCTACGAGGACTGACTCGCCAATCACGACTCGACCTCGACGTGCCACGCGATCTGTGGCGACGGCGGCACCTGCTCGGAGCGCGGCGACACCACCACCGTCCGCGACGCGTGCTACGCCGTCTGCGCGGCCAACGCCGACTCGCGTCGGTCGGGCGGTCGCGGTCGGCGCGTGCGGGCCGCCCCGTCAGGTGGTCCGGCGGAAGCCGATGCGCGGCGAGGGCGGCGCGTCGGTGTTGCCGAACATGACCGACTCGATCTGCTCGTAGTCGGCCACGCAGGGCGCCTGATCGGCGAACGGGAACGCGCCGCCGAGCGCGGGGCGACACCCGACGACCATGCCGCTCGTGATCACCGCGTCGGCGTTGGCCCACGTGGGCGAGGTGCCGCAGTGCCACGTGGCCTGCTGTCCCTGGATGCCGGCGTACTTCTGACGGGCGATGCCCGCGGCGAGCGTCGCCTTCTCGTGCTCCCAGAGCTCGCAAGCCACGGTGAGCGCCGGGTCGGGGCGCTTCTCCGTCGCGTCGACGTTGTAGCCGGTGATGAGCACCGGCCCGGCCTCGGGCGGCAGGCCCAGGCCCACGCCGGGATTGAGCGAGAACGGCCCCTTCATCTCCGGCGTGACGTCGTCGCCATCGTACCAGTACTGCGAGCACACGTTCTTCGGCAGCACCTTGCTGAGGACGCTCTCGTCCTTGTGCAGGTAGATCTGCGCGCGCTCGAACTCGAAGGCCGAGAGCACGTCCTTCTCGGCGGCGGTCGCGTCGGTGAGCAGCTGCAGCGTGAGGTTCGCCTGCGTGCCGAAGATCACCTGATCGAAGGGCTCCTCGCCGCTCGCGGTGCGCACGAAGACGGTCGTCGTGCCGCCGCTCGTCGCACGCCGCACGCCGAGCACGGGCGTGCTGGTGCGGAAGGTCGTCGTCCCCGACACCGCGTTCTGCATCGCGGTCACGTAGGCGCGCGTCCCCTGCGGGAACAGACGCCACATCGTCGCGTTGAAGAACGAGAGCTGCTTGTCGGAGAAGAGCCCGAGGATGTTCGCGAGCGGCGCCTCGGTGAGGCCGGCGCGCGTGACGACCAGCAGACAGAGCACCGGCGCGAGCGCCTTGGCGGCGAACTCGTTCGTGTAGCCGCCCTCGTCGAGGTAGTACTGCACGGGCTTGATCTGCTGCTCGCCCGGGAGCTGGCTCCACCAGTAGGTGTCGAGCTCGAAGCGCGAGCACTGATCGCGCAGGCGCGAGAACAGCGCCGTGTCGGGCGCGCCCGTCATCCACCACTCGTCCTTGAACGACGCGCCCACGGTCCAGCCCACCGCGCGCGACTCGACGCCGTACTTGCGGCAGAGCGCGTAGAGCACGGGGTAGGTCCACGGCTCGCTCAGGATCACGCCCATGTCGATGGGCCGCGTGACCCCGTCGTTGCACGGGAAGTCCACCGTGTGGGCGTGACCGCCGAGCCAGGCGTTCTTCTCGAACACCGTGACCTGCGCGCTCCCACCCATGCCGAGCGCGTATGCCGCGCCCATCCCGCCGCCACCGCCGCCCACGATCGCGATCTTCTGCATGCCTTCCGTCTACACGAGCGGGCCGTCGCGCTGGAAGCGCAAACGACGCGGCCGCCGTCAGGGGCGGGGCGGAATCACGATCTCGGCGTCCGGCAGCACGAGCCACTGTCGCCCCTCGAGGGGCGTTCCGTCGACGACCATCGGCACGTCCGGCGGTCCGGGCACCGCGGCCTCCGCCCGCATCACGTAGGTGTCCACGTCGAGCAGCGGGATCGGCTCGAGCGCGTGGTCGCGCGCGAGGAAGAAGTTCTCCCAGTGCCCCGAGAGCACGAAGCGTGGTGAGACGTTCGCGAGGATGTCCGTCGGCTGGCTCTCGACACCGCCGTTGCTGCCGACGCAGAGGATCGCGACGTCCACCGCGCGCTGGCTGGCGATCGCCGGGGGGATCTCCCCGAGCGGCTGCGTCGCGGGCGCATCCTGGAAGTAGACGCGGTAGGCGATCTCGCCCGTGCCGGCGTCGAGGAAGTCGATCACGTAGGCGATCGTGCGCCCCTCGAGCCATCCCGATGCGGCCTCGGGGAGATCGCACTGGTCCTCGTCGATCGAGCCCGGCGCGAAGTGCACGTCGCCGAACTGCGCCGGGTGCGTCGTGCAGAGCGGATAGAGCCGGACGTGGCTGCCCGGCACGTCGATCCAGGTGCCGGTGGCCGGCGCGCCTGCGGGCCGCAGATCCGGGCAGTGGGTGTAGTCCACGAGGCTCGCGAGCGGATCGTCGACGGCGATCACCCGGGCCCGATCGAGCGGCGCGGTCGGCGCCGGCGTCGCACAGCCCGGATCGCGATCGCTGGCGATCGCGGCGAGCACGTGTCGTGCGGTCTCGTTCGCGTAGAGCACCGCCGAGGGCGCGTCGTGCGCGAGGATGGCGGGCACGTCGATCAGGTGGTCGTAGTGCGCGTGCCCGCTGAGGACGGCGCGGACCGAGGCGCCGTCGACGCCCGCCATCCCGCTGGCGATGGCCGCCTCGTCGGCCGCGATCGGGGCGCCGACCGTGACGTCGAGGAACGACTGCCGCGTGAAGAGCGGCGCCGTCAGCACCGACTCGCCCTCGTACGTCAGCACGAAGCCCTGCACGCCGAGCGTGCGCACGAGCAGCGTCCCCGGGGCACGCGCGTCGATCGCGTAGGCGTCTCCCGAGTCGAGCCCGACGTCGCGCATCGCCGCGTCGCGCGGAGCCCCGGCGTCGGCTCCCGCATCGATCCCGCTCGCGTCGGTGCCGGTGTCCGCCTCCGGAGGGGACACGGGCGCGCACGAGGCGAGAAGCAACAACGATGCGAAGCTCGCTCCCGCCCGCGCCGACATGCGGGGATGGTCGGGCCAATCGCGCGCGCGAGCAAGGGCGCGCACGAAACGCCGGGTGTGATCCGAAACGCTTGCCCCGCTCGCGCCGGGCACGCGACGATGCGCGCGTGAGAGCGGGTGAGGTCGTCCAGGACCGCTTCGAGATCGTGTCGCGCGCGGGGGCCGGCGGCATGGGCGTGGTCTATCGCGCGCTCGATCGCCTCACCCAGGCGTCGGTGGCGCTCAAGGTCGTGCTCGACGCGAGCGAAGCGGACGGCCGCTTCGATCGGGAGATCCGCGTGCTCTCCCGGCTCGCGCATCCCGCCGTCGTTCGGTACGTGTCGCACGGCGCGACGGAGGGTGGCTCGCCGTTCCTGGCGATGGAGTGGCTCGAGGGCGAGGACCTCGCCGCGCGTCTGGTCCGCACCGGTCTCGACCCCACGCAGACGCTGGTGATCGCGCGGCGCGTCGCGGAGGCGCTCGAGGCCGCCCACGGGATGGGCGTGCTCCATCGGGACCTCAAGCCCTCGAACGTGTTCCTGCCGCACGGCGAGCCGAGCGCGGCGAAGCTGCTCGACTTCGGCATCGCGCACGTCGCCTCGGCGACACGCATGATCACCGCGACGGGGGCGATGCTCGGGTCGGTCGGCTACATGGCCCCCGAGCAGGTGCGCGGCGAGAAGGCCATCGACGGTCGCGCCGACGTCTATGCGCTCGGCTGCGTGATGTTCGAGTGCCTCGCCGGGCGGCGCGCGTTCGAGGGCGATCACCCCGTCTCGATCCTCGTGCAGGCCCTGCACGATCGGCCGCCGCTGCTCGGCACGCTGCGTCCGGATCTGCCGGCCGCGCTCACCGACCTCGTCGATCGCATGGTCTCGCGCAGAGCGAGCGATCGACCGGCCGGCCCGGCGGACGTGCTCGCCGCGCTCGACGCGATCGGGCCGCTGGCCGAAGGCCAGAGTCATCTGCCGCCGGTGCCGCGGGGCGCGACGACGCTCTCGGGCGAGGAGCGACGGCTCGTCTCGGTGATCCTCGTTCGCACCGCCGAGCCCGGCACGGGCGCGCCCGCGCTCGAGGCGGTCGCCACGATCGGGAGCGACGCGCGCGGACCGGTCGCCGAGCTGCGCCGGGTCGTGACGCCGCTCGGCGGGGACGTCGTCGCCCTGCGCCACGGTATGAACCTCGTGCTCCTCCGCGGGCTCGGCAACGCGCGCGACGAAGCTTCTCGTGCGGCCTCCTGTGCGCTCGCGATCGCGAGCGAGCTTCCCGACGCGCGCGTCGCCGTCGCGACCGGCGCCGCCGAGGTCACGGGGCGCTGGGCCGCCGGGCCCGTGGTGGATCGCGCCGCGGCCTTGCTCGAGGCGACCCGCACGGGCGCGAGCACGACGGCCGTGCGCATCGACGACGTCACGGAAGGGCTGCTCGACGTGCGCTTCCACGTCGAGCGCGCCGGCACCGGCCGGGTGCTCCGGGGCGTCGATGCGTTCGGCGGCGACGTGCGCCACGTGCTCGGCAAGCCCACGCCGACCGTGGGCCGCGAGCGCGAGCTCGCCTTCCTCGAGAGCACCTGCCTCGAGGCGATCTCCGACTCGGTCGCGCGCGCCGTGCTGGTCCTCGGCGCCCCGGGCCTCGGCAAGTCGCGCCTGCGCCGCGAGATCATGGCACGCCTCGCGCAGCGCGGAGACACGCGCGTGCTCGCCGCGCGCTGTGACGCGCTGAACGTGGGCTCGCCGCTCCGCGCGATCGCCGACCTCGTGCGTGGGGCGGCCGGCGTGCGCGAGGACCTCTCCGAGGCCGATCGTCACGAGGCGCTCGCCGCGCACCTGCGCGCCCACGTCGACGCCGCGAGCGCCGAAGAGACGATCGAGTTCCTCGGCGAGCTCGTGCGCGCGCCCGTGGCGGGCGAGCCCTCACCGCGCCTGCGCGCGGCGCGCAACGACCCGCGCATCATGGCCGAGCAGACGCGCGTGGGCCTCACGCGCTGGGTGCGGGGCCTCGCGACGGGGCAGCCGCTCGTCCTCGTGCTCGAGGACCTGCACTGGGCCGACGCCGCGAGCGTGAGCGTGGTCGAGTCGTGGCTCGCCGAGCTCGAGGAGCTTCCCTTCGTCGTCGTCGCGCTCGCGCGCCCGGAGATCCGCGACACGTTCCCGAACGGGCTGCGCGGCGCCGCCGAAGTGCGCCTCGAAGGGCTGACGAAGAAGGCCGCCGAGCGCCTGGTGCGCGCGTTGCTCGGCAGCGAGACGTCCGCGAGCGTGGTGCAGAAGATCATCGAGCGCGCGGCAGGCAACGCCTTCTACCTCGAGGAGCTCGCGCGTCACGTGGCGGAGCGGCTGGAGGCCGGGCGCGATCCGAGTGACATGCCCGAGACCGTCCTCGCGATGGCGCAGTCGCGCCTCGATACGCTCGAGCCCGAGGCGCGCCGCGTGCTGCGCGTCGGCGCGATCTTCGGCGAGACCTTCTGGCAGCGCGGCGTACGGCGCCTCCTCTCGGACACGAACGAGCGGCTGCTCTCCGAGTGGCTCGAGGCGCTCGTCGCGCGCGAGGTCATCGATCCGGGCAAGAACGAGCGCTTCGCCGACGAGAAGGAGTTCGTGTTCCGCCACGCGCTCCTGCGCGACGCCGCATACGCGATGCTCGTCGACGAGGACCGCGAGAAGGGGCACCGCGTCGCCGCGGAGTGGCTCGTCTCGATCGGCGAGCGCGATCCACGCGTGCTCGCCGAGCACTACCTGCGCGGCAAGGCCCCGGATCTGGCGGCACCGCGGCTGCTCGATGCGGCGCGCGCGGCGCTCGCGGCGGGCGATCTCGACGGCGCTGCGGAGCTCGCCGAGCGTGGCCTCGCTTGCGCGCCGAGCGATCCGCACCTGAAGGGAGCGCTCTCGCTCGCTCGCGGGATGCCCCTCGCGTGGCGGACCGACTGGACGGCCTCGGCGCCGCTCGTGAAGGACGCCCTCACGCTGCTCCCGAGCGGCAGCGCCGAGTGGTCGGAGGCCGCGGCGCTCGAGATCCTGCGCGCAGCATCGGCGGGCAATCCGGCAGGGATGTTCGAGCTGCTGACGCGCATCAACTCGCTCTCGACGCCGCCCGACGTGACGGGACCCTACGCCTTCATCCACTTCATGCTGGCGACCGCCTTCGTGCAGCTCGGACAGCGTCAGATCTCGATCGGCATCGAAGACAAGCTCGACGCGGCGGCGGCGACGATCGCCGAGGGCGTGGACCCGGCGTTCGACGGATGGCGCAACATCGTCAAGACCGTGGTCGCCGACAAGGCCCGCATCGATCACCTCGGCGCGGCCGTGCGAGGGGCCGAGCGCGGGCTCGCGGCGCTCGAGGCGGCGCGCGACGTGCTCGGACAGGGCGTGGCGGGCGGCTGGCTCGCGCGCTGTCTCTCGCTCGCCGGCGATCAGCTCGCGGCCGAGAAGCGGGCGCGCGCCACGCTCGATCTGATCGATCGCACGCGGAACGAGTTCACGCGCAAGCGCGCGATCGGCACGCTGGGATCGATCCTGGTCGCGCGCGGCGCGGTCGACGAGGCGATCGCGGTGCTCTCGCCGGCGATCGAGGGCGGCGACACGATGGCCCAGCTCTTCATGAAGGTGGAGCTCGCGCGCGCCGAGCTGGTGCGCGGCGATGCTCCGCTCGCGAAGCAGAAGGCCGAAGAGACCGCGCTCGCGGCGGGGATGTTCTTCGCGCCCCACCGCGCGGCGGCGCTCGCGGTGAAGGCCAGCGCCGAGCGCGCGCTCGGGGAGCACGCGGCGGCGCTCGGGACGGCGCGCGAGGCCCTCAAGCTGGGCGAGACGAGCGGCATGGACGCGCTCACGTCGAGCATCCTGCGCCGCGAGGAGCTGTCGGCGATGACGGCCCTCGGCGTCACGGCCGAGCTCGACGAGAAGCGCGCGGCCGCGCTCGCGCGGATCGAGTCGATGGCGCGCGAGCTCGGCCCGCTCGGCGACACCTTCCGCGCGATGGAGCCGAACGCGGCCGTCGGCGCCATGCGCCGCTGATCGCGGGGCTCGGCGTGCAGCATCCGGCGTGGGCGAGGGCTCCCGCAGTCCCTCGGGGAGAAGCACGGGAGGAGAGTGACCCGATCGATGCGAGCGCCGTGAGGTGCATCGACGGGTCTCGGTCGTAGAATCGATCCAGTGCTCGACTCCTCCTTCGTCGACTGGCTCGTGCCGGCGATCGTCCTCGGCTCACCGCTCCTGCTCATCGCGGCACTGATGGTGTTTCTCCCGCTCGCGCTCGCGTGGGAGGAGCGCCAGCGCCAGCGCGTGCTCCGCGAAGGCATTCTCTGCACGGGCTGGTTGAAGAACCTGCACCGCGGCCGCGTCCTGGCGCTGGTTCGCTTGCCGACCGGCGACCGTGGGTTCGAGATCCCCGCCAAAGGCGTCACGCGCGCGTGGCTCATCGACACGATCGCGACCGGCGCGCCGGTGCGCATCCGCGTCCTTCCGGATCACTCGCGGGCAGAGATCGAGCCGCCGATCTGACGGCGTGCGATCCGCCGGGTCGATCAGTTGACGGTGATCGTGCCGAGCAGCGAGGGCGTGAAGACGAGGCCCGGGTTCCGGCCGGCGCCGTCGAGGTCGCAGTAGGTCACGTTCGCGCCGCCGTCGAAGCTGAAGCGATACGTGTACGCGTACGTGCCGGCCGTCGGGATCGTGAGCCGGCCGGCGTACTCGTCGTTGTTGCCGACCTCCAGGTTGAAGGACGCTGCTTGGAACGACCAGGCGGTGCTCGTGCGTGGGTCGGTGCCCGCGGGGCCGTAGCCGAGCTCGGCCGTGATGCTCGGGGCTTGGCCCAGGCTCGTGTCGGTGAGGCCCGCTTCGTAGACCTGGCCGAAGATCAGCTCGCTCGGCGCGCCGGCCGAGCTCGACGTCGTGGTCGGGAACTGGATGTTGCAGAAGTCGGCCTCGGCACGCAAGTCCGTCTCGTTGAGGACGCCCGGCAGCGTGGTGCCGCCGTCGTGCCCGGCATCGGTGCCCGCGTCGGCGCCCGCATCGGTCCCTGCGTCCGTCCCGGCGTCCGTGGGGCCGCTGGCGGCGTCGATCCCGGCGTCCGTTCCTGCATCGGGTGTCGTCGCGGCGTCGCTCGTCATCGCGGCGTCGTTCGTCGTCGCGGCATCGCTCGTCGTCGCGGCGTCGTTCGTCGTCGCGGCGTCGCCGCCGCCGTCCCGCGCGAGGTTCGCGTCGCGGCCGCCCGTGTCTCGTCCTGCATCGGACGGCAGCGTGATGGGCGGCTTCTCCACGGTGCAGCCGAGCGCGGCGCACGATGCGAGGAGCGCCGAGACGAGCGTGAGGCGTGCGAGCATGCGGCGAGCGTAGCGCAAAGCGTGGGGGGCGAGAGCACGCGCGTCGGTACCCGGCGCTTGCGGGCGCCCCTCGCACCTCGCAATCTCGCGCCGATGTCGGACAGCGAAGCACGAGAGAGAAGCGCGGCGAGCGAGCGGCCGAAGGTCGTGATCGTGGGCGTGCAGCTGCCCGACGTCTCGGACGGCGACTTCGAGTCGTCGCTCATGGAGGTCGAGCGCCTCTGCAAGACGCTCGGGCTCGCGCCGGTCGGTCGCGTCACGCAGCGTCGAGGCGGCCTCGCCGTCGGCGGCGTCGTGGGCGAAGGCAAGCTCGAGGAGCTCGCCTCGTGGACGGGCGGCTCGGGCAAGATCCCGTCGGGCGCCATCCGCAAGAAGCGCAAGATCGACGCAGACGACGACGAGGCCTCGGACGAAGACGAGCTCGAGGCGGAGGGCGACGCCGACGACGCGCCGGTCGTCCCGCAGGGCCCCGTGCGGGCCGGCGTCGTCGTGGTCGACCACGACCTCTCGCCCTCGCAGGTGCGCAACCTCGAGCGCGCGACGGGCGCCGAGGTGCTCGATCGCACCTCGATCATCCTGCGCATCTTCGAGCGCCACGCGCGCACGCGCGAGGCGCGCATGCAGGTCGAGATCGCGCGTCTCACCTACCTCGCGCCACGCCTGCGCGAGAGCGGCGGCGGCGATCGCCAGCGCGGCGGCATCGGCGGCAAGGGCGCCGGCGAGAGCTCGGCCGAGCTCGATCGGCGCCGCATCCGCGATCGCATCGCCGAGCTGAAGAGCGAGCTCGTGAACGTGGAGCGCGAGGCGGCGGTGCGCCGCAAGCGTCGCGTCTCGCCCGACGGCAACCAGCGCACGGTCGCGCTCGTCGGCTACACGAACGCCGGCAAGTCGAGCTGGATGCGCCTGCTCACGAGCGGCGAGGTGTACGTGGCCGACGAGCTCTTCGCGACGCTCGACACCACGGTGCGTGCGCTCGCGCCGGCCGTCAGCCCGCGCATCCTCGTCTCCGACACGGTGGGCTTCATCAAGAAGCTGCCGCACGCGCTCGTCGCGTCGTTCCGCTCGACGCTCGAAGAGGCGCGGGACGCGGGCCTCTTGCTCCACGTCGTCGACGCGGCCGATCCGGCCTTCCGCGCGCAGCTCGAGGTGACGCGCACGGTGCTCCGCGAGCTCGAGGCCGACGACGCGCCCTCGCTCGTGCTCCTGAACAAGGTCGACAAGATCGACGCCGCCACGCGCGAAGGTCTCGAGCAGGAGTTCCCGGACGCCCTCTTCGTGAGCGCGCGCCGCCCCGAGGACGTGCGTCGCGTGCACGCGGCCGTCGTGCAGTTCTTCGAGAAGGACGCCGAGGAAGCCGAGCTCTTCGTGAGCTACGCGAAGCAATCGATGGTGGGCCCGATCCGCGAGTCGGTGCGCATCGTCGACGAGCGCTGGGACAACGACGGCCTGCACGTCCGCGTGAAGGGCCCGAAGGCCGCGATCGCCAAGCTGCGCGCCGACCTCGCGAGGTGAGGCGGATCCGATGCTCGTCGTGCTCGCCGTGGTGTCGGGGGTCGGCCTCACCGTCGCGATCGCGTGGGCGAGCTGGTACTTCGGGCCGGATCAGGCGCGCCTTCGCGAGCTCGGCGGCGTCGACGTGCATCGCATCTCGGCGGTGAAGGACGGGGACGTGGTGCGCATCACGGGCAAGCTCCGCGCGGTGAAGGGGCAGCCGCTCTTGAAGGCACCGCTGACCGGTCGCGCCTGCGCCCACTTCGACGTGAAGGTGTCGGAGATGGTGAGCTCGGGACGGAGCTCGCGTCTGGTCGAGCGCTTCTCCGAGGTCGCCTCGCAGCCCTTCTTGATCGACGACGGCGGCGGGCGCGCATACGTGCGCACGGAGCGCTTCACGTGCGTCATCACGCGCGACGCCAATCGACGCTCGGGGACGTTCGACGATGCCTCGCCGGTGATGGAGGAGCTGCTCGCCCGCCACGGGCAGACCAGCACCGGGTTTCTCGGCTTCAATCGATCGCTGCACTACGACGAGGGCATCCTCGCACCGGGCGAGCGCGTGACGGTGCTCGGCAAGGCGCGCTGGGAGGACGACCCCGACGCGTCGCCGGCCCCCTCGGCGACCGGCGGCTACCGCGACCAGGTGCGCCCGAGGCGCCTGGTGATCGAGGCAGGCGTCGAGCCCGTGCGCGCGAGCGACGTGCCGAGCGTCACGCACTGAGGTCGAAGACGGGCCGCCGAGAAATCGGGTGGGCAGCACGGCGACGATGCAGCTCCGCATCGGCGCCGAGCGAGAGGTTCCGCTCAGGAAGGGAGGAAGCGAGGAACGGAGCTGCGCGTGGTTGCGGGTCATGCTCGACCTGTGAGCTCGGCCGGCGAGGGCTGCGAGGTGCTGCGTGAGGTTCGAGCATCTTCGAGTCAGCGGCTGCCGCCACGGGCTCACCTCGACTTCGCAGGCCCACGCTCGAAGGGAGGCGAGTCGCGGCACCCAACGTCCGTTCCTGCCTTCCTCCCTTCCTGAGCGGCAACTCTCGATCGACGGCCGCCGCGTGAGCTGGCGGCGCCGATCCAAATGCGTCGCTCACATGTACGAGAGCCACCACCAGTCCTTGCCGCGCCGCTCCTTGAGCGCGGCGAACGCGCGCGAAGGCAAGTACAGGATCGCGATCGCACATACCCACGCGGCATAGCGCGCCGTCGCGAACGCCATCGACGAGAGGCTCAGGAGATAGAGGTGCACGACGTAGAAGAAGAGCGGCACGCGCCCGAAGGTCTCGAGCACGCCGAGCACACGCTCGGGCAGCACGAAGCGCTCGAAGGCGGCGAGCAGCAGGAGCAGCGGCCCGAGCGTCATCGCGAGGTAGTCGAGCGAAGGCGGGTACTTGGTGCAGTTCAGGAACGACATCAGCGTGAAGACGGGGCTCGACTGCGCCGCCCAGGGCGCGGGATCGCCGTAGCCGTTCAGCCCTCGCACCACGACGAAGGTGGTGATCGACCCGAGGCCCAGGACCGTCAGCGTGCGCAGCCGCTCGCGCGCGGGCCGCGTGTACAGATCCCCGATGGCGAAGCCGATCGCCATCACGCCCACCCACGGCACGAGCGGATACGCGACGACGACGCGCAGCCCTTCGCGCGGCGAGAACGCATGCTGCTCGTGCACCACCGACCACGCGAAGCGCGCGAGCCCGCTCGACTCGACGTGCACGCCATCGAGCAGCCCGTGGAGCGCCACGATCGCGAGCCCGATCCCCGCGAGCACGCGCGGCGGCAGCCACGAGAGCGGCGCGAGCAGCACCATCGACCAGCCGATGGCCCAGATCACCTGGAGCAAGAGGAACGAGTAGCGCGGCTCGGGATCCCAGCCGAAGTGAACCACGGTCAGCTCGAGCACGACGAGCCAGAGCCCCCGCGTGACGAGGAAGCGCATCCGATCGCCCGCCGTGCGCTTGCGCCCGTAGAGATACGCCGACGCGCCGGCGAGCATCACGAATCCCGGCGCACAGAAGTGCGTGATCCAGCGCGTGAAGAAGAGGAAGGGCCAGGTCTCCGCGAGATCGGTCGGGTCGACCCGGAAGCCGAAGTAGAAGTCTCGCGTGTGGTCGAGGACCATCACGACCATCACGAGGCCCCGCACGAGGTCCATCGCACGCTGGCGCGGCGTGCTCGTCGCCGCGACGCGCGCGGGAGCTGCTTCGGTCATCGCGCCGAACGATAGCAGCGTCGTCCGCGTGTCCCGGAGACGATGCTCCCTTGCTCGGCCCCCCCTTGCGACCCGTCGACGAGCCTCCGATACTCGATTCATGGGGGAAGCGCTCAGAACTCTAGGGGTGCTCGGCGCGCTCGCGCTCGCGGCTTCGGGATGCGCCGACGCGCCGAACGGTGGCGCCGGGGCGGACTCGACGATGCCTTGCATGGGCGACGGCGACTGCGACGACGGGCTCTTCTGCGATGGCGAAGAGCGCTGCATGCCAGCCGCACCTGCTGCAGATGCGCGCGGCTGCCTTCACTCGGCGACGATGCCTTGCTCCGGCGCGTGCGACGAGGTGGCAGACCGGTGCGCGGACTGCCTCGACGCCGACGCCGACGGAGACGGCGTGCGCTCGACGGCGTGCGGTGGCTCCGACTGCGACGACACGGACCCCGAGCGCTTTCCGGGGCACCCAGAGGTGTGTGACGTGGCGGGCCACGACGAGGACTGTGATCCCACGACGTTCGGCGTGCGCGACTCCGACGCCGACGGCGAGCCGGACGCGGCGTGCTGCAATACCGCCTCGAGCGGCACGACCCACTGCGGCAACGACTGCGACGACACGCGCGCGAGCGTCAACCCGGTCGCGGTCGAGGTCTGCAACGGCCGCGACGACGACTGCGACACGGCGATCGACGAGGGGGTCACGGCGACGTTCTGGGTCGACGCGGACGGCGACGGGTACGGCGACGTCGTCGACGCGACGGGCGCGATCGCCTGCTTTCGTCCCGACGGCTACGCCGGGACGCACGACGATTGCGACGACACGTCGGGCAGCATTCACCCCGGTGCGTACGATGCCTGCGACTCCGGCTCGGTCGACGACGACTGCAACGGCACGGAGAACGACCCGCCCGGCGGCTGCAGCTGCATCGACGGCGCGACGCAGGCGTGCCCGCTCTCCGGCGCCTGCGCCGCGGGGACGCAGACCTGCGTGATGGGCGCATGGAGCATGGGCTGCTCGATCGCCCCCACCGACGAGATCTGCAATGGGGTCGACGACGACTGCAACGGCGTGGTCGACGACCTGCTGCGAGTGTCCTGCTACGCAGACGGCGACAACGACGGATGGGCGGGCGACGGCGCGAGCGCCGCGACGCAGTGTCCGGTCTCCGGCCGTGACTCCGTGGGCGGCTGCCCACCGGGCTGGACCAACCGTGCACCTTCCGGCTCCTCCATCGATTGCGATGACGCGCGCTCCGACATCTCTCCGCTCGGCATCGAGGCGTGCTCGGATCTCTCGCCGGCGCCTCGCGACGAGGACTGCGATGGTGCGATCGACGAGAGCGTGAGCGTGCTCTGCTACACCGACGCCGACGAGGACACGTACGCTCCCAGCAGCGCATCGTCGGTCAGTCGGTGCATCGACCCGTCGCGAGCGCCCGTCGGGGGGTGCCCGTTCGGCAACACCAACCGCGCGCCCGGCTCGATCGCCTCCACCGACTGCGACGACGCCCACGTCGTCGCCCATCCGGGCGCGGCCGAGGTCTGCGACCCGACACGGATCGACGAGGACTGCGACGGCGTGGCGAACCCGGTGACGCTCTGCGCGTGCGCGAACGGCGACACACGGATGTGCCCGCTGCCGGGCCGCTGCGCGTCGGGAACACAGACCTGCTCGTCCGGGATGTGGAGTGCGTGCTCGGTCACTCCGATCGTGGAGACGTGCAACGCGATGGACGACGACTGCGACGGCGTCGTCGACAACGGTGTCCTCACCACGTGGTATGCGGACTGTGACCGCGACGGATATGCGCGCACGGGCGCGCTGAGCACGCGCGCCTGCGCGGCGCCGATCTCGCCGCCGATGAGCTGTACCGGAGGCAGCTGGACGTCGAGCGCCCCCAGCGGAACGCGCATCGACTGCAACGACGCGATCACGGACATCCATCCCGGCGCGACCGAGTCGTGCAATGGCATCGACGACGACTGCTCGACGGGTGGCGGCTCCCTGGCGGCCGAGGACGCCGACGGCGACGCACACACCGCCAGCGGCTACGCGAGCTGCACCGGCGGATACCCGCGTGACGACTGCGACGACACGCGGGCGGCGATGCACCCGGGGGCCTCCGAGGTGTGCAACGGGCTCGACGACGACTGCTCGAGCGGTGGCGGCGCGCTCGCGGCCGAGGATCGCGATGGCGACATGCACACCTCGGACTCGTACACGCTCTGCACCACCGGCTTCCCCCAGGACGACTGCTACGACACCAACGCGGCCGTTCACCCGGGCGTCACGTACCAGTCGGCGCCCTACTGCAGGATGGGAGCGCCGTGCACGACCGGAAGTGGCTGGGCGTGCGGCGTGGGCAGCCCCGCCTGCACGGCGATCTTCGGAGGCGCGACGCCCTCGTGGGACTGGAACTGCTCTGGCGCAGCCGAGCCCATCGCCCGTCACACCGGCTGCACGTGTGCCTCCCTTCAGTGTTCTCTCAACGCGTTCCCGGTCGTAGTCGGCTACAACCCGACGCTCCCCGTCTACCCGTCCGGCTCGCCACCCGCTTGCGGATCCACGGTGTCGCTCCAGCGCTGCTCGTCCGCCTGCTCCCCGTGCGCGACCGCAGCGGCAGGATCCGGACCGATGCCGTGCCGCTGAGCGTCCCGCTCGCGCGCTGGCGCGCCAAGGGCGGGCTCGTCGCACGCTCGGCGGCCACATGGGTGCGTGCGGCTCGGGCCCCCGCCGATCTCCGCGAGGCGTGAGCTTCCTCCGACCGCGCCGATCACGCCGCGCCGCGGCGTGTATGTCGTCTCCGTTGCGCTATGCGCCCATCGGACCGGAGCCACTGACCATGCAACGCACGCTCGCCGCCTTCGCCGCCTGTCTCGCGCTGGCCGTCCCCGTCACCGCGCTCGCGCTCGACGTCTCGGGCGTGCACTTCGACGACACCGTCACGATCGGAGACACCACGCTCGTCCTCAACGGCGCCGGGACGCGACATGCGACGATCTTCGGCATCGAGGTCTACGTGGCCGGGCTCTACGTCCCCACGCGCGGCACCGACGCGAGCGCGATCCTCCGCTCCGACGTGCCGCGCCAGGTCGTGCTCGTGATGAAGCGCGACGTCGACGCCGAGACGATGTCGCACGCGATCCGCGAGGGCATCACGAACGCCGCCGGCTCGCACGCGAGCGCGATCTCGAGCGAGCTCGACGCGTTCGTGACGTGGTGCCCCGAGATGCGCAACGGCAACCGGATGGTCGTGACCTACACGCCCTCGGGCAACCTCACCGTCACCGCGACCGGCGCGCACGGCACCTTCCACGGCAGCGCCACGATGGCCGACGCGTTCTTCCGCATGTGGCTCGGCAGCCACCCCGTGGAGGACAGCCTCCGCGACGCGATGCTCGGCCGCCACTGAGCGCGGGGTACATCCCCGAGCGAGACCTCACGCGGCCACTCCCCTGCGGCCCGGGGCGCTTGCGGCGCATCGCGCGCCTGGGCTACTCGTGGCCTCTCTCGGAGGCCGCCCATGCGTCGTTCGCTCCTCGCTCTCTCGGTCCTCGCGATCGCCTGTGGCCCCGCGGCCCGCGCGAGCGGCCCCACGATCGCTTCGCTCGGCGGGGCGCGCTCGGTGCGCGCGATCACCGATCTCGAGGAGGCGCGCGATCTGGCGACGGTCGGCGGCGCCACGCTCGTCGCGACCGACGACGGCCTCTTCGTCTACGGCGCCGAGGAGGCGCCGACGCGGATCGGCCTCGACGAGGGCCTGCCGAGCGAGGACGTGATCGCGATCGCGGTCGACGGCGACGCGGCGCTCGTCGCGACGGCCGCCGGTCTCGTCACCATCACCGGGACCACGGTCGCGCGCGTGGAGGGCGTGCCGGCCACGCAGCGACCGACCGATCTCGCGGTGATGCCCGATGGCACCGCGTGGCTCTGCTCCCTCTCCGGCCTCGTGCGCCGTCGCGCGGGCGCCTGGGAGGTCTTCGGGGATCCCTTCCCGTGCACGACGCTCGCGCCCACCCCCGAGGGACAGCTCTGGGTCGGCAGCGTGAGTGGCCTCTACTACGTCGAGGCGAGCGGCGAGGAGGGCGACGTCGTCCGTGAGCACCCCGTCTCGGGCGGGATCCCGGAGGGCTTCGTGCGCGCGATCGTTCCGGTGCTGCCGGGGCAGATCCTGGCGCTCGTCTCGAGCGCGAACAGCACGAAGCTCGCGTTCTTCGACTCGCACCGCTGGTACGGCTACACGCTGCCTTCGGCGGCCGCGAGCGAGGAGCGCGTGGTGGGCTTGGTGTCGAACGAGGGCGTGACCGTCCTCGTCGGGACCGACCACGCGTGGGTCGTCGCGCCCACCGGCGCCGGGGAGTCGCTCTCGGTCACCGACGCCGCCGATGCGAACGTCCGCAGCTTCCGCGCCACGGTCGTCCCCGCCGCGAGCGCGACCGCGCCCGCGGAGATGAGCGCCGACGTGCTGCGTGCCCCCTCGCGGCTCGCGACGCCGCGCACGGCGCCTCCGAGCGCGCCCGCGCTCGTCGCGCGGCCCTACGACATCGGCGCGACCCGCATGTACCGCGCGATGGCGGACGGCGAGCACGCCTACGTGGGCGTCGCGAACGAGGGCCTGGTCGGGGTGGCGCTCCACGGGGGCCGCCGGCTCGCGTCGCGCTCGCTCGTGCACGCCGACGATCTGCAGATCGCGACCGACACCGACGGCTCGGTCTGGGTCCGCGGCCGCGACGGCGACTTCGCGAAGATGGCCGATGGGCGCCTGCGCCGCCTCGCGCTGCCTGCCGAGATCTCGCCGCAGGCGCTCGCGTCGGGCCCCGAGGGCGCGGTGATGGTCGCGATCGTTCTGGACGCGCAGCGACACCCGACGAACGTCGTGCGCCTGTACCGCTCGGAGCGCACGGGCCTGCGGCAGATCGCCGAGCGCACGCTGACGCTCCCCTCGCCACTCGACGCCATCCCGTTCGCGGGGGTCGGCTCGAACGGCCACGTGTGGATCGCGCTGCGCATCGCGCGCGAGAGCGGCAGCGGCACGCGGATGTTCGGCGCGGCGACGATCGATCCCGAGAGCGACACCGTGCAGTACCACCACCGAGGCGTGGAGCAGGGTGCGGGCCTTCCGATCCCCGACGAGGTCTCCACGATGGCGTTCGACGCGGCGGGCAACGCGTGGTTCGCGACGCTCTCGGGCGCGGTGCGCGTGGAGCCCTTCCAGGCGATCACGTTCGGCGAGGCGCGCGGCGTGCGTGGCGACGTGGTGACGGACGTGGTGGCCGGCACGAACGTGATGTGGATCGCCGCCGCCGAGGGTCTCGGCAGCTACGCCGAGCGCGAGTTCGACTTCTTCCAGCCGCCGATCGTCTCGCAGCACCGCCCGACCGCGCTCGCGACGGACACGCAGGGGCACCTCTGGGCCGCAGGCCGCTACGGCCTGCTCCAGTTCGACGGGACGAGCTGGGCCCACTTCGACTCGACCAGTGGCCTGCCGACCGACGACCTGCGCGACGTGGAGGTCGATGCGCAGGGGCAGGTCTGGCTGCTCACGCCGGAGGCGCTGCTCGTGCTCGCGCCGAGCCGCTGAGCGCGGACGCACGCGCGACGAGACCCGAGGGAGGTGCCCGCTCGGGGGCACCTCTTCGTCTCTACGGCCTCACTTCTTGGTCGGCGGCTTCGGCGGCAGCGACTTGGTGCCGAGCGCCGCGGCGGCCTCCTCGACCTCGTAGTCGAGCGTGAGGTCGGCGTACTCGCTCGCCTTCATTCCGAGCGCCTTGCCGACGCTCTTGATGTACTCGTCCTCGGCGAAGTCGATCTCTTCGTCGGCGTCGCGGATCGTGGCGCAGAGCTCGAGCAGCTTGCGGCCCTCGAGCTTGCTCGACTTCTTCAGCTCGGCGACGGCCTTCTCGACCGAGAACTTCTTCGGATCGAAGGCGCCGATGCGCGCTTCGACCTCGCTCGGCAGCTCCTTGCCGCCGTGCAGCTCCTTCAAGAGGTCGCGGACCGCGAGCACCTCGGTCCCATCGCTGGTCCCGTCGGCGTGCGCCGCACCGAGAAGAATATCCGTCACCACCAACAAGCCCGCGTCTGCCATGGAGAGCTCCCCTCGAGAGAGGGCTGCGAGCCTACACGCGATCCGACGACGGCGGATCTGCGAATCGCGACCGATCGCTCGCACCTGGGACCATCGGCGACGCGTCGCGCGCCGCGCCGATCCCATCCGTGGCAGTCGCGTGTGGAGAACGGTGCAGGGATGAGGACAGGATGTGGATGGTTTTCCGTAAGTGGTTGGATCTGCGATGGATTAGACAGGATCGAGGCCCATGCTAAGTTGTGGAGAGAGGAGCTTGGGTAGCAAACAGACGAGTCGGCCACCCCCCGCACCGAGGCGCGCTTCGACGGCGCCGGCGGCGGGCCCGCTCGGCCCTTCCGATCTCCTCCTGCAGCGCGCGCTCGCCTCGGCCGACGCCGACGAGCGCGCGCGGCTGGCCCGCGAAGCGCTCGCGCTCGACGACCCACGACGCTCGCCGGACACGACGTTCCTCCTCTTGCGGCAGCTCTACCTCGCGCACCTCGAGCACGAGCGCTACGAGCCCGCGATCGCCGTCGCACGCGAGATGCTCGATGCCGGCGTCTTCGCCGATCTCGCGCACAACGATCTCGGTCGTGTGCATGCGGCCCGCGGTGATCTCCGCGCCGCGATCGCCGCCCAGCGCGACGCGCTCGCCGCCGCGCCCTCCGAGCGGCGGAGCTTCCAGGCTTTCTTTCTCGCCACACTCGAGCAGTTCGCGGGCGATCTGCGGGGCGCGCTGGCGACGGTCGCGAAGGCCGAGCGCTGGGCAGGGCGCGACCGTCCGCTCGTACGCGCGCTCGGGGCGCACCTCCGGCTCGAGGCCGGCCTCGCGGTGCCGAGCCTCGACGAGATCGTCCACGACCTCTCGCGCTCGAGGTCGCGCGAGGGCTACGGCCAGTACCTGCTCGGCATGCTCGCCCACCAGATGGGCGATGCGCGCCGCGCGGGCGTGCACCTGCGCGCGTTTCTTCGACGCAACGCGGCGATCGAGCGAGCCAAGCGCGTGACGCTCGAAGAAGAGCTCCGCCGCGCGCGCCGGATCCTGGCCGATCAGGCCGATTGAGGAGGCCTCGGCGCGCTGGCCCCGCACGGCGGAGCTGCCGCAGCGCGTCGTGACTTCGCGTCACAGGAGTGACCGAACGATGACATACGTTGCGGAGACCGCGGGCTATGACAGAAACCGGCCTCCTGGCCGGGCCGCGTGGAAAGCGTGGCCGTTCGCGTCTCCGAGGATCGCCACTCGGTAGCCGATCGTCGAAGTAGAGAAAGGACCCGGGCGCATGTCTTCTCCGAAGTGGGCCGAGCCGTCGACAGGAGTGCCGGCGAAGCCGGCCGACGCAATTGCGTCGGGTCCGCTCTCGCGGACCACTCCGGTCGAGATTGCAGTCGTTGGTGTCTCGGCGCTCTTCCCAGGCTCGGTCGACAAGACAGGCTTCTGGCACGACATCCTCGCCGGTCGCGATCTCCTCAAGGAGATCCCCGAGTCGCACTGGCTGATCAGCGACTACTACGACGCCGATCCGAGCAAGCCGGACAAGACGTACGCCAAGCGCGGCGCGTTCCTGAGCGACGTCGGCTTCGATCCGATGGAGTGGGGCATCCCGCCGAGCATCGTCCCGCAGACGGACACCACGCAGCTGCTCGCGCTCATCGTCGCCAAGCAGGTGCTCGAGGACGCGGCGAAGGGGCAGTTCGCGTCGATCGATCGCAGCAAGATCAGCTGCATCCTCGGCGTCACGAGCGGCCAAGAGCTGATGGGCTCGATGGTCGCGCGCCTGCAGCGCCCGGTCTGGGTGAAGGCGCTCCGCGAGCAGGGCCTGCCCGAGAGCGAGGTCACCGCGATCTGCGATCGGATCTCGCAGAGCTACACGAAGTGGGAGGAAGCGAACTTCCCGGGCCTGCTCGGCAACGTCGTCGCCGGCCGGATCGCCAACCGCCTCGACATCGGCGGCACCAACTGCGTGACCGACGCCGCGTGCGCGTCGACGTTCAGCGCGATGAGCATGGCCGTCAACGAGCTCGTCGTCGGCCAGTCGGATCTCGTGATCGCGGGCGGCTGCGACACGATGAACGACATCTTCATGTACATGTGCTTCAGCAAGACGCCGGCGCTCTCGCCGACCGGCGACTGCCGCCCGTTCAGCGCCGACGCGGACGGGACGATGCTGGGCGAGGGCATCGGCATGGTGGCGCTCAAGCGTCTCAGCGATGCCGAGAAGAACGGCGACCGCGTGTACGCCGTGCTCCGCGGCCTCGGCTCGAGCAGCGACGGCAAGGCGCTCAGCGTCTACGCGCCGCTCCCGAAGGGGCAGGCCAAGGCGATCCGTCGCGCGTACGACATCGCGGGCTACGGGCCGGACACGGTCGAGCTCGTCGAGGCGCACGGCACCGGGACGAAGGCGGGCGATGCCGCCGAGGTCGAGGGCCTGAACATGGTCTTCGGCGAGGCGGCGGAGAGGCGCGGCGGCAAGAACTGGTGCGCGCTCGGCAGCGTGAAGTCGCAGATCGGGCACACCAAGAGCGCGGCCGGCGCGGCGAGCTTCATCAAGGCCGTGATGGCCGTGCACCACAAGGTGCTCCCGCCGACGATCAAGGTCAGCGCGCCGAACCCGAAGATGAAGATCGAGGAGAGCGCCTTCTATCTGTCGACGAAGGCGCGCCCGTGGATCCGCGGCAGCGATCACCCGCGCCGCGCCGGCATCTCGAGCTTCGGTTTCGGCGGGACGAACTTCCACCTCGCGCTCGAGGAGTACCAGGGCCCGGCCGAGGCGGCGCCGCGTGCGCGCGTCGCGTCGAGCGAGATGGTGGTGCTCACGGCGACGGACGCGAGCACGCTGGCGACCGAGCTGCGCTCGATGGCCAAGAGCGTCGAGACGGCTCTCTCGCCGGCCGAGCGCCGGCACCACGAGGACGACACCACGGCGATGCTGCGCTTCCTCGCGCGGCATACGCAGGAAGGCCTCGATGCGCGCGCGGCGGCACGCTGCGCGGTGGTCGCCTCGAGCGATCGCGAGCTCGTCGAGAAGCTGCGCGCGGCGGCGGACAAGGTCGCGGCCGGCAAGCCCTTCGCGGCGCCGGGCGTGTACTTCGAGACCGGCGCCCACGAGGGCAAGGTGGGCTTCGTGTTCCCCGGGCAGGGCAGCCAGTACGTGGGGATGAGCGCGCCGATCGCGATGACGTGGGACGCCGCGCGCGCGCCCTTCGATGCGGCGGCCGACGTTCGCTTCGACGGAAAGACGGTGGGCGAGGTGGTGTTCCCGCCGCCGGCGCTCGACCTCGCGACCGAGAAGAAGCAGCAAGCCGAGATGACGGCGACCGAGTGGGCGCAGCCCGGGCTCGGCGTGGCGTCGCTCGCGTACCTGCGCCTGATGGACGCCATCGGCGTCATCCCGAGCGCGGTCGCCGGTCACAGCTTCGGCGAAGTGATGGCGCTCTGCGCGGCGGGCGCGATCGGCAGCAAGGACATGCTCGCCATCGCGCGCAAGCGCGGCGAGCTGATGCGCGACGCGGGCGCGGCCACCAAGGGAGCGATGACGGCGGTCGTCGCGAGCGCGGCGAAGCTCCGCCCGATGATCGAGGGCAAGAACGTCGTCGTCGCCAACGACAACGCGCCCGATCAGGCCGTGCTCAGCGGCCCGACCGAGGCGATCGAGGCGATCGAGAAGGAGCTCGGCAAGGCGGGGCTCACCTTCAAGCGCCTCGACGTCGCGACGGCGTTCCACTCGAGCGTGGTCGAGGGCGCGACGGGGCCCTTCGCGAAGTTCCTCGAGGGCATCTCGTTCGGCCTGCCGAAGTGCGACGTGCTCGCGAGCGCGACGGCCAAGCCGTACCCGAGCGGCAAGGAGGCGCGCGCGCAGCTCGCGCAGCAGCTCGCGCTGCCGGTGCGCTTCGTGGACCAGGTCGAGGCGATGTACGCGGCGGGCGTGCGCACGTTCGTCGAGGTCGGTGCGGGCTCGGTGCTCACGGGGCTCGTCGGCAAGATCCTCGGCGATCGGCCGCACCGAGCCATCGCCCTCGACAAGAAGGGGGCCGCCGATCTCGCCGCGTTCCAGCAGGGCCTCGCGCGCCTGGCGGTGAGCGGCCTGCCGGTGAAGCTCGGCGCGCTCTGGATCGGCTTCGAGGTCGAGAGCGATCCGCGCACGCGGCCCAAGCCGAAGATGAAGCTGATGCTCAACGGCTCGAACTACGCCAAGCCGTACCCGCCGAAGGGCGGCGCGGCGGCGCTTCCGAAGCCCAACCCCGAGCGTCCGAAGAGCGCGCCGGTCGCGGCCGCGTCGGTCGTGTCGGGCGGCGGTGGCGGTGGGCTGCAGATGCTCGCGGCCTCGCCGGCGCCGAGCGCGCCGAAGTCGGTCGCGCCGAAGGCGGCGAACGGTGCCAACGGTCATGGCCACGGCACGAACGGCACGAACGGCCACGCGCCCAAGGCGGTGGCGATGGCGCCCGCCGCGGCGCCGCGCACGGCGATGGCCATCGCGCCGGCGCCCGTCCAGTCTTCTCTCCCGGTCTCCACCCGAACGAGCTCCACGATGACGCAGCAGTCGACCAAGCCCCCGATGCCTCCCAGCGCTCAGGTCGCGTGGATCCAGGCCTACCAAGAGTCGCAGCGGCAGACGGCCGAGGCGCACGCCGCGTTCGCGAGGTCGATGAGCGAGGCGCATGCCGCGTTCCTCCGCTCGGCCGAGACGAGCTTCGCGGGCCTCGCGAGCATGCTCGGCGGTGCGAGCGCGGTGCCGACCGCGCCGGCTCCGGCCTACACGCCCGCGCCGAGCTACGCGCTCCCGCCGGCGGCGCCCGCGTACGTCGCGCCGCCAGCGCCTGCGTACGCTGCGCCCGCCGCGCCTGCCTACGTCGCGCCCGCGCCCATCGCCGCGCGTCCCGCGCCGGCACCCGTCGCCGCCCCGGCCCCCGTCGCTGCGAAGGCGGCCACGTCGAACGTCGATCTGATGCAGACGATGCTCGAGGTCGTCGCACAGAAGACCGGCTACCCGGTCGAGATGATCGGCATGGAGATGGAGCTCGAGGCCGATCTCGGCATCGACTCGATCAAGCGCGTCGAGATCCTCGCGGCCGTGCGCGAGAAGGCGCCTGGCCTTCCCGATCTCGATCCGGCCGCGCTCGGCGCGCTGCGCACGGTCGGCCAGATCGTCGAGCACCTGCAGAAGAACCTCCCGGCCTCCGGGGCGGCGCCGAAGGCTGCGCCCGCGAAGGCGGCGCCTGCCGCCGCGCCCGCGGCGAGCGGCGGCAGCAACGTCGATCTGATGCAGACGATGCTCCAGGTCGTCGCGCAGAAGACGGGTTACCCGGTCGAGATGATCGGGATGGAGATGGAGCTCGAGGCCGATCTCGGGATCGACTCGATCAAGCGCGTCGAGATCCTCGCGGCGGTGCGCGAGCAGGCGCCGGGGCTTCCGGATCTCGATCCGGCGGCGCTCGGTGCGCTGCGCACGGTCGGCCAGATCGTGGATCACCTGCAGAAGCACCTGCCCGCGTCGAGCGCGGCGCCGAAGGCGGCCGCTCCGTCGGCTGCGGCTGCGAAGGCCGCCGCGCCCGCGGCGAGCGGCGGCGGCAACGTCGACTTGATGAAGACGATGCTCGAGGTCGTCGCGCAGAAGACCGGCTACCCCGTCGAGATGATCGGCATGGAGATGGAGCTCGAGGCCGATCTCGGCATCGACTCGATCAAGCGCGTCGAGATCCTCGCGGCGGTGCGCGAGCAGGCGCCGGGCCTTCCGGACCTCGATCCGGCGGCGCTCGGTGCGCTGCGCACGGTCGGCCAGATCGTCGAGCACTTGCAGAAGCACCTGCCGGCCGGCACCGCATCGGTGCCGACGAGCGCGGTCACGGCTTTATCCCAGCCCGCGGCGGAGGCCGCCGCCGTCGACGAGATGGCGTCGGGCAAGCCCCACCGCTTCGTCCTCCGGGCCGTTCCACGCGCTGCCGGCGGCATCGTGGCCGCTTCGCTCTTCGAGGCCGAGAAGCTCGTCGTGACCGACGACGAGCGCGGCATCGCGCACGCGCTCGTGGCGGCGCTCGCCAAGCGCGGCGTGCGCGCCGAGGTCGTGCGCGAGATCCCGGCCGAGGCCGACGGGGCGATCGTCCTCGCGGGCCTGCGTGAGATGCCGACGGTCGATGCCGCGATCGCGACGGCGCGCGAGGCGTTCCGCGCGGCGCGCACGTTCGGCGCGCGCGCCGGCAAGAGCGGCGGCTTCTTCGTCACGGTGCAGGACACCGGCGGCGACTTCGGCCTGAGCGGCTGCGTCAGCGCGCCGATCCGCGCGTGGGCCGGCGGCCATGCGGGCCTCGCCAAGACGGCGGCGCAGGAGTGGCCGAAGGCCGACGTGCGCGCGATCGACGTCGCGTGCGGCGGCCGCGCGGCCGAGCTCGTGGGCGAGGCGCTCGCGAGCGAGCTCGTGCACGGCAGCACCGACACCGAGGTCGGCCTCGCCGAGAGTGGCGCGCGCATCGTGCTCCAGAGCGTGCCGGCTTCGATCGCGCGCTCGGCTCCGGCTCTCGCGCCGGGAGACATCGTCGTCGCTAGCGGCGGCGCGCGCGGCGTGACGGCGGTGACGTTGATCGCGCTCGCCCGCGAGACGAAGTGCCGCCTCGTGCTCCTCGGTCGCACCGCGCTCGAGGACGAGCCCGCCGCCGCGCGCGGCGTGAGCGGCGATGCAGCGCTGAAGAAGGCGCTGCTCGACGACGCGAAGGCGACGGGCACGAAGGTGACGCCTGCCGAGCTCGGCAAGCGCGTCGAGCGCATCGTGAATGCGCGCGAGGTCCGCGCGACGATCGCGGCGATCGAGCAGGCCGGGGGTGCGGCGCGCTACCTCGCGGTGGACGTGCAGGACGCGGCGGCCCTCGCCAAGTCGCTCGACGACGTGCGCCACGCGTGGGGCGCGCCGATCTCGGGCCTCGTGCACGGCGCGGGCGTGCTCGCCGACAAGCTGATCGCGGAGAAGACCGACGCGGCGTTCGACAAGGTCTTCGACACGAAGGTGAACGGCCTGCGCGCGCTGCTCGCGGCGACGGGCAAGGATCCGCTGAAGATCATCGGGCTCTTCTCGTCGGTCGCCGCGCGCGCCGGCAACCAGGGCCAGGTCGACTACGCGATGGCGAACGAGATCCTGAACAAGGTCGCGGGCGCCGAGGCGTCGCGGCGCGCGGCCGAGGGCGCGCGCTGCATCGTGAAGTCGTTCGGCTGGGGCCCGTGGGAGGGCGGCATGGTCACGCCGCAGCTCAAGGCGCACTTCGAGTCGCTCGGCGTGCCGCTGATCGCGCTCGATGCGGGCGCGCGCTGGCTCGTCGACGAGCTCGCGAGCGGATCGGGGAGCGACGTCGAGCTCGTGCTCGGCGGCGAGCCCAAGCCGCTGAACGAGGGCGCGGGCGAGCCGATCAGCGGCCCGAAGACCGAGCAGCGCTTCGCGACGCACATCGATCGCAGCACGCATCCATTCATCACGAGCCACGTGGTGAAGGGCGGCGCGGTGCTCCCGGCCGTGAGCGCGCTCGAGCTCTGCGCGCGCGTCGCCGCTGCCGTCCAGCCCGGGACGGTGAGCCGTGTGCGCGGTCTCGTCGTGCTGAAGGGCATCGTGCTCGGCGGCTACGAGGGCTCGGGAGACCGCTTCTTCGTCACGGCGAAGAAGAGCCACCCGGGCACCGTCGAGGTCCTCCTCTCCGGCGCGCCGGCCAAGGGCAAGCCGGGCACCCCGCACTACCGCGCGACGGTGGAGCTCGACGCCACGCCCTCGGGCGTGCGCCCCGTGCCCGAGCTCGGCGCGCTGACCACGCAAGACGACGTGGTCTACGACGGGTACGTCCTGTTCCACGGGCCGATGCTCCACGCGATCGAGGCCGTGAAGGGCGAGAGCACCCAGGGCATCGAGGGCACGCTCGCTTCCGCGCGCTCGCTCGGCTGGAGCGACCCGGCGGCGATCACCGACACGGCTCTCCTCGACGGCGCGCTGCAGCTCGCGGTCCTGTGGACCAAGCACGCGGTCGGTGGCGCCTCGCTGCCGACGGCGATCGGCGAGACGACGCTGCACGGCTCGCTCCCCGCGGCGGCGCACGTACGCTGCGTCGTGGTCGCCAAGGGCCACACCGAGAGCCGCGCGAGCTTCGACGCCTACCTCGTCGACCCGGGCGGCGTGCTGCTCGCCACGATGACCGGCGTCGACGTCCACGTGCTGCCCGGCAGCCGTGAAGAGGTCGCAGCGCGTCGCGCGACGGCGCGCGCCTGAGGCGTTCGACGATCGGGCGAGGACGCGGCCGGCGGGCGCGCCGGTCTCTCGTGCCTCACCGCACCCGCTGCCAGCGCTCGGGGGAGAGAATCTGGGGCCGCGTCGCGCAGAGGTGCCACTCGGCGCCGATCCGATCGAAGTTGGACTGGACGACCTCGGGCTCGGATCGCAGCGCTTCGAGCGGCAAGGTCGCGTGCTCTCGCTCGGCGGCCGCGACGCAGGCGGCATCGCCGCAGGCGCAGACGACGTCGCGCAGACGGGCGTGCTCGGCCAGGACGCGGGTCGCCTCGTCCGATCCGGCGCGGAGCGGAGCCGTACGCTGGGCGCGGGCCGCGGTGAGCGTCGCGGCCTCGTCTGCCGACAGGCTCGTGTCGCATCCCTCACCGGCCATGTCCGTTCGGAGGGTGTCGACGTGGAACGCACACACGCGAGAGACGTTCGGATCGCCGCTCCGGTACATCGTGAGCTCTTCGGGGGTGGCCGACACGTCCTCGGCCCGTAGTCCCTCCGGCCGTGCGCGACGGCACGCAGCGTAGCGCTCGCGGAGACTCTGCTCGATCCGGCACGTCGCCGGCATCTGCGAGGCCGAGCCGTCGGCGCAGCCCGCTGCGAGTGCCGACACGGCCAGGACCAACGAGAGGCGAGTCACGTCGGGCATCGTACGACGCGAGGAGCGCCGGGGCCGCGCTCCGCAGCCACCGCTCGCGAGAAAGCGCGAGCGGGCGCACCGAGGAGCGCGCATCCTCGCGGAATGTCTTCGACCTGGCGCCGCATGGCGACCGAGCCGATCGTGCACTTCGTCGTCGCCGGCGCGCTGCTCGCGCTCTTCGATCACGTGCGCACGTCCGAGGATGCGTCCGACGTGCCCCGCACGATCACCATCGACGACGGTCTGCGTCGCGATCTCGCGGACGCGTTCCTCCACGAGCACGGGCATGCGCCCAGCGACGAAGAGCTCGCGCCGCTCGTCGACGACTGGGTGGACCAGGAAGTGCTCTATCGCGAGGGGCTCGCGCGCGGGCTCGATCGAGGCGATGCCCGCGTGCGGCAGCGTGTGGCGAGCCTGATGGAGGCCGTCGTCGTCGCCGAGCATCCCGTGCCCGATCCGACGGAAGAAGAGGTGCGCGCCTACTTCGACGCGCACGCCGAGCGCTGGGCGGAAGAGGTCCGCGTCGACTTCGAGCACGTCTTCGTCGCGGGCACGGACGACGCGGCCGAGGCGCGGGCCAGTGTCTATCTCGCGGACCTGCGCGCCGGCGCCTCGCCGATCGGCATGGGCGACTCCTTCACCGGCGGGCGTCACTACCGAGGGCGCCACCTCGAGGATCTCGCGGAGTCGTTCGGCGCCGACTTCGTCGTGGGCCTCGACACCGACGCGCTCGACGTCTGGACGCGGCATCGCTCGCGCTTCGGGCTGCACGTGGTGCGCATCGAGCAGCGGACGGCCGCTTCGGCCGCGGAGTACGAGCGCGCGCGCCCCGACGCCGAGCACGCGCTCCGCGAAGAACGCCGCGCGGAGCGCGCCCGTCGCTCGATCGCCGCGCTGCGCGATCACTGGGAGATCGAGGAGCGATGAGCCGCACGGCGCGGATGCTCGCCGTGGCCTCGATCGCGGTCGTGTCGTCGATGGCGCAGCCCGCGCGCGCGCACGACAGCTCCCCCGGTGTGCTCGCCCTCGCGCCTCACGAGGAGGGTCGCTATCTCGTCGGCTGGTCCGCACCCGTCGACACGCGCCTGCCCGCCTCGCACCGCGTCGCGCCGGTGTTCCCCGCGCACTGCCACGAGGACGGCAGCGTCCTCGACTGCGGCGATCGCGGCCTCGAGGGCGAGCTCGGCGTCGAGGGCCTCGAGGGCACGCGCCTGCGCGTCGTCCTCGTCGTCGAGCGCGAGAGCGCGGCGCCCTTCGAGGCCATGCTCGACGCCGGCACGCCGCGCGTCGCGCTCTCGGCGCCCTCGTCCGGCCTGGGCGCCTGGATCGCGCTGGGGATCGAGCACGTGCTCTTCGGGCTCGACCACCTCGCGTTCCTCGCGGGCCTGCTCCTCGTCTCGCGGATCGATCGACGCCTGCTCGTCACCATCACCGCGTTCACGCTCGCGCACTCGCTCACGCTGGCGCTCGCGGCGCTCGACGTCGTGCGCATGCACCCGCCGCTCGTCGAGGCACTGATCGCGCTCAGCGTGCTCCTCGTCGCGCGCGAGGCGCTGCGGCAGACGCCCTCGTCCGTGCATCGAGCGCCCTGGGCCGTCGCCGGCTTCTTCGGTCTCGTGCACGGGCTCGGCCTCGCGGGCGCGCTGCGCGAGACGGCGCTGCCGAGCCGCGCGCTCGTGCCGGCGCTGTTCGGCTTCAACGTCGGTGTCGAGCTCGGGCAGCTCGCGTTCGTCGGGGCGGCGCTCCTCGTCGTGCGCGCCGTGCGCGGCCGTCCCTTCGAGCCCCGTGCGCGGACCGGGCTCGTCTACGGCATCGGCGTCGCGTCCGCGTACTGGCTCGTCCGCCGGGCGATGCAGCTCGGCTGACGGTTCCGCGAGGTCGACGCCGGAAATCGAAGTTTGCGTCCCGACGTACTACGCTGCGGCCATGACCTCTCGCTTCGCGCTCTCGCTCGTGCTGGCCGTGGGAACCTCGCTCGGCGCCGGCTGCGGCGGCGCCGTCGCCGACGCGGACGGCGGGGCAGGCGCCGACGCCGGCACCGATGCCCAGGGCGCCGTGGACGCGCCGGGGCCGATCGACTCGGGTGCCCTCGAGGCGGGCGCGCTCGATGCAGGCTCCTCCGAGGCGGGCAGCGCCGACGCCGGCGCCTGTCGGACGGCGCTCGATCCACTGCCGGTCGCGATGTACGTGATGATCGACCAGTCCGGGGCGATGGGTGATCCGCTCCCGGGAGGCGGGGGCACGCGCTGGGATGCGCTCGAGCAGGGCCTCGGCTCTCACGTCGCCGGCGCGAGCGCCAGCACGCAGGTGGGCGTCCAGTACTACGGGCTCCCCAGCGCGACCTCGTGCCCGACCAGCTGCATCCTGGACGCGGACTGCGGGACCTGCGGCCCGTGCATCATCATCACGCCGGGCTTCGGCATGTGCAGCGGCGCGGCGAGCGACTCCTGCGTCGCGGCCGACTACGCGACGCCCGACGTCGAGATCGGGCCCGCCCCCAGCGTGACCAACGCGATCACCGCGTCGCTCTCCGTGCACGGACCGAGCGGCACGCGCACCACTTCCGCCGCGCTCCAGGGCGCCGTGGATCACGCGGGCGCGTTCGCGGCCGCCCATCTGGGCACCGACGTCCTCGCGGTGCTCGTCACGGGGGGTGATCCGGTCGCGTGCGATCCGTCGCTCGCCGCGATCGACGCGATCGCTGCCGGCGGCACGACCGACGGCGTGCGCACCGCCGTCGTCTCGATGGGCGCCACCCGGAGCTTCGCCGACGGGGTGGCCGCGGCGGGCGGCACCGGCGTCGCGCTCTCGCTCGACCTCTCGACCGACGCCTCGGCGCGGGTGCACGAGGCGTTCGCTGCGATCTCGATGGCGGGATGCGCGTACCCGGCCCCTTCGGGGGTGGATCCGACGTCGCTGACGCTCGAGCTGCGCGACGGGGTCGGCGCGACGCCGCTCCCGATGCACACCGACTTCGCCGCATGCGCGGGCGCGGACGGGATCGTGCTGGTGGCCGGCGCAGGGCGAATGATCCTGTGCCCCGCTTCGTGCGGCGCCCTCCATGCCAGCTCGACGGCGTTCGTCGAGAGCGTGCACGGCTGCTGATCGTCGGCGTCGCGGCCTCCTCGGCTGCAGCCTACCCGCCGCCGCGCGTCAGCGCGGGGCGGTGCGGAAGCGCGTCGTCTCGGTGCGGATCGTGTGCGTGCAGTCGGTGATCGTCGCGTACCACTCGTAGGTGCGTCCGGGCGCGAGCCCCCCGAACGTGGTGCGCACGTCGTCTCCCGAGACGATCGCCGGGAGCGCGCGGAACGGGCCTCCGGCTCCCGAGAGATCGACGTGGAGCGTGAACTCGCTGTTCGCGTCGGTCTCCCAGCGATCGTGCGAGGGCGAGTAGCTGCGCACCGTGAGCTCGTCGTTCGCCGGCGAGAGCTCCCAGAGGCGCAGGAAGCCGCCGCCGCCCTCGGCGCGCCCCTGGTAGTCGGCGAGCATCGAGTCGATCCGGTGCCCGCCGTAGGTGTCGCTGCGGCGCTCTTCGTCGGCGACGTGGCCGCACGTCATGAGCTGCAGGTTCTGCACGCTGCGGAGCGCCGTGTAGATCGCCTGCCCCTGCGGCCCGAACTGGCCGGCCGAGTCGAGGATGTAGTGCGCGTTCACGATCCCGAACGCGCTCGGGTGCGACTCGAGCACGCGCCGCGCCCAGGCGGTGATCGCGGGGTCCTGCGTCTCGTCGTAGCGAAGGCTCACGACCACGAACTCGAGGCCCGCACCTTCGAACGTGAACCAGTTCTCGTCGTTCGTGTCGCCGTAGTGCCCGCCGTAGTAGGCGCGGCGGGCGAACCGATCGACGCCGAAGATGCGGTGGTAGTTGGCGAGCGAGGCTTCCTTCTCCTCGTGGTTCCCGACGCCGATGCCGTAGGGCATGCCGTCGGGAAGATCCGCCGACTGCGCCTCGAGGATCGCCATCGCGCGGTCGGCCACGGTCCACTGCGAGGAGACGCGGCCGTCGTCGACGATGTCTCCGTTGTGGATCACCGCCGCGATCCGATAGGCCTCGCGCTGCTCCATGATCCAGCGCGTCTGGTCGGCGAAGAAGTGCGTCGCGCGGTCGGGATGCGCCGTCGTCGGGCCCGTCGTGTAGTACTGCGTGTCGGGGAGCACGACGATCGCGAAGTCGTCGTCTTCGGTCAGCTCGCGCACGTGGAACGTGACCTCGTACCGATCGGCGTCGCCGACGAGCGCGAGGCGCAGCTCGGCCGCATCCCCCGTCACGACGTCGGCGTCCCGAGGCGTCACGACGAGCGCGCTCGGGGGATCGCCGTGATCGAGCACGGCGCCAGGATGCACCCAGCTCGCGCCGGTGATCGTGCCGGCGAGGTCGCTCGCGGTGTCGGGCGCTCCGCCGTCGCTCTCGTTCAGCGCCCAGCGCGCGACGAGGCCGTCGTCGCTCGCGATCGTGGTGCGCATCGCCGAGGCGATCTCGGCGCCCGTGCGCGCGTGGTCCCAGACGCGGACCTCGTCGAGCGCGCCGTGGAGGCGGCCGGCCGCGGATCCGTGCGAGTCGAGGGCGGTGCCGAGCGCGAAGTGCTGGATGCTGTCGGCGCGCGGCCGTGCGTTGCTGGTGGTCGCGCTGCCGTCCTGGACGCCGTCGAGGAAGAGGCGCCACGTGTTGCCGTCGTAGGTGGCCGCGACGTGGTGCCACACGCCGAGCGGGACCGCGGTGCGGCCGACGACCGGGTGGTTGGCGCCCGTCGCCATGTCCTCGAAGTCGGCGCCCAGCACGTCGCCGAAGAAGCCGAAGGCGTAGTTGCAGTCGACGTTGCTGCCGTCGTCCTCGCCGCGGCCCTTGCCGGCGATCGGCACCAGCTGGAGCCCGCCGACACCGGTGCCGGCGGCGGTCCCGGGGCCGTCACGCCTCACCCACGCCTCGAGAGTGAAGGTGGAGAGCCCGAGCGCGGCGGTGGGGCCCATCGACACCTGATCGCCGACGCCGTCGAACGAGAGCGCGCTCGTGCTCTCGTCCGGGTTGCAGCTGCTCGGGACGGCTGCGTCCTCGCGCGGCGTGGATCCCGCATCGCGCGGGAAGACGCTTCCATCGGAGGTCGCGGGGCCGGCATCACCGCCCATGGCGCGCGGCGAGGTCGCCGGCGTGGCGCAGCCCGCCAGAACGCAGAGGCAGCCGAGGGTCGAGGAGAGACGCATTTCCAGGTCTCTCGCAAGGCACGCGCCAACGCCGTGTGCCCGGAGTGCGGACTGGAGGTCGCAGTCGCGGCCTTCCGAGGCCTGCGGCGGTGACGTGGCGCAGGCGCGCGCGTACGACGACCCCGCACGTGGGACAGGTCCCCTCGGTCTCCACGAACGAATGCGCCGCGTTCAGGGGATCGGGTAGCCCTGCCAGAGCCAGGCGAGGGTGTCGGGCAGCGTCTGCGTGAGCACGCCGTAGTCGATGTGCTCGGCGCCGAGCGCGTGCACGTAGCGGTAGTGGTAGCCGCGCGCGGCGAGCGCCGCGGCCATGCGCGTGTTCGCGTCCTCCCAGTTGCGCCGCATCGAGGTCGCGTCGTTCCAGTCGAGGTCGCCGTCGCCCACCTCGAGGAACACGCGTAGCGGTAGGACGGGCCCGCTCGCGATCAGGCTCTCGTGGTACTCCCAGGCGCCGTTCGGGTGCGTGGTGCTCGGCTGCAGATCGCAGAACGATCCCGAGTACGTGAGGACGCGGTGGTAGAGGTCCGGTCGGTGCCAGCCCATCGTGAAGGCCGCTGCGCCTCCAGAGCTGCCGCCCATCGCCGCGCGCCCGTCCGGATCGGTGGTGAACGTGAGCCCGTACTCGGTGGCGACGCGCGGCAGCAGCTCCGTCTCGACGAACCGCACGTAGGCGTCGGAGACCGAGTCGTACTCCCAGCTGCGCTCGCCGAGCGGCGTGTCCTCGTTCGGGCCGGGCTCGACGAAGACCACGATCATCACCGGCAGGCGCCGCGCGTGGATCATGTTGTCGAGCACGGGGACCATCGTGTCGCGGTAGAACGTGATGCCGTCCTGCACGACCATGAGCGCCGCTGCGGCGCCGGTGACGTACTGCTGCGGCACGTACACGGAGACGGCGCGATCGAAGGGCATCCCCGTGGCGTGGCTCGTCGGATAGATCGCGCTCTCGGACGAGGGGATCGTGAGGTCGTAGACCATGCCGACGGGGGCCGCCGGATCGGGCGCGGTCTCGGGCGCCGGCGTGAAGGGCGCGGCGATCGTGAAGTCGCCCTCGCCGTCGGCCGTGCCGGTGTCGCTCGCGGGGGTGCCCGCGTCGCGCGCCGCGTCGACGGGTGAGGGCGCGGCGTCCGGGCTCGTGCTGCCGCCGCCACAGCCCACGCAGAGCGCGACGCAGAGGCCGACGAGAGCGAGCGACGCGGCACGCATCGTCAGCTCGCCGCCGTGGCGATGGCCGGGACGCGCGTGGCGAAGAGCTCTCGCCCGTCGACGTGACCGGAGAGGTACGTCGCGGCCACGTGCGGCGCGCGCTCCTCGAGCGCAGGAAAGATCGACGGCTCCTCCGCGTGCGTGTGCCCGTCGACCACGCGCGCCAGCAGCGCCACTCGCTCGCCCAGCCCCGGCAGGTCGTCCGGGGAGGCGCCCGTGCAAGCGTGCTCGAGCGACCCGGCCTCCACGGCGATGGCGGTGTGCACGAAGCGAACGGAGTCGAGGGGGCCCATCGGGCCGAGCGTACACCGCGCCGCCACAGCACGAGGGTCGTGTCGCGGTCGAACGCCAGCCGGCGGCGCTGCCGAGCGTGCGCCGCGTCGAGCCGTTCCAGCGCACCGAACCTCGAGTACCACCGGCCCCGGCGGAGCGTAGAATCCCGATCGATGAGCGAGAAGGTCGAGAGTGGGGAGAGCCAGGAGAAGCCGAGGCGCGAGCGCCGCAAGGCGCGCCGCAAGCGACGCCTCGGCGCGCTGGGGCAGGTGATGAAGCGGGTCTCGGCCGGCGCCGAGAACGCGGCCGAGCTGATGCGTCTGGGGCGCTTGGGCACGCCCTACGTCGCTCCCTACGACGTCGTGCGCGAGGAGCGGGTCTACCGCTTGCGCCACTACAAGAGCGGCGCGGCGCTCGATGCGCGGCTCTGTCCGATCCTCCTGGTCCCGCCCCTGATGGTGACGAGCGAGGTCTACGACATCGCGCCGGACCTCAGCGCGGTGCAGATGATGCTGCGCGCGGGGATCGACGTGTGGGTCACCGACTTCGGCGCGCCGGAGCGCGAGGCCGGCGGCATGGAGCGCACGCTCGACGATCACGTGCGCGCGGTCTCGACGTGCATCGACGAGATCGTGCAGGTCACCAAGAAGGACGTGCACCTCGCCGGCTACTCGCAGGGCGGCATGTTCGCCTACCAGGTCGCCGCCTGGCGCACGGCCGAGAACAAGGGCGGCATCCGCTCGCTCGTCACGTTCGGCTCGCCGGTCGACATCCGCCGCAACCTGCCGCTGCCGACCGAGGTCGCCGGCCGCGTGATCGCCGGCGCGCGCATCGCGATCGAGAAGCCCCTGCAGGCGATCGAGGGCCTGCCGGGCTTCATCACCTCGACGGGCTTCAAGCTGCTCTCGATCCGCAAGGAGGTGCAGCAGCTGGCCGAGTTCGTCCAGAACCTCCACGACCGCGAGGCGCTGGAGAAGCGCGAGAGCCGTCGCCGCTTCCTCGGCGGCGAGGGCTTCGTCGCGTGGCCGGGGCCCGCTTTCCGCACGTTCGTCGACGAGTTCATCGTGCACAACCGCCTCGCGAGCGGCGGCTTCGTGATCGAGGGGCGCACCGTCACGCTCGCCGAGGTCACGGCGCCGATCCTCTTCTTCGTCGGCACCAACGACGAGATCGCGCGTGCCGCGAGTGTGCGCGCCATCGCCCGCGCGGCGCCGCGCGCCGAGCAGCACGAGATCCCCGTGCGCGCCGGCCACTTCGGCATCGTCGTGGGCAGCAAGGCGAGCGGGATCACCTGGCCGAGCGTGATCGGCTGGGTGAAGTGGAAGGACGGCGTCGCGGGCAAGCCGGCGATCCTCGAGAAGGAGACGCTCACCGAGGCCGAGAGCGAGGGCGACGACATCGACAGCTTCGATCCGGACGAGTCGTCGCTCGACGTGGAGGTCTTCCTCGACATCGCCGAGAGCGTCGGCGACGTGATCGCGCGCCGCGCGAGCGGCGTGATGAAGGAGGCCGGGCACCTCCTCGACAACCTGCGCTGGCAGGTGCCGCGCCTCTCGCGCCTGCGGAAGATCGAGGCGCACACGCAGATCTCGATGGCGAAGGTGCTCAGCGAGCAGGCCGCCGCGATTCCCGATCACACCTTCTTCCTCTGGAACGGCCGCGCGTTCACCTATCGCGACGCCGATCGGCGCGTGACGAACGTGGCGCGCGGTCTCGTCGCGTGCGGCGTCCGCAAGGGCACGAAGGTGGGCGTGCTGATGGAGGCGCGGCCGAGCTACCTCTCGATGGTCACCGCGCTCAACCGCATCGGCGCGGTGGCGGTGCTGCTCGCGCCCGACTCGACGCGCGTCTCGCTCGATCAAGCGATCGCCGCGGCGGGCATCGAGACGTTCGTCACCGATCCCGAGAACGCGGCGCGCGCCCGCGCGGCGTTCGGCAAAGAGGTGCTCGTCCTCGGCGGCGGCCCGCCGCATCCCGGTCGTCCTCCGCTGCCCGAGGGCGTGCGCGACATGGAGGCGATCGATCCGGAGACGGTTGCGATGCCGAGCGACCTGGTGCTCGATGCCGGCCGCGCCTCCGATCTGGCGATGATCATCTTCACCGCGGGCCGCACGCGCACCGGCGACCAGGTACGTCCGGCCCGCATCACCAACCGTCGCTGGGCCTTCTCGGCGCTCGGCGCGGCAGCGGGCTGCGCGCTGACGAGCGACGACACCGTGTACTGCTGCCTGCCGCTCACGCACGCGGCCGGCATGCTCGTCGCGACGGGCGGCGCGCTCATCGGTGGCTCGCGCCTGGCGCTCGCCAAGCACTTCGACGAGAAGACGTTCTGGCCCGACGTGCACCGCTACGGAGCGACCATCGTCTTCTACGCGGGAGAGATGCTGCGCGCGCTCGTCGACGCCGATCCGAGCGCGCTCGACGCGACGTATCCGGTGCGCCTCTTCGCCGGAAGCGGCATGCGCAGGAGCGTGTGGGAGCGCCTCCGGGCGCGCTTCCCCCGCGCGCAGGTCCTCGAGTTCTACGCCTCGACCGAGGGCAACGCCGTCCTCGCCAATCCCTCTGGCAAGAAGGTCGGATCGCTCGGCAAGGCCCTGCCGGGCAGTGCCGACCTCGCGCTCCTCGCCTGGTCGTTCGAGAAGGAAGACTTCCGGCGGGACGAGCGCGGCCAGCACATGGTGAGCGGCGTCGGCGAGCCCGGCGTGCTCGCGGCGCGCGTGGATCCCTCGACGACGATGTCGAGCTTCGACGGCTACGAGGGCGACAAGAGCGAGAAGTCGATCCTGCGCGGCGTCTTCGACCCGGGGGACGCGTGGTTCGTCACGGGCGATCTGATGCGGCGCGACGAAGAGGGCGACTACTGGCTCGTCGATCGCCTCTCCGACGTGGTGCGCACCGAGCAGGGGCCGATCCCCACGCTCGCGGTGGAGGACGCGCTCGAGACGTGCCGCAACGTGCGGACGGCCGTCTGCTACGGCGTCGCGCCCGGCGGCGGCGCCAGGCCCGTGCTCTGCGCCACCGTGATCCCGCGAGACGCCGTGCTCGACGGGGCCGCGCTGAGCGAGGACGTCGTCTCGCGTCTGCCCGCCGCCAAGCGTCCACGCATCGTCCGCGTCGTCCGCGCGATCCCGCTCACCGACGGCTATCGGCCGAAGAAGGCGGCGCTGAGGGAGCAGGGCGCGACCGCGGGAGCGGGCGAGCAGCTCTTCGCGTACGACGATCGCGCCGAGCGCTACGTGGCCAGCGCCGACGGGACGGCGCGCGGAACGTCGACCGGGGAGCACGCGCCGCGATCCCAGCGTTGACTCCCGCCGAGCGCGTTGCGCCCCGCCGGGCGCTCGCGGCGTGCTCGTCGGCTCGGCGCGCGTGACTTGCGTCACACGTACCCCAGGTGCCACCTTTGTTGCACTCCCCGGGGCCGGCGCCAGCCCTCAACCTCGGCAGGTGGACATCGTCGGGGGCGATGAGCGGGCTCTCGCGCGCGCCTGCGCGCGCGCCGCGCTCGCGCGCGCGGCGGGAGGTAGCGTCCGATGAGCTCCCGCCGACGCCCCCAGGAACGCGAGTCGCTGCGGCCCGAGCCGCGCGAGCCTCGCCGCAGCGCCGCCGTCCCGACGCTCGCCGCCGCGCCGACGCAACGCTCGCCCGGGCCCGACGAGAAGGAGACGATGGCACCGCCCCGTCTCCCCGTCGCGGCCACGCGGCCCTCCGGTATCCACCCCCGTCTTCCGGCCGCCCTGGAAGCCGCCTCCGCACGCCCGCGCGTCGCCGTGTTGGAGGATCACCCCGAGGTCCTGCGCGCGCTCGGTAGGCGCTTCGGGCATCAGCTCGAGCTCGTCGTCATCGGGACGCTCGCCGAGGCCGAGCGGCGATCGAGCGAGCCCTTCGATGCCTGGATCGTCGATCGCTGCCTGCTCGATGGAGACGGGCTCGACTTCGCGCTGCGGCTGCGCGCGCGCTGCCCGAGCCTCTCCATCGTGATCTTCAGCGGCCTCGAGCACGGGACGGCGTACGCGCGCGCGATGAGCGCGGGGATCTTCTACGCCGACAAGCCCGGCGGGATCGCCGTTCTGGCGCAGCTCGCCGAGCTCTGGGCGGCGCGGCGCCCCACGCCCACCGAGTCCACGGGCGTGCGCCTGCTCGACCTCGCGAGCAACCGCGGCCTGAGCGAACGAGAGGTCGAGCTGATCCAGCTCGCGCTCGAGGGCCTCTCGCGTCGCCGCGGCGCCGCGCGCCTGGGCATCACCGAGTCGAGCTATCGCGGAAGCGTCACGCGAATCCTCGCGAAGACCGGCTTCGACAACATGCGCGAGCTCGTCGCGCACCTGACGTACCGCTGCGGGTAGGCACTCGCCTACAGGACTTATGTCCTGTTGTGCTCGTGGACGCCGTCTGGCGGGATCGAACGAGGGAGGCGCTCGGATGTCACGCGATGCGGAGGAGTGCGCTCGGAGCAGAGGAGCCGAGGGCGAGCATGCGCGGCGTCGAGGCACGCGGGCGGTGAGCCCCGCTCGCCCGTGCGTCCACCGCATCGCGACCTCGCCGCCTTCGCCGCTCACCGCTCGCGCGTCCGGCCTCGCGGTCTGCGCTCGTCTCGGCGCGCTCGTCCTGCTCGCCTCGAGCTGCGGCACGTCACTCTCCGCCGAG
>JBGALT010000220.1:0-11389 GCA_044223665.1 Sandaracinaceae bacterium | reverse complement strand
GCCGTTCCAAATGAGCGATCGTGATTCGTGATCACCACGAATCACTCGCGAATGCAGCGTCGCGACGGACAGGAGGGTGAGGCCGACCGATTCACTCGGGCGGCAGAGGGAGGACGGGTACGTCCTCCCTGCGCGTATCGTCACGATTCGCGACCGGCATTCAGTGGCTGAGCGAGCGGAGGCCGGCCTTGTGGACCTTGCCCGAGAGCTCGTGGCCGACGATGGCCTTCGCGACCTGCCCGGCCTCCCAGAGCTTGCCCAGCTCGACGCCGCTCTTCACGCCCATGCCGTCGAGCATGTAGACGAGGTCTTCCGTCGCCACGTTGCCCGCCGCGCCGGGCGCGTACGGGCAGCCGCCGAGGCCGCCGACCGCCGCGTCGAAGGTGCGGATGCCCATCTCGAGCCCCACGACCACGTTCGCGAGCGCGGTGCCGCGCGTGTCGTGCATGTGCATGGCGAGCTTCTCGGACGGGATCTCCGACAGGAAGAGCGAGAGGATGTCGCGCGTCTGCCGCGGCGTGCCGACGCCGATCGTGTCGCCCATCGAGATCTGGTAGCAGCCGTGCTCGAGCAGCTGCCGCGCGATCGCGAGGCCCACCTTCGGGTCGATCTCGCCCTCGTACGGGCAGCCCCAGAGCGTCGAGACGTAGCCGCGGACGCGGAGGCCCGACTTCACCGCGGGGCCGATGACGCGCGAGAACACGTCGAGCGTCGCGGCCGTCGTCTTGTTCACGTTCTTGCGATTGTGCGTCTCGCTCGCGCTGATGAAGACGCCGATCTCCTGGATCTTCGCGGCGCGCGCGCGCTCGAGCCCGCGCTCGTTCGGACAGAGCGCGCTGAACGTCACGCCGGCATCGCGCGGCAGGAGCGAGCAGACCTCCTCGGCGTCGCCGAGCTGGGGCACCCACTTCGGCGAGACGAAGCTCGTGGCCTCGATGCGCTTGAGGCC
Organism: Sandaracinaceae bacterium; assembly: GCA_044223665.1. Taxonomy (GTDB): domain Bacteria; phylum Myxococcota_A; class Polyangia; order Polyangiales; family Sandaracinaceae; genus JBBSAT01. The sequence continues at coordinate 10,440 of JBGALT010000220.1, read as the reverse complement.
GGCGCGCACGAGCGCCTCGATCAGGCGGATCTTGCGCGTGGTCGGTACGGTGACGGCCTCGTTCTGCAGGCCATCGCGCGGCGAGACCTCGTAGATCGAGACGGCGTCGGGGAGCGTGCCGAAGAGCGACATGCAGGATCTATCGTGCTCGGCGCCGCTCGGGTCAAGGTGCGCCGACCCGAGGCGCGCCTCGCCGGGCGGTCGCTCAGCTCGGAGGAGGCGACGTCTGGCCGCCGACGCTGAGCTCGAGGCCGTCGTTCACGAACGCGAGGCCCAACCCGACGAACACCAACGCGCCGGCGACCGCGCTGACCACGAGGGGGGCCACGTCGCTCGATCCGAACCAGTTCTCGACGGCGCCGATGCTGCTCACGACGGCCGTGAGCAGCGAGAGTCCGAACAGCGACCAGCCGACGATCCGAACCGGCAGGTTGTCGCTGACGCGCACGCGGAGGACCGAGCCGTCGTAGAGCGACACCCCGGAGCCGATCCACTCGAGGTCGAGCCCGCGGCGCACACCGATGTACGCCAACCCCGGCGGGACGCTCAGCCGCCGGACGGCGTGTCCCGCGAGAGCGCCCGTTCCCCAGCAGCCCATGTGCGCGAAGATCAGCGCGCCCTCCGAGACGATGCGGCCTTGGCGGCAGATCGTGAGATCGGCGGGCGCCTCGAGCGTCACGTCCGCGTCGGCGGGGCTCTCCCACTCGGGCGTCTCGTCGTAGACGTGACGCACCTCGTGCTCCTCGCTCGTGCGCTCCTGCGCCGAGGCCGGCACCGCGAAGACGGCGGCGGCCACGACGCCGCCCGCGAGCGCGAGGCGCAGCGACGTCACAACGCCCTCTGATGCCGCTCCTGCATGCGGCGCACCTCGTCGTCGCCGATGCCGCCGACGAGCTGGATGCGCACGATCTGCTCGCGACCGGTCTCGAGGTCGCGCGCGCGCACGCCGAGCGTGCCGCTCGCGTCCATCACGAACGTCACGCCGATCTTCACGGCGCCGCGGTGCGCCTGGCGCAGGCCCTCGAGCAAGATCTCGCCGAGCGCCTGGTTCTCGTCGCGCAGGCGCGACTCGCCCTGGACGATGCGCACGTGGACGGTCTCTTGTCCGTCGCTCGCGGTCGAGAAGATGCGGGTCTGCTCCACCGGGATCGCGGCGTTTCGCTTGATGACGGGCTCGCAGTATCCGCCGACGGTCTCGACGCCGAGCGTCTGCGGGGTCACGTCGAGCAGGAGCGGAGCCGTTCGCGGCGCCACGGCCAGCTCCAGCACGGGCTGCGAGGGTGGCTCGTAGGCGGCAGGCGCGGCCGGGAGCGCGGGGACCTCGTCGAAGGCGCCGGGGCTCCAAGCGGGCGCCGGAGCAGCGGCCGCCATGGGGGGCGCCGGCAACGGCGGCGGCGCGCTCGGGGGGCCGCGACGCTCGGCGTCGAGCGCCGGCGTGGTCGCCACGTCTTCGTCCGCCCACGCCGCAGGGCGCGACGAAGGCACGGGCAAGGGCGGCGGCCGCCCACTTCCGGGCGCGGGCGGGCGGCTGCCCGACAGCGAGGGCCGCGACGCCGGGATCTGCACGTCCCGGAGCAGCGCCGGCCGCCGACGGCGGCACGCTCGGCGCGCGCGTTCCCACCACCACCTGCTGGCGCGTCGCGACGACGACCGCCGAGGAGGGACACCCGGGGCCGTCGGCGTCCGGGGCTTGACCGCCGCTTCGGCAGGCGCGGCGCCGAGGGCGCTCGGCGGAGGGACGGCCACGCTCGCGGCCGCACCACGGCCCGTCCGCGAGGGGGGCAGCGGGCGCGGAGCAAAGGCCGGCTGCGCAGGCCGTGCCCGCGCGTTCTCCTCCTTCACTTCCTGGCGACGCGCGAGCAGCCGCGGGTCCGGCGGCGGCACCGGCTTGAGCGCGACCTTGCCCAGCGCCTGGCTCGGGGGCTGCGATGCACGGCCGGCCCGCAGCGCGAAGCCCTGGAGCGCCGCGCCTTGCGCGACCACGAGATCGGGATCGATCGACGAGAGCGGCTCGCGCCCGAAGAACTCCGCCACGCGCTGGCGCACGAGCGGCGTGCGCGTCGAGCCACCGACGAGGATCACGTTGTCGATCTGTGTCGGCGCGAGGTGCGCGATGCGCAGGGCCTCCTCGCAGACGTCGAACGTCCGGCCGACCAGCGGCGCGATCATGGTCTCGAGCGCGGACCGCGAGAGCCCGAACTGCAGGTCGAGCGAGACGCCGCCCGGCCCGTAGGCCAGCTCCTCCACACGCAGCGAGACGTCCTGATCGGTGGAGAGCTGGCACTTGCTCCACTCCCCCGCCGCGCGCAGCCGCTCGAACGCCTGCTGGTCTTGCCTCGGATCGAAGCGGTGATGCGCCAGGAACGCGTCGGCCATCTTCTCGGCGATCAGCAGATCGATGTCGTCGCCGCCGAGGAACGTGTCGCCCGCGGTGGCGAGCACCTCGAAGACGTCGCCCGCGAGCTCGAGGATCGTGATGTCGAACGTGCCTCCGCCGAGGTCGTAGACGGCGATGCGCTCGCGCGAGCCCTTGCCGTAGCCGTAGGCGAGCGCGGCCGCCGTGGGCTCGTTCAGGATGCGGAGCACGTCGAGGCCGGCGACCTTGCCGGCCGCCTTCGTCGCGGCGCGCTGCAGCTCGTTGAAGTTCGCCGGGACGGTGATGACGGCCCGCGTGCACTCCTGTCCGACGGCCGGCTCGGCGAGGCGTCGGATCTCGCGCAGCACGAACGCGCTGATCTCGGGCAGCGTGTACGTCTCGCCGCGGGCCGCGACGAGCACGCCGCGGCCGGGGCCCTCGCGCAGCTCGAACGCGAAGCGCTCGCGGGCGCGCTCGACCTCGGGCGAGCCCCAGGGACGCCCGATGAGCCGCTTGATCGAGTAGATGGTGTTCTTCGCGTCGAGCAAGCGGCGCTCGCGGGCCGGGTAGCCGACCAGCACGTCGCCCTGCGGATGGAACGAGACGACCGAGGGCACGAGGCGATTGCCGTCGGGATCGGCGAGCACCTGCACGCGCGTGCCTTCGGCCACGGCGACGGCGCTGTTCGTGGTGCCGAGGTCGATGCCCAGGACGACGCCGCTCATGGAGCCTTCTTGCCGCCCTCGGCCGCACCGAGCGCGATGCGCGCGAGCTCGGAGTCGATCCATCCCTCGACCTGCTTGGGGAACGGCCACATCCAGCCGTAGGCCGCGCTGGTGAACTGCTTGACGATGTGCGCGCGCAGCTTGGGGTGGCGCGCCGCATCGACGCCCTCGACCTCGGCGATCGCGCGCAGCGTCTCGGCGTAGGCCTCCCACTCGATGCGTGCGCGCCCCCAGGCCAGGCCGATCGGGAAGATCGGCAGCCCGTAGAGCAGACCCATGCCGATCATCCCGTAGCGCTTCATCTGCCGGAAGTGCACGGCCTCGTGGCGCAGCGTCACGTAGCGCTCGGTGTCCGAGCGCCCTTCCCACGCCGTGGGCACGTAGATCGTGTGGCCCATCACGGTCGTGTACTGCGTCAGATAGGTGCTCATCTGACCGAAGGTGACGACGCGCAGGAACAGGTCGACGAGCTTGGAGAGCGCATCGTTCTCCTTGTGGACGATGCGGAGCGCGCCGATCTCGCGCTGCATCTCCTCGAAGAAGCGATCCGCTCTCCCCGCCGGCTTCATGAAGCGATCCTAGCTCGCCGTCCCGCCTTCAGCTCTCTTCGTCGGTCGGCTTGCCCGGGTCCGGCGGCACGAGCGAGTCCACGATCGGGACCAGGTGCTGCGGCTCCTCGCCGTCGTCCTTGTCGGCCACCGGCTCGACGTCGACGACCTGCTCGCCCGCGCCGACGCGGATGATGCGCACGCCCTGCGTGTTGCGGCCCGCCTCGCGGATCTCGTTCACGAAGGTGCGGATGATCTGGCCGCCGTTGGTGATGACCATGATCTGGTCGTCCTCGCGCACCACGCGGAGCGCGACCAGCGGGCCGTTCCGCTCGCTCGTCTCCATCGCGATGATGCCGAGGCCGCCGCGGTTCTGGACGCGCCATTCGCCGATCGGCGTGCGCTTGCCGTAGCCGTTGGCGCTGATGGCGAGCACCTTCTGGTCGTCGCCGTCGAGGATGTCCATGCCGATGACGTGGTCGCCCTCGCGGAGATCGATGCCGCGCACGCCGCGCGTGTCGCGGCCCATCACGCGCACGTCGTCGAGCTCGAAGCGGATGCTCATGCCCTTCGCGGTGCCGATGAGCACGGCCGCCTTCTCCGGGACGATCTTCGCGGTGAGGAGGGAGTCGCCTTCCTCGATCTGGACGGCGATGATGCCGCTCTGCCGGATGTTGGCGTAGGCCGTCATCGCGGTGCGCTTCACGGTCCCGTTCCTGGTGACCGTGAGCAGGTAGTGGCTCTCGTCGTACTCCTTGACCGGGACGATCGTCTGGATGCGCTCGCCCGTCTCGGAGAGTCCGAGGAGGTTGTTCACGTGGCGTCCGCGCGCCGCGCGCGTCGCCTGCGGGATCTCGTAGACCTTCTTCGTGTAGACGCGGCCCTGGTCGCTGAGGAAGAAGAGGTCGGTGTGGTTCGTCGCGACGAAGAGCGACGTGACCGTGTCCTCTTCCTTCAGCTCCGCGGCGCGCGTGCCCTTCCCGCCGCGGCCCTGCGCGCGGTACTCGGTGAGCGGCGTGCGCTTGATGTAGCCGCCGAGCGTGACGGTGACGGCCATCGCGTCGTTGGCGACGAGATCCTCCATCGAGATCTCGCCCTCGACCTGCGTGATCTCGGTCTTGCGATCGTCGCCGTACTTCTCGCGCACCTCGCGCAGCTCGCTCTCGATCACCTCGAGGAGGAGCTTCTCGCTCGCGAGGATCGCCTTGCAGCGCGCGATGAAGTCGCTGAGCTCGCCGTACTCGCCGGCGAGCTTCTCGCGCTCGAGGCCGGTCAGGCGCGACAGACGCATCTCGAGGATCGCCTTCGCCTGCCGCTCGCTGAGGAAGTACTCCTTGCGGGCCTTCGCCGCCTCGATCTCGCTCTCCGGCCGGCCGGCGCGGCGCACGAACTCCTCCAGGCCCTTCAACGGCAGCTTCATCAGGCGCTCGCGCGCCTCGTCGCTGTCGCGCGAGCTGCGGATCGTGGAGACGACGAGGTCGACCTCGGTCGTCGCCATCCCGAGGCCTTCGATCAGCTCGCGCTGCGCCTCGGCCTGACGGAGCTCGAAGCGCGTGCGCCGCGTCACCACCTCGCGGCGGTGCGCGATGAAGTGCTGCAGCGTCTGCTTGAGATCGAGGACCTGCGGCTGCCCGTTGACGATCGAGAGGTTGATGACGCCGAACGTCGTCTGCAGCGCGGTGAGCGAGTACAGGTGGTTGAGCACGATCTGCGGCTGCGCGTCGCGCTTCAGCTCGATGACCATGCGCATCCCTTCGCGGCTCGACTCGTCGCGCAGGTCGCTGATGCCCTCGAGCTTCTTCTCGCGGACGAGCTCGGCGATCTTCTTGAGCAGGTCGGCCTTGTTGACCTGGTACGGGATCTCGGTGACCACGATCATCTCGCGGTCGCTCTTGCTGCCATGGATCGGCTCGATGCTCGCGCGGCCGCGCATCACGACCTTGCCGCGGCCGGTCGTGAGGTAGCTGCGGATGCCGCTCGTGCCGTAGATGATGCCGGCCGTCGGGAGATCGGGGCCCTTCACGCCGAGGTACTCGCCCTCGTCGAGCAAGAGCTCGTCCACGCGGATCTGCGGGCTCTTGATGATGCGGATCGCGGCGTCGATGATCTCGCGCAGGTTGTGCGGCGGGATGTTCGTCGCCATGCCGACCGCGATGCCCGAGCTGCCGTTGACCAGCAGGTTCGGGATGCGGCTCGGCAGGACCTTCGGCTCGATCTCGCTGTCGTCGTAGTTGTTGCCGAAGTCGACCGTCTGCTTGTCGATGTCGGCCAGCAGGTCCGCGGTGATGCGGGACATGCGCACTTCCGTGTAGCGCATGGCCGCCGGCGGATCGCCGTCGACGGAGCCGAAGTTCCCCTGCCCGTCGATGAGCGGATAGCGGAGCGAGAACTCCTGCGCGAGGCGGACGAGCGCGTCGTAGACGGACGCGTCGCCGTGCGGGTGATACTTGCCGAGGCAGTCGCCGACGACGCGGGCCGACTTCTTGTGCGCCGTGCCCGCCCGGATGCCCTGCTCGTGCATCGTGAACAGCACCCGGCGGTGGACCGGCTTGAGGCCGTCGCGCACGTCGGGGATGGCGCGCCCGACGATGACGCTCATGGAGTACGACAGGTACGAGCTCACCATCTCGTCGTCGATGGCGATGGGCAGGATCTGGGCGGTGGACATGCAGCTCCGTGGGCCTCGGGTGCCCCGAAAGAAGGCGCGGACGCTATCACGCGCGCTCTTTTTCCGCACGCGCGCACGCACGCGCGCGCGCGAGTAGAGAGGTATGCCAACGGGGTTGGCGCGAAGGGACGGGCGCACCCGCGATTTCGGGGACGGCGCCCGCGTTGCTATGCTCGGAAGCGAGGTCCCTCGTGACGAAGTGGCGCGCTCTGCTCGGCGGTCTGGTGCTCGCGGTCAGCGTGGCCGTGACGGGCTGTGCGGCGCCCACGCTGCCCATCCCGCCGCCGACCGCCCTCGTCTCCTCCCCCGACCCCTCGGGGCTCGTGACGGTCACCGGGCGCGCCGATCCTGCCGCCTACGTCTTCCTGCTCAACAACGACACCGACGACGGGGTCATCGGCCACGCCGGCACGGACGGAAGCTTCACCCTCCGCGTCCTCGCGGCTTCCGGCGACGAGCTCTGGATCTGGCAGGAGATCAACGGCCAACCGAGCCAGCAGAACATCCAGAACGTCCCGTAGATCCCCCGGTCACGTCTCTGGCGAGTCGTGGAACGCGGACGTACCCGGTCCCCACGCCGTGTTTCCGGCCCGCTGGCCAGAGTCGGGCAGCCATGGCAGCTTCCGGCGCCTCTCGGCAGACGGCCGGGGCGTGAGCACCATGATCGTCTGGGTCACCGGCGGCGCCGGCTTCATCGGGTCGGCCTTTCTCCATCGCTCGCTCGGGCGACGCCCGGGCGATCGCTTCGTCAACGTCGACAAGCTCACCTATGCGGCGAACCTCGCCTCGCTCGACGGAATCGCCGAGGGGCCGCGCTACCGGCTCGCCCGCGTCGACATCGCCGATGCCGGCGCCCTCGCCGCCCTCGCGCAACAGGACCCGCCGGACGCCATCGTCCACCTCGCGGCCGAGAGCCACGTCGACCGCAGCATCCTCGGTCCGGGCGAGTTCGTTCGTACCAACGTGGAGGGCACCTTCCAGCTCCTCGAGCTCGCGCGGCGCCTCTGGAAGGGGCGCACGGACGTCGTCTTCCACCACGTGAGCACCGACGAGGTCTACGGCTCGCTCGGCCCCACCGGGCTCTTCACCGAGACGACCCGCTACGATCCCTCGAGCCCCTACTCGGCCACGAAGGCGGCGAGCGACCACCTCGTGCGCGCGTGGGGCCGCACCTACGGCCTGCCGATCAAGCTCACCAACTGCTCGAACAACTACGGCCCTCGCCAGTTCCCCGAGAAGCTGATCCCGCTCGTCATCCGCAACCTGCTCGCGCGCAAGCCCTTGCCCATCTACGGCAAAGGCGAGAACGTGCGCGACTGGCTCTACGTCGACGATCACGTCGAGGCGATCTGGGCCGTGATCGAGCGGGGCACGCTCGGCGAGACCTACAACGTCGGCGGCAACCAGGAGCGCCGCAACATCGACGTGGTCGACGCCCTCTGCCGGATCGTCGCGCGCGAGACCGGCGAGAGCGAGGCCGAGCTGCTGGCGCTGCGCACCTTCGTCACCGATCGGCCCGGGCACGACGCCCGCTACGCGATCGACGCGAGCCGCATCGGCCGCGAGTGCGGCTGGCAGCCGCGCGAGACGTTCGAGTCCGGCCTCGAGAAGACCGTGCGCTGGTACCTCGAGAACCAGCGCTGGGTGCAGGCCGTCGAGAGCGGCGAGTACAAACGGTGGATCGACGCGAACTACGGCGGGCGCGACGCGCGCGCCGTGGGCGCGGGAGAAGGAACGTGACGGTCGAGCCCAGAGCCTTCCAGAAGGGGATCATCCTCGCCGGCGGCAGCGGCACGCGCCTGCATCCCCTCACCAAGGCCGTGAGCAAGCAGCTCATGGCCATCTACGACAAGCCCATGATCTACTACCCGCTGACCACGCTGATGCTGGCGGGGATCCGCGAGGTGCTCGTCATCACCACGCCGCACGAGCAAGTGCTCTTCAAGGCGCTGCTGGGCGACGGTGCGCAGTGGAACATGCGCATCCAGTACGCCGTACAGCCCTCGCCCGACGGCCTGGCGCAGGCGTTCCTCATCGGGCGCGAGTTCATCGGCGGCAAGCCCTGCGCGCTCGTGCTGGGCGACAACATCTTCTACGGGCACGGCCTGCAGGCTCTGCTCGAAGAGGTCGCGCACCGCGACTCGGGCGCGACCGTGTTCGGCTACTGGGTCAAGAGCCCGAGCGCCTACGGCGTGGCCGAGTTCGATGCGCAGGGGCGCGTGATCGGCCTCGAGGAGAAGCCCGAGAAGCCGCGCTCCAACTACGCGGTCGCCGGCCTCTACTTCTACGACGAGCACGTCGTCGAGCTGGCGAGCTCGCTGCGCCCGAGCGCGCGCGGCGAGCTGGAGATCACCGACCTGAACCGCCTCTACCTCCAGCGCGGCGCGCTGCGCCTCGAGAAGCTCGGCCGCGGCTTCGCGTGGCTCGACACCGGCACGCCCGAGGCGCTGCTGCAGGCCTCGACGTTCATCCACACGATCCAGGCGCGCCAGGGCCTGCAGGTCGCCTGCCCCGAAGAAGTCGCGTTCCGGAAGGGATGGATCTCGCGGGGCGAGCTGGCTGCGCTCGCCCATCCGCTCGCCAAGACCGCCTACGGGCAGTACCTGCAGGACCTCGCCGGCGAGAGCCACGAGTGACGATGCAGGTCCTTCCGACCGAGCTGCCGGAGGTCGTCGTCGTCGTTCCGAAGACCTTCGGTGACGCGCGCGGCTGGTTCGTCGAGACCTTCGCGAGCGAGCGCTACGCGGCGGTGGGCATCGGCGGTCCGTTCGTGCAGGACAACCTCTCGCGGAGCGCGCGCGGCACGCTCCGAGGGCTGCACCTGCAGGAGCCGCACGCGCAGGGAAAGCTCGTGAGCGTCGTCGAGGGCTCGGTGCTCGACGTCGCGGTCGACGTCCGGCACGGCTCGCCGACCTTCGGTCGCCACGTGGCGGTCGAGCTGCGCGCCGACGACCACCGCCAGCTCTGGGTGCCCCCCGGCTTCGCGCACGGCTTCTGCGTGACCAGCGAGCACGCCGTGTTCGCCTACAAGTGCACGGCGCTCTACCACCCCGAGAGCGAGCTCGGCGTGGCCTGGGACGATCCCGATCTCGGGATCGCGTGGCCGACGCGCGAGCCCATCCTCTCGGCCCGCGATCGCGGGCATGCGCGCCTGCGCGACATCCCGCGCGAGCGCTTGCCGAAGCAGTCCTGATTCCCGCGCGCGGGCTCGACCTCGCTTCAACCGAGCGGCGCGAGCCGCGCGAGCACGTCGCGCACGGCGTCGCGCCACGCGGTGCCGACGCCGACGAGCGCGTGGGTGCGCGAGAGATCGAGCACGCTGTAGTGTGGGCGCGGCGTCTTCGACGGGTACTCCGCGCTCGTGCACGGCAGGACGCGCGCCTTCGCGCCGCGCTCGCTCACCACGAAGCTCGCCAGCTCGAACCACGTGCACTCGCCTTCGTCGGTCGCGTGGAACGTGCCGGAGGCCCCCGCCTCGAGCAGCGCGAGCGTGGTCTTCACGAGGCCCTCCGCGCTCGTCGGCCGGCCGCGCTGATCGTCGACGACCTTCAGCTCCGGGCGCGCGTCGGCGGCCTTGGCGATCGTGCGGACGAAGTTCTTTCCCCAGGGCGCATAGAGCCAGCTCGTGCGCACGTAGAGGTGCTCGGCGCCCGCGCCACGGAGCATGGCCTCGCCGAGCGCCTTGCTGCGCCCGTAGGCCGTGCGCGGCGCGATGGGCGCGTCCACGGCGTAGGGCGCTCGGGCCTGGCCCGAGAACACGTAGTCGGTTCCGAAGTGGACGAGCTTGGCGCCCGCGGCGGCGCAGGCCCGTGCGAGGCGACCGACGCCGTGGCCGTTCACCTCGTCGGCCTCGATCTCGTGCGTCTCGGCGGCGTCGACGTCCGTGAAGGCAGCACAGTTGATCACCAGGCGGGGGCGAATGGCCAGCGAGCGGGCGATGCTGCCCTCGTCGCGGAGATCGATCTCCGGATACGACACCGCGCGCACCGGCTCGCCCTGCCCGCTCAGCGCGAGCGCGAACGCATGACCGAGCATGCCGTCGGGGCTGACGAGGACGATCGCCATCGCCGCGCACTTACCACGTCTCACATGAACGGGCGGATCGTGCGCGCTCTCTTGAATGGAACGCCGCGCCGCGACGAG
>JBGALT010000016.1:0-77953 GCA_044223665.1 Sandaracinaceae bacterium | reverse complement strand
CGAGGCGCTCCGCTCGGTCGGCTGAGCGTCGCGGTCAGGGGCAGCTCGCGAGGAAGGCGCCGCCGTAGAGGGCGAGCTGCTGCGTCGCGCGCGTCGCGGTCGGATCGCGCGCGATCACGCTCTGGTAGCCGGCGGCGGCCGAGCAGAAGACGTCGTGCGCTTGGCGAGACACGACGGAGGCGAGGCCTTCGTCGAAGCGGCGCTGCAGCTCCGCCTGCGCCGCGGGGTCGGTCTCGACGGTCGCGGGGTCGAGCTCTCGCGGCATCGGGAAGCGGAGGGTGGCGATCCGACTGGCGAGCAGATCGAGCGCGTCGGAGAGCAGCGTTCCGCACGCGACGGCGAGCGAAGGATCGGCGCGAATGGCCGCGTCGCACCCGGCTCGCACCTCCTGCACGGCGTCCGCGCTCTGCCGGATGCGCTGGGTGAGCTGGGTGAGGCCCGAGTCGGGCGGGTGCGTGCTCGGATCCGGCACGAGCGACATCGCGAGCAGACGCCCAAAGGCTGCCTGGGGCGCGGCGAGCGCCGGGAGGTTGGCCGTGACGACCGCATCGCGCCGCGCCGCCGGCAGAGGTGCCATCTCGGCCGCGGGCGGGCTCGGGGCGGGCGTCGGGCGCTCGGAGCCGAGCGCGCCGAAGACGACCGCGCACCGCTCGGCGCCGGGCGCCGCCTGATCGCACGGCACACAGCCGCCGCTGGAGGAAGCGCAGTAGTCGCTCTCGCCGTGCTCGCTCCCGCTCTCTCGCGCGGCGGTGTTCTGCGAGGTCGAGGTGGGCGCAGGTGGGCTCGCGCCGCAGCCGGCGAGGACGAGCGCGATCGACGCGACAACGCGCATCGACCGACTCTACCATCGGTCTCGCCGATGCTCACCGAAGCGCTGATCGTCTCGGCGTTCGCCGGGCCCTACTTCCTCGGTGGGATCTTCCTCGAGCTCGCCGTCGCCAAGCGGCGTGGCCTCTCGCTCCACCACACGCCGGACACGATCACGAGCATCGGCTGCGGCGCGCTGCAGCAGGCGCTCTCGGTGCCCTTCCGCGTGCTCGTCTTCGGCGCCTATGCGCTGATCGGCTCCTCGCTCGCGATCGTGCCCATCACGACGAGCACGCTCTGGGCCTGGCCGCTCTGCTTCTTGTGGATGGACCACCAGTACTACTGGTTCCACCGCCTCAGCCACCGCATCTCGTTCCTCTGGGCCGCGCACGCCGTCCACCACCAGAGCGAGGAGTTCAACCTCACGACGGCCCTGCGCCAGAGCGCGCTCCAGGAGGTCTTCGGGGCACCGTTCTACTGGCCGCTCGCGGTGATCGGCTTTCCGGTGGAGATGCTCCTCGCGTGCATCGTCACGAGCGCGATGTTCCAGTTCTGGATCCACACGCGGCTCATCGAGCGCATGCCGCGCTGGTTCGAGGCGGTCTTCAACACGCCGGCGCAGCACCGCGTGCACCACGCCATCGATCCCGAGTACATCGACCGGAACTACGCTGGCACGCTCTCGATCTGGGATCGGCTCTACGGATCGTTCGCCGAAGAGAAGCTCCCGCCGACGTTCGGCACCGTGGTGCCGCTCGGCCGCTTCGACGTGCTCGAGGCGAACCTCGCCGGCTGGCGGAAGATCCTCGAGAACGCGCGGCGCGGCGGCCTCTACGCCTTCGTGGCGCCGCCGGAGTGGACACCCGACGGGCTCGTCACGATCCCCGAGGCGCGCGGACGCGCGAAGCTCCGGCGCGCGACGACCAAGCCCGAGAAGAACCGCCTCCTGCTCGTGCTGGCGACCGCCAGCGCCCTCGCCGGATTGGCCAACGCGCACGCCGAGCGCGACGGCGCGCTGGCCACGCTTCCGCTCACGCTCTGGCTCGTCGCCGCCGTGCTCGCGCTCGGCCCGATGATCGAGGCGCGCGCGACCGCGCGCTGGCTGCCGGCGCTGCGCTGGGCTCTCTTGCCGATCGCGCTCCTCGCGATCTACGCCTGACGGCGTCGCTCTGCCGCGTCAGCGCGTGCCCCACGTGCCTCCGTTCGCCGCGCAAACCGCAGGCAGATCTCCGCAGACCGGATCGGTGCAGTTGTAGGAGCAGCCGTCGAGTCGACGATGTAGCTGGTGCTCTCATGCCTTCGACCTGGGCACGCGCGCCAAGTGATCCACGGTGGCGGCGTGAGGCGCCGCAGCATCGAGGCGCGGGATTGTTCGCGTTCGCGGGCCTACGGCGCCCGCCATCGCGTGCGGAGAAGGAAGCGGGGAAAAATGAGCGGGTGATTCGGTCGGAGCCGCATCACAATCGCTCGCTCGCGCATGCGTGCCCTCGTCTGCTCCGCGCTCGGCTCGATCGACGACCTCGAAGTGCGCGAGGTCGACCCGCCGCGCGCGGGCGCCGGCCAGGTCGTCGTCGACGTGAGAGCCGCCGGCGTGAACTTCCCGGACGTCTTGATCGTGCAGGGCCTCTATCAGATGAAGCCGCCGCTCCCGTTCACGCCGGGCGGCGAGGTCGCCGGCGTCGTGAGCGAGGTGGGGCCGGGCGTCTCCGAGCTGGCCGTGGGCGATCGCGTGATGGCGTTCACCGGCATCGGCGGCTTCGCCGAGAAGGTCGCGCTCGCGCCCGCGCAGTGCACGCGCATCCCCGACGCGATGCCCTTCGATGCGGCCGGCGGCCTGCTCCTCACCTACGCGACCGCCCAGCACGCGCTCGCCGATCGGGGGCGCCTCGCGCGCGGCGAGACCCTGCTCGTGCTCGGTGCGGCCGGCGGCGTGGGCATCGCGGCCGTACAGCTCGGCAAGGCGATGGGCGCGCGGGTGATCGCGGCGGCCTCGACCGACGAGAAGCGCGCGTTCTGCCTCGCACAGGGCGCCGATCGCGCGATCGATCCGCACGCGGGCGATCCGAAGACGGTCTTCAAGTCGCTCGGTCGGATCGACGTCGTGCTCGATCCGGTGGGCGGTGAGCTCGCCGAGCCGGCCCTGCGCGCGCTCGCGCCGCGCGGGCGCTTCCTCGTGATCGGCTTCGCGAGCGGGACGATCCCGAAGCTGCCGCTGAACCTCGCGCTCCTGAAGGAGATCGACGTGGTCGGCGTGCAGTGGGGCGTGTTCGCGATGCGCGAGCGGGAGGCCGAGCGCGCGCTCGAGGCCGATCTCGCAGCGCGCCATGCCCGAGGTGAGATCGCACCGCCGATCTACCGTCGCTACGCGCTCGAGGACGCGAGAGACGCGCTGCGCGCCATGATGCGGCGCGAGGTGATGGGCAAGGCGATCGTCACGCCGTAGAGGCCGCTCCCGCGGCCATCTCCGCGCGCACGATCGGGGCGACCTTCTCGCCGATCAGCGCGATCGTCTTCATCAGCTCTTCGTGGGTCATCGCGCCGTTCGCGTACTTCAGATCGAAGCGCGACAGGCGCAGCAGCTTGCTCGTCTTCACGATCTTGCTCGCGACGGTCTCGGGCGAGCCGACGAAGAGCGCGCCGCGCGGCCCGCACTCGGCCTCGTACTGTGCGCGCGTCGGCGGAGGCCAGCCGCGCTCGCCGCCGATGCGCGTGCGCTGATCGAGGAAGTGCGGCCACAGGCGCTCGCGGGCCTCCTCGTCCGTGTCGGCGACGAAGCCGGGTGCGTGCACGCCGATGGGGGCGGCGGGCTTGCCGAGCTTCTCGTTCGCGCGCTCGAAGAGCTCGACGAAGGGTGCAAACCGCGCGGGATCGCCGCCGATGATCGCGAGCATCAGGCGGAAGCCGTAGTGCGCGGCGCGCACCACCGACTCCGGCGTGCCGCCCACACCGACCCAGGTGGGCAAGAGACCTTCTTCGACGGGCGGGTAGATCGCCGCCACCTCGAGCGGCGCGCGATGCGAGCCCTCCCACTTCACGGGGCTCTGTGCGCGTACGGCGGCGTAGAGATCGATCTTCTCCTCGAAGAGGCGCTCGTAGTCGCGCAGCGAGTGGCCGAAGAGCGGGAACGACTCGGTGAACGACCCGCGCCCGAGGATCACCTCCGCGCGCCCGTTCGAGATCGCGTGCAGCGTGCTGAAGCGCTGGAAGACACGGATCGGATCGTCGGTGCTCAGGATCGTGACGGCGCTGCCGAGCTTGATGTGCCGGGTGCGCGAGGCGATCGCGGCGAGCACGACCTCGGGGGCCGAGATCGCGAAGTCCGCGCGGTGGTGCTCGCCGAGGCCGATGAAGTCGAGGCCGAGCCGGTCGGCGAGCACGGCCTGCTCGACCACGTCGCGCAGGGTCTGCGCGTGGCCCGCGCGCCCGCCGCCCGGAAGGGAAGGCACGTCACCGAAGGTATCGAGGCCGAGCTCGAAGCGAGTCGTCATGCCCCATCCTACCGAGTGCATTCGTCGATGCGAGCCGGCGCGAAGGGCTCTACGCTCCCGCGCCATGGCCACGACCCGCACCGCTCGCGCCAAGAAGACGCCGAAGCCGAAGACGACCACGAAGAAGAGGCCCGCGCCGCGCGCGCCCACGAAGAAGGTCTCGGCGCCCGCGGAGGCCGCCTCCGGCCTCATCGACGCGCGCATCGCCGATCTCGGTGACTGGCGCGGCGAGATGCTCGCCCGCCTGCGCGCGCTGATCCACGCGGCGGTGCCCGGCGTCGTCGAGGAGTGGAAGTGGGGGATCCCCGTCTGGTCCAAGGACGGGATCCTCTGCACCGGCGAGGTCTACAAGGCGACCTTGAAGACCACGTTCGCCCACGGCGCCGCGCTCCCCGACCCCGCGGGCCTGTTCAACTCGAGCCTGGGCGGCGGCACGCGGCGCGCGATCGACTTCCGCGAGGGCGAGAAGACGAACGAGAAGGCGCTGAAAGATCTCGTGCGCGCAGCCGCCGCCTTCAACGCCGGCAAGCGCTGACACGCGCCCGGTTCTGCTCTATAGCGACCGGGCATGCTCGCGATCGATCTGGTCACCGACGTCGTCTGTCCGTGGTGCTACGTGGGCTCGGTCCGCCTCGAGCGGGTGCTCGGACGGCTGCGCGCGGAGCGCCCGGGCCTCGAGGTGCAGCTCTTCCACCATCCCTTCGAGCTGATGCCGGGCACCCCACGGCAGGGCACGAACGTGCCGAAGATGCTGGAGAAGAAGTACGGCGTCGCCCCCGAGAAGATGTGGGCGCGCGTGCACGAGGCGGCCGCCGAGAGCGGGCTCGCGCTCGATCTCTCCAAGCAGTCGATGGCCTACCCGACCATGCCCGCGCACACGCTGGCGCGCCTCGGACGCGAGCACGGCAAGGAGCATGCGCTAGAGCGGGCGCTCTTCGAGGCGTACTTCCAGGACGCGAAGGACATCGCCGACCCCGAGGTGCTCGTCGCGATCGGCGAGAAGCACGGCCTCGACGGGGATCGCGTGCGCTCGTTCGTGACCGACGAGAAGGAGCTCGCGCTGACGCGCGAAGAGGCGCGCATCTGGCACCACCGCGGTGTCACGGGCGTTCCCTTCTTCGTCATCGGCGAGAAGCTCGCCTTCTCGGGCGCCCAGCCCGAGTCGGTGATCCGCCAGGTGATCGACAAGGTCCTGAGCGCGAGCTGAAGGGCGCGCGCGCGCGCCGCCATGCTACATCGCGCGCCGATGCAGGGACGGCGGGTGATCGTGACCGGCGCGACGGCCGGCGTGGGCAAGGAGACGGCGCGGGCCCTCGTCCGGAAGGGCGCCGACGTCGTCGTGGTCGGTCGCGACGCGAAGAAGATCGACGAGACGGTGCGGGAGCTGAGGGCCGACGCGAAGGGAAGCGCGATCGACGCCGTCCGCTGCGACTTCTGTTCGCTCGCCTCCGTGCGGGAGGCCGCGAGCGAGCTCGTCGAGCGCTTCACGTCGATCCACGTGCTGGTGAACAACGCGGGCGCCGTGCACATGGAGCGCTCGATCACCAAGGACGGCTTCGAGACCACGTTCCAGGCCAACCACCTCGGCCCTTTCGTGCTCACCCGCCGGCTCTTGTCCACGCTCGTAGAGAGCACGTCGCCAGCGCGCACCGCACGCATCGTGAACGTGGCCTCGGTCGTGCACGCGCGCGGCGTGATCGACTTCTCCGATCTGCAGACCGAGCGCGCATCCTACGTGGGCCTGGGCGTGTACTCGCGTACGAAGCTGATGAACGTTCTCTTCACGTACGCGCTCGCGCGGCGGCTGCGCGGCCACCACGTGACGGCGAACTGCCTGCACCCGGGGGTCATCGCGAGCGGCTTCGGCCACAACAACGGCGGCTGGATGGGCTTCGGCGTCAAGCTCGTCGCGCCCTTCCTGTGGACCCCGGAGAAGGGAGCGCGCACGAGCGTGTTCCTCGCCACCTCGAGCGAGGTCGAGGGCGTCACGGGCAAGTACTTCGACGAGCGATCGCGGGAGCGGCCGTCCTCGGCGGCGAGCCACGACGTCGCGCTGCAGGAAACACTGTGGAAGACGAGCGCCGAGCTCGCCGGTGAGCCCGTCGAGCCAAGTTTCGCTTGATGCGCGATCGCGCATCCGTAGGATGCGCGGTCCCATGCGGGCCACGAAGTCGGGAGCGAAAGGGTCCGCGCGAGGATCGAGAGGCCGCAGCAGCGCGCCGCCGCGAGGCGTCGAGGTCGGCGACCTGCTGCGTGGCCTGAACGACGCGCAGCGCGAGGCGGTCGTCACCACCGACGGCCCCCTACTCGTCCTGGCCGGCGCCGGCTCGGGCAAGACGCGCGTGATCACGCATCGCATCGCCTACCTCGTGCGCGAGCTCGGCGTGCGCCCCGAGACGATCTGCGCCGTGAGCTTCACGAACAAGGCGGCCGAGGAGATGGCGGAGCGCATGGTGCCGCTCGTCGGGAGCGAGCGCGCCGCGAGCCTCTGGCTCTCCACGTTCCACGGGCTCGGCGTGCGCTTCCTGCAGGAAGAGGCGGCCGTCATCCTCGGCGACGAGCGCGGGCGCACGCGCTTCTCGATCTTCGACCAGGCCGACTGCGTCGGTCTCGTGAAGGAGATCGTCAAGCGCGAAGGCCTCGGGGACCGCAAGCTCGATCTCTACGCCGTCCACGCGCGCATCTCGCTGTGGAAGAACAAGGGCTGGGCGCCCGGCGAGGTGAAGGCGAACAGCACGTTCGAGTACGACGTCATCGCGCTCGAGACCTACCCGCACTACGAGGCGGCCCTCCGCTCGATGCGCGCGTTCGACTTCGACGATCTGGTGCTCGTCCCCGCTCGCACGCTGAGGACGAACGCGGAGCTGCGCCACAAGTGGGTCTCGCGCTTCCGCTACCTGATGGTCGACGAGTTCCAGGACACGAACGCGATCCAGCTCGAGATCGTGAAGCTGCTCGCCCCCAGCTCGCCGGGCGCTCGGCAAAGAGTGCTCGCCCCGGAGGGCCCGGACGGTAGCGCGCAGAGCGCGCGGACGGGAGGGACCGGAGTGGGCGAGCCGATCCACGCCGCGTCGACGAAGAACGTGTGCGTCGTCGGTGACGACGATCAGTCCATCTACGGCTGGCGCGGCGCCGACGTGGGCAACATCCTCGACTTCGAGACCACGTTCGCCGGCACGCGCGTCGTCAAGCTCGAGACGAACTACCGCAGCCGCCAGCCCATCCTCGAGGTCGCCAACGCGGCCATCACGCGCGCGAGCGGCAAGCGCCACGGCAAGACGCTGCGCGCGCACAAGCTCGGCGGCGATCGCGTGCGCCTCTGCACGCTGGGCACGCAGGAGCAGGAGGCGAAGTTCGTCGCCAAGGAGATCCGCGGCCTTCGTGCGGAGTCGATGCGCGCTGGCGACGTGGCCGTGCTCTATCGCTCGAACCTCCAGGCACGCGCGATCGAGGAGGAGCTGCGTGTCGAGGGGATCCCCTACCGCGTCGTCGGCGGCACGCAGTTCTTCGAGAAGAAGGAAGTGAAGGACGCGCTCGCCTACCTCCGTGTCGTGGCGAACCCGCGCGACGAGCTCTCGCTGCGCCGCATCCTCAACTACCCCTCGCGCGGCATCGGCGACGCCACCGTCGAGCGCCTCGAGCGCTGGTCCAAGGCCAGACGGCACACGTTCGCCTACGCGGCGCTGGACGCGATGCCGCATCACGCGGGCATGATCGACGACGTCCCGGACGCCGCGCGCGACGGGGCCCGCCGCTTGTCCGAGGCGCTCGAGCGTGCGCGGGCCTCGATCGGCACGGCGCCGCTGCTCCTCGTGGCGCGTCAGCTCTTCGAGGACGTGGGGCTGCGCGCCGAGCTCCAGGACGGCAAGGGCGAGGACGCGCCGCCGCCCAAGGAAGGCGAGGCGCCCAAGCGTGTGCGCTGGGAGAACGTCGAGTTCCTGCTCCGCTCGCTCGAGCGCTACGAGAACACGCCGACGACCGACGCGAGCGGGCAGCCCGCGACCAAGCCATCGCTCGCCACGTTCCTCTCGCGCCTGACGATCCGTCGCGACGAGGAAGGCTCGGCCGAGCCGGGCGACGAGGTCACGCTCTCGTCCCTCCACTCGAGCAAGGGGCTCGAGTGGCCGGTCGTGTTCCTCATCGGCATCAACGAGGGGACGCTTCCGCACCTGCGCACGATCGATCCGAAGGCGAGCGAGGCGGCCCCGACCGACGTCGAAGAAGAGCGACGCCTCTTCTACGTGGGCGTCACGCGCGCGCGCGAGCGCCTCTACGTGAGCCGGTTCCTCCGCAAGGAGCTGCGTGGCTCCGAGAAGCCCACGACGCCGTCGCGCTTCCTCGAGGGCCTGCCCGAAGACCACGTCGAGAAGTACGAGCGCGACGACGATGCGCCCGCGAGCGACGCCGAAGCGCTCTCGCTCGCCCAGCAATTCCTCGCCAAGCTCCGCGGCGCGACCTGAGAGGCTGACAGGAAACCTGTCGGGGCCGCGTATCGGCCCCCGAGGACTGAGCTCGGCCCGCAGGGGCGCCACCGTCCGTAGCGGGCACCGTGCCTCGATCACTCCGGGTTGCGCTCGAGCCAATCGACGTCGTCGAGATCTTTCGGGCGCGCGGCCGCGCGCTTGTTGGCGAGCAGCGCGGCTCGGCCGATGATCGGCACGCGCCGTCCGTCGATTTCGACGTGGCGCGCGTCGCGGACGACGTCGTCGAAATCCACGCCGGTGATCTTGGTGAGCACCTCGATGAGATTCGGCTTCACGCCGAAGCGGTACGCCCGACCAGGGGTGGCGAAGTGGTCGGGCGAGACACCGTGCGCCGCCAGCGGCGCTCCGAAGGTGAGCAGCGCTCGATGGACGCGCACGGCGTTCTCGGGGCTTGCGCGCACGACCAGATCGAGATCCTCGGTGGCGCGAGGGCGCCCGTGCACGGCCATGGCCCAACCACCGACCACCGCGAGCTCGACCCCGGCATCGACGAATGCGACGAGGAGGTCGCGAAAATCGTCAGAGAGCGCGTCGAACGCCGCCATCGTCGACCCAGAATCGCTCCCCCGGCACGTCCGCACGACGCGTGCTCGGAAGGGGCCGCCCGGTGGCGAGCCACGCTCGAAGACACAGCCGAGCCATCGCGGCCCACCGCTCCTCCGGGCTCTCGCCAGAGTGAAGCGGTGGCGCCGGTGTGCCGAGCGCGACGACCTCGAACGTCATGCCACGCGCACGTCGTTCGTTCGCACGCTGCGCCCGCGCCGCCTCCGCGTCGTCCACCCTCGAGATCATAGCGGAGCTCCTGCCGCCTGGCACGACGGCGAGGCGTCCCTGGCCCGGCGAAGCAGCCGAAGCGGAGCGCTCGTTCCCGTCCCCGTGGATCGGCCGCGGCGGACCACCGACCCGCTGCGCCCGCCCCGTGATCCTGCTGCGGGGACCCTGTGGCATCATCGCGCGCCCATGGCCTCTCGCCGCGCCACCTCCGTCGCGCTCGTGGCGCTCGCGCTGGGGTGCAGCACGCGTGCCGATCCTGCCTGGATGCAGGCCGAGCTCGACCGCGCCCACGCCCGCGATCGCGAGGCGCGGGCCGCCCACGTCGACGACGACGAGCGCGCGCACTGGACGCTCGAGCTCGTCGGGCCCACCGGCGTCAGCGAGTCCGTGCCCTTCCGGGACCTCGCCGCGCTCCCGCGCACCGAGATCGCGACGACCGAGCCGGACGAGGCAGCGCACGACGACGTGGTCCGCTTCTCGGGCGTCCGCATCCTCGACCTCGTCCGGCGCACCGCCGGCGGCGAGAGCGCGCCCGACGTCACGATCGTGGCCTCGGACGGCTTCCGTGCGACCGTGTCGATGGACGACGTCCGGCTCTTTCCCATCTTGCTCGCGATGGACGCCAACGGCGCGCCGCTCGGCCGCGACCACGGCGGGCCGCTCTACTCCGTGTTTCCGTTCGCCGACTCGCCGGAGCTCGCGCAGCGCTACACGTCGAGCTCTTGGGTCTTCTACGTCACGCATCTGCTCGTCGGCACCGCGCCGCCGGTGCTGCGTGTCGGCACCCGCGAGCTCGCGCCGAGCGACCTCGCCGCGCTCCCCACCGCGTCGCTCTCGGCGGTCGTGGGCTACCGCACCGGCTGGCCCAGCGAGCCCGTCGATCTCGAGGGCGTACGCGTGCGCGACGTGCTCGCGAGCGCGGGGATCGCGCTGGCGCCCGGCGATCACGTGCGCGTGATGAGCCGCGCGTTGATCACCCGCGGCGAAGAGCGCCCGACGCGGATCGCCGCGAGCGACGTGCTCGAGGGCGACGTGATCCTCGCCCTCCGCTACGGCCCGGGCGCCGATCCGATTCCGTCGCGGCTCGGCGGGCCCATCGCGCTCGCGTTCTCCGCCGATGTGGGGACGCACCTCACCGACCACGACTGGCTCACCTTCGTGAACGAGCTCGTCGTCGAGCCCGCGAGCGAGCCGGACGCCGGGGGTGGTGCGCCATGAACGATCGCGTCTCGTCGCTGCTCGGGGCCCAAGAGCGTGGTCGCGTGCGCTTCCCGATCTTCGCGCAGCTTCTGCTCGTCGTGATCGGCATCATCTCGGCGGTCCTCGCGGTCACGATCGCGCTCTGGGTGCTCGCGCAGACACGCTCGGTGCGCCGCGAGATCGAGACCCAGGCCACCACGCTCGTGACCGCGATGGCCGATGCGTGGGGCAACGAGCTCACCGACGAGAACTGGAACCAGATCCGGTACCAGATCCGCGCGGCGATGGAGCGCAACCCCGACTTCGTCTACTTCGTCGTCAGCGACTCGCGCCGCGACGATCGCATCGTGGCGGCCGGGCCGGACGACGTGATCGGGAGCTACGTCCCCGATCTGGTGCCGGCCGACGTCACCGACGCCGCGCTCGCCGCCGGAAGCGAGCCCGTGCTGCGCGAGACGTTCCTTCTTCGCGACGTGACGCTCGCCGACGGCGTGCGCGCTCACGCGGGCGCGCCGATCGTCGAGGCGGCGGCGGCGGTCAACCTCGGCGGCCATCGCGTGGGCGTGCTGCGCATCGGCATGTCGCTGCGCCGCGTCGCGCGCGCTCGTACCCAGATCCTCCGCGAGGCGATGACGGCGGGGATCGTCTGCCTCGTGCTCGGCTTCGCGATCGCGTGGCTCGCCGCGCGTCTGTTGACCGCGCCCGTCCGGGCCCTCGAGAAGAGCGTCTCGCGCATGGCCTCGGGCGACCTCGCGCACCGCTCGGAGGCGCGGGCCACCAACGAGATCGGCGCGCTCAGCGGCGCCGTGAACCGCATGGCCGCCGCGCTCGAGAAGAGCTTCGCGCGCCTGCGTGGGACGCTGGCCTCGTTCGAGCGCTTCGTACCGCGGAAGTTCCTGCAGGTGGTGGCGCCGGAGGGGATCGAGAACATCCAGGTCGGCGTCTTCGCCGAGCACACGATCACGATCCTGTTCTCGGACATCCGGGGCTACACGACGCTGAGCGAGAGCAGCACGCCCGAGCAGATGTACAACCTGCTCAACGAGTACCTTCCCGAGATGGGCGCCGTGATCGACGAGAACGGCGGCTTCATCGACAAGTACATCGGCGACGCCATCATGGCGCTCTTCGACGAGGAGCACACCGATGGCGCGCTGCGCGCCGCCACGGCGATGCGCGAGCGTCTCGAGGGGCTCAACGCGCGGCGCGTGGCGCGCGGCGAGAAGGCCTTCGAGATCGGCATCGGCCTGCACCGCGGCACCGTCATCATGGGCACGGTCGGCTTCTCGTCGAAGATCGAGTCGACCGTGATCGGCGATGCGGTCAACTGCGCCTCGCGCGTCGAGGGGCTCACCAAGCAGTACCACGTGCACGTGCTGGCCACGGGCGCGGTGATCGACGCGCTCGAGCACCGCGATCGCTTCCCGGCGCTCCGCGTGGTCGATCCCGCCGCGAAGATCCGCGGCAAGGACGAGCCGGTGACGCTCTACACGATCGACGCGCCGGAGAGCTGACGACGCCGCACGATCCGAGGGTCGGCGGCGCGGGAACCGCCACGCGCGCTCGGTGTCCGACGTCGGTGCGCCGTGCGTGGCCCTTCGTGCTCTCGCTGACGCTCCACGCGCTCGTGGGCTCGGCAGCGGCGCGCGTGCTCACGCTCGTGTCGCGGCCGGGGCCGGCGCACGGGCCGAGCCGACCGATCGCGTTCACGCTCGAGCTCGCGCAGGCGCCCGCGGCGAGCCCGGCGCCGCCCGCCGATGCAGCGATGGGTCGCGCTCGCGACGGACTGCCTCTCGAGGCGCCGCGGGGAGCGCCCGACGAGACCCCACGCGGGCGAGCCGGCGACCGGAGCGAGGAGCACGCGGCCGCCGTGCACGCGCGTGGAGAAGATCTCCAGGAGCAGCTGACGGCGCAGGAGCGCGCCCGTGCGCTCGCGGGAGGGCTCGGCGAGGTGCTACGCGCGCTCCCAGGCCCACGCATCGGCGTCGTCGCCGTCGACCCGCCCCGCGGGAGCCACGATGCGACGGCGCTCGGTCTGCACACGCGCGGCTCGCGCGTGGCGCCCGGCGAGCGCGGTCTCGACATGGTGGGCACCGGCCGCGGAAGTGGCCCGGCGGGCGACCGCGCCGGCACGCTGGGCGATCACGTCCCCGTGCTCGGGAGCGTGGGCGCCAGGGTCGAGCGCTCGCTCGTCCCGCGCGGCACGCGGCACGGTCGCGGGCTCTGCATCATCGAGGGCCCGTGCCCGCCGCTGCACGGTGGGCTGGTCGTCGGCCTGACGGTGCTCTCGGGGCCGCTCGACGTGACGGGCGCGCGGCGCGCGCTCGCACGATCGCGTGGCGCGCTCGGTGCCTGCCTCGGCCGCCACGATCGTGCGACGATCGGGGTCGTCGTCGGTGCCGACGGTCGCGTCGCGGCGAGTCACGGCGACCTCGAGGGCGCGTGCTTCGGTGCTCTGCTGGGCGGCCTTCGGCTCCCGACGGCGGACGCGCCTTCGCGGGCACAGATCGTCGTCCATTGGCTCCCGCGCTGAAGCGCGAGGCGCGCTTCTCTATTCGTCTTCTTCGCCCTGCTGGTGCGCGCGCAGGCGCCCCGTCACGGTGAGCCCGCCCGTCATCGAGGTGATGAGCTCCTGGCGCGACTCGACGATCACCGGCCCCACGTCCTGGCAGTACGTCGTGCGCAGATGCAGGCCCGCATCGCCCCCTTCCTCGGCGACGAGCACGCAGTTCTCGTAGTGCCCGTCGGTCACGTCGACCGTCTCGGTCACCGACTCGATGCGCGCCGTGCGCCCGTGGGTGCTCGGCCAGGTCTGGCCGACCGCGATCGGATCACGGAGCAGCCACGTCTGGGTCGCCGGCTGGAAGATGCCCTCCTCGCGCAGCTCGTAGGTGTGCTCCTCGGCGCCGTCGGCGGCGATGCCCACGAGGTTGCCCTGGATCTCGCGGACACGCGTGATGCCGAGCGAGCTCATGCCGGTCTGGGTGTCGATGTCGTAGGTCCAGATGTAGCCGGCTGCCATCGGGTAGAGGTTGCGTGCGGAGACCGGCTCGCGCTGCACGACCGTGGGCCCGGTCGACGGACAGCCGGCGAGAGCGAGCGTGAGGGAGACGAGAGCGAACAGAGAGAGCGTGCGCATGGTTCTCAATCAGGTTGGAAGATCCGCTCTTGGGAGTTGTCGACGTCGTAGTACTCCCACACGCGCCCGAAGGTGAGCGCGCCGAACGTGTTGACGGCGATCGCGAAGACGAGCAACGCGTAGAACCCGCCACGGAAGGGACGGTTGCCCAGCGCGAGCAGAACGATCAAGAGGACCATGTAGTCGAGCGAGAAGCGGTAGCCGAACTGCAGCCACCCGCTGTTCTGGTACATGAGATCGCTCAGGCAGATGAGCCCTGCCGAGAGGTAGAGGCCCACCATGCGCGCGTCCACGCGCGCCTTCGGGAAGAAGACGAGCAGGAGGGCGGGCGTCGTCACCCAGAGCGCGAGGCCGTGGCCGCTCACGATCACGTGCGGCTCGTTCACCGTCAGCCACGGCAGCGAGGCCACGAAGATCGCCAGGTTCTTGCCGAGGTAGTGGTAGTTCTCGAGACCCCAGCGCTCGATTCGGCCGTGCCAGCCGATCACCAGGTATCGGTGGCCGAACTCGAACGCGCGGCCCCAGCGTGCCTCGTTCATCGCGACGGCGAGGCCGACGAGGATCGCGACTGGCACCGCGAAGGGTGCGAGCTTCCTGCCTGCCTCTGGCCACCCGATGCCTCGGAAGAACGCCCCGAGGCGCTTGGCGATTCCGGCGTCGTCGGCCGAGGGAATCGCCGGGGCGTCCGCGCGACGGCAGGTACGGAACAGCTCCACCAGGAACACGAGGCCGAGCAGCACGGCCATCGGCGGCCGCGTCATGAAGAGCGCGCCGAGCACGAGCCCGGCGAGCGCGGGGCGCCGGCCCTCGAGCGCGAAGAGCAGATAGAGCGGAATCAGCGAGCACGCGACGACGTGCGCGGCGAACCAGACGGTGCCCTGCACGGAGACGAAGAAGTAGACGGTGCCGAACGCGAAGAGCGCCGTCAGCACGAGGTTGTCGCGGGCGGAGCGCTGGCTCGCCCCGCGCTCGCTCAGATCGCGCAAGAGCACGTAGAGCAGCGCCGGCCCGAGGCCCGCGTAGATCGCCCAGACGAGCGCGTCGCGCAGATCGGTGCCCCAGATCGCGACGAGCGGCATCAGGATCACGGCCGGCATCGGGGGGAACGAGACGTACCAGTGCTGCGTCTCGGTCGGCCGGTGGAAGGCCGACTGCGCGCACATGTCCTCGATCTCGGTGTCGAAGCACGCCCAGTCGTTGGTGCCGGGCGGGTGGTTGTCGATCACGCCGAGCTGACCGTGCAGCAGGCTCGCCGCCAGGTGCACGAAGTGGTTGTCGCTCGTGGGCCCGGCCGTGCGATCGCCGAGCATCGCGACGTAGACACCCGCCGCGACGACGTAGATGGCGAGCGGCGTCTTGAGCCGCGCCCAGAGAGTGGAGCCCGACATGAGCGCGCGAACCATAGCCGAAAGTCGCGCGGTTCGAGCAGGAACGGGCGACCTCGCGCCCGCGCCGCACGACGGAAAGACGAGAGCCCGCGGACCTCTCGGTCGCGGGCTCTCGCTTCGCCGAGCGTCCCACCCGTGGGCGGGCACTCTCGGACAATCCGTGTTCGTCGGTGGCGCCTCCGGAAGCCGGTGGCCACCCGGCGCGCCGCCCCTCGTCTCCGAGGAACCTGCGCATCCACCGTGGAATCGGGCGCTCGAGGCCCCGCTCCCGCTGGACGAGGCCATGGGTCGCAAGCGACGTGCCGCCGGAAGTGGCATCGTTCGTACCGTGAGGCCACACCCGCCGCCGGCTCCCGCCGACGCGATCCGCTTCGGGCGCCCCGAGGACGCCGCGCGCTATCCCGTCATCGAGCGCGAGGCTGCGAAGCTCTACGCGCCCTGGGGCCTGTACGAGGTGCTCATGACAGCGGCGACCGCGCCCGAGCGCGTGACGAGCGCGATCGCGCGGGAGGACTTGCTCGTCGCCGTCGACGAGCGCGACCAGGCGATCGGCTACGCGCTGCTCGATCGCGATGCCGGCGATCTGCACCTCGAAGAGCTCGCCGTGCACCCCGATCACGGGCGCCGAGGGCTCGGGAGCGCGCTCTTGCACGCGACGATCCTGGTCGCGCGCGCGCGGGGCGCACGCCGCGTCACGCTGGTGACGCTCGACTTCGTCCCGTTCGGCAAGAGCTTCTACGAGCCGCGCGGCTTCCACGTGCTCACGCGCGCCGAGCGCACACCCGCGATCGACGCGATCGTCCCGCCCGACGCCGACGACGGGCGGATCGCGATGGCGATCGATCTCCCCTCGCGCTGAAGCAGGTACGATGGGCCGTGCGCCACGGCCTTCTTCTTCCCGTCCTCCTCGCGCTCTCCTGCGCTCCTTCGCCCGCGCCCGTCACGCAGCCCGACGCGAGCGAGCCCTCCGACGCCGCCGTCGCCGACGTCGGGCCCGCGGACGGCGGCCGCACGACGATGCGAGACGCCGGCGCGCCACCACCGACGCCGACGGGCGCCTTTCCCGCGCACACGCGCACGCTCCCGTTCGACTACCAGCGGCCCGACGTGGGAGCGGCCGTCTCCGCGAGCGAGCTCGAGGGCGTCACCGATCACTACCTCGCGCTCCTCGATCGCACGCGATGGCTCGACTACGTCGAGCAGCGAGTCCACGGCTGGCCCGAGTCCGCGCCCGGCGGCCGCTACTGGTACGCGACGTGGTGGAGCGGTGCGGGGATCCAGCTTCGCTCGGGGCACGTCACCTTCGCGCACGTCGACGTGGGCGCCGAGAACAACGGGCTCCGCACGCCGCAGCTGATGGAGGGCGCCTGCTACGCCTGGCTGCTGTGGCACGACGACCGCGACCAGCACCTCGTGCGGCGCCTCGTGCGCGGCCTCTCGTCGTGGCCCCTCTCGATGCGGCGCAGCGCGAGCGATCGCGAGCTCGGTCTCACCTCGCGCGCGGCGTACCCGGCGTCGGTGGACGACCCCGATCGTGGCGTGCACATCGACTACGAGCCGAATCGTCCCGGGGTCGACGGCGGCGCGTCGTACTTCATCCATCTGCCCGACAACCCCACGTGGGGCGACCTCTACGTCCAGGCGCAGCGCAGCAAGGACGACATGGGTCACATCATGCGAGGCCTCGCCGCGCTCGACGCGTGCGAGGGGACGCTCACCGAGCCCGGCGGCGAAGAGGACATCGTCGAGGCGCGGCGCCTCTACCAGGAGTGGGCGCAGCGCGTGGAGCGCGACGACTTCCACATCGCGACGCTCGATCGCTCGCTGAACGTGGTCGTGCCCACGAGCCAGCTCGCGACGTACTTCGTGCCAGCCATCGAGTGTCACGCGCAGATCGCGATTCGCCTGCTCTCGCGGAGCGACCCCTACGGTGCGTCGTGCACGATGCCGACCGGTATCAGCCCCGATCCGACGATCGGCATCAGCAGCTCCGCGCTGCAGATCGTCCGCTCGCACCACGAAGCCGCCGCCGGCCTCGCGCTCGTCACGGGCCAGGAGCAGACGGCGCGCACGATGATCGAAGGGCTCGCGACGCGGATCGAGATGATCCTCGCCGCGCTCGAGGCGGGCGGTCCCGTCGACAACGCGCACCCCAGCGACATCGTGCAGCTGATCGTCGAGGCCGCGACGCTCGGCGTGCCGCTGACGTCGCGCGAGGTGCGCTGGGTGCACCAGCAGATCGAGATCGCATTCGCCGGCTACGACACGAGCGGCCCCGAGTGGCACGTGTTCGACCCCGGGACGCCGGATGGCGACTACGTCATCGAGCCCAACGGGCCGGGCATCGACGTGAAGGATCTCGGGCTCCTGCTCGGCACGTGCGTCGCGCCGTACCGCAACCCCGCTTCGCGCCCGCTGCTCGACTGCGCGCGCGTGATGGCGCACGCGCGCTGACGCGGCGCGAAGTGCATCCCTCGGCCGGGGTACCGAATCGCGTCAAGCGCGCGGGACAGCTCGGAAGTGGGTGGCGCCCTCGACGCGCTCGGCGACCTTCGCCGCGTTCTTCGCGTACACGTCCGTCTTGCCGCAGCCGCTGCAGACGACGAGCGAGACCAGCAGCCCTCCGGGGATCTTCGTCAGAGCCGTGAGCCCCATGACGACGCGCGCGCCGTGGACCTCGATCGACAGGTCGGGGAGGTTGTCGAATTCGACGCCGCCGCAGGACGGGCAAGGCCGATACGGATGCTCGTGGCTCATCCTCCGAGCATAGCTCTCTCGCGTGTGCGCCACGGTCTCGACCGAGGCGTCGCTCACGACGCGATCGGCAGCCGCCGCGCGACGGCGTCGGTGAGCAGGTACGAGCGCCCGAGTGTGCCGTCGGCGAAGAGATTGAGGCTGCGCATCGCCGTCGCTTCGAACTCCCAGACCGTGACCTCCATCCCGTCGAGATCGTAGACGGGGTTGCCGGCGAAGGTCCGGACGGGCGCTCGGCCCTCGAGCACGGGCGCGGGCCAGCGCGAGGCGCCGAAGAGGCGCCGGAGCACGACGCGCGCGACGCCGATCGTGCGGCACCGGGCGAGGAACGCGTCGATCTCGCCGGCGTTGGGCGTATCGACCACGCACGAGACCTTCACCGGGATGCGCGCGGCTGCGAGGATGGCCGCGAGATCGGGCGGCCGCCCACGGCCCATCATCGCGATGTAGGTCGCGGGCTCGAACGAGGGGAAAGAGATGCACGCGCGATCGTAGGCGTTGAGGACGTCGATCTTGCGGAGCGCGAGGACGCCGTTGGTGTGCACCGAGAAGCGCGTGGCGCGATCGAGGCGCTCGCGCAGCAGGGTGAGCAGTGCCCGCTCGTGGCGGTAGAGCTGTGGATCGCTGACGGTGCCGGTGAAGACGACCTCGGGCACGCGGTGCGCGCGCACCTCGTCGACGAACGCATCGAGGCCCCGCGGCGGAAACTCGTCGAGGTTGTCGACGTTGACGTGGTCGGGCAGCTGCGCGCCGATGCACCACGGGCATCGGCGGTTGCAGGGACCGGCGAAGAGCACGTTCGCGAACGCGTAGTCGTTCGTGCTCACGTGGCCTCGCTCCCGTCCGGGCCCTCCGGGGCGAGCACTCCTTGCCGAAGGGTGATCGGCTCGCCCGCTCCGGGCCCTCCCGTCCGCGGGCGGAGCCCGCTCCCGTCCGGGCCCTCCGGGGCGAGCACTCCTTGCCGAAGGGTGATCGGCTCGCCCGCTCCGGGCCCTCCCGTCCGCGGGGCGGAGCCCGCTCCCGTCCGGGCCCTCCGGGGCGAGCACTCCTGCCGAAGGGCTCGCCTCCGCTCCGGGCCCCTCCCGGGGGGGCGGAGCCCGCTCCCGTCCGGGCCCCGGGGCGAGCACTCCCGCTGACCGTTTCGCCTGCGCCTGGGGGCCCTCCCGTCCGCGGGCGGAGCCCGCTCCCGTCCGGGCCCTCCGGGGCGAGCACTCCTTGCCGAAGGGTGCGGAGCGCGAGCTTGCGGTGGCGATCCATGTCGGTGGCGCGCGCCGGATCGCGCGCGAGCAGGTAGCTCTGCACCGAAGGCGCGACGAAGAGCGGGATGATGCCGTTGATCCACTTGGCTCCCTCGGGCGTGAGGGAGAAGGCGCGCTCGGTGTCGTGCATCCACCCGCGCGCGCGCAGCAGTGCCACTTCGGGTGCGAAGACCTCGTCGAGCGCTGCGCCGAACTTTCGCTCGAACGACGGGCGGTCGATCTCCCCGAAGTAGAAGGCGACGCACGCCATCTTCGCCATGACGTGACAGCGCGGCAGGTCGTAGAGGTCCTGCAGGGGGAGGCGGCCCTCGGCGATCGCTCGCAGGTAGGCGCCGAGGCGCTTGTCCGCGGCGCCGAGCGCATAGGAGATCGTGGTCTCGGTGAACGTCTGCGCGCCGAGCCCCACGCCCAGGTAGGGCAGTCCTTCGATCACGCGGCGCGCGAGGTAGCGGCTCGTGCCGACGTCTCCCGCGACGCGGCTGAAGGTGGTCTTGCCCGGATTGGCCGCGTAGCCCGCGGCGTGGAGCACGTCTTTCCCGATCTGGGCCAGGCGCTGCACCGTCTCGAGCGGCACGTGTGGCGCGTGGTGCGAGATGCGCGTCAGCTTGTAGCGCATCCGGTAGAGCGTGACGTACTCGGGCGCCAGGGAGATCGCGTGTGCGAGCGTCGCTTCCCAGCTCGCCTCGGACTGGCCGTGGAAGCCGTACATCAGGTCCACGTTCGCGCGCGCGAAGCCCGCGGCGCGGATGTTCTCCATGGCCCGCGCGTGGTGCTCGGCTCCGTTGGCGTCGCGGGCGAGCACGCGCAGCAGGTCCGGCTGCACGACCTGGATGCCCATGCTGATGCGATCGATGCCCATCGCGCGGTAAGCGCGCAGCTTGTCCGGATCGGCCGCGGCGATGCGCGGCGTCGTCTCGATGGAGACGTCGGCGTCGGAAGAGAAGCGCATGCGCTGCCGGATCGCCTCGAGGAGCCGCTCGATCTCGCGCGCCGGCACGAACGAAGGCGTGCCGCCGCCCACGTCGAGACCGGCGATCGTGCGGCCGCGCAGATCGACGGCGTCGTCCCAGAGCGCGAGCTCGGCGAGGACGGCATCGGTGTAGGCCCGGACGGAGTCGTCGCTCGCCTCGGCGCTGCCGACGACCGTGTACTCGCAGAACGAGCAGCGCGTCTCGCAGAACGGCACGTGCACGTAGAGGCCGAGCTCGCGCGTGCCGGCGAGCGCGCGCGCCATCGTCTCGCGCTGGGCCGAGCGCGGCACCCGATAAGGTCCGAAGGTGACGTCGTGCGCGAGCGGGTACGCCGTGTTCGCGACGTGGTGGTTCCGGAGCCCGGCGTCCACCACCGCCGCCGGATCGTGGCGCAACGCGTCGGCCGCGACCGGCGCACGCCACGTGCTCAAGAACGACCTCGCGGTGCTCCTCGGCGCGTCTTCTTCTTCGTTCCGCGCGTTCCCTTCGTGCGCGGGGCCGCGAGCGCCTCGACGGGCAGGCCGCGCGCCTCCCACGAGCAGAGCCCGCCCGAGAGGAAGCCGGCGTCGTGGATGCCGCGCGCGCGCGCGAGGCGCGCCGCGAGGTAGCCCGCCCGTCCGTCTCGCGAGACGAAGACGATCGGGCCCGGCGCCTCGGCGAGCGCATCCTGTCCGGCGCGGACCTCGGCGAGGCTGCTCTTGCGCGCGCCCGCGAGGCCGCCCTCGGCTGAGCGCTCGGCCGCGCTCCGCACGTCCACGAGCACGGCGTCGGTGCGTGCGGCCAGCTCGTCGGGCGACCAGACCAGCCCGGGCTCGTCGGCGGTCTCGAGCGCGACGGCTCCCGCGACGTTCACCGCGTCGCGCGCCGACGAGAACGCCGCCTCGTACGCGAGATCGAGCGAGGCCAGCTCGGCCACGCCGAGGCCGCCCGCGATCGCCGTCGCGAGCACGTCGATGCGCTTGTCCACGCCGTCCTGACCCCACGCGTCGGCGGCGAGCAGCTGCCCGGTGCGCGGATCGTAGGCGAGCTCGATCGCGATCGGCGATGCGCCGGGGAAGAACGCGTCCCGCGAGAGGGGATGCACGCGCGCGACCTCCGCGCGCGAGAGGGCGCTCTGCGCGAGGCCCGTGCGGGCGACGACGTTCTTTCCCGCGCGGAGGATCGTCGTCCCGAGGACGGCACCGAGCTCGGCGTCGCGGCCCGCGGCGCACGCCCCGGCGACCTGGGCCGTCTTGTCGACGATCGAGGCCTGCGGGAGCCAGACGAGATCGTCCGAGACGGCGTGGCGGACGGCGACGCAAGATCCGCAGGCGAAGACGTCGGGCAGCGAAGTCCGACAGTGCTCGTCGACGCGGACCGCGCCGTTCTCGAGCGTGCGTGCGCCGGCGCGTGCGAGCAGGCCGGTGCGGGGCCGGACGCCGGCAGCGACCACCACGAGGTCGCAGTCGATGGCGTCTCCGCTCACGGTGACGAGCCCGGTCACGCGTGCGCCGCGGCGCGTGGCCCTCGCGAGGGTCGTGCCGGTGCGGACGTCGACGCCCAGCGCCTCGAGGCCGCGCTGCGCGGCGCGCGAGGCCCCGGGGGCGAAAGAGCCGAGCAGCCGAGGGCCCGACTCCACCAGCACCACGCTCGCGCCTCGGCGCGCGAGGCCGTCGGCCGCCTCGATGCCGAAGTGCCCACCGCCGATCACGACCGCGCGCTTGCCGCGCGCGAGCTCGCGCACGATCGCCTTGAGGTGCACGAGGTTGCGGAAGGGAACCACGTTCGTGGCGCCGTCGAGCCCGGGCACGTCGGGGACGATGGACTCGGCGCCGGTGCACACCACGAGCGCGTCCCACGCGAGCACCTCGGTGGCCGTCGTCACGGTGCGTCCGCGCGCGTCGATGGCGCTCACCTCCACGCCGGTCCGCACGTCGACGTCGTAGTTGGCGTGGAAGAACGATGCGCGCTCCCGATCGAGCGCCGAGGCATCGGGGACCTCTCCCGAGAGATGGTAGGCGAGCCCACCGATCGCGTAGCTGACGCTCGGCGCTCGCTCGAGCAGCACGATGCTCGCGCTCTCGTCGACCTCGCGCGCTCGCGCGGCGGCGGTCGGTCCCGCCAGTGCCCCTCCCACGATCACGATTCGGTGCTCGGTCATCGCGTCCCTCCGGCCGGCGATGCTACACGCACCGGCGTGCGCGGTGTGGCGCGCGTGAGGCCACGCGGGCGCGGCTACTCGCCCTCGGTGCCGATCGGATCGAGGCCGAAGTCGGTGACCAGCGCCACGAGCGCGCCGCGCGCGTCGTAGCCCGCGTGGGTATCGTAGACGCCGTCGCCGGCGCCGCTCGTGAAGATCACGACGTTCGTGCCGCGCACGCCGTCGATGCACAGGTTGAGGTGGGAGCTCGTCTCCCAGCCCGCTCCCATCATCACGTCGAAGAGCGAGGGCTGCGCGAGCACGTGGCGCGAGAGCCAGCGCGCGGCCGTGACGTCGAGGAACGAGCCCGTGCCGGAGTCCACGCCGTAGGCCGTACCAGCGCCGGCATGCTCGAAGCGCGCGGGCCGCTCGCGCCCGACGAGCAGCATCGCGAGCGTGTTGTCGCCGTCCCGCCGCGCGATCCACACCTCGGCCGTCGTGCCCGCCGCGAAGCGCGGCGCGAGCGGCGCGTGCTCGGGCTCGACGAGCGCGTCGGTCGCGACCACCTCGCCGGTGGGAAGGAAGAGGCCACCGGCGTCGAGGCACTCGTGGCCCTGCTCGAACGCCGTCGCCCAGTCGCTGCCGGCGCGCGGATCGCGCGGCGCGAACGGGCACGCCGCGGGGCCCCGGTGCGCGACGAGCGGAAGGCATGCATCGCGCGGCGGGAACGCGACCACGTCGCTCACGGGCGGTGCGCTGGAGGGGCCCGGCACGAGCATGCAGATCGCCACGAGCCCGACGAGCAGCGCGCCCGCGGACGCCGCGAGCACGACGAAGAGCCAGCGCCGCCGGCCGGTACGCGCGCGGTGTCGGGCGAGATCGTGGACCGTCACGCGCCCGGTCTGGCACCCGGCGCGGCGGCCGTCCACGTGCGGCGCCCGCGGCGGAGGCGAGGCTCGCGCGCGGCTCTCCCCGCCGATCGGCGCCGTCAGTTCTGTCGCATGCCGGGCGCCTCGCGGCCGGTGCGCGCGACGTACTCGGTGTAGCCCCCGCCGTACACGCGCGGCTTCTCGCCCGCGCTCACCTCGAGCACGCGATTGCTCAAGGACGCGAGGAAGCGGCGATCGTGCGACACGAAGAGCATCGTGCCCTGGAAGTTCTGGAGCGTCTCGATCATCAGCTCCTTGGTGTCGACGTCGAGGTGGTTCGTCGGCTCGTCGAGCACCAGGAAATTGGGCGGATCGTAGAGCATGCGCGCCATCACGACGCGCGCCTTCTCGCCGCCCGAGAGCACGCGCACGGGCTTGTCGACGTCGTCGCCCGGGAAGCCGAACACGCCGGCGAGCGTGCGCAGCGAGCCCTGGCTCGAGGTGGGGAAGGCCTCGAGCAGCGTCTCCCAGACGGTCTTGCCGGGGTCGAGCAGGTCCATCGCGTGCTGCGCGAAGTAGCCGACCTTCACGCTCGCGCCGACGCTCGCGCGCCCGGTGTCGGGCTGCGTCGCGCCGACGACCATCTTGAGCAGCGTGCTCTTGCCGGCGCCGTTGGCGCCCATCACGCACCAGCGCTCGCCGAGGCGGATCAGGTGATCGAAGTCGGCGTAGACGACCTTCTCGCCGTACTTCTTGCCCACGTGCTCGAGGCGCGCGACGTCCTCGCCGCTGCGCGGCGGATTGGGGAAGTCGAAGCGCAGCTTCTTGCGCGTGCGCGGCGGCTCGACCCGCTCGATCTTCTCGATCTTCTTCACGCGCGACTGCACCTGCGCGGCGTGCGAGGCGCGGGCCTTGAAGCGCGCGATGAAGGCCTCTTCCTTCTTCAGCATCGCCTGCTGCCGCTCGAACTGCGCCTCCTTCTGGGCGTCGGCGAGCGCGCGCTGCGACACGTAGAAGTCGTAGTTGCCCGAGTAGGTCGTGAGATCTCCCGAGTCGATCTCGAGGATCTTGTTCACGATGCGGTTCATGAACTCGAGGTCGTGCGAGGTCATGACGAGCGCGCCGTCGAAGCCCTTGAGGAACGACTCGAGCCAGAGGATCGACTCGAGGTCGAGGTGGTTCGTCGGCTCGTCGAGGAGGAGCACGTCCGGCTTCATCAGGAGGATGCGCGCGAGCGCGACGCGCATCTTCCAGCCGCCGGAGAGCTTGCCGACGTCGTCGTCCATCACGGCCTGCTCGAAGCCGAGGCCGGCGAGGATCTCCCGCGCGCGTGACTCGAGGCCGTAGCCGCCCCACTGCTCGAACGCGGCCTGCGCCTCGCCGAACTCCTCGAGGAGGCGGTCCATCTGGTCCGCCTTGTCGGGGTCCGCGAGGTCGAGCTCGAGCTGGCGGAGCTTCCGCATGACGTCCGAGACGGGGCCCGCGCCGTCCATGGTCTCCTCGACCACCGACTTGCCCTTCATCTCGCCGACGTCCTGCGAGAAGTAGCCGATGCGCACGCCGCGATCGATCGCGATACGCCCGGTGTCCGCCTCTTCTTGCCCGACGATGAGCCGGAAGATGGTCGACTTGCCGGAGCCGTTCGGGCCGACGAGGCCGATCTTCTCGCCGCGGTTCACCGCGGCCGACGCCTCGTAGAAGAGGATCTGCCCGCCGTGCTGCCTACCGATGCCGTCGAGACGAATCATGACGCAACCACGAGGGCACGGGAGCGCGCGTCGCGTGCGGACCGGAGGCAGCGGAGGGACGTGCCGATCATTGCGGCCGGCGGTGTAGCAGAGAAGTCGGGCGTGTTCCGCCGATGGCGAGCGGGGGGACGCGTCGCTCGCCGACGGTGGCGGGCATCGCAGACACACGGCGATGTGGCTGCAGGCGCGGTCGTGGGGCTACGGCAGGCTACGAGCCAGCTTCGATCCTCTGCACCAGCTCCGAAGGAACGGTCGTGATCTCGGGAACCGGTCGCAACCCATGAGTCGTTCTCCGTCGTACCGAGCACCATCGAGATCACGAGAATCGCAGTCCTTTGGGTACCCATGGTCGACGGAGCTCGGTCAGCGCGCGTCTCGATCCCCGCCGTCGGGCTCGCCTGCCGCGTCGACCGGGGCCGCCCGGCCGCAGAATTCGCACGTGCTCATCGGCGCCTCCGGGGCCGTGTCGCCTGGGTAGCGCTCGCAGACCGCGTGGCCGTGGTCGCAGACGCAGTGATCGCTCGCGCCATCACCGCCGGGCGACTCGCTGCAGCAGTAGCCGTTGCCGTACCAGTGGGGCCGTACCGAGGACACCACGTCGGGGCTGCTCGTGCAGCGGACGCCGCACTGCGTACCGTAGCCCCACCACATGCA
The DNA here is from genome assembly GCA_044223665.1 of Sandaracinaceae bacterium. Lineage (GTDB taxonomy): Bacteria > Myxococcota_A > Polyangia > Polyangiales > Sandaracinaceae > JBBSAT01. Next base: position 52,299 of record JBGALT010000016.1, on the reverse strand, counting down.
CTCGGGCCGTACGACCTCGCCGGCGCGCGGATAGGCGGAGCATCCGACGAGCAAGACCGACAGCGCGAGCCTACGCATGTCCGAAGTCCACTCGCGAGGCGGCGCTCGAGGCGCGAGCGGTGCGAGGTCGCCGACGACTACAGCGTGCGCACGAACGCCTGGAGCCCGCGCGTGCGGAGCTCGCTCGCCGCGCGGTGGGCTGCGGCCGGATCGGCGTACATGCCGACGACGACGCGCCTCAGGCCGTTTCCGTCCTCGAGCACGTGTGCGATCTGCGGGTAGCAGGGCAAGCACGCCTCCCAGAAGAAGTCGGGCTCGCTTGCGGGAACGCGGGTGTCGAGCCACCGGACGAAGTCCGCGGCGTGGGACGGCTGGGCGGCGGCGAGGAGCTGCACCGTGTAGACGCGCACTCCGGTCACCGCGGCGGGGACGGGGACGTGAAAGCGGCGCGAGAGCAGGTCGAGCGCGCGATCGAGCGCCGGATCGCCGGGGAACACCTCTGCGACGCCCAGCGGAAAGGTCTCGGTGCCTCCTCGGGACGAGCGCACGCTCAGCACGAGCTCGCCGTCGGGCTCCGGGCTACCGACGTCCGCGTGCGCTCCCGGTGGCAGCATCGCTTCGAGCCGGGTGGCCCAGCGCGAGAACCAGCGGGCGTTCTCGGCGTCCCATCCGTCGCTTCCGGCGCCCTCGTGGAAGCCCGAGAGCAGCACCATGATCGAGACCCTGCCCCGCGTGCCACCCCACGCGTACGCGTCGGCTTGCGCGAGGCCGGGTGTGACGAGGACCAGAGCGAGGACGAGCGCGGCGCGCATGACGGCAGCTCGACACGCGAGCGCGGACGCTTTGTTCCCGGTCGCTGCGTCGTCAACCCGACGCGACGCGCGCCGCGACGCTCCGGACGATCGCGGCCACCTCGCGCGGGCGCGTCTGTGCGAGCAGGTGCGGACCGTCGATCGTGACGACGTCTCCGGGAACGTCGCGCGGCGGCCCCACCAGGTGGTCGCGCGCGGCGACCACCCACGTGATCGGCACCGCGAGCGCTCGAGCCGCAGCGCGCACGTCGACGCGCGCGACCTCGGCGACACGCGCGGCGATCGTCGCCCGAGGCACGGCGGCGATCGCCTCGGACAGCTCCCGCACCCGCGCGGCGGGCGCGTCCTGGCCGAGCATCGCCAGGCGCAGCGCGAACGACGGGGGCCGCGGCGCGAGCCTCAGCAGCGGCGCGAGCCGCGCGAGCGGCGGTCCCACGGCGAAGCTCGCGACGAGCACGAGCGCGCGAACGTTCGGGTCGCGCGCGGCCAGCCGGATCGCGAGCGGGCCTCCGAACGACTCGGCCACGACCAACGAGGGCGCGCGCATGGGTGGCAGCGCCGCGAGCAGCGCCTCGTAGCGGCTCGTCCCCCGCTCGTACGTCGTGAGCTCGGCGCCGGCCGCCGCGTCGCCGAGCGCGTCGAGGAGCGGGCGCCAGAGCGTCGCCGTTCCGTCGAGGCCAGGGAGAAGGAGCATGCGCCGACGATACGCGCTCGGCCCGCGCGTCGGGAGCCGCGGGTGTGATCGCGGATGCCAGGCGACGCCCGAAGGCCGCTCTCGCGACGCGAAATCCATGAGGCCTCGACCGTGCTGTGCAGCAGGGTCGTCGCAGGACTTCACCCACGGGTGCGGATCACACCCGGAAGCGGCACGGGCTTCCGGTCGCGCCGTCAGCGATAGACGGCGCTGGGCCCGAGGCGGCTGGCCACGCGCTCGAGGAGCGCGATCGCCTTCTCGTGCGCGACGATCGTGGCGCGGGCCACCACCGCGCCGTTCGTCTCGCCCATGCGCACCGGATCCATCAGCGCGCCGATGTTGAGGCGCGTCGGATCGTGGAGCGTGACGCCCTCGGGCCCCACCGCCAGGTCGAGCTCCGCGCACGCGAGAAGCTGCGCCACCAGCGCCGGATCCGACACGAGCGTCGCCAGGGAGGCCGGATCATCGGTGAACGCCACGATTCGCTCGTCGAGCGCCGGCACGCCGATCGGCACCGGGCCGGGGAGGGTGATCGTCACCTTCCGGCTCGACCGCATCAGGGCGTCGGCCGCCGCCTTCGCGACGCGCTCGCCAGTCGAGACGGGTGCCAGGCGTCGCTCGATCAGGCGCAGGCGCGCGCGCTGCGGCTGCGCAGGCTCGAGGTGCCAGTGGCCCACGGAGACGTCCGTCGGCCCCTCGGCGTGCGAGCGGTGCTCGTAGCGGACGCGGCCGAGCTCGCGCGCCGCGACGAGGAGGATGCCGTCGTTGCCGGGCACATGCGCGAGGCCCGTGCGTTGCTTCAGCTCTGCCCGCGCGGCCTCCAGGTCTCCCGGCTTGGTCGCGGTGCCCATCCCGAGGCCGATGCCGAAGACGAAGAACACCCCGATCCCGATCACCACCCAGAGCACCGTCGCTGCACCTCCGCGCGAAATGTTACGACGCGGCATCCGCGGGCTTCCTCGGGCGCTCGCGTCGTCGTCGCGGTGTCGACCGTCAGCGTCGGTGCGAGACGCAGCGCACGCGCTCGTTCGGCTTGCGGGCACGCGGCCGGTCGGCAAGAGATCCGGCTCTCCCCCACGCCGTCGCCGCCGAGAGCAGATCGCCGTGATTCGCGACTTCGGAGCCAAGGTCTGTGTGGTCACCGGCGCCGCTTCTGGCATCGGCGTCGCGATCGCGCGGGCGCTCGATGCCGAGGGCGCCACGCTCGTCCTCGTCGATCGCGACCCGGAGCTCGTGGCGCACGTCGATCGCTACCGTCACGCCACGGCGCACGTGATGGACGTCGCCGACGGCGCCGCGTGGTCACGCCTCGCGAAGGAGGTGGGCACGGCGCATCTGCTCGTCAACAACGCGGGCATCTCGGTCGCCGGCCGCTTCGAGGAGATCCCGCCCGACCTCTTCGATCGCCTCGTCGCGGTGAACTTCGGCGGCGTCGTCCACGGCTGTCGTGCGTTCCTGCCGCTGCTGCGCGCGCAGCCACAGGCGCACGTCGTGAACGTGTGCAGCTCGTTCGCCTGGCTCGGCTTTCCCGGCAAGAGCGCGTATGCCGCGTCGAAGGCGGCGGTGCGCGCCTTCAGCGAGAGCCTTCGCGCCGAGCTCGACGGCACGAGCGTGGGCGTCACGCTCCTCTTTCCGGGGCCCGTCGACACGCAGCTGATCCGACGCGGTCATGCCGTCGATCCCGCCCAGCGCGAGCGAGAGGCCGCGTTCCTCGCCGGCCGCGCGCTCCCCGCCGAGCGTGTGGCGGCCCGCTGCCTCGCCGGGATCCGGAGCGATCGCGCGCGCGTGCTCGTCGGTCTCGACTACCGCGCGCTCGATCTGCTGGTGCGCTGCTCGCCGGTCGGCGCCGCTGCCGCCGTCACCGCCCTCGCCAAGCGGATGCCGTTCTGAAGGGCGAGGCGACGGTCGAGCCGCTGCGGGCAGCCCTCACCGGGTGATGGCAAGGTCAGTCGTAGACGACGAGCGCGGCGAGCGCGCAGAAGAACATCGTGATCACCGAGAGGCCGCCGAATGCGGCCAGGCGTGCGCGTCCGACGATCTCGTGGGCCTGCGACGAGCCGCGCACCGCCGCGCGCAGGAGCTCGCCGTAGGCCCAGCCGCCGCCGATCCCGGCCGCGATGGAGAAGCCGATCGCGGCCGCGATCGCGGGCGCCGGGACGTTCGAGCCGTCGTGGAGCCCCGGCCGCGTGGCGTCGACGGCCATGACGAGCAGGCCCACCCACGTCACGTTGAGCAGCCATCCGGCGGCGCCGACGATCCCGAGCAGGCTCGTCAGCCACCCGAGCGGCGGGGCGGGGTGAGCGCTTCCCGAGTGCTCGAGCGCGGGCAGGCCGCGCGCGAGGCGATCGAACGCATCGACCGCGTGCACGGCGCTCGCGGGGCTGCGCGCATCGTGGCCCCGACGCGCCACCACCGCGCCGCCTTCCCCATCGATCACCACGCGCTCGAAGCCCATGGCGAGGAGCTCGCGCGCGGCGGCCCGCACCTGCCCGCTCAGGACGGCGCCGAGCACGCGCTCGTCGGTGGTCGGGGTCGAGACGTAGACCTCGTCGTCGAACGCGGGGTCGCCGGCTTGGAACTCGGAGCTCGTGCCCTCGGCCTTCGCCGCGCGATCGCCGGCGTGCTCGCGTCGCAGCGTGATGTCGAGCGGTCGCGTGGCCGCGAGCTTCTCGCCGTCGCGATAGAGGCCCGGCGTGGCGCGCGCCACGTCGTCGTAGCGCGTGCTCAGCGAGACCGCCGTGAAGTCGCCGTCGGAGTCGCGCGAGACCGCGACGCGGACCGTCGTCGTGCCGAGCGCCACGGAGAACGCGTCGGCGTCGCTCGCCGCGTGCGCCAGTGCCCGGAGCTCGTCCACGAGATCGGCCACTTGCGCTCAGCCTGGGCTCGGGCCGCAGCCCGGAGAGCCGATCCCCTCGGCCCAGAAGCTCGATCCGATGGATCGCGCCATGACGAGATCGGACGCAGCTCAGGACGAGGGCAGCGGCATCCGCACGTCGGAGAGCGCGAACCAGCGCGTCGAGCCGTCGGCGACGCGGAGCTCGACGGCAGACTCGACGCGTCGCACCACGACGCCGGACAGGATCGCGTCGGCCACGCGATCGCGCGCCTCGACGTTCGTGCCGACGTCGAGGGTGTCCGGGAGCACGCGGTCGGGCGTCGTCTCTTCGCCGTCGCCGTCCGCGTAGAGCACGCGCATCGCGCCCGTCGGACCGGGGTCGACGACGATCGCGCACCACAGGTAGTCGCCGCCCTGGAAGCGGGCCAGCACGCGCGCGCCCGGCGCGGTCGTGCCCGGAACGGGCGGCGCCGGCGTCCAGCTACCGAGCGCGGGCGGGCCGGACGCCGACTCGACGCGAACGAGGCCGACGCTGGTCCACATCTGATGACCGTCGTCGTACTGCACGCGCACGGCGTGACCGATGCGATCGACCAGCGTCGCGTGCTGGAAGTCGGTCTCCCCGCTCTGGTGGGCGCCGATGGAGGTCCCCGGCCCGAGGTGATCCGGTGTGATCGAGGCCTGCGGAAGCTGCTCGCTCGAGCCGTCCGCGTACTGCACGCGCACCAGATCGCCCTCGGTGCCCACGACGACGCCAGCGAACCAGAACTGGCTGCCGTGCCACGCGGCCAAGACGGGCGTTCCGACCGTGAAGGCGGGCGCGGTCGGCGCGGCGATCGACGTGGGAGGCACGGCCACCACGGGCTGGGCCGGCGCCGGATCTTGGGTCGGCGACATGCAGCATCCGCCGAGGGCGAGCATCGAGGCCAACGTCGAGAACGAGCGCACGAGGTGTCGGGAGATCATGCGCGCGAGCCTACATCGACGGGCCGGCGCTCGCCCAGGGGTGTCGATGTCACGCGCGAAGGAAGAGCACCGCGAGCGCGCCCACGAACGCGGCGAGCACCGAGAACCCGAGGAAGCCCGCGATACGGGCGCGCCCGAGCCGCTCACGCGCCTGAGAGGAGCCACGCAGCCGCGCCCGCAGCAGCTCGCCGTAGCGCCAACCGCCCAGCACCCCGGCGGCGACGGAGAAGGCCAAGACCACGAGCGTCATCGCGGGTGCCACGCTCGAGCCGTCGTGCGATCCGGGTCGGATCGCGTCGACGATCCTCGCGAGGAGCCCGACCCATGCGACGCTCAGCAGCCAGCCAGCCGCGCCCACGATCGCGAGCGAGCGGGTGAGCCACGTCAGTGGAGGCGCCGCGCGGGCCGTCCCCGAGTGCGTGACGACCGGGAGGTACCGCGCGAGCTGCTCCATCGCGGCCAGTACCAGCTCGGCGGTCGCCGCACGTGGGGTGTCCCGAGCCTCGCGGCTCCTCCGTGCCTCCACGGCGCCCTTGCCGATCGAGTCCCCGCCGTCGATCGTGATCTGCTCGAAGCCCATCGCGAACAGATCGAGCGCCGCGGAGCGGACCTCGGCGCGCGAGACGGCCGCGAGAGCCCGGGCGTCGTCGTTCGGTGTCGAGACGTACACCACGCCGTCGAACGCGGCATCGCCGGTCTGCCACTCCCCGTTCGTCCCATCCGCCTTGGCGGCGCGGTCCTCCGCGGTCTCCCGCCGGAGCAAGATCTCGAGCGGGCGGATCGCCACGAGCGCTTCACCCCCAGCGCCGCGCACGGCGGCGATGCGCGCGGGATCGTCGTAGTCGAAGCGGAGCGCCAGCGTGGAGACGGCCCCGTGCGAGTCGTGCGAGACGCTCACGCGCAGCGCGCAGGGCTCGCGCGCGACGGAGAACGAGTCGACGCGTGGCTCGGCGCCGGCCGTCCGGCGGAGCTCGTCGAGGAGCTGGGCGAGATCGGTGCTCACGCGCGTCGGGCGCTGGAGGTCGCGCGCCCGCTCACCGCAGCACGACGATCGGGCCCACGATCGACGCGTTCAGGACGGCGACGTGCGCTGCGGGCAGGCGATACTCCTGTCGCGGCGGCGCCCCGCTCGGCTGGTACTCGGCGAGCACGCTCTGTTGGATCGCGAAGCGAACGACCCAGCCGGGCCCCGCGAGCGCGCGGGCGTGATCTTCGTCGACGAGCAGCTGCACCGTCTCGGCGCCTTCCATCGGCGCGAAGCTCCGGTGCCCGCGCTCCTGGATGCGAGCGAGCTCGGCGGCGTCGACGACCCGGTAGAGCACGCGTGTGACCGGTGCCATCAGCGTGGGCTCGTCGCCGCGGGCCCGTCGAGGCCTCCGGCCTCCCTCGGCGCCGGGAGCGGTCAGCGTGGGCGAGCTTCCACGCGCGCTCGACATGCGGGGCTTGGAGGGCGTTCGGGGCTTGTCGGTCATCGGGCTCGCCTCGGGCGGCGGAGGAGTGGCCGCCTGCCGAGCATTCTACTGAAGATCGATCTGGAGGATCGCCAGAGTGTTGGTGCGGTCGTCGGTCCAGAGCGAGACCTCCGGCAGCCCCCCTGCCGAGAAGCGCGTCCAGCCGTTGTCGTCGAAGGGCGCGAGCGCCTCGATCGTGGGGGGAAAGACCACATATTCGCTCGGGTCCTCGCCGACACCGGTGGGCTGCATGCGGCGCCGCCACGCGCCTTCGCGCCCGAGCGCGCGCGCGATGCCGGCCAGGACCGGGCGCAGGTTGTAGTAACGATTCGACACGTGGAAGAGCAGGTACCCGTCCTCGCGCAGGAGGCGGAAGTAGAGCTCGGTCGCCTCGCGCGTGACGAGGTGCGTGGGGATCGCGTCCCCCGAGAACGCGTCGACGAGGATGAGATCGTACTGGGGCGGGTGCTCGCGCGCGGCGAGCTCCTCGAGCGTCACGCGCGCATCGCCGATGACCGTCTCCTCGTGCCCGCGGCAGTCCTCGAGGTAGTGGAAGTACTGGCGCGCGAGGCGATCGTCGAGCGCGTCGATCTCGAAGAACGTGATGTGATCGTCGGGCTCGAGGTAGGCGGCGGCCGCGCCGACGCCGAGGCCGATCGCGGCGATGTTCAGCGGGCGCGTCTCGCCGCGCGCCTCGTCGCGCTCGCGGATCAGGTCCATGACGGCGCCGAGCGAGCCCTCGCGGTGGTAGTAGCTGAGGGGCTCCTCGCGGTGCGGGGCGTCCATGAACTGCCGCCCGTGGCGCGTGACGCCGCTGATCAGATCGCGCATCGGGCCGAGCGGCGTCGGGCGCTCGATCACCTGGTAGATGCCGTAGAAGCTGCGCGCGCGCGTCAGCTCGTGCGCGGGGTCGGTGTCGCCGAGCACGCCGCGGCCGTACTGGAACACGATCACGACGATGAGGAGCACGCCCATCGCGATCGGCAAGATCCCCGCGTCGCGCAGCCACTCGCGGAACGCCGCGAAGCGGTAGACGAGCACGGTGAGCACGAGGACCACGATCGCGATCGGGTACTCGTAGAGGCGGTCGAAGACGCGCGGCGCGACGAGCGCGACGAAGGCGCCGCCGAGCCAGCCGCCGAGCGAGAGCACGAGATAGAAGAGCGTGAGGCGCTTCGGGCTCGGGCGGGACTCGTAGAGCTCGGCGTGCGCGGCGAGCGTGAGCACGAGGAACACGCCCAGATGGAGCAGGACCTGCTGCTGCTCGCTGCGGAGCGAGCCGCCCATCGCGGCGTAGAGCCCAACGGCGCCGAAGAGCGGCCAGAGGCGGCGCACCCAGTCGGGCACGCGGCGGATCGGCGGGCGCTCGGGGAGCGAGGCGACGAGCCCGCGCGCGAGGGACCACGCGCGCGTCACGATCGCCGGCAGGTGATCGGGATCGTCGAACGCGAGCACGAACGTGAGCAGGTAGAGCGCGAGCGGGATGATCCAGACGAGCGGGACGTTGCCGGCGTCGAGCGCGATCACGTTCGTGACGCCCATGAGGAGCGCCGACGGGCAGGCCGAGAGGAGCAGCCAGTACGCGATGCGCCCCGGCGTGATCGCCTCGGCCGGTGCGTCTTCCTTCGTCACGACGGCGGCATCGGCGGCCTTCGTCGCCTCGCTCGGCCGCGTCGCGCGGTAGGCGAGCACGCCGGCGCCGATCCAGAGGGCGAAGCCGATCGAGAAGCCGACTCGCTGCATGCTCACGCCGACGAAGGGCTCGACGAGGAGCGCGTAGACGACGAGCGAGAGCATCGAGCCGACGTTGCTCGTGCCGTAGAGCCAGTACGGATTGTCGCGATCGGGCAGGCTCGAGCGATGCACCCAGTGCTGGGCGACGACGCTCGTCGTCGCGAGCGCGGCGAAGGGCAGCGCGCTCGCCCGTGCCAGCGCGAAGAGCAGCGCCGGCACGTCGTGGGCGCCCTCGATCACCACGATCGGCGGCAGCGCCAAGAGCGGGATCGCGATCACCGCGAAGTGCCCGCGCCCGAGGCGCGGCTCGCCGAGGTGCGCGTACGCGTACGCGAGGAAGAGCACGCCCTGGAAGAACATCAGGGACGTCGTCCACACGTGGAACGCGCCGCCGAAGTGGGGGAGCAGCATGCGCCCCACCATCGGCTCCATGGTGAAGAGGAGAAACGCTCCGAGGAAGACGAAGGCGCGGACCGCGTTCACGCGATCTCGCTTGTACACCACTTCGCGCCGGCTCGATCTTTCGTCCGCGCGCCGGCTCTTCCGCGCGGGCCGGCGCGGAAGGTCAGACGCCGCTCATCATCTTGCCGAACTTCGCGTTCAGCACCGGGTCGCTCGCGAGCTTGGCGCCCCAGGCCTGGGCGACCTGCGTGTAGCTGCCCATGTCGAGGCCGTACTTGCGCAGCGCGCCGTTGAAGTCGCCGCCCTGCATCCCGCGGAGCAGGCCCACGTAGTCGCTGAGCTTGGCGACCTTGCCACCGGGGAAGACCACCGGATCGGCGTCGCCGCCCTGGCCAGCGGCAATCTGCTGCACCGCGACCTGGTGGTTCTGCTTCATGGACTCGACGTCCATGCCGCCGCTCATCACCTGGGCCATCGCGCGCTGCTCCTGCGCGCTCACGCCCTGCGCCGCGAGCGCCGCCTTCTGCTGCGCGGCGAGGAACTTCTTCTGCACGTTCGGATCGTTCTGGATGCGCTGATCCCACGCCGGCACGCGGCCGAGCAGGCCCCCTTGCAGCGCCGGCACGCGGTACTTCGCGCAGAGCTGCTGGAGCTCGCCCTGGTAGCCCATGCTGTTCACGCCGCCCGCGAGCGCGCCGCCCGCGATGTTGCCGGCCATGCCGCCGATGAGGCCGCGCGCGAGCCCGCCGAGCAGCGCGCCGCCGACGGCCTGGCCCATCTGCATGCCCTGACCCTGCATCGCGACGCGGCCCATGATGCCGTCGCGCTCCGAGCACATCTTCGCGTACTCCTCGAGCGTGAGGCCGGCGTGCTTCTCCTCGGCGAACTCGATCTTCTGCGTCTCGCAGCGCGCCTTCCAGCGATCGAGCTTGTCCTGCAGCTCCTTCGGGTGGCCGCCGAGGTTCCGCCAGACGTTGACGAGCGGGTACTCGTAGCAAGTGAACCCTTGGGTCGGGATCTGCGTCTCGAGCCACGCGAAGAACTGCTCGATCGCCGGTCGCGCGCTGGGATCGTTCTTGGCGATCCAGCCCATCGCGATCACCGCCGCATCGACCGTCCAGTCGACGGGGCCGCGCGCGATCGACTCGAGCGCGCGCTTGCGCGTGCTGCCCTCCCAGCCCGCATCGAGGTTCGCGATGACCAGGGTGACGGCGATCTGCACCTTCTGGAGCCAGAAGAACGGATCGGAATTCGGCTGCGGCAGCGGCGGCGGCTGCACCATCGTGTAGAGCAGCTGGTTCAGCCAGCGCGGGCCCATCTGCGCGGCGAGCGCCTTGGCGTCTCGATCCCAGACCGAGAGCGCGAAAGGCTTGACGACGATCGCGGCGATCGCCTGCTGCACGCGCGGGTCGGGCGCGGGGCAGTTGGGGCGCGGCACCTTGTCGTCGAAGGCCCAGAGCTGGAAGTCGACCTGGCCCTTCGCGTAGCGCGTGTCGGGCTGCTGCACGCCCTCGACGAGCGCGCGCATTCCGACCTGCTTCCAGTTGCGCGTGTCGGTCCAGAGCTTGAAAGCGCGGAGCGCGCTCGGCGCCTCCATGTGCGTCAGGTGCACGTCGATGCCGAGCGTGGGCGTCGCCGGCGGGCGGCGTGTGAGGTCGGCCACCACCTGGCGCGCGGCGAAGTACGTGGAGTCGCCCGGATGCGGCAGCCACGTGAAGTACGGGTGGTCGCCGACGATGCGGAAGTAGAGCTCCTGTGCGCGCCGGCTCCGGCCACTCGCGTCGAAGAGCGCGTCGAAGTCCGCGGGGGCCTGCGACTTCTCGAAGGTCGCGTAGAGGATCGAAGCGCTCGCCCAGTCCTCGTTCGGCTGCTTGGCGAGGACCTCGCGGTAGGCGCCGATCGCCTCGTCCCAGCGTTTGGCATCGAGGTAGCTGTCGCCGATGTCGAGCAGGGCCGAGACGTCGTCCGGGCGCTGCGCGTACGCGTGGCGGAACCACTGCACGGCCTCGTCGACCTTCTTCGCGTCGCGGTAGGCGCACGCGAGGCCGACGCTGGTGTTCCAGTCGTTCTTGAGCTGGTGCGCGTGCCCGGCGTACTGGATCGCGAGATCGAACTGCCCTTGGCGGCGCAGCACCGACGCGATCACGAACGAGAGGAACGGGTGCTGCGGGTGCTTGGCGTAGAAGGCGTTCAAGAGGCCGGCCGCCGCATCGACGTTCTTCCTGCGCTCGTCGGTCTCCTTCGTCGGCGAAGGAAGGCTCGAGGCCATGCGCGCGATGGGCGGCAAGACCCGCTTCTCGAGATCGTCGGCCGAGATCGCGTCGAGCGCGCCCGGCTGCTGGGCCCACTCCGTCGCCCAGAGCAGGAACGGCGCGTCGGGCCGGACGGCGCAGACCTCGGCGACGAGCGCGAACGCGTCGAGCCACTCGCGCTTGAAGGCGTGCACGTAGCTGCGCGTCGCGGCCGTGATGTAGTCGTGCTTGGGCTCGTCCTTGCGCACGAAGACCATCGGGTCGGGCGCCTTCGTGAGCACCTCGTCGAGGATCGCGCGCCACTGCCGGTTCTGCGGCTCCGTCGCGAGCGCGGAGCTCACGTGATAGAGCGCGCCCGCGAGATCGCTCTTCGCGAGCGCTTGGCGCGCCTGATCGGCGTTGTCGAACGCGACGTTCCCACCCAGCTCGTTCTGCAGCACGCTCGTCGTCCCCTTCCGAGAGCGCGATCCTCGGCCGCGGAGCGCCGCAGATCAAGCGCCGTCGCGCCACGCACGAGCGCACGCTCTGCGCGGGGCTCCCTCTCGCGCCGCGGGAGAGGACACGCTCTGCGCGCGGCTCCCTCTCCCGCCGAGGCGGGAGAGGGTTGGGGAGAGGGGCTGCAACGCTCGCGAAGACTCGCGGTCGCTGCGATCGGAGCCGCTCGTCACGGCCGTGTCGGCGACCGCAACGCTCGTTTTCCCACGCACCCCGGCTCAGCCCTTCACGCCCGTGCCCACGGGGCACGAGACACCGGTGCCGCCGAGCCCGCAGTAGCCGTCCGGGTTCTTCGCGAGGTACTGCTGGTGATAGTCCTCGGCGTAGTAGAACGGGCCAGCGTCGACGATCTCCGTCGTGATCGCGTCGAACCCCTGCTTCTTCAGGAGCGGCGCGTAGGCGTCGCGCGCCGCGAGGGCCGCCTGCTTCTGCGCCTCGTTCTCCACGTAGATGCCGCTCCGGTACTGCGTGCCGACGTCGTTGCCCTGCCGCATGCCCTGCGTCGGGTCGTGGCTCTCGAAGAACACCTTGAGCAGCTGCTCGTAGGAGATCTTCTTCGGATCGAAGACCACGCGCACGACCTCGTTGTGCCCGGTGCGGCCGGTGCAGACTTCCTTGTACGTCGGGTTCTTCGTGTAGCCCTGGGCGTAGCCGACGCTCGTCGAGTACACGCCCGGCAGCTTCCAGAACGCCTTCTCCGCTCCCCAGAAGCAGCCGAGGCCGAAGCTCGCGAGCTCGAGCCCTTCGGGGAAGGGCGGCACGATGCGGTTTCCGCTCACGAAGTGCTCCTCGGGCACGCCGGGCATCGGCGTGTCGCGGCCGGGGAGCGCCTCGCTGGGCGCGGGCATCTTCAGCTTCTTGGGATCGGTGAAGAAGAGCATGTTCATCCTCCAGAGGACGATTCGCTCACTCGAGCTCGTCCGTGACCGTCAACTCTCCGCAAGAGCAGCCCGCCGTGGTCGTGCCGCGGACGCACGTGACACTGAAGCGCGAGCGCACTCCGTCACCATCGAGGTCGCCCTCGGCGACCACGAGCAGGACCGCATCGCCGGGCCGCTCGATCGCGTAGGCGTAGCGCATGGGCTCGGGCGTGAGGCCGAGCGCGGTCCAGCGCGGATCCAGCGTCGGCACCTGCTCTTCGGGGCCGGGCATGGCGAGCGTGGGGCCGAGCGCCGCGGGCATCCGGCCCCCGCTCACGCACTCGGCCTCGACTCCCTGGCGGAGCGCTCCCAGGTGCGTGCGTGCCTCGGCCGCCTTGGCGCGCCGCGCGTAGCTCACGAACCCCGGGATCGCGAGCGCGGCTCCCATCCCCAGGCAGGGCACCGACAGGATCAGCAGCCCGACGCACCCGATCAGGTACCAGACGGGGTGCTGTCCTCGTCGCTCCGCCACACCGCGGAGTCTATCAGCGCCGACCCGCGTTCAGATCCTCGGCATACGTGTACGCCGTGTAGGCCGAGACGAAGTGGCAGATCCAGCCGAGCGTGCCGCCCGTGCCGATCCACATGCCGGGCGTGATGATCAGCCAGATCAGGCCGCGCACGAACGCGCCGTTGTAGATCTGCCCCACGCCGGGCAGCACGAACGAGAGCACGCCCGCGAGACCTGGGTTCTTCAGCGGCTGGGCCATGCCCCAGTGTACGCCGGAGGAGCACGTTTTATTGCGTGCTGCTCGCGTGAGGGGACTCAGGCCGCCACGATCCGCATGTCGCGGGCGGTCGCGACGCCGGGGGCGCGCGGCGACTCGAAGCGGACCAGGTCCAGCAGGCGCTGATCCACGCTCTTGCGCTCGGCCACGATCGGCGCCAGCGCGCGAGAGAGCGAGCGCATCGTCGGGAAGCGATCCTCGGGATCGCGCGCGAGCGCGGTCGCGACGACGGAGTCGAACGTGTGGTGCAGGTCATGCCGGATCAGCGCGGCGCGCGGGGCGTCCTCGCGGATGATGCGGCGGAGCAGGTTGGCGACGTTGCTCCCGCTGAAGGGCAGGCGGCCCGTGAGCGCCTCGAACATCACGATGCCGAGGCCGAAGACGTCGGCGCGTGCGTCCACGTCGGGATCCCCGCTCGCCTGCTCGGGCGAGACGTAGCTCGGCGTGCCGAACACGCGACCCACCTCGCGATCACGCTCGTCCTTGGGCGCGCGGATCGACGAGCAGACGCCGAAGTCGAGCAGGCGCACGCGGAACCAGCCGTTCTCGTCGCGGTCCATGAGGATGTGCTCGGGCTTGACGTCGCGGTGCACGTAGCCGTGGCCGTGCGCGGCATGGAGGATCGAGGCGACGCGCATCGTGATCGCGCCGACGAGATCGGCGCTCAGCGTCCCGGTGCGGCGGAGCAGGCGCTGCATGCACTCTCCGTAGACGCGCTCGATCACGAGGTAGGGCGAGCCGTCGGCGCCGGGGAAGCCGGTGAGGGTGCCCTCGTCGAGGATCGGAACGAGGCCGGGGTGGCGGACGTTGCGGTAGACCTCGTGCTCGCGGCGGAGGCGGCGGACCAGGTCGGGGTTGTCGACGAAGGTGGGGCGCAGGACCTTCACGACCACGATCTCGCCGTCCTCGAGGCGCTCCGCCTCGAACACCACGGCCGTGCCGCCGATACCGAGCACGTCGCCGATCCGATAGCGACCGTCGAGGATCTGTCCGCGAAGCTCCGAGCGTTCCGTGCCTTGCATGTCGTCTTTCCCCGCTCTCGAGGGGAAAGTCGGGGAGGCCGGCGATGGGGTCAAAAAAACGGCGCGGCCGAGCGCGTGCAGGTCCGTGCGCCGCGTGATTCACTCCAGCGTTGCGCTCGCGGAGAACACCCCTGGCCGCGCTCGTCGTGCTCGCGGCGCTCGCGCTCGCGCTCGCGTGGTGGGCGGGCGGAGCGGGCGCTGGCCGACGCGGGATCGATCGCGACACACCGCCGCGATCCGCCGCCGCGCCCAGCGGCGACGACGTCGACGGTGGCGCGCCGAGCGTGCGCGTGGAGACGAGCGCCGAGCCGCCCGCCTCGTCGGTCGCGCGAAGCGAGCCCGCGCCGCCTCGGCCCGCCCTTCCGCCCGGAGCCGTCGACCCGTGCGGCAGCGGCGAAGACGATCCGCCGATCGATCGTCCCGACCTGAACGAGCTGCTGCAGCTGCGGATCGCGGAGCTGAACGACCACATGCGCGCCGCGCTCGCCTCGCCCCACGCGAGCGACGCCTTGCGATCCGGCTGGGCCGCGGCGCTCGATCCCGCGCACGAGAGCGAGGCGCTCGGCCTGCTGCAGCGGGCGCCGGATCGCGCCTCGGGCGGCTTCGACACCTACGTCGCCGTCGCGGTGGTGCTCGCGAGCCGCGCGCTCGGCAGCGACCCGGCGCGCGCCATCCGCTACGCCGAGCTCGCCGAGCGCGCGGGCCCCGAGGATCCGCTCCCGCTGGTGATCGACGCGATCGCGCACGAGCACCGTGCCGAGCGCGCCGCTGCGCGCGATCGCCTGGTGCGCGCGCACGCGCTCGATCCCGAGGAGCCGGCGATCGCCTGGGCGCTCGCGTGGCGGCTCGAGGACGCGGCCGACGCGCACGCCGCGCTCGAGGCGTTCGATGCGTATCTCGCGGCCGTGCCCGACGACCGCGCCGCCGCTCGCCGGCGCGCGCGCATGCTGGTGCGTGCGAGCACCTTCGAAGGCGCCACGCTCTACACGCAGGGCAGCCTCACGCTCGTCGCGACTCCGGCGTTGCCACGCGAGCAGGCGATGCACGCGCTCGGCGTCGTCCAGGCGGGCCTCGCGCGTGGCGCCTCGCTGCTCGGCGTGCCGCAGCGCGAGGAGCTGACGATCTTCGTGCACCCGAGCGCGGAGGCGATGCGTCGCGCGACCTGCACGCAGGCCTGGACGGGCGCGGTGTTCGACGGCGCGCTGGAGACGGACGTGGAGACCCTCGCGGCGGGCCGGCGCGGTGAGACCTCGCTCGCGCACGAGGCCTTCCACGCGTCGATCCATCCCGCGGTACCGAACGTCCCGACTTGGCTCGACGAGGGTCTCGCCGAGTACGCCTCGGGCGAGGACCGCCCCTCGCTCCTCCGGAGCTACGAGCTGATGGTGCGCGAGCACACGTGGATCCCCTTCGCGACCATGAACGACGCGTTTCTCGTGATCGACGACGGCACCGACGCGGGCCTGGCCTACGACCAGGCGCTCGCGATGGTGGAGTGGCTCGTCGATCGCCGTGGCGAGCGTGGCATCCGCGACGCCGCGGCCTGGCTGATCGGCGGCGGCGATCCCTCGCGCGTGCTCGCCGAGGCCGCCCACGGCGAGCTCGACGGGGAGACGCTCCTCGCGTTCGTGGGCCGGCGCGTGGCCGCGATGCACGCGGGCAGCCCCGCTCCGAGGCCCTGAGCGCGCGACGAGCGCCGTGCGCGCGGCGGGTGCCCTCTCGCTCTTTTGGAAAGCGCGGCCGGAGCGCACACTCCGCGCATGCGTACGTCGAAGGGATGGGCTTGCGTGCTCGGCGTGATCGGGCTCGTGCTGGTCGGTGGCTGTGGGTCGGGAAATCCCGCGACCGATGCGGCCTCGGGCTCGGACGCCGGATCGGTCGACGCAGGCAGCGACGCCGCGGATGCGGCGCGCACCGCCGACGCCTTCGCGAGCGATGCCTTCGCGAGCGATGCCGGCAGTGACGCCGGGAGCGACGCGGCCGGGGGCGACACCGACGGCGACGGCATCTCCGACTTCGACGAGGGCAGCGCGATCGACGCCGACACCGACGCCGACGGGACCCCCGACTTCCGAGATCTCGACTCCGACGCGGATGGCGTCGCCGATCGCGACGAGGGAACGAGCGACGTCGACGCGGACGGTACGGGCAACTGGCGCGACGAGGACGCGGACGGCGACTGTCGTCCCGACGGGCTCGAGGCGGGCGGCACGCCTCCGGTCGACACCGATCTCGACGGCCTCCCCGACTTCCTCGATCGCGACAGTGACGGCGACTACCTCGGCGACGCGGACGAGGACGCGAGCTGCAACGGGACGCGCGACGGGATCGAGACGGATGCGCTCGACGCCGACAGCGATGCCGATGGAGAGATCGACGTGATCGAGCTCGCGACCGGCACGAGCCCGATCGATCCGACGTCGAGCAGCGCGGCCAACGGCGTGCTCGTGTTCCTCGCACCGTCCATGGCCGCGCCGAGCCCGGTCGAGCACCGGATCGAGAGCGTGCCGTCGATTCGCCATCTCGATCTCTACCTCGTCGCCGATCGATCGGGATCGATGGTCGCCGAGATGGCCAGCCTCCGCGGCAACCTCGGTGTCGTGATCCGCCAGCTCGCCTGCCCCCCTCTCGGCGTCGGTGCGCTCGACAGGTGCATCCCCGATCTCTGGGCCGGCGTCGGTGCGGTCGGCTACGCCGGCTCGACCGGTGGCGCGGCCTACCTCCACGTGGTCGACGTCCAGACGAGCCCCAACGCTGCTTTGCTTCCGTCGACGGAGCCGAACGGATGCTGCTCCGAAGCGCTCTCGTTCAGCATCTTCGCCAGCATCACCGGGCTGGGCACCGCCGCGCCTGCCGCGGCGAGCTGCGGGATCCAGGCGGTCTCACCCCGCACGACCTGCGTCGGATCCCCCGCGGCGAGCGCGGGCTTCGCGACCTTCGGCTACCCATGCTTTCGTCGTGGCGCGCTGCCGGTCGTGGCGCTCGCCACCGACGAGGCGCCCATCGGCCCGGCCGACACGAACCCATGTCCCAGCTGGGACACCGTCGTGAGGCCCGCCCTACAGGCGCAGGGTGCGCGCTTCATCGGCATCGTCGGCGATGGAGCGTCGGCCGCCGTCACGAGCGATCTGCAGCGGATGGCGATGGACACGGGCTCGCTCGACGCCTCGGGCGCTCCGGTGGTGCTCTCGGGCCCGGGCCCGGGCGCGTCGGCGGCCCTCGAGAGCGCCACGCGGTCCCTCGCGAACGGCGTCCCCATGACGCTCACGACGCGCGCCATCGACGATGCGACCGACACCGTCGACGCCGTCACGGCGTTCGTCGATCACTTCGAGACGGTGCAGCTCGGCGCCGCGCCGTGCACCGGCGGCCTCACGGAGAGTGACAGCGACGCCGATGGCCACCCGGACGCGTTCGTGAGAGTCCCGATGCGCACCCCGGTCTGTTGGCGGATCGTCGCCCGGCCGAACGCCACCGTGCCCGCGACGAGCGCGCCGCAGCTGTACGGCGCGAGCGTGGACGTCTCGGGAGACGGAATCACCGTGCTCGACACGCGCCAGGTCTTCTTCGTCGTCCCGCCCGTCGTCCCGTAGAGGCGGCTCGAGCCGGCGCATGGCCGCGATGCGCGCGCGGGGGCATGATCCGCCGCCATGAGCGAAGCGACGCCCGCCCCCGCGATCACGGTCGCCCAGTTCGAGGAGCTGCTCCGGCAGACGATCCCGCAAGCGAACGATCACCCGTACTCGTGCGTGTCGATCGCGTGGGGCGAGGCGATCGTGCGCGTCGAGTACGTGCCCTCCATGGTGCGTGCGGGCGGAACGCTCAGCGGGCCCACGATGATGACCCTCGCCGACACGGCGCTCTATGCGGCGGTGCTCTCGCAGATCGGCCTCGAGCCCCTCGCGGTGACGGCGGACCTCTCGTTCCACTTCCTGCGCAAGCCCGAGCAGAAGGCGCTCGTCGCGCGCGCGCGGATCCTCAAGCGCGGCCGCAAGCTCGCGTTCGGCACGATCGAGATCGCGAGCGAGGGCAGTCGCCGCGATGCGCTCGACGGGACGCTCGTCGCGCACGCGAGCGGGACCTACGCGATCCCATGAGCGAGCCCGAGACGCCCGAAGAGCTGGCCGCGCCCGTGCTGCCGGACCCGACGCCCGAGCAGCGGGGCCGCACCTGGGTGCGCCTCGGGCTGCTCGCCGTGGCGGTCGTCGTCAGCGTCGTCGTCGCCGACCAGCTCGGCGTCACCGAGTGGCTCTCGCGCGATCACGTCCGCGAGCTGATCGTCGGGCTCGGCCCGCTCGGCATCCTCGCGTTCGTGGGGCTCTTCGTCGTCGGCGAGCTCGCGCACGTGCCGGGCTGGGTCTTCATCGGCGCCTCGATCCTCGCCTATGGCCGCGTGGCGGGCGGTCTCGTCGGCTACCTGGGCGCGCTCGTGGCGATCGCCGTCGCGTTCTTCGTCGTGCGCATGATCGGTGGCCAGGCACTGGCGACGATCCGGCGCCCCTTCATCGCGCGGATGCTCGCGCGCATCGACGAGCAGCCCATCCGCACGGTCGCCGTGCTGCGCATCTTCCTGGTGATGACGCCGGCCCTCACGTACGCGCTCGCGCTGACGCGGGTCCGCTTTCGCGACTACATGATCGGCAGCGCGGTCGGGCTCGTGGTCCCGATCGCGCTCATGTCACTGCTCTTCGACTGGCTCTTCGCGCAGTAGTCGCGCGCGCGCGAGCACCTCCCCGAAGAACGCGCGTGCGCGGGGCTCGTCCCAGGGGGCATCGTTGTCGTAGGTCGCGGCGAACCGCAGCGGCGCGCGCTCCGAGGCGGCGTGGATCTCGCCGAGACGCGCGAGGTCGAAGGGAAGATGTTGCGAGGCATCGCGCGCGGCGATGCGCGCCGCGCAGCGATCGAGCGACGCAGTCACGCGAACCATCACCAGCGCGCCGCTCGTCTCGAGCCGCGCCACGAAGGCGGGTGTGTGCTCGGAGGCGCCGGTGGTGTCGAGCACGACGAGCGGATGCTGGGCGAGCGCCGCGAGCGCCCGGCCGGCGACCGCCTCGAAACCTCCGCGCTCCCAGTCGCGCCCGGCCTCGGGGTCCGCGGGTCGTGGCGCGTCCCGGCCTCGCGCGATCCACATCGCCTCGACGGGGATCGCCTCGGCGCCGAACGCCTCGGCGAGCATCCCGGCGAGGCGCGTCTTGCCGGAGCCCTTGGGCCCGACGAGCAAGAGGAGCGTCCGTCGCCGCGAGCCGGGATCCGTCATGGAGAAGACGGTAGCGCACCGGCGCGATCGCGATCGCTCGCTCGGCCGCTCAGCGGAAGACCTCGGCGAGGCGCTCGCCCTGTCCCGCGAGCCGATGCGCCTCGAACGCCGCCACGTCCACCACGACGGTGCCGAACACGTAGTCGTGCCCGCAGCGCTTGGAGCGCTGGAAGACGAAGAGCGCGTTGAGGATCCCCAAGATGCGGGTGGCGTTCAGGAAGAAGATCAACAGATCACGACCGAAGCAGGCGCGGAGCCTGCCGACCGGCTCGCCCTCGAGGTCGACCACGCGTGAGCCCGCGAGCCGCTTGCCGAGCGTCTGGCCCGTCTGGCCGAGCTGGTACCACTGGATCCCGACGTAGCCGGCGAGGCCCACGATGCCCGCGCCGATCCCGCCCGCCGGCCCGACCTCGTGGGGGAGCCCGATCACGACGAAGACGGCCCCGAAGAGAGGCGCGAGAAAGACCAGGTTGTCGATGAAGCGACCGACGAAGCGCTGGCCTGCGGATGCGAGGACGTGCTCGGGAACTGCCATTCGTGGATCGAGCCCGAAGACGGCTCCGCGCGCAACGCAACAATCGGGGCACGTGAGTCCATGTGGCGGGAGCCGGCTCAGCGCGCGGTCGCGGCGACGTGTGCGCCGTCGGCGTCGACCCATGCCAACGCGAAGCGCCGGGTGGCGCTCCCGAACGCGAGGGCGGGGCCACCGACGCGCACGCTCTCGGCGATCCGCTCGGGCGCGGCGAGCGAGCCATCGGTCGCACCGCGGCGCAGCCACAAGCGCTCCGATCCCGCGGCGTGCTCGACGTATGCGATCGCGACCTCTCCGCGCGGGGAGATCGCGATCGCCGGCGCGCTCGCGTCGAGCTCGCGGGAAGAGACGAGCTCGACCTCGGCGTCGGCGGTGCGCGCGCCCGGCGCGATCCGCGCGCGCCAGACGTGCTCGGCGGCGTCGGTGCCGCGACCGGCCCACACGACGAAGAGGGCGTCGTCGGCACCCGCCGCCACGCTCACCTGGCGCGCGACTTGATCACCCACCGAGATGCGATCGTCGAGCGAGGCGGGGCGCTCGATCGATCCATCCGGTCGCCGGATCGCCACGAAGACCGCGACGCCGCCGCGGCCGTCCTCCTGTCCCCACGCGACTGCGCTCGTGCCGCCGGCGCTGCTCGCCGCATCGGGCGGCGCGCCGCTGTCGACCGGCGTGCTCGCGATCGAGACCGTGTCGGCCTCGGTGACCAGCGCGAAGGGCTCGCTCTCGCTCGTCCGCGTGGAGACGAAGCATCGAAGCGGGCCGCCGAGCGACTGGTACCAGCTGATCACGCCGCCGCCGCGCGCGTCGAGCGCCGGCCGGGGTCGATTGGAGAAGAACGTCGCCAGCGAGAGCACGTCGTCGGCGCTCGCCGGGCAGTCGAGCGGCTCGTCGGCGCTCGCGGCCTCGCAGACGCGGACGCCGTAGCCCGTCCGGCTCGCGGCGCCTTGGTTCACCACGAGGACGAGCGTGCCCGAAGGCGTGAACGCGACGCGCGGCTCGTACGCGCGTGGCGGCAGGCTCGCCGGCTCGCTGCGCATCGGCTCACGCCAGCTCCCGAGGCCGTCGCGCGTGGCGACGAGCACGTCGGCGTTCGCTCCGTCGCTGCCCGCGCGGATCGCGACCGCCGCCTCGCCTCCGGGCCCGACGGCCAGCGCCGGCATGTCGACCACGCGATCGAGGTCTCCTGGCCATGCGCGCGACACGAGCCCGGCGCTCTGCTCTTCGAGCACGCGCACGCGCGGGCCGCTCTCGGTCCCGATGCTCACGGCCAGCAGCAGAGCGCCGTGAGCGTCGATCGCGGGCTCGACACCGGCCACCTGCGTCTCTTCGAGCGGGACCGCGGCAATCGCGAGCGGCGGGAGCGTGCACGAGGGGCTCGCGGTCCAGGCCTCGCACACCGCATCGCCGCCCGACGCACACGCACCGAGCAGCGCCGCCCACGCCAGCGCTCGGATGGCGCGGATCTCCGGATCGGCGCGCCACTCCGGCCCCTTCCGTCCGCGGGCCGTGCCCGCTCCCGTCCGTGATCTCCGGGACGAGCACTCCTTGCCGTCGCGGATCACCGCACCTCGAGACGTCGTGCCCGGACGAGCGTGGTGAGGAACAGGCGCAGCTCGCCGCGCTCCGTGTAGCCGAGCGCCTCGTAAGCTGCGCGCGCGGACTCTGCTTCGCCGCCGTGCGCGAGGATCGCGTCCTCGATGCTGCCGGCGCGACCGTCGTGCAGATAGGGCGCCGAGGACGCGCAGCCCCAGAGCGGCGGCGTCACGAACGCGTCCGGCTCGCGCGCGTCGATCGCGTGCGCGTCGGCGAGCCCGGGGCCCATCGCGTGGCGGCGCAGATCGGTGTAGGCGCGCACGATCCATGCGCCATCGCTCGGTCGCGGCACCAGGCGCGGCGACTCGCCGTCCACGGCCACGTCGACCGTCACGCCCGATCCGACCTCGAAGCGCGTCGAAGAGATCTCGAGCTCGGGAACGTGGCAGGTGGCGCAGCCCAGCGCGACGAAGCGCTCGCGGCCCGTCGCGCTCGCGAGCCCGAAGTCGGGATCGCTCGGCGCCTCCTCGACCGGCGGTGCGAGGAGCGCGAGGTAGGTCACGAGCGCCGTCCGCTGCGTCTCGGCGAGCGAAGGAGGCGGCTCGCCGACGGTGAGACCGAGGCGCGCCTCGAGCTCGCTCTGCACCGCCTCGCGCAGGCTCGCGTGATCGCCGCGGGCGCCGAAGGGCCGCACCACGAGGTCGGCGTCGATCCCCGCGAGCGAGCTCGTGTCGAGCGTTCCATCGGCGTGCGCCGTGAGGCGCCCGAACGACGCGCCCGCACGCGTCGCGAGCAGGGTCGTCACGTCGCTGCCGCGCTGGCGGGCGAGCGCGATCGTCGCGTCGCGCAGCGCCGCCAGCTCGGCGGTGGCCTCGCGCGCGGCGATCTCGATCAGCGCCGCGCCCGCCAGCGAGCGCGGGCGTCGGACGATCGCGGTCGAGGCCCGCTCTCCGTCTCCGTTGTCGTAGGTCACGTCGACGCTGGTGCCGCTTCCGGCGATTCCGCGCGTGTGGCAAGCGGCGCAGCGCCGGGCGGGCGGGGCGCCCGTTCCGCCGAAGCGCGCCAGCGTCGCGATGCCGCTCTCCTCGGGAAGAAACGCGTGATGGAAGAGCTCGCCGCCGATGCCGAAGAGCTCGCGTGGCGGGACCAGGCCGGCCGCGACCTCTTCGTCGGTCAGGCGCGTGGACGCGAGCGTGCGTCCCGGCTCGAGCACGTCGAGCATCGCGGCCTCGCGCCGTCGTGCGTCGCGCTCGAGGGCCAGGCGCGCCTCGGTGCGCGGATCGACGTCGGACGCCATCGCGTAGGTGCCGTCCTCCCAGGCGCCGCTCCGCACGATCGACGGCGAGCGGCAGCCGAGCGCGAGCATCGCGAGGACGATCAGGGGGCGTCTCATCGCGCGTACCTCGGCCGCGGCGCCCGAGCGAGCGACATCAGGAAGATCGTCAGGTCGCGCTGGTCGTCGAGGTCGAGCGCCGCGAACGCATCGCGCGCCTGCTGCGCCTCGCCTCCGTGGGCGAGGATCGCCTCGGGGATCGTCGCCGCGCGCCCGTCGTGCAGGTAGGGCGCCGTGTCGGCCAGGCCCCAGAGCGGCCGCGTCACGAAGACGTCGGCGGGCAAGCCGCTTCCGTCGTCCTCCGGCTGCGCGAGCGCTTCGCCCATCGCGTGCCGCTTCAGGTCCGAGAAGAGGTGCACGCTCCCGCTGCCGCGCGGCGTCTCTCCGTCTTGCAGCAGGCGGATCGTCACGCCCGGACCGCCCGTCGTGTCGGGCCGCTCGATCCACGTGCGATCGGAGAGCTCGAGCGTCTCGCGGTGGCAGCCGTCGCAGCCGACGCTCTCGAAGAGCGCGTGCCCGTGCGCCCAGCGATCGGCGAGCGCGGGATCACCGGGCACGAGCACGGTCGGCACCTCGAGCAGCGCGAGGTACACGGCGACGGCCGTCAGCGTGCCTTCCTCGAGCTCGCGCAGCACGCCGTCCGCGTCGGGGTCGTACCAGGGACCGGTGCCGAGCCGATCGGGATCGGGCGTGGCCTGGCTCGCGGCGGCGAGGACCGTCGACTGCAGCCCCGAGTGCACGCGCGCGGCTTCCTCGACGAGGCGTCGCAGGCGCGCCTGGGTCCCGCGCCAGCCGAAAGGACGCACCTCGAGATCGGCGTCGACGCCTTCGACGCCGCTGGTGTCGACGGAGCCGTCCGCGTGCACGACGAGCGTGCCGAACGAGACGCCGTGGGTCTCGAGCGCGAGCGAGCGCTCCTCTTGCGCGGCGATCGCCGTCTCGCGCGCGAACGTCAGCTCGCGCGTCATCTCGGCGGCGAGCGCCTGCACGAAGCCGAGCCCCAGCGCATGCGGCGCGTTCCGGACGGCGGCCGAAGAGGCGCCGTCGCCGTCGCCGTGGAAGAACGCGTTCTCGACTTCGGTCCCGGCGCCGTCGGGGCCACCGAGCGCGTGGCAGTCCGCGCACGCGAGCGCATCGGGCCCGCCACGCGCGGGGCCGTGCACACGGTGGAGCGGCGCGAGCGGGCCTGCTCCGAGGCCCTCGTAGGGCGCGAAGCGGTGCTCGAAGAACGAGTCGCCGCCGCGGAACAGGAACGCGAGATCGTAGGCGCCCCGATCGATGTCCTCTTGCGCGAGCCCGAAGTGCTCGTGGTCCTCGCCACGCTCGTACGCCTCGAGCCAGCGATCGGCGCGCTCGCGGTCGGCGAGCGCCGTCGCCTCTGCGACCATCGCGTCGAGCGCGGGATCGGAAGGCGCGGTGCCGTTCGGCCAGGGGACGGCCGGCAGCTCGAGCGCGTGCGCGATCGGCCAGGCCAGAAAGGTGAGGGCCGCGATCGACGAGACCGCGACCCTCCCGAGACGAGCTCGCTCGGCGCTCACGGCCTCAAGGCGTGCAGGCCGCGTAGCAGCAGAGAATGGCGCGCGAGGCGCCACCGCACGGGAGATCCGCCACGGTGTGAACGCCCGGATTGACGGCGTCGAAGATGGTGTCGTTGTCCAGGTGGTAAGTGGGGACGCCAGCCGTGTCGAACGTGATGTACTCGCCGTCCGCGATGTGGTTCGTCGAGTACGTCCAGTCGTTGCAGCGCCCGCCGGGCCCGGGCGCCGAGTCGACGCCGCCCACCAGCGCCGTCGTCGTACGGTGCACCCACGCGGTGGTGCCGGCGGGCACCGCGGCGAGCTCGCCCGCCGCTTCGGCTGCGAGCACCTCCGCGTAGTCGCAGACGTGGTCGGCACCGAGCGTCTCGCAGGCCGCGTTTCCGGCGTCGAGCCCGGAATAGCCGGCTGCCTGGGGGAGTGCTCCCCAGGTGGGCCCGGCGTTGTCGACTCGGCCGGCGTACGTGAGGTGCCCGAGGCAGGGGTCCACCCAGCCATCGACGTCATTGGCGTCGCTCGTCGCCGCGTCCACGCCGGTGTCGGTCTCGATCGTGGCCGCGTCGGAGCCAGCATCGGCGGGCGCGGCCGCATCGACCCCGCCGGCGTCGTTGCCGCCGCACTCGCACGCACCGAACGTACCGTCGGCGCGGCAGATCTGGACCCCGTGCGCCGCGCCCGAGCAAGGGCAATCGATGGCCATCCCCGGCACGCAGGTGCTGGTCGGATTGGAGCATCCGACGATGGAAGTGAGCACCACGGTTCCGAGCGCGCAGACGAAACGAGTCATCGACATCCTCCCTCGAAGAAAGTGAGGCGAGGATGAGGCAACTGGCGGCCCGCGTCGAGACCCCCCTCGTGTGACGCTACGCAACGCCGCGCCGGAAGCCCTCTTGTCGGGACCTGCGGTCTGCTGTCTATCCTCGCGTTTTCGATCGGAGGAGCTCGCCATGCTTCACCCTCGCGTCGTCGCTCTCGCGCTCGTGGCTCTGGGGCTCGCGCTCGTGGTCGGTTGCACGGCGAGCCGCCGCGATCCCGGCGACGCGGGTCCCGGGGGTGGCGGAGACCACGATGCAGGCAGCAGCGGCACGGACGCGTTCTTCGTCCCCGTCGACACCGACATCGTGACCCCGAGCGCACCGTCCGACGCGCCGACGCGCTTCGGCGGCACGCCCGATCCTTCGCATGCGCCCGAGCTCGTCTATCCGCTCGACGGCGTGATGGTGCCGCCGAACCTCTCGCAGCTCGAGTTCCACTACCTGACGAACGGCGGCACGGTGTTCCAGCTCGCGTTCACCGCCGGGCCGAGCCACGTGCGCATCTACTTCGGCTGCCCCGAGAGCGTGGGCGCCGGCTGCGTGTTCATGCCCGACGAGACGACGTGGGGCGTGCTCGCGGCGGCGGCGCGCGGGCGCGGCGCGATCTCCTACGTCCTGCGCAGCGTGGACGCGTCGGGCAACGTGGGCGAGACGCCGGAGCGCGCGATCACGTTCGCGCAAGAGGACGTGACGGGCGGCGTCTACTACTGGACGCCCAACGCGAACGGCGGGATCAACCGCTTCGAGTTCGGTGTCCCGGGCGCGCACGCCGAGCGCTTCCTGACCGTGGGCAACACGGCAGGTACGGTCTGCCTCGGCTGCCACACGCTGTCGCGCGACGGCTCGCTCATCGCGGTCGGCGAGGACACGCCGACGACGCGCTTCGAGGTCTTCGACATCGCCTCGCGCACGCAGCGCTTCCTGCTCCGCAGCATGGGCGGCAGCGGGCCTCTCGGCGGACCGCAGCAGTCGAACTTCACGTCGTTCAGCCCCGACAACGCGATGATCGTCGGCAGCTCGTTCGACGGCCTGCGCTTCCTCTCGGGCGTCGACGGCTCGACGATCGAAGAGGGCGTGACGGGCGCCGCCGCATCGATGCCCGACTGGTCGCCCGACGGCGAGCACATCGTCTTCGTGCAGTACCCCGGACGCGGCGTGCTCGGCCTCTTCGACTCGAACAACGTCACGAGCGGCAACGTCGTGCGGCTCGATCGCACGGGCGGGAGCTGGACGGTGGGCCCGACGCTCGCCGCCGCGGGCAGCGGCAACAACTTCCACCCGAGCTACTCGCCCGACGGCGCGTGGGTCATCTACAACCGCTCGCCGAGCAACATCGGCTCGCTCGGCGAGAACCCCGACTCCGGCACGAGCCGCATCGCCGACGAAGAGATGTGGGTCGTCTCCGCGGACGGCACGGGCGCCGCGATCTCGATGGACACGGTCCACGGTCTCAGCGACGCGTGGCCGCGCTTCAACCCGAGGACGTTCAGCGAGAGCGGGCACGACCTGTTCTGGCTCGTGTGGGCGAGCCGCCGCGGCTACGGCCTGCGCCTCGACACCGACACGCGCTCGCAGCTCTGGATGGCGGCCTTCGATCCCACACGCGCGGCCGCCGGACAGGATCCGACGATGGTGCCCTTCTGGATGCCCTTCCAGGACATGGAGCAGACGAGCCACCTCGCGCAGTGGGTCTCCACCGTCGTGCGTCGCACGTGCACGATGGACGCCGACTGCGGCGGCGAGTTCTGCGTGGAAGGCCGCTGCTTCGAGACGCGGCCGGGGCCGATCTGAGGCGTCGGTCCGCGCGAGGGGCTCACGCCGTGCGGACCGATCCCTGCGCGTAGGCCACGTCCGGCCCGACGACGAAGATCCGCGTCGCGCGAGACGGATCGATGCGGAGCTCCATCGTCGAGCCCGGGAGCGTGTCGCGGACGAGGCTCCTCGGGATGTAGAGGTCGGCCTGCGTGACGAAGGGCGCGACGCCGGGCAGCTCCACGTCGATCTGCGCACTGCGGATCTCGCAGGGAACGCCGTAGAACTGCGCGCGCCGTCCCGTGCTCGTGATCGCGAGCACGATCCCACGCGCGGGCGTGCCGTGGGTGACGAGGTTGTTGCGCGCGATCCACGCCGTGAGGCTGCCGAGGCTGAAGCCGCCGCCGCGGGCGAGCTGGGCGCTCCCGCCGCCGCCGCTCACGCGCCGAATCAACAGGAACACGAGCGCGAACGTGGCGAGCACGAAGACCATGCCGCCGGACGCGAAGACGCAGAGCGCGAACAGGACGACGACTTCTGCGTTCACGGATGGAGCCTACGCCAACACGGTTCGCTAAACACAGCGCGGGCGCAGCCCGCCGCCCAACGACATCGGCGCCGCAGCGCGGCGCGCTGTCTCGGAAGCACGTGGTGGCGATCGAGCGCTGCCGCAGCTCGGCTGGCGCACGACGCGCGAGTCGCCAACCAGCATCGTCCCAATCGTCGCGCACCGCGACGATTCTGGGACGTAGTAGATCACGGACCCCAGCGCTGTGCGATCGGGACGCGGCGGCCGGGGCCGAAAGCCTTGTGCGTCACGATGAGCCCTGGTGGCATCTGCCGGCGCTTGTGCTCCGAGATCCGCACGAGGCGGCAGACCTTCTTCACGGTCGCTTCGTCGTAGCCGGCCAGGACGATCTCCTGGGGAGATCGCATCTCCTCGACGAGGCGCGCGAGGATCGCATCGAGCACGTCGTAGGGCGGGAGCGAGTCCTGATCGGTCTGGTTCGGGCGTAGCTCCGCGCTCGGCGCCTTGGTCAGCGTGCTCTCGGGGATCACCGTGCGCCCCGCCCGTCGGTTCAGCTCGCGGCTGACGCGATAGACCATCGTCTTGAACACGTCGGCGAGCACGGCGAGGCCGCCTGCCATGTCGCCATAGAGCGTGCAGTAGCCGCAGGCGACCTCGCTCTTGTTGCCGGTGTTCAAGAGCAGCGCGCCCATGCGGTTCGCGAGCGCCATGAGGACCGTCATGCGCAGGCGGGCCTGCACGTTCTCGAAGGTGACGTCGCCTTCCGTCGCGGGCCCGAGCTTCGCGAGCGGCGCCGGCAGCACCTCGTGGTAGGGCGCGAAGAGGGGCTCGATCGACACGATCTGGAAGGGCATCCCGAGCGCGTCGGCGAGCTCGCGCGCGTCGGTGATCGAGCCCTCCGACGAGTAGCGGCTCGGCATCGCGATGCCGTGGACGTTCTCCGGGCCGAGCGCACGCGCGGCGATGCAGGCGACGAGCGCGCTGTCGATGCCGCCGCTCAGACCGAGCACCGCCTTCGTCATCCCGCAGCGGCGCGCGTAGTCGCGCACGCCCATCACGAGCGCGTCGAGGATGGCGCCTTCCTCGCTCGCGGGGAGGTCGTGCATCGGGCCGCCGGGCGCGAGGTCGGTGACGACGAGCTCCTCGCGGAACGCGGGCGCCTGGGCCCAGACCGATCCATCCGGTCCGTAGACCACGCTCGCACCGTCGAAGAGGATGTCGTCGTGCCCGCCGACCTGGTTGACCATCACGAGCGGCAAGCCGTGCTTGCGCGCGATCGCGGCGAGCATCTCGGCACGGCCGAGCCGCTTGGCGCCGGTGAACGGCGAGCCGCTCAGGTTCACCAGCACGTCGGCTCCGGCCCGCGCCACGTCGGCGATCGGATCGACCGCGTAGACGCGGCCGCGCATGATCTCGACGTCGTTCCAGGCGTCCTCGCAGATCGTGACGCCGAGCTTGATGCCGTCGACCTCGACGATGCCGGGCTCGGTGCCCGCCTCGAACCAGCGGTCCTCGTCGAAGACGTCGTAGGTCGGCAAGAGGCGCTTGTCGACGACCTGCCGCACGCGCCCGTTCTCGATCACGAGCGCCGCGTTGCGCAGCGGGCGGCCGACCGACGCGCGCGTGCGCACCGGGGCGCCGACGAGCGTCACGAGGTCGGGCGGGAGCGACTTCGCGAGCTTCTCGATCGCCGCCTCGACGTCGTCGACGAAGGCGGGCCGTTCGAGCAGATCCCGCGGGCCGTAGGCCGTGAGCGCGAGCTCGGAGAACACCGCGACGCGGGCGCCCTCGGCCCGCGCGCGCGCGGCCATCTCGGCGATCGCCCTCGCGTTGCCCGCGAGATCGCCGATCGCGGGATCGATCTGACAGAGCGCGAAGCGCAGCGTCTTCTTCGGCGCGCTCATCCGCGCTTGGGCCCGATGAGCGTGCGGAGCGTGGAGCGCGCGCAGAGCTCGTCCTTCGCGTCCCGGATCTCGACGACGACCTCGATCTCCTTCTTCTCCTTGGACGAGGGAAGCGCCGGGGGACGGCTCGTGGCGGTGAGCGTGCCGCGCGCCTTCTTGAGGTACTCGATCGAGAGGCCCGCGACGATGAAGCGCATGTCGTCGGGCAGGGCGTAGAAGACGGCGACGTTGCCGGTGACCTCGGCGAGGTTCGCGAGCGCGATCGCGTGCACGCAGCGCAGGTGGTTGCGCACCTTCGGCGTGTCCTTCAGCGTGACCTTCGCGTAGCCGACCTCGAGCTCCTCGATGCGCGCGCCGATGGTGCCGGTGTAGGGCGCGGCGCGGCCGACGAGCGCGGAGAAGAGGCGCTTGCCGCCCGGCAAGCGGTGCATGCGATCCCACGCATCGCGGACGAAGTTCCCGCTCTTCTCGACGTCGGGAAGGAACGGAATCGAAGAGGCGATCGAGGCCATGGCGCGAAGCTGGGGCGGCGCGCGCGTGGGCGCAAGGTCCGCGCGCCGAGGTCCGCGGCACGTTCCAACGCGTGTTGGACGTTGACACCGCTCGAACGCGGTCGCTAGGGTCCACGCCCGTGCGACGGCTCAGCTTCGGTCTCGTCCTTCTCATCTGGATGTGCGCGAGCCCGACTCTGGCGCAGAGCGCGACGCTGCGACCAGCGGATCGCGCGGTCCTGCGGATCGTCGCCGTGCTCGGCGAGACGCAGTACAGCGTCGGCACCGGCTTCTTCGTCGACGACTCCGGGACGGCCGTGACTGCGGCTCACGTCGTCGCGGGCGCCCGGGTGCTCTTCGGCATCTCGGCGGCGAACGGCGACGCGTTCCCGCTCGCGGTGGCCGCGGTCGACGCGCCGAACGACGTCGCCGTCGTCCGCGTCCCTCCAGGGATGACACCGTCCTTCATCTCGTCGGCGGCACGTTCCTTCTCGGTCGCGGCGGGGGACGAGGTGAGCATCAGCGGATACTCCGGCGGCGAGCTCCGCGAGCTCGCGCCCGCCGTGACGATCGGTCACGTCAGTCGCG
This sequence comes from Sandaracinaceae bacterium, assembly GCA_044223665.1. GTDB lineage: Bacteria > Myxococcota_A > Polyangia > Polyangiales > Sandaracinaceae > JBBSAT01. The sequence continues at coordinate 21,715 of JBGALT010000016.1, read as the reverse complement.
CCCTCAGCGACGGCAGCATGGAGCTCAGCGCGACCGTCAACCCCGGACAGTCGGGCGGCCCCGTGCTCACGTCGTCGGGAGAGCTGCTCGGCTTGCTCTCGGCACGCGCAGATCCTCAGTCGGGTGTGATCGGCGTCGCGCTCATCCGGCCGCGATCGATGATCGCAGCGCTCCTAAGTAGGGCGCCGTCGTTGCAGGTCGCTCCGGCACCGGTTCTAGCTCGCCTGCTCGCGTTCGGCGCGAGCGCGACGACCCTCGCTTCGCTCACGACGAGCGATCTCGAACGAGCCCTCGCGGAAGCGAGCACCGCGCACGAGCGTGCGGCGGTGCTGCTCGCGGGGCTGCGCTACGTCGACTCTCCGGACACCGCAGATCCGGCGCTCATGCAGTCGCTGCACCAGCGCACCTCGATGCTCGTCGCGTCGTATCCCCATTTGCTCGTGCTCTATCCGAGCCTCGTGCGCGCGCTGCCCGCGATGGAGCACCCATGACGTCACGAGCACGGCGCCTGATCGGGCTCGGGCTCGCCATCGCAATCTCCTCGACCGTACTCGGTTGCAGTCGCCGACACACGACTCCCTACGTTGCCCCGCAGCTCGCCACGACCGTGCGCCCTACCGGGCTCGACGTCGGGCTCGCGCGCTTCGACACTCCCGTCTACTTCGCCCCACGTGACTCGCGGACCACGACCGAGCACGGAATCACGACCACGACGTCGACGTGGGAGGTCTCCTCGACGGCGATCAACATGTACGTCGCGTCTCTCACGCGAACCGTGCCCTTCGCCGGATCGCGAGATCAGCTGCTCCTCGAAGTGTTGGGCGATCGCATCCGGCGAGGCGCGCTCGGCGAGGTCACTTTCGAGTTCCAGAACGGTCTTCTGATCGCCTCGGCCGCGAGCGGCGACGCGCACGTGCGCGCGTACCTCTCGCGCACGCGTCTGGTGCTGGTGGTCTGCACGGGGCAGGTGCCGACCGTGCGGTCCACCATGGCGGCGATCGTCCCGACTCCTTCTCCAGACGAGCTCTTCTTCCTTCCGGACACGGCGGCGTCGGACGATGCCCCGCGGACCGTCTGGGGCATCGGGTTCTCGTGCACCATGCCGGGAGGCATCACGCACTCCGAGAGCGCCGCCAGCTGGCGATACGCGAGCGACGATCCGACGCGCCACTACGAGGTCGTCCGCTTCTTCGGCGATCATACCGTCGAGGAGCTGAGCGCCGACGCGCTCGCGCGTGGGAACGTGCTCGAGACGTCCGACGACTTCGCTGGCGGCGAGCGCCGGCGTCGCGTGATGACCGAGGTGGGCGGCTCGTGGCACGCGTGGCAGGTGACCGCCGGCTTTACCTTCCACGTGTCGGGCGCTGGCCCGCTGACGCCCGATGCCCGCGCCAGGGCGCTCTCGTTCTTCGACGGCTGCGTGTTCTGACGCATCCGGGGCTCGTCAGTCGGCGCGCGCGGGGCGATGATGCGCCCATGCGCACGCTCCGAGCTCTCTCGATCGTCCTCGCCCTGGCGCCCGCGGGCGCGCTCGCCGTCGGCTGCGGCGGTGGCAGCACGCCCGCGACCGACGCGGGCCCCGGCGTCGACACGGGCCCGCGGCCCGACACCGGCGTGCCGGAGGACGCCGCCTCGCCGCCGCGCGACGCGGCGCGGCCGGACACGGGGCCCGAGGTCGATCCGCTCGGCACGCTCAGCATGGACGTGCGCGTCGATCACCTCGGCTGGCGCCCGAACGATCGCAAGGTCGCGGTGCTCCTCGGTCACGCGGGCGACAGCGTCGAGGTGCGCCGCACGAGCGACGGCACGGTGGCCGGCACCTACACCTCGAGCGGCGCGAGCACCGACGAGGACTCGGGCGATTCCGTGTCGACCGTCGACTTCTCGGAGATCACGACGCCCGGCGACTACTACGTCTATCTCCCCGGGCCGATGCTCCGCTCGTATCGCTTCACGATCGCCGACTCCGCGTTCGACATCGCCGGGCTCGCGTCGGCCAAGAGCTACTACTTCCAGCGCTGCAACCACGACCACGCGCTCCCCTACGCGAGCGACGCGCTCGGCGGCTTCCCCGGCATCGGCGGCCAGTGGGTCGATGGCGCCTGCCACACGATGGACACCGCGGCCGTCGCGGGCCCGGGCTCGGCCGATCACGGCCCGCTCGATCTGCACGGCGGCTGGCACGACGCGGGCGACTACCAGAAGACGCTCTGGGGCCGCGGCGTGCCCGAGCTGCTCTTCGCCTACGAGATGAATCCCGGCGCGTGGACCGATGCGCAGCTCGACATCCCGGAGAGCGGCAACGGCACGCCGGACCTGCTCGATCAGATCGCGTGGGAGCTCGACTTCTACGTGCGCATGCAGCGCCCCGACGGGCACTTCATGACCAGCGTGAAGGGCCACAACGCGACCACCGCGTCACCCCCGAGCGCGTCGGACGAGATGCGCGTCTATTTCGACTCCACCTCGCCGAGCGGCAGCGAGTGGTCGGGCGGCGGCGTGACGATCGGTGATGCGACGGGCAACGCGGTGCTCTCGCTCGCGCACGCCGCGATCGTCTTCGCGCCCTTCGATGCGACGCGCGCGGCGAGCTATCGCGCGGCGGCCACGAGCGGCTGGAGCTGGCTCGCGAGCTCGACCCCGGCGAGCGACGGAGAGCGTCGCGTGCGCGCCGCGGCGGCCGCGGCGGTGCTGCGCATGGACCCGTCGAGCACGAGCGCGCACGGCGTCGTCACCGGCTTCGCCTGGGGCACCTGGGACGGCCAGCGCGGCAGCGCGGCGACCCCGAGCGAGGGCGTGATCGCCGCGGGCGCCTGGCACTGCTTGCTCGGCACCGCGTGCGACGCATCGACCCAGAGCGCGATCCGCGAGGCAGTGGCCGACGTGATCGTCGACGGCGCGTTCTCCCAGGCCGGCGCCTATGGCGGCATGTTCGGCGGGCCCGGCAACGGCTGGGAGTGGAGCTGGGGCTCGAGCCGCGCGCAGAGCATGTACGGCGCGAACCTGATGATGGCCGCGCACTTCGGGATCCTCGGCGGCCACTCGATGGCCGACGTCGAGGCGCGCGCCGAGCAGCACCTGCACTTCATGCTCGGCCTCAACCCGCTCTCGATGCTCTATCTGACGAACATGGCCGCGTACGGCGGCGAGCACTCGTCGTTCCAGATCTACCACGCGTGGTTCTCCATCACGGGCAACGACGGCGACCACGGCAACGCGACGTACAACGGCCTGCCGAGCGGCGTGGACGAGCCGATGTACCCGTACTACCCGGACGACTCGCAGACCTCGATGTACGGCCCCGCGCCCGGCATCGTCCCGGGCGGCCCGAACTTCTACTACTCGGGCAGCTACACGATCCCGATGCGGGATCGGCCCGCCTACGCGTACCGCGACTTCTCGGTCGGCTGCGCCTGGGACGGCTCGGGCTGCCCCGCGTCGGGCTGGGAGATCACCGAGCCCTCGCAGAGCTACCAGGGCCCCTTCGTGCTGCTCGTGTCGTTCTTCATGAGCCGCTGATCACGCGGCTCGGGGAGGGGCCCGGTCGACTCGGTCAGGTCAGCACGGGATGACCGCGACGTCCGATCCGAGCTTCTGAAGCAATCGCCTCAGATCCAAAGGGTCGCTCGTGTAGAGCGCGCCCCGACGTCGCGCGGCGACCAGAGCGACGTGGGCGTCACAGACGTCGCTCGTTCGCGCACGTCCACAGAGCTCGCCCACGCTACGCGCGAGCTCGTCGAAGGGTGCGATCTCGCAGCCGACCAGCACCCGCGCGAGCCGCGCCTGCCGGGAACCGTCGCGCCAGACCTGGGCCAGCGCCGTGGAGGGGACGACCACGGGGTGCCCGCTCGCGGCGCGTGAGGCGAGCGCTGCCCACACGAGTCGGTCGCCGCGCTCCAGTGCGATCAGCGCGCCGGCGTCCAGCACGGCCGCGCTCACGTCCGTCGCCGCTTGGCCGCTCGTTTGGCGGTCGCGCTCGCGCGTCGCTCTCGTGCCGCGACGGCGTCGAGCTCGGCGGCGGCGAACGCCCCGTGCGTCGCCTCGTGCTCGGCGACCGCCCTGCGGAGCCCCTCGGTCCGAAGTCGGAGCTCCGCGGCCTCCGCCAGCCAAGTCGACGTCGGCTTCTTTCCGGCCGCTTTGCGAACCGCCCGCGCGAGGTCGGCGTCGAGCGAGATGGCGAGGCGTGCGACGGTCATACGGCGATATTACGGCGCGGGCCTCCGTGTCGCCACGATCACGCGGCTTGCGTCGCTCACTTGCTGTTCCTTCTCCCGAGGGGCTGCCCGGAGCTCTTTGCCCACACCGGCAAAGCCGGATGGGGGGCCCCTCCCGCGGAGCCGCGTTCTCAGGCGGGTCTCGGTTCCCTCAACCAACGTGATCGACGCCGTCAGAAGTCGATCACCGCGCTCGCGCCGATCTGCGCAGACGGAGCGCTCGGCTCGAAGCGCAGGCGGGCGGCTCCGATCGGGGCGCCCTCGCGCAGGTCTGTCGTCGGGGCGCCGATCGCGTACATCAGCAACCCGAACCCGACGAGCTGCATCGTGACCAGCGGGAGGTCGGCCCAGAATTCGGTGCTGTCGCGCCGCTCGCCGTAGCTGAACGCCGTGAGGCTCGCCGCGAGAGTCCCCGCGATCGGGACGAGCGAGAACCCCCACGAGGCGCAGCCAACGCGCACGTCCGCGGTCGTGCCCGGCTGATCGATGACGCAGCTCCCCGTCGCTTCGCCGACGGCGGCCACGATGATCGAGCCGAGGAAGCCGAGCGCGAACGTCGTGGCGCCCGCGATGATGCGGCCCTCGTCGCGGCCCTCGTGAACGTGCGGGTCGATGATCGCATCCGGGCGCTGCCCCGGGCTCACCGGCCAGCCCGCGACACTCGAGACCTCCGGACCGGGAGTGGGCATCGCGGCCTCGGTGGCCCTCGCGAGGTCCGGGTGGAGCCGCTCGCGCATCGCCAGGGCCAGCTCGCGGTACTCGTCCGCGACCTCGCGCGGCAGGTGGAGCGAGCCGCCGGGGCGATGGAGCTCGATACGTGCGGTCGCATCCCCGCGGTGCCGCTCGACCGTGATCGTCGCGAATCCGTCCCGCGTGCACTGGACGACGTAGCGGACCTCCTCGCCGGAGCTCGCCCATCGGCGCGAGGACACCGTGAAGACGCCGTTCGAGGCATCGGCATCGAGGACGTCGTAGCCGAGCGCCGCGAACAGGTCCGTGAGCTGCTCGAAGACGCGCGCGTCGTCCGTCGGCAGCGAGACCGCGAGCGGACGAACATCGCTCATCGGGACGCCGCCGCACGCGCCGAGCGCGAGCGGGAAGAACGTGAACGCGAGTGTGCAGAAGCGCGGCGCGGCGCGCCCGAATGTCGTGAGCCTCATCGCTCCCCCTGTCGTGCGAGCTCGCGCAGCAATGGCCGTGCCTCGCGATTCGGCCGCGCGCGACGCGCACGAGCGCGCACGCGTGCAGGCAAGTGCACGTGCGTGAGCAGCGTCGTGCACAGCGACGTCCGTGGACGTCGACCGGCGGGATACGATGGCGTGTGCCCGAGCCCCGGACGGTCGAAGTGGGTGACGTCTTCGCGGTCTGCGTTCGCACCGACCGCGGGGGCGACGTCCGAGCTCGGTCTGCGGTGGCGCGCAGGCCGCGGCGCTCGGGTCGTGCGCGGTGAGCAATCGAAACGAAGGCATTGACCTCAGCGTCGCGTTCACGTAATTGGTTAGGAGTATGCCTAACCAACAAGAGCGGCTCGATCTCGCGTTTCGTGCGCTGGCGGATCCCACGCGGCGGGCCGTGATCGCGCGACTGTCGCGTGGGCCGGCGGCGGTGAGCGAGCTCGCGGCGCCCTTCGAGATGGCGCTGCCTTCGTTCACGCAGCACCTGCGCGTCCTCGAGGAGGCGGGGCTCGTGCGGTCCGAGAAGGCCGGCCGGGTGCGCACCGTGCGCATGCAGCCGAAGGCGCTGCTCGCGGCCGAGGACTGGATGAGCAAGCAGCGCGCGCTGTGGGAGGCGCGCATGGATCGGTTCGATGCGTTCGTGACGAGCCCGCTCGAGAAGAGCTCGAAGGAGAAGAAGCGATGACCGAGAAGAAGCGTGGTGCGCGCCCGGAGACGGATCTGGTGATCGAGCGCGAGGTGGCGGCGCCGGTCTCGCGCGTGTGGGACGCGTGGACGCTCCCCGAGCAGCTGCGGCAGTGGTGGTGCCCGCGGCCGTGGACCACGCCGCGGGCCGAGATCGACCTCCGGCCGGGCGGCACCTTCGCCACGATGCTCCGCGGCCCGGCCGGCGAAGAAGAGCACGTGCGCGGCTGCTATCTCGAGGTCGTGCCCCAGGAGCGTCTCGTCTGGACGGTCGCGCTGCGCGCGGGATGGCGGCCCTCGCCGATCTCGCCGGGCGTGCCGGACTTCACGGCGGTCATCGAGATGCGCGCGTTCGAGGGAGGGACGAAGTACCGCGCGACCGCCATGCACCGCGACGCGGAGGGCGCGGCCATGCACGAGAAGATGGGGTTCTTCGAGGGTTGGGGCGCGGTCACCGATCAGCTGGCCGAGCTGGTCACGCGCGGGCGGGTGTAAGGAGCGCGAGCCGGGCGCGTTCGAAGGGTGGAGGCTCATGCACACCCACGCGCGCGCGCTCGCCGCTTCGGTCTCCTCGCCGCTCCCGCTTCCGTCCAGTGCGACGTGCTCGACGCGTCGGTCACCGTCGCGGACGGCACGACGCTCGGCGTGATGCCCGGTGAGCGGGTCTGCGTGATGGGGGACCGCGACTTCCTCCGCATCCAGCACTTCACGGGCACGGCGGCCGACCCGATCACCATCCTCGACTGCGGCGTCGTCGTGAGCATCTACGTCGGGAGCACGCAGGCCATGGGCTACGTGCGCACGTGCGACGGGACGGACGTCACGATCCCGCCTCACCATCTCGACGGTCCGGGTCGAAGAAGGCCAACCAGGTCGCCCGCGAACGGTTCGACCCCTGCGACGACCAGCGTGGAGCCGATCGGGAGCGAGCCGCGCGCCCGCGCGGCAGGCGGCGGGACGCGCTCGATCGCGTCGAGGACCTCGCGGACGCCGGGGCGGACACCCCGAGCTACCCGCACAGGCCGTTAGGGCCCGCTCCGAAACAAGTGGATCGGTTGCGGTCGCGTGGACGGGCGTGCTCGCGGCTCTCGTCCTCGCTGCTCGCTGCGGCGTACCAGGGGTACGCCTCGCTGCGCGCTCCGGGCGCGCACGCGATCGCGCTCCGTCGACGCGCCCGGTCTCGAGCCACTTGTTTCTACGCGGGCCCTTACGACACGACCTCGAGCGACAACCCGTCGATGCCGCGGAAGTCTCTCGCGTTGCGCGACAGCAGCGTCGCACCCGCGGCGATGGCCGTGGCGGCGATCGCGATGTCTTGCGCGCGCTTTCGCGGGCTGCCCAGCGCGCGGAACAGGTCGGCCGCTCGCTCCGCCGTGGGCGCGTCGAACGGGACGACTCCGTCGTCGTCCAGCGCGTCGCGCGCGACGGCGAGCTGTGCGGGAGTGCGGGGCCCTCGCGACAGCTCGTACCACGCGATGGCGCTCATCTTCAGCTCCGCACCGCTCTCGTTCAGCTCACGGAGCCGGGCCCGCTCGGGCCCGGCCACCACGAGCGCGTACACGAAGAAGTCCGTGTCGAGATGGAAACGGGGTCGCACCGGCGCTCACCAGCCCTCGTCGTCGCGCTTCATCCGGGTGACCTCCGCACCGGGATCGACGCCCGCGAACACGGAGAGCGACCGGTCCAGCGCGCTACGCCGACGACGGATGCCCGCACCCGACCCGCCCATCAGCTCGTCGCGGTAGCGGAGCAGCGCACGTCGGATCACCTCGGACGGAGACACGTCGAGCTTCGCGGCGAGTTGCTTGGCGGCGCGACGCGAGTCTGGATCGAGCAGGATCGTGGTCCGAACCGAGGCACCCATGGACGAAGCATATCATATGCTCGGTCGACGATCCTGGATGCCGCCCGTCGAACCGGACGATGCCGTCGTCGCGCGGGTCGCGCATGGACGCACGTCGAGGCGCGATCCACGCCGCCCGGAACGACAGCGCGACGCTCGGCGGCGCGCCAGGCGTGACACTCGGTCGTCGGTGCGCGAGTCGAGCCGCGCTCGTCGGCGTGTGGCTCGCGGTGCCCGACGGCGCTCGTTCGCTACCCGCGTCGGTCGTGGCGGGACGGAACGCGAGCGCGACGCCGTTCGGTCACCGATCCGCTGGCCGAGCTGGTCACGCGCGGGCGGGTGTAAGGAGCGCGAGCCGAGCGCGTTCGAAGGGTGGAGGCTCATGCACACCCACGCGCGCGCGCTCGCCGCTTCGGCGCTTCTCCTTCTCTCGTTCCCGGTCGCCTGCAGCGCCGAGGGAGATGGCACGCCGCCATCGCTCGACGCGTCGTCGGCCGCGCCCGAGGAGCACGTGCTCGCCTCACACCTCGTGATCGCCGCCGAAGGTGTCGAGACGGCGGCGCGGCGCGCCGAGGCGCTCACGCGCTCGCGCGAGGGCGTCGTCGAGCACGCGTCGGTGACCGCACGGGCGGCCGAGCTCACGCTGCGCGTGCCGAGCGAGAGCCTCCCCGATCTCGAGACCGATCTCGCCGCGCTCGGTGAGCTGCGCTCGCGCGAGCGGACGAGCGAGGACGTGACCGTCACCCACGCCGAGATGCGGGCCCGTATCGACGTCCGCCTCGCCGAGCGAGCACGGCTCGCCGCGATGCTCGAGAGCAGCACCAACAGCCTCGGCGACGTGCTGGAGGTGGAGCGCGAGCTGACGCGCGTGACGGAGGGCCTCGACGTCCTCGAGGCCACGGAGCGGGCGCTCGCGACCCGCGTGGCGCTGGCGCGGATCGACGTGACGCTCGTGCCGCGTAGCGCGGTGAGCCCGCCGACCACGCTCGCGGGCGCCGCGCTGGAGGGCGTCACGCTGGCCGGCTCGCTCGCGTACGGGACGGCGCGGGTCGCGCTCACGCTGGGGCCGAGCGCGCTCGTCCTCGGCCTGGCGCTCGCGCTCGTACGCTGGGTCCGGCGGTGGGCGCACGCGCGTCGTGTCGCCGCCGGCTGACCACCCGCCGCGCGCGGCGCTCGCTCCCGCGGGTTACGATCGGCCGATGCGCAGGCTGCTGCTCGTGCTCGTCCACGGTCTCCTCTTCGGTCTCCTCGCCGCTCCCGCTTCCGCCCAGTGCGACTGCGACCACGTGCTCGACGCGTCGGTCACCGTCGCGGACGGCGCGACGCTCGGCGTGATGCCGGGCGAGCGGGTCTGCGTGATGGGGGACCGCGACTTCCTCCGCATCCAGCACTTCACGGGCACGGCGGCCGACCCGATCACCATCCTCAACTGCGGCGGCGTCGTGAACATCCACAACACCGATCGCGCGTACGCGCTCGTGATCGAGGCGCAGTCGGAGCACGTGCGGGTGACCGGCACGGGTGAGCCCGGCGCGCTCTACGGCTTTCGGGTGAGCGCGCCGGCGACGACGCCCTACGCGGCGATGGGCATCTGGATCCAGGGCCGCGCCACGGACATCGAGGTGGACCACGCCGAGGTGTTCGACACCGGCTTCGCGGGTGTGATGGCCAAGACCGATCCGCAGTGCGACGACCGCGCCGCCTGGCCCACGTTCGTGCAGCGCAACGTGCACCTGCACGACCTCTGGGTGCACGACACCGGCGGCGAAGGCTTCTACGTCGGGAGCACCCAGGCCATGGGCTACGCGCGCACGTGCGACGGGACGGACGTCACGATCCCGCCTCACCATCTCGACGGGATCGAGATCGACCACGTGCTGATCGAGGACACCGGCTGGGACGGCATCCAGATCGGCTTCGCGCGTACGGGCTGCAGCTTCCACGACAGCGTCGTGCGGCGCGTCGGGCTGCGCCACGAGCAGTACCAGATGCAGGGCCTCCAGATCGGCACCGCGTCGGCATGCGAGGTGCGGCGCGTCGATCTGCGCGACGGGCCCGAGATGGGGATCATCGTGCTCGAGTCGGGCACGTCGACGTTCGCCGACAACGTGATCGCGCGCTTCGCCGGCGACGGCATCTATGCGAACCCGCGCGACGCGCCGACCGCGACCTGGCGCTTCGTGCACAACACGATCGTCGGATCGGGGGGCGCGGCCATTCGTGTGTTCGGCCCCAACGCGGGCGACGCCGTGAACAACCTCGTGATCGGCGGGATGTCCGGCATCGAGGTGCCGGCGGCGATCACCGAAGACCACAACATCGAGGTCCCGGACGTCGCGGCGGCGGGCGTCGTGGGGGCCGACGACTTCCACCTCGGCGACGCGTCGACGGCGCGTGGCGCGGGGCGCGATCTCACGGCGATGGGCTTCGCGATCGATCTCGACGGGCAGGCGCGAGCGATGCCGCCGAGCGTGGGCGCGTACGAGCACGCGAGCGATCGCGGGGACGCGGGTCTCGGCGACGGCGGGCGCCCGGACGCGGGGATCGTCGCCCGCGACGTCGGACCGCCCGGCCCCGACGTGGGCACCTCGAGCGCCGGCGATGGCGGTGCGAGCGGGCCGGGCGCGAGCGGCGGCTGCGGCTGTCGCGCGGGCGGCGCGGGCCGCGGCGCGGGCGCGTGGGTGCTCGGGCTCTCGCTCGCGTGGATCGCGCGCCGTCGCCGTCGCTGAGGGAGCTTGCCGTGCTCGGAGAGCTCGAGGGGAAATGAGCACGCCGGCCGACGCCGCGCAGGCGAATCGAGGCACCGCGATCGGCCTCGGTCTGGCCCTGCTCGTGCTCGGGGCGCTGTCGAGCTGGCTCGGGCTCATCCAACCGGCGCTCGACGTGTGGCGGGCCGCGTCGTGGGACGAGGTGCCGGTGACGCGCGCGGACATCCACGTGATGCCGTTCCACGGCGTGGTGCGCACCCACACCGACTACGGGTACCGCGCCGCAGGCGAGGAGCGGGTCGGACGGCGCTACGCGTTCGTCGATCCCACGCGCTGGATGAGCGAGGACGCGCTCTTCGCCCAACAGGACGCGGCGCCGGGCACGTGCTTCGTCGACCCGAGCGATCCGGAGAGCGTCGTGCTGGTGCGCACGCTGCCGGTCGGGGCGTATCGGTGGCGCGGCGCCGTGGTCTTCGCGCTCGGTCTCACGCTGCTCGCGCTCGCGCGCGCTTCGAGGACCAGCGCGCCGCTCGCACGCGCGCTCTTCTCGCTCCCGCGCGCGTGGTCGATCGGCGCTCCGCTGCTCGTCGCCCTCGCACTGGTGGTGGTGCTCGTCGCGCGCCCCACGGCCCTCGGGGGCGGGCTCGCCGTCGGCTTCGCGGGGCTCGCGTTCGGCGCCTGGCGGCGCTCCGACGCGGCGCTCGTCACGCTCGCCGGCGCGGGCGTCGTGACCGCCCTCGGCGTCGTCGCGTGTGCTGCGAACCCGTTCGCGCTGATGGACCAGGCGGTCGACACGGCGAACGAGCCGCGGTTCCTCCTCGACTACGCGACCGAGACGCTGGAGCTCGCGACCCTCGGCATCGCGACGGCGTTGCTCGCGCACCGTGCGCGCGCGCGCGTCCGCGCGAAGGCCGCGCCCGCATAGCAGCCTACGACGACGATGCCGACCTCGCGGGCTTGCTCTGGCCTGCGATTCTCGCCGCCATCGCCATCCTGGTTCCGCTGCTCGTCGCCCTCGTGCTCGCGCTGCGCCGCGGCGCGCCCGCGTCCGGCCAGCCGCGGGCGTGAGCCCCGGGCCCGCGCTGAGAGGGCGCGGCGCCGGACGCGGCGCGTCGGTGGGTGACGCCGGTTGACGCTGGCCGCCCGGGGTCGCATGAGCGAGGCCATGCTCTTCGATCCGCTCCCGCTCCGCGAAGGCGTCGTCGCCCGGAACCGCATCTGGCTCGCGCCGCTGACGAACATGCAGAGCCACCCCGACGGGACGTGCTCGGACGACGAGCGGCGCTTTCTGACGATGCGCGCCGAGGGCGGCTTCGGCCTGGTCGAGACTTGCGCGGCGCACGTGTCGCAAGAGGGCAAGGCGTGGGCGGGCGAGCTCGGCGTGCACGACGACGCGATGATCCCGGGCCTCACGAAGCTCGCCGCCTCCCTCCGCGCGCCCCAGCACGGCGGATCGCGCGCGCTCGCGAGCGTGCAGCTCTTCCACGGAGGCCTGCGTGCGAGCGAGGCCGTGAGCGGCCAGCCGACCTGGAGCGCGAGCCGGTACGAGGACGACGTCGAGACCACTCCACGCGAAGGCACGGAACAGGACATCGCCGGCGCCATCGAGCACTTCGCGCGCGCCGCCGAGCGGTGTGCGAAGGCGGGCTTCGATGCGATCGAGCTGCATGGGGCGCACGGCTACCTGCTCTCGCAGTTCCTCAGCACGGTCTACAACCGGCGCAGAGACGGCTGGGGTGGCTCGCTCGAGAATCGTGCGCGCCTGATTCGCACCGTGCTGCGCGCCGTGCGCGATCGCGCGCCCTCGCTCGTGCGCTGCGTGCGGCTCTCGCCCGAGGACTTCGGGCAGACGAAGGGCATCGACGTCGACGAGGCGGTGCAGACCGCGCGCTGGCTCGCCGAGGACGGAATGGAGGTGCTCCACCTCTCCCTCTGGCGCGCGACGAAGAACACCGCGAAGTACCCCGAGCGTCATGCGACGCGCCTGTTCCGCGACGCGCTCGGGCCGAAGATCCGCATCGTCACCGCCGGCCGCGTCCTGACGAAGGACGACGCCGAGGCGCAGCTCGCGCTCGGCGCCGACGCCGTGGCCCTCGGTCGCGCGGCGATCGCGAACCACGACTGGCCGAAGAAGATCGTGGACGGCCGCGCGCTGGCGACCGAGCCCGTCACGCACGAGCACTTGCTCGCCGAGGGCCTGAGCCCGACCTTCGCGGGCTACATGCAGAAGTGGAAGGGCTTCGTGCGCGCCTGACGCTCGATCTCTGCCGGACGGGTCCGCGACGCGGACCCGACACGATCGTGTCGGCCCGGCTCGCCGTGCACTCCGGGCGAGCCGATCAAGGAGCGAGGCGCGCGATCGTCCCTTCGCGCCCTGCGGCGATCACGACGCCGCTCGCGGCGCGCACGACGTTCAGCGCGCGCTCGTCGATCGGCTGCCAGTGCGCGCCCTCGTCGGTCGAGAGGTCCGAGCCGCTCGTTCCGACGGCGACCAAGCGATCGCCGTCGATCGCGACCGACGATCGGTAGCCCGGCGGCGAGGCGCCGACCTCCCAGTGTGCTCCTCCGTCGTGCGTGCGCGCGAAGCTGCCGCTCGCCGTCGGCGCGGCGTAGTCGCCACCGATGGCGTAGCCGATCCGTGCGTCCTCGAAGGCGATCGCGAAGATCCCGGCCGAGGGCGAGCCCGGCAGCGCGACGCTCGCGCTCCGCCACCGAGCGCCGTCGTCGTCGGTGCCGAGGACGCGCGGCGCGGCGCCACCCGTCGCGAAGAGCCAGCGGCCGCCGCCGAGCGCGGCGACGCACGCGTTGCTCGCGGCGAAGGCGGCCTCTCCCGTCCCGGCGATGGGCCCGACGAGGTTCTGCCACGAGCGACCGCCGTCGTGCGTCCGCAGCACGACGAAGCGTGGGCCCTCGGCGCTCGGAAGCGGGTCGCCGAGCGCGAGGCCTTCGTCCCCGACGAACGCGAGCGAGTCGAAGAACACGCCTTCCCCGGTGCGCGTCAGCGTCTCGGCCCAGTGCGCGCCGCCGTCGTCGGTCACGAGCGCGCGGCCCGGATCACCCGCCGAGAGCACGATCGCGCGCTCGGCGCTCCACGCGTGGAGGCTGCGCAGGTCGCGCGTCTCGGCGCCGGGCACGACGCCGGTGTCGAAGTGGGCGCCGCCGTCGATCGAGCGGGCCCAGGTGCCGTGCGTGCCGCTCGCCCAGATCACGCCGGGCGCGGGCAGCGCGAGCGCGCGAAAGCTCTCCGTCGTGCCCGTCTCGAAGGGCACCCAGTGGGGCGAGGCAGGCGCCCCCTGCTCGGCGGGCGCCTGCTCGGCGGGCGCCGGGCTCGCGCCGCAGCCCGACGCGAGGGCGAGGACGAGGGCGAGCGCGCGCGATGCGCGGTGGTGCGCGCGTGCGTCGCGAGGCAGCGACGGCGAAGAAGGCGTCCTCACTCGCGGAGCTTCCCGTCGAGCGCGCGCGCTCCGTGGAAGAGCGCGAGCAGGGCCGAGACCAGCGCACCGACCGGGAAGATCAGGAAGAAGCGGTCGGGAAAGAGCGAGAGGTTCACGAGCAAGCCCATCCCGAACGCGAACGTGAGGACGATCCCGGCGGCGGCGCGCAGCACGTCGGCCCGCCGCCGCTCGCTCGGCGGGCCCGTTCGCGCGCGCTCGAGCCGCGCCTGCTCCAGTGCGATGGCTTCGGGCAGGCTCCGCGCGCCGGACTTCGCGAGCGATTGCTCGAGCGTGTCGAAGCCGGAGGTGAAGAGCCGCACCGGGATCGCGAGCGCCATCCAGACGAGCGACGCTGCGACCCACAGCAGGAACGCTCCGAGAGGGCGACCGACGAGGCTCACGAGCATCGCGACCGGCGGCAGGTCGCTCGTCGCGAGGACGAGCGCGCCGATCCAGGCCACCGCGAGCAGGACGAGCGCGTACGCCTGGAACCATCGCTTGGGGATCGGCTTGGGCAAGCTCACGAGGTGATCCCCACCGACGTCGTCAGAAGAACGCGCTCGTGATCGAGGCGGCCTCTTCGAGCTGGCCCGCGAAGCCGAGGAGGCGTCGGTCGTCGCGGCGGTGCATCACGATCTGCACGCCGATCGGGAGGCCGTTCTTCGCGATCGCCATCGGCAGGCTCACGGCGGGCTGGCCCGAGACGTTGAAGGGTGCCGTCCACACGCCGATCGGCGCGACCGCGCGGAACACGCCCTCGCCGTCGTATCCGTCGAACGCGCCCACGCGCGGCGGCAAGACGCACGAGGTCGGCAGGATCCAGGCGTCGATCGCCTCGCCGAACCACGCGTCGACGCGCGCCTCGAGCATCTCCTTCGCGGCGTGCGCCTCCTCGGGCGTCGTCCGCGCGCCGAGGTCGAGCATCCACTTCGTCGTCGGCTGCACGAAGCGGCGCGCGAAGGGGATCTGCGGGATGCGGCTGATCATCTTGCTCATGAGCGGCAAGAACTCGTCGACGGTGCCCTCGAGCGGCTCCCCCTCGTCCACGCGGTGGCCGAGCTGCTCGGCCAAGCGCGCCGTGCGCCGCACCGCGTCCTCGACCTCGGGGTCCACGTCGGCGATGCGCGAGCGCGTGCAGAAGCGGACGCGCAGCGAGCGCGGTGGATCGGCGGCGGCGGCCCGGAACGAGCGGACGTCGGGCTCGAGGCTGAGGTCGCCCGCCAGCGCGTCGAGCAGCATCGCCGCGTCGCCCACCGTGCGCGCGAGCGGGCCGACGGCGCTGATGTCGTCGGGGTCGACGGCGTGGTGCTCGTGGAAGAGCGTGTGCCGGCTCGGCTTGAAGCCGACGAGGCCGCAGAGCGAGGCGGGCCCGCGGATCGATCCGGCGCCGTCCGAGCCGGGCGCGATGGGGAGCATGCCGGCCGCGACCGCGCACGAGGCGCCCCCGCTCGAGCCGCCCGAGTAGTGATCGAGCGACCAGGGGTTGCGCGTGGGCGGGCCGAGGTCGGTCTCGACGAAGGGGAGGATCGTCAGCTCCGAGCAGCTCGTCTTGCCCACGAGCGGCATGCCCGCGGCGCGCAAGCGCCGTGCGACCTCGCCGTCGACCGGCGAGCGGACGTAGCGCAGCATGCGCGAGCCGCCGCGCGTGCCCATCCAGCGCATGTGCTCGTGGTCCTTGATGGCGGTCGGGATTCCCGCGAGCGGGCTCGCGATGCGCCCGCGCTTGCGCTCCTTGTCGATCGCGGCGGCAGCGCGCAGCGCCCGGCGCTCGTCGAGCTCGACGAACGCAGCGAGCTCGCCGTCGCGCTCGGCGATCGCGCGGAAGGCCTCGCGCACCAGCTCAACCGCCGAGACCTCGCGGCGGGCGAGGCGCGCCGAGAGGGCCGCGGTGCTCTTCTCTCCGAAGAAGGGGCTCGGTCCGCGCTCGGAGGGGCGCACGGGCGAGGGGGACGTGGAGGCGGTCGAGCGCAAGCGGCGCGGAGCTTACCTCTCTCTCGCTCCGCCGAGAAAACCGTCGCGGGGGGCCATGGGTGCTCCGGGCCGACGCTGCTCCCGGCGCAGGTCACGCGCCGTCATGCCCAGCTCGCGCCGCAGCAGCTCCCGCAGCGCGCCGGCATCCTGGTAGCCGACGCGGCGAGCGACCTCGTCGAACGCGAGCTTCGTCGTGGCCAGCAGATGCGCGGCCTGCTCGACCTTCAGGCGCTGGATGAACTGGAGCGGCGCGAGACCGACCGCTTCGTGCAAGCGGCGCGTCAGCGTGCGAGCGCTGACGCGGGCCGCGCGCGCCAGCGCTGCGGTCGAGATCTTCCGACCGAGATTGCGGCGCACGAATCGCTCGGCCCGTCGGACCTCCTCGCTGTCGTGCGCGAGATGACCGAGCAGCGTGTACCGCGCCTGGCTCGGTCGCTCGTCGACGACGAGGTAGCGCGCGCACAGGCTCGCGACTTCGGGACCGCACGTGTACCGGACGAGCCACAGCGCGAGGTCCAGCTGAGACAGCGCGGCGCCGGCGGTCACGGTGCGACCGTTGGCGAACACCATGACGGCGTCGTCGCGTAGCTCGACGCGCGGATAGCGCTGCCGGAACACGGGCGCGAGCCACCACGACGTCGTCGCGGCGCAGCCGTCGAGCAGGCCGGTCTCCGCGAGGAGGAACGTTCCCGCGCACGACGCACAGACCAGCGCTCCAAGTCGCGCTCGCCGCTCGATGAAGCGCACGGCGGCCTTCACGTCCGGTCGCGCGAGCGCGCGCTCGAGCTCGCTCCGGAGCGGCACGTCGATGCCGAGGACGACCACGATGTCGGTCTTCGCCACGTTTTCGAACGTGGTGTCCGTGGACAACGTGCGACCGGTGCTCGAGCGCACGCGCCGCGTGGCCCCCGCGAGCTCGACCCTGAATCGGCGCGGCCCCGAGGTCGCGGCGACGATGCGGTTCGCGGTCGCGAGCATGTCGACCGTGACGCCGAACGACGACTCCAGGACACCATCGAGGACGACGAGACAGACCCGAGCCTGCACCTTGGCGAGATTGCCATCTCTTGTGGCGAATGCGCCACTGGCTCGCGCCGCGGACGCGACTATCGATGGAGGTATGCGAGCGGAGCACCGACGAATCGCCACGAGCGCCGGAGAGGTTCACGCGGTCCTCACGGGTGAGGGTCCGCCCCTCGTGCTGCTCCACGCGAACGGACACGACCACCACGACTTCGACGCCATCGCGCCGAGCCTCGCCAGCGGATTTCGCGTGGTCGCGATCGACTTTCCAGGCCACGGCGATGCGCCCGCGCCCTCGGCGTCGCACGCCATCGGCGCGGCTCGCTTCGCGGACGCGGTCGAAGAAGCGGTCGACACGCTCGCGCTCGGCCGTGTCGGCCTCCTCGGCAACTCCCTCGGAGGGTTCGCAGCGGCGCGCCTCGCGATCCGTCGACCCACGCAGTGTTGGGGGCTCGTGCTCGTTCAACCGGGCGGGTTCTTGGAGCCCACGCTGCGCGTGCACTTGGCATCGCTGGTGCTCGGGACCCCCGCCGTGTACCGGGCCCTCGTCCGGCGATTCGCGCATCGCTACATGAGCCCTCGTGGCGCCGCCGACCTGAGCGCCGTCGAGCGCGCCGCACGACACGGGGAGCGACCGGACGGGGCCCGCGTCTCGGCGGCGCTGTGGCGCAGCTTCCGTCTCCCCGAGCACGATCTGCGCGCCGGCGCCGGAGCGATCGTCGCCCCGACGCTCGTGATCTGGGGAGGGCGTGATCCCGTTCGCCCCGTATCGGAAGCCCAGGACGTCGTCCTCGCCATCCCGGGCGCGCGTCTCGAGGTGCTCGACACCGGGCACGTTCCGTTCGTCAGCGATCCGGCGTGCTTCCTCGAGGTGACGCAGCCCTTTCTCCGTTCCTGTCTCTCTGCGGAGGATGCCTGACATGCTGCGGCTTCCGTGGAAGCGAGGCCCCGTGGACGCAGCGGGTCGGCTCTACGTCATCGCGACGCGCTTCGTCTACCGCAACCGGAGAGACCTGCCGATGGTGTTCGTCCACGGCCTGCTCATGCGCGCCCGCTGGGACGGCATCGAGGGCGCCGCCGGGGTGTTCCTCGGCGCGGACGCCCGTGCTCGCGCCACGTACACCGTCAGCGCGTGGCGAGCCGAGTCCGACCTGCGTGCATGGCTGCGATCACCCGCCCATGCGAGGGTGGCTCGCGCGTACGGAGCGAGGATGGAGAGCTCACTCCATCTCGGCTGGGAAATGGAGGCGTTCGAAGAGCGTCTCGCGTGGCGTGAGGGCATGGAGCGGCTGGGCATGCGATGAGCCGGCGCGCATGCGCGACCCCGACGATAGAAAACGTCCTGGACGTCCCGCAACGACGGTAGCCTCGTCCGGCGATGAACGGCTCCGATCCGCCCGCCGCCGCTGCGCCGGCCACGTCGCCGCCCTCCGAGCCGGCGGTGAAGGGCGCGCACCGCGCGCTCTATCTGCAGGTGCTCGCGGGGATTGCTCTGGGGGCGCTGCTCGGGGCGGTGGAGCCGACGTGGGGCGAGGCGCTGCGACCGCTCGGCGAGCTCTTCGTGCGCATGGTCAAGATGCTCATCGCGCCCATCGTGTTCGCGACGGTCGTGCACGGCATCGCGGGGGTCGGGGATCTCCGCCGCGTCGGCCGCGTGGGCATCAAGGCGCTCGTGTACTTCGAGGTCATGACGACCGTCGCGCTCGTCATCGGCCTGGTCGTCGTGCACTTGCTCCAGCCGGGCGCGGGCCTGCATCGCGACGCAGCGCAGCTCGGCACCGAGAGCGTCGAGGCGCAGACCCACGGGCGCGAGTCGATGGGCATCGTCGAGCACCTGACGAACATCGTCCCCGAGAGCGCCGTCGGCGCCTTCACGGGCGGCGAGATCTTGCAGGTGCTCTTCGTCTCCGTGCTCGTGGGTCTCGCGATCGCCTCGATGGGCGAGAAGGGAAAGCCGGCGCTCCACGCGGTCGACGCGCTCGGGCAGGTGCTCTTCCGCGTGATCGCGCTCGTGATGCGCCTGGCGCCGATCGGCGCGTTCGGGGCGATGGCCTACACCGTCGGCCACTTCGGCGTGGCGAGCCTCGGGAGCCTGCTCCAGCTGATGCTCGGCTTCTACGCGACCGCGCTCGTGTTCGTGTTCGTGGGGCTCGGCACGGTGTGCGCGCTCGTCGGCGTCTCGCTCCTGCGCCTTCTCGTGTACCTGCGCGAGGAGCTGCTCGTCGTGCTGGGCACCTCGAGCAGCGAGTCGGTCCTGCCGCGCCTGATGGACAAGCTCGAGGCGCTCGGCTGCGGCTCGGGCGTCGTGCGTCTCGTCGTGCCGACGGGCTACTCGTTCAACCTCGACGGCACCTCGATCTACCTCACGATGGCCGCCATCTTCGTCGCGCAGGCCACCGACACCGAGCTCACCTGGCACCAGGAGGCGATCCTGCTCGCGGTGCTGCTGCTCACGAGCAAGGGAGCGGCGGCGGTCACCGGGGGCGGCTTCGTCACGCTGGCGGCGACGCTGCAGGCGACGGGCGCGATCCCGGTCTCGGGCCTCTCGCTCCTCGTCGGCGTCGATCGCTTCATGAGCGAGGCGCGCGCGATCACCAACATGATCGGCAACGCCGTCGCCACGCTCGTCGTCGCGCGCTGGGAGGGCGAGCTCGATCTCGAGAAGGCGCGGCGAACGCTCGCGGGCGACGCGCTGCCGGCCTCCCCCGCCGCTCCGGCGCGCACCGAGACCTGATCCGCGACGTCTCCAGTCGTCGCGCGGGCGGCGGCGATCGCGGCGATCGCGGGCGTCGTGAGCGGGGAAGCGATGGATCCCGTGAGCCTGGCGCGATACCCTCGGGAGGTGCCGTCGTCGTTCCCGCTCGCGACGCATCGCTCCGCCCGCGTGAGCGCGCCGCTCGCCCTGCTCGGGGCGCTCGCGCTGCCGCTCTCGATCGCCGGCTGCTTCGGTCCCGTCGATCTCGCCAACCGGCGCTGTCCGTGCGAGGTCGGATGGACGTGCGACACGGCGCGCGAGCTCTGCGTGCCCTCCGGGATCGACGCCGCCGCGAGCGACGGCGGCCCGCGCGACGCCGCGGCGCGCGACGCCTCCGCGCCCGACACGTCCGCGCCCGACAGCGGGGCACCGGTGGACGCGTGGACGCCACCCGGTCGCGACGCCGCCACCGTCGACACCTCGACCCCGACGCCGGACGCGGGCGTTTCGTACTGCCCTCCCGGGGCGCGCGTCTGCGACGACTTCGAGCAAGGCGCGGTCTCGCGACAGCCGCCCTTCGACTGGGGCGTGGACACGGTGCGCTCCACCGCGCGCGCGCACCGCGGCGCGGCGTCGGGTCTCTTCGAGGCGACCGCGGCGGGCGACCAGCCGGACGTCGGCCTCGACCTCGCCATGCCGGCGACCGAGATCTGGGCCCGATTCTGGCTCTACGTCGATGCAGCGAACGTGATCGACGACTCGGCCATCTTCTTCGCGGGGGAGGGCGTCGCGCCCTACGGCTCGACCAGCTTGCTCCTCAACGGCAGCGGCCTCGCGATCTACGCGAGCGGCGGTGCCGGAACGTACCTGTCCGGGATCGCGATGCCGCGCGATCGCTGGGTCTGCGTCGCGATCCACCTGGACATCGGGGTAGCGGGTCACGTCGACGTCTTCGCCGACGGTGTCACCGCGATCTCGGACGCCCTCGACACGTCGCTGCCGGCGGGGGTGAACTCGATCGGTCTCGGGATCACGTACACCAGCTCGACCCAGTCCACGCCGCTCTCGTACGCGTTCGACGACGTCGCCGTCACCCTCGACGGCACGCCCCTGCCTTGCTTCTGAGGGTCCGCGGCGCTCGCGCCGCTCGAGCGCGCTCTCGGTTCTCGCGATCGACTTGGTCAGACGCGTTGACTCTACCGCGAGGGCTCGGGAGACTGCGCACCCCGAGGATCGCCTCCGTCGCTCGTCCCCGACCGAGAGCCTGCTTCGCATGAACCATCGCTCCTTCGCCCTCGCGCTCCTGCTCGCCACGACCACGGTCGCGCTCACGCCTCCGCCCGCACGCGCGCAGGAGCTCGCCGGCGCGGTGAACGCCGGGGCAGCGATCGCCGACGGGGACGCGGGCGGCGGCCTCTGGGTCGATCTCTTCGCCGCCTTCGACTGGTTCCGCCTGGGCGGCTTCCTCGGCGCCTACGTGATTCCCTCGGCGCGCGACTCGCACAACCGCCTCGCGACGCCGGCCGGTCTCGCGGTCGCGGCGGTCGCCAACCTCGGCGACGTCGATCTCGAGCTCCGGCTCCGCGGCGGCCTCTGGGGCGGCTCCACGCAGGAGGTGAAGCTCACCGCGGGGGGCTTCCTCGGCGGCGGCGCCTTCTTCGCGATCCATCTCGGCGGCGGCGCCTCGGTCGGTGCGGGCGTCGAGATCTGGGGCTTGCTCGGCGCCGGTGCGACGTGGGCCGTCGCGCCCTCGCTCACGCTCACCTTCGGCCCGGCGCCCGCCGCCTCGCCCCCCTCGACCTCACCCGGAGAAAGCACGGCCTTCTGAGATGACGAACGAGCTGAGCCCGCCCGAGCTTTCGATCGACGTCGTCGCCGATCGCACCGCGGAGACCAAGAGCGATCAGGGGTTTCTGAAGGTGCGCCGTCTCGTGCTGCGCAATCGCCCGCCGAGCGGTGAGCCGAGCC
>JBGALT010000219.1:0-11262 GCA_044223665.1 Sandaracinaceae bacterium | reverse complement strand
CCCGGTCTGCTCGGCGGCCGCCGTGGGGAGACGAGAGACTCCCTCGCCCGCGCGAGCGGGACAGGGCTGGGGTGAGGGACTGCGAAGGCACTGTCGGAATGGGCCGCTGCGAGAGGCGGGCGCGCGATCGTTCGAGCGATGCAGCCCGCCTATCGCGAGCGCCTCGCTTCGTGTTAGCAGTGGGCATGCGCACGCTCGTCAGCGCCTTCGCGCTCGCGCTCGCCCTCACCTCTCTTCCCGCGCTCGTCTCGGCGCAGTCGTCGTCGGGTGACAGCGCCGCGGTCGACGCCTCGGATGCCTACGCGCCGCCCAGCGGCGACCGGCCGACGAGCGGTGACGCGTCCCTTCTCTCGGGCCGCACGCTCGGCGTGGGCAACACGTTGATCGCCGCGATGGCCGGCTGGCCCGGGGTCCATGCCCAGCTCGAGCTCGCGCCGACGTCCCTCTTCAACCTCGGCATCCGCGCGGGCTTCCTCTGGGGCTCGCCGCTCATGGGCCTGACGGTCGGCCTGGGAGGCGAGGTCGCGGTGCCGATGCGGCTGCGGGTGTGGGGCGAGCACCAGACGGATCTCGCGATCATCGTGGAGCCGATGTTCGCGGTCGGCCCCGGCGTGGCCTACGGCGAGCCGGGCTTTTCCAACTCGTTCGCCTACGGAGCCCGGCTCGACGCGGGTGCCCGGATCGGCTGGGAGGCCGACCCGCACTTCACGCTCTTCGGCGGCGCCGCGCTCGGTGGCGGCCTGAGCGAGGTTCCGCACGCCGGCAGCGCCGTGCAGCCGCTCGGCGTCGTCTACGCCACGCTCGGCGCGGAGGTGCTCGTGACCCGCGACTTCATGCTCTTTCTGCGCATCGACGGGGGCTACGGCCTCGCCCCGGAGCGCACGGGCCTGGCCTACTTCCCCGATCGCGCGTTCTTCCACCTCCTTCTCGGGGGCGCCTTCCTGCTCTGATTCTCGTGTCGGGTCGGCTCGCCACGGGGCCGTCCGTCCGCGCAGGGCTTTTTGGCGCGCGTGACGCGGGAGGAGTAGTCTCGCTGTCCATGGCCGAAGACCAGCTCTTCGCGCGGTTCGGAAAGACGTGCGAGGCGGGAGAGGTGCTCTTCCGCGAGGGCGAGCCCGGGCAGCACATGTTCGTGCTGCAGGCGGGCGCCATCCGCATCACCAAGACCGGGCGCGGCGGCGAGAAGACCCTCGCCATCCTCGGGCCGGGCGAGTTCTTCGGCGAGATGTCGATCCTGAACGCGAAGCCGCGCAACGCGACGGCCACGGTGGAGGCGCGCGCGCGCGTCCTGGTGATCGACGCGCGCACCTTCGAGCAGATGGTGATCGGCAACGCCGAGATCGCCGTACGCCTGATCAAGAAGCTCGCCCGGCGTCTCGACTCGGCCAACGAGCTGATCGAGGTGCTGATGCACCGCGATCCGAAGGCCCGCGTCATTCTCGGCCTCTCGCGTCAGGCCGACATGATCGGGCGTCCTCGCGAGGACGGAGCGACGGTCGTTCCGATCACGAAGGACGATCTCGCCGAAGAGGTCGGGCTCACGACCGCCGAAGTGGACGACGTGATCGCCCGCCTCGTGCGCCTGCGCATCGTGAGCGAAGAGAAGGGCGGTCTCGTCGTGTCGGAGATGTCGCGCCTCGACGAGTTCCTCGAGTTCCTCGAGATGCGCGAGAAGTTCGAGGAGAGCTGATGGCCTCCCAGGGAAAGTCTTCGGCCTGATGGAGCTGCGCGTCCTCGGATGTCACGGCGGCGAGACGCCGAAGCACAAGACCTCGAGCTTCCTGCTCGACGGGCGCATCGGCATCGATGCGGGCGCCGTCACCAGCATGCTCACGCTGGAGGAGCAGCACCGCATCGAAGCGGTGCTCGTCAGCCACGCCCACCTCGATCACGTCCGTGACCTCGCGACGCTCGCCGACAACCGCTGCCAGCAGGGCGGCCCGACGCTCGAGATCGCGGCGATCCCCGAGACGATCGCGGTGCTCAAGAAGCACTTCTTCAACGACCTGCTCTGGCCGGACTTCTCGAAGATCCCGACCAAGCTCGGCCCCACGATCTCGTTCCGCGAGCTCACCCCGGAGAAGACCGAGCTGGTCGCCGGAACGAAGGTCACGCCGGTGCTCGTCACGCACACGATCGATGCGTGCGGGTTCGTGATCGAGAACGACGACGGCGGTGCGATCGGCTACTCGGGCGACACGGGCCCGACCGAGCGCTTCTGGCAGGTGCTCGGTCAGCACCCGAACCTGCGCGGCCTCTTGATGGAGATCTCGTTCCCGAACGATCACCATTGGCTCGCGAAGGCGTCGGGCCACCACACGCCCGAGACGCTCGCGGTCGACCTGGACAAGCTCCGCGGACACCGCGACCTGCCGACGCTCCTCTATCACATCAAGCCGGTCTTCGAGGCGGCGGTGGAGCGCGAGGTCGCCAAGATCCGCGGCAAGAGCCTCGAGATCTGTCGCCTCGGCGACGCGTTCATCCTGTAGCGAGAGCTGCAAGGCGCACTTCCTCGGCAGGGCGCACTTCACGGCGAGACTCGCGCAGCGTTTGCGCGACGGGTGCCCTTTCCGTGCGCGTTCCGAGCGGCATCCGCATTGCTCGCGCGGGAGTGTGGACCCTTCTCGCGAGAGCGCGCTCGACGACGTCGTCGGCGCCGCCGCCATCGCCGCGACGCTGACGTTCTCTCCTCTGCTCTCGCGGGGCTACCGTCGCTGGGGCGCGACGGCCGCCGAGCGCGCAGCACGCTACCCGGGTGACGCGCACGTGAAGCAGCTGCGCATGGACGCCACGCGTGCGATCTCGATCGCCGCGCCGCCGACCGCGGTCTGGCCCTGGCTCGTGCAGATCGGGCACGGTCGCGCCGGGCTCTACAGCTACGAGCGGCTCGAGAATCTGGCGGGCTGCCAGATCCAGAACGCGTGGCGCATCGAGCCGGCGTGGCAAGCGCTCGCGCCCGGCGACTCGATCCACCTCGGGCCGGAGGGCTACCCGAGCTATCGCGTGGCCGAGGTGGCGAACGACGACCACCTCGTGCTCGTGGGTGGCGACGATCCGAACGGGCCGCAGTTCAGCTGGAGCTTCGTGCTCGTGCCCGAAGAGCGAGGCACGCGTCTGATCGTGCGCTCGCGCTACGGCTACCCACGCACGGTCGGACAGCACGTGATCTGGCGGGTGATCACCGAGCCGATCCACTTCGTGATGGAGCGCCGCATGCTGCTCGGGATCAAACAGCGCGCCGAGGCCGGAGCGAGCGCCGGGCGCGCGCCCGGCTGACGGCGTCGACGCGCGGTCCGCGCCTACTTCACTCAGGGGCTCGCGCGCAGATCGGCGTCGGCCTTCACGCTCGCGCGCTCGCGAACCGCCTCGATGGCCCAGTAGATCTGCTCGCTCGTGCTCGGGCAGCCGAGGAGCACGGGCGCGTGGCGATCGGCGGGCGCGAACGCGGCGACGGCCGCGCGGATCGCTTCGCGCACGGCGATGCCGAGCATGAACGGCGGCTCGCCCACGGCCTTGCTGCCCATCACGACGCCCGGCTGCTCGGCGCGCTCGAGAAGGCGCGCGCGGAACACCGGCGGGCACTCGCCGAGGCTCGGCAGCTTGTAGGTGCTCGCGTTGCTCGTCCGCAGGACGCCCTTGCCGTCCCAGACGAGCTCTTCCTGCGTCAGCCAGCCCATCCCTTGCGCGAACGCGCCCTCGACCTGCCCGAGATCGACGAGCGGCGAGAGCGAGCTGCCCACGTCGTGCACGATGTCGACGCGTCGCACCTCGGTCATGCCCGTGTAGCCGTCGACCTCGACCTCGGCGACTGCCGCGCCCCACGCGAAGTAGTAGAAGGGCTTGCCGCGCCCGGCCTTCTGGTCCCAGTGGATCGTCGGCGTCTTGTAGAAGCCGCTCGCCCAGAGCTGCACGCGCTCGTGGTAGGCGAGATCGCAGAGCGCCGCGAAGGTCGTTTCTTTCTGCGGTTTGCCGATCGCCGAGACCCGGCCTTGGTCGAACGTGATCTCGTCGGCCGGCACGCCGAAGGAGCGCCCCGCGACCTCGGCCAGGCGCGCGCGCAGGATCTCGCACGCGTTCTTCACCGCCGCGCCGTTGAGATCGGCGCCCGCGGAGGCCGCCGTGGCGCTCGTGTTCGGCACCTTGTCGGTGCGCGTCGGCATGCAGCGGATCGTGGCGAGCGGTACGCCCAGCGCGTCGGCCGCGATCTGCATCGTCTTGGTGTAGAGGCCCTGGCCCATCTCCGTGCCGCCGTGGTTGATCTGCACGGAGCCGTCCTTGTAGACGAGCACGAGCGCGCCGGCCTGGTTGTAGTACTTGGCCGTGAAGGAGATGCCGAACTTCACCGGCGTGATCGCCAGGCCCCGCTTGATCATGGGCGAGCGCGCGTTGTGCTGGGCGATCGTCGCGAGGCGCGCCTCGTACTCCGACTCGCTCTTCAGCTCGCGGAAGATGCGGTGGATGCGCGGGTCGTCGACCGGCTGCTCGTAGTGCGTCGTGCCGCTCCCGTCCTCGGGATAGAAGTTGCGCTCGCGCACCACGTCGGGGCGCAAGCCCAGCGTGCGGGCGATCCGATCGACGATCTCCTCGATCACGACCATGCCCTGCGGGCCGCCGAAACCGCGGAACGCCGTGTTGGACGCCTTGTGCGTCTTGCACGCGCGGCCGCGCACCTCGACGTCCGGCAAGAGGTACGCGTTGTCCACGTGGAACATCGCGCGGCCGAGCACGGGGAACGAGAGGTCGAGCGAGAAGCCGCCGTCCGAGAAGAGGTCGACCGAGAGCGCGCGGATCTTCCCGCTCTCGTCGAAGCCGCACTCGAAGCGCGCCTGGAAAGGATGCCGCTTGCCCGTGAGCTGGAAGTCGCGCAGGCGATCGAGCCGCACGCGCACCGGGCGGCCGGTCACGAGCGCGCCGATCACGGCGATCGACGCGTAGGGGTTGGCCTGCGTCTCCTTGCCGCCGAAGCCGCCGCCCATGCGGAGCTGCTGCACGACGACCTGGGACTTCGGCACGCCCGCGACGCGCGCGACGATCTCTTGGGTCTCGGTGGGGTGCTGCGTGGAGCTGTGCACGAAGATCGAGCCCGCCTCGTCGACGTAGGCGATCGACGCCTGCGTCTCGAGATAGAAGTGCTCCTGGCCGCCGACCTCGAAGGTGCCCGTCAGCCGATGCGGGGCGGCAGCGAGCGCCTTCTCGGGCTCGCCGCGGCGGATGCGCTCCTCGGCGGTGTGGAACGCGCCCGCGGCGATCGCGTCGTCGATGGTGAGGATCGCCGGGAGCGGCTCGTAGCTCGCGATCACGGCGGCGGCGCCACGCTTGGCGGCCTCGAGCGTCTCGCCGAGCACCCACGCGACGGGCATCGCGTGGAAGAGGATCTCGGGCGCCGCCGAGGGATCGCTCGCCGGCGGTCGGGGGAAGAGCGGCTCGTCGCGCCGCGAGGGCCCGGTGTCGTTCTCGCCGGGCACGTCGGTGGCGGTGAGCACGTGCACCACGCCGTGCACCGCGCGCGCGGGCGCGACGTCGAGCCGTACGAGCGAGGCGTGCGCGTGCGGCGCCTGCACCGGCCACGCGTGGAGCGCGCGCGGGAAGCGGCCCACCAGATCGTCGGTGTAGAGCGCGCTGCCCGTCACGTGCGCGGTGGCGCTCTCGTGCGGAATCGGCTGCCCGACCACCTTTCGCTCGATCATGTCCGCAGGATAGACCAGAACCCGCGCGCTCGACGCGCGGGCCGCGGGCCGCGTACGCTCCGCGCGTGCGCGGGGTACTCGTCGCGTCGTTTCTCGTGGCCATCGGGCTCGGTGTGCCGTCGCGCGCGCTCGCGCAGGAGCAGCCACTCCAGAGCGCCAACGGCGCCGCCATCTACCTCGCGGCGCTCGAGGGCACGCTCTTGGTCGAGGTGCCCTTCGGCGTCGCGATCGCGGCCACGAACGGCTCGAGCTTCGATCAGATGATCGGCTGCATGGTGTTTTTTCCGCTCTGCGTCCTGGGCGGTGCGGCGGACTCGACCATGTTCGACATGACCGTCGCGTTGCTGGCGATCGTCGGTGGGGTGGGCGCGCTGCTCGTCGTTCCTCCCATCTTCGGCGGCGTCGGCGGCAACGACGGCTGGGACGTCGACGGATCGCTCGGGCTCACGTCGGGCGTGCACGGCCTCGCGGCGGGCGGCTTGCTCGGAGCGGGCCTCGGATCCCTCGGCGATTCGCCGGAGCTTGGCACGGTGCTCGGTGGCGTGCTCGGCGCTGCGGGCTCGATCACGTACACGGCCCTGCGCCTGGACATGCTGGCGCGCGAGCCGCGTGTCGGCGTCGAAGCCAACCTGTTGATGTGGGCGCCTCCCACCGCGATGCTCCTCGCGGGGCTGATCGCCGCTCTCGCGGAGATGGACGGCCCCGCGGCGATGGTCTTCGCGGGCCTCGTGGGCCTCCTCGCCCAGGGCGTCGCGATCACGCTCACCGAGGTGGCGATCGCCAATCCTTGATCGGGGGGGGAGCGGTGACCGCGCGTCATCCAGGCCCGAGGTGCAGCGCATCGGACGAGGGGCGCCCTCCCGGACCGCTCATCTCGCTCGGCCCCGGCGTAGACCCGCCCACAGGAGTGGCGAGACGAGCAGCACGACGCAGGGGAGGTTCACGAGCCAGACGTTGAACGCGCCGCCCGCGAGCAGCGACCACGTCGAGTCCGTGATGGCCCACGCCGCGACCGAGAGCGCGCTCCATCGCCACGCCCACGGCTCGCCAGCACCGATCGCCCGTCGGGCCACGATCGCCATCATCGCGCACTGCCCCGCCGTCGAGCCGCCGATGGGCCCCGCGAACCAGCCGACCAGCGCGCGAGCGCCATCGGGGAGCGCCGTGCTCGCGAAGTGCGCCTCGTGCAGGCCCTGCCACCACGGGTCGAACACGGGCGTCGAGGTGCCGAACGCGATCACGAGCCCGGTGACGACGCCGATCAGGGCCGTCGCCGTCGCGACGAGCGTGATGGGTCGCAGCGCCGGCACGGAAGGGGCCTCGTCGCGATCGCAGCTCGCGCGCAGACGCCACGCGAGCGGCAGGACCAGGAGCGGCGGCAAGCCGTTGATCATCACCACGTTGGCCCACGCGCCCGCGAGCAAGGAGGCGGTCGAGTCGACGAAGAACCACACGAGCAGGCCGACCAGCGTGGCGTTCCAGGCCCAGCGCAGTCGCGCGCGGAGCCCGAATCGCGCGAGGGCCCAGTGCATGGCCCACTTGCCTGCGATCGATCCGCCGGTGATGCCCACCACCAGACGCGAGGTCGGACCCTCGAGCAGCGCCGCATCGCCGATCACGCCGGCGGCAGCGTCGCGATACACCGAGAACGCCGCCGTCTGCCACGCCAGCGGTAGCGCGACACCGAGCGCGACGAAGCAGAGGCACACGATCTCGAGCCGGCGGCAGAGAGCCGAGTGCCTCGCGTCATCCATGTAGGCTCCTGTCGCGCTCGAGCCACGATCGCGTCGGATAGGTCCGGGCAGATTGCATCATCTGGATCGGGAATGCAGTCGTCGAAGGTGCCCGCGAAGAAGTCTCAGGGAATCGCGGCGAGGACGAGCGCGGAGCTGCTCTCGCGCCGCCCGTCACCCAGCTCGCCGAACGTGCCCGACCCGCGACAGCGCAAGCGACCGTCGTCGGCCTCGACGCAAACGTGATCGACCCCCGTCACGAGAGAGCGCTCGTGCGTCATCGCGGATCCGTCGCCCTCGAGCACGGAGGGCGAGGCGTGCCCGATACATCGCCACGCGTCGTCGGTGAGGAGACACGCAAAGGTGCCTCCGAGCGAGAGGACGCGCGCGCCGTCGAGCTCCGCCACGTGACGGGGAGTGCGCCAGCACGCCTGATCGACGACGACCGAGCAGTGATCGACATCCGCCGGGCTCGCTCGGACCGGCTCGCCCCAGCACCACGTGCTCGCGTCGGCGCGCACGGCGCAGGCCGCGCGGCCCGTGACCTCGACGCGCGTCGCATCGTGGATCGCGTCGACCTCGCCGGCGCGCCACGTCGGTGCTCCGGTGCTCATCGCGCCACGCCCGAGGGCCGAGAACGCATCGTATCCCCAGCACCGGACTGCCCCATCGCTACCCACCGCGCACGCGAAGTCGCCGCCGGCGTCGAGCGCGATCGCCGCGCTCACCCCTTCGACCGGCGCCGGTGTCGGCTGCGGTGCCGCGCTGCCGGGAGCATGGCCTGGGATCGGCGAGCCGGTCTGACCCAGCTCGTCGCTCCCCCAGCACCACGTGGTTCCGTCTGCGCGCAGCGCGCACGCGAAGTGATTGCCCACGGCGATGGCGGTCGCGTCGGTGACCGCCTCGATACGAACGAGCGCGTCGCTCCGAGCCACGCCCGTCGTGCCCAGGATGCCGCCGAGGTTTGCGCCAGCGCACCAGACGGTGTGATCGGCGTGAATCGCGCAGACGTTCTGGGCGGAGAGGTCCAGGTCGATCGCGCCGTCGAGCTCGGGAATGCGCGTGGGGCTGGCGACGGCGTCGTACCAGAGCGAGCCCCAGCACCAGACCGTCCCATGACGCGACGCGCAGCTCGCCCGGGCGCTCGCGCGCACCCAATCGACGTCGGTGGGCGCGGCGGCGTCCGTCGTTCGCGCATCGTCCGCGGCCGCATCGCGCGCGCCGGCGTCGAAGGCCGCGTCGGCGGTCGAAGCATCGTCCGAGAAGCGGATCGACGCGTCGGAGGCGCCGCTCGCATCGAGGGCGATCGAGGCGGGAGACGAGCAGCCGGCGAGCACGGCGACGACGGGAATCCATGCGGAGCGCATGGCGCCTACCTTGCGCGGACTTCCTCGGTGGGCCCGATTAAGCGGTGTTAATCGGCCCTCGGAGAGCTGCCTCCGCGCGATCTCAGCAGCCGAAGCCGACGACGCTGCAGAAGCCCTGGTTGCACACCGGGGCCCACTCGCCGTCACGGCAGGGCACGAAGTCCCGGCGGCGCCGGGGGTGCGCTCGCTGCGGGCGTGGGCCGCTCGGTCCGTCCACGGCGTCGCAGTCACGCGCGTCGGTGCACGCGATCGAGGGCACGATCTCGAAGCGGCACGTCGCGTCGGGCGCTCCTTGCGGCTCGCATCGGCACTCGGCGCCCGCGCGGATCACACCGTCGCGCATGAGACCACTCGGATCGTCGGGCAGGCACGTGCCGCCGCTGGGGTCGGCCGAGCAGAACGACCGGCACGGTGGGCCGGGCACCACGCCGCCGGACGATGCGCTCGTGCCCGTCGGCACGAGCGTGCAGTAGCCCCCGAGACAGGCGCAGGCTCCCGGCGCCGGCGATGCGCCGCTGCAGTCGCTCGCAGGCTCGCGGTGCTCGACACAGTGCGTGGGCACGCACGGGTCGTCCCAGCCGCAGTCGCCATCCGCGTCGCAGGGAATCGCGGCGTGCTGCGTGGCGGTGGGCGCAGCTTCCGTGGGCGGGGGCGCCGGCTCCGTGACCGGAGGGGCGGCGGGCGCCGCGTCCTCGGTCGCTTCCGTCGCAGGGGGCTCGCTCGGCCCGCTCTCGCCTGGCCGCGACGCTTCGGGAGGCGGGCTCGCACCGCAGGCCGCTGCGAGGAGGAACAGAGCTGCGAAGGGGCGCATGTCGGATCAGGGGGCGAGGCGTGCGTCGGTCGCCGGAACGAGCTCGTCGAAGAAGCGCTGCACGAGGCGATCGATCATCGCGCGGCGGTAGCGCGCAGTCCCGCGGTGGTCGTCGATCGGGGAGAGCTCGGCCAGCGCGGCGATCCGGGCGACGCTCGCCAGCGCCGGGGTGAGCGGGCGCCCGATCACGGCGCGCTCGGCGAGCACGGCGCGCTTGGGTGTGGCCGCGACGCCACCGAAGGCCAGGCGCAGCATCGTGACCACGCCTCGCTCGTCGCGATCCATCGCGAAGCCGGCGGCGACCGTGGAGATGTCGTCCATCTTGCGCTTGCTCACCTTGTAGAAGCGCTGGATCGCCGGGAAAGGCCGGGGGATGCGGACCTCGGCGATCAGCTCGCGCGGCGAGAGCGCGGTCTTGCGGTAGTCGAGGAAGAACGCGTCGAGCGGGACCGTGCGCCGCAGGACCTCTCCGCTCGGCCCGCTCGAGGCGAGCACGAGCTCGGCGCCGAGGCCGAGCAGCGCCGGCGGTCCGTCGCCGATGGGCGAGGCGGTGCCTAGGTTGCCGCCGAAGGTGCCGCGGTTGCGGATCAGGCGCGACGAGAAGAGCGGCAAGAGCTCGCGCAGCATCCGCAGCGAGCCGCCGAGCGCGGCGTCGTGGTGCAGACGTTCCTCGAGCTCCGCGAGCGGCACGCCCGCGCCGATGACGAGGTGATCGGGCGTGCTCTCGAAGACGCGCAGCTCCGGCACCGCCTCGAGCGAGAGCAGCGACTCGAAGCGCTTGTGGCGCTGGTTCACCTCGACGACGAGATCGGTCCCGCCCGAGATCAGCGTCGCGCCCGGATCGCTCGCTCGCGCCGCGCAGGCCGCCGCGAGGGACGCCGGCCGGACGAAGCGGCGCTCGGGCGAGCCGTTCTCCACCGTCGCGCTCGAGGCCGCGCCGAGCGCGGGGACGGGCTGCTCGAGGCGCGCCCGATGAGGATCGGGGGCGCGATCGGCGATCTCCTTGGTGCGGATCGTCGCGAGCCGCTCGGCCGCCTCGCGGATCGGTCGATACCCGGTGCAACGACAGAGGTTGCCGCCGATGCACTCGGGATCGAGCGCGCCCTCGCCCGCGCGATAGTACTCGGCGAAGAGCGAGACCACGAAGCCGGGCGTGCAGTAGCCGCACTGCGAGCCGCCCGCGCTCGCCATCTCGGCCTGGCAGGGATGCAGCGCGCCGCCGCGCGCGATGCCCTCGACGGTGACGACTTCGCGCCCCTCGAGGGCCGCGACCAGCAAGAGGCATGCGTTCACGGCTTCGTAGCGCGTGCGCCCGTCGGGGCCCGTGGCGAGCAACGCGACGGCGCACGCGCCGCACTCTCCCTCGGCGCAGCCTTCCTTGGTGCCCGTGTGGCCGGCCGCGCGCAGGTGATCGAGCAGCGTCGTGCTCGGGTCTTCGTCACGCGCGACGTGCGGCGCTCCGTTGAGGAGGAAGCGAACCTCGGCCATGTCGCATCCTACCGGAAGCAGCGCGAGTCGATCGAGCCGCGCGGGTGTGATCGCGGAAGGGGGTCAGAGGCGACGCGCCGCGATCCCGGCCTTGATGCCGCGCCCGAGCACGCTCGGGCGCTCGCCACCTCCCCCTGCGGTCGGTGCTCACCGCCTCAAGGCCGCTGCGCTCCGTC
>JBGALT010000218.1:0-11273 GCA_044223665.1 Sandaracinaceae bacterium | reverse complement strand
GGGCTCGTTCTCCGTGGCGGTGACCGTGCGCTCGTTCGGGGCCGCGCTCTCGTCGGTCGAGGTCGGCGTCGTCGTGGGCGAGCGCGTGCTCGCGCGCGAGACGATGAGCCTCGTGGATGCCGGGGGGCGCGTGACGCTCCACGTGCTGGCCCCCGAGGGCGCGACCAGCGGCGAGGCGCGGATCCTCGGCGGCGGCGATGCGCTGGCGCTCGACGACGCGCGCGCATTCTCGTTCCAGCCGAGCTCGGCGGTGCGGGTGCTCCTCGTCGACGGCGATCCGCATCCGCTCGGCCACACCGCGCTCGGGAGCGGCGGCGCCAGCACGCGCTTCGTCGCGCAAGCGCTCGCCCTCGCGCCCGACGACGGTGCGCGCTTCGCGGTGCGTCGGACCGACGTGGAGACGTTCCTCTCCTCCGACGAGACCGCCGACGTCGTCGCGCTCGCCGACGTCGACGTCTCGCGCGAGGACGTGGCCCGTCGCGCCACCGCGGCGATGGACGCCGGCGCCGGTCTCTTGGTCGCGGGCGGCGCCCACGTGCACGGCGGGAGCTCCTCGCTCGAGAGCCGCCTGGGCGCTCGCATCGTCTCGGTGCGCGATGCCGAGCGCACGGGCCTGCTCGCCGGAGGCGCACCGCTCCCCACCCGAGACCAGGGGCTCGGTCGCGTCCGGACCACGCGCGCTCTGGTGCTCGACGCGCCCCCCGAGCGCGTCGCGCTCCGCTTCGACGACGGGACCCCCGCGCTGGCCCTCGATCCGATCGGGCGCTCGGCGGTCCTCGCGACCTCGCTCGACGACGCTTGGTCGGATCTACCGCTCCACCCGGGCTTCCTGGGGGCCATGGCCGAGCTCTTCCGGGCCCTCGCCCCCGAAGGAACGATGCCGCCCGGGGCCCTCGCGCCGGGGACCCTCCCCCCGCTGCGCGTGCCGGCGGGCGCCCAGCGCGTGGAGATCGTCGCGCCGGACGGGCGCGTGTCGAGCTTCGACGAGCGCCTCGACTCCCCGCTCGACCTGGGCGCGCTGAGCGCCCCCGGCGCCTACGAGGTGCGGATCACCGACGAGAACGGGACGCGGGCCCTGGCACGCGCGAGCTTCGTGATCGCCGCGCCGCTCGACGAGAGTCACCTCGAGCGGAGGCTCGCCGCGACGGAGACCGGCGCGGCGCCCGCGGCGCGATCGCCCACGCGGGTCCGCAGCCCGCTCGGTCCCTGGGTCTTCGCCCTGGCAGGCTGCGTGGCGCTCGCCGAGGCGTGGGCGCGGCGCGCGCGGGCGGCGCGGGCGGCGTGACGTAGGACCCTCGCCCCGCACGACGTCGGGACCGCTCGCCTCACGCCCGCCGACGCCCCTCGACCACGCGATCGCGTCCGCCGAGGTCGGGATGGACGCGGACGTCGGCGAGCCCGGCGCGCTCGAAGAGCTCGCTCGCGGCTCGCCCCTGCGCCATCCCGATCTCGACGAAGAGCGCGCCGCCCGGGACGAGCCAGCGGCCGGCGCCCTCGGCGATGCGCCGCACCACCGCGAGCCCCTCCTCCGGGGCGAAGAGCGCGAGGCCCGGCTCGAAGTCGCGCACGTCCGGCTCGAGAGAGGCACGCTCTCGCTCGGCGATGTAGGGCGGGTTGGCGGTGATCACGTCGAAGGCCGCTTCGTCGGGCGCGAGGGCGACGTAGAGATCGCCGCTCCCCCACCGGGCGCGCGGCAGAGCCCCGTGCGCGTCCGCGTTGCGCCGCGCGACGTCGAGCGCTTCGTCCGAGAGGTCGGTCAGCACCACGTGGGCCCGGGGTCGCTCGGCGAGCAGCGTCACGCCGACGCAGCCACTGCCGGTGCAGAGGTCGAGCGCCCGCACGTCGAGGTCGGGCGGCATCGCCCCGAGCGCGAGCTCGACGAGGGTCTCGGTCTCGGGCCGCGGCACGAGCACGGAAGGCGTGACGATCATGTCGCGCCCGTAGAACTCGCGGCGCCCTCGCAGGTACGCCATGGGCTCGCGCTTGCGACGCCGCGCGACGAGGCCGCGGATCGCCGTGAGCTCGGCGGGCGCGAGAGGCCGCTCGAGGTCGAGGTAGAGCTTCACGCGGTCCACGCCCAGCGCCTGGGCCACGATCAGCTCCGCATCGAGCCGCGGCGAGCCGATCCCGCGCGGCGCGAGGTCGCCCTCGATCCACTTGACGATGCGGCGGATGGTCCACGTCTCACTCACGCGGCCGCCGCGCTCCGCGCCTGCCGCGCCTGCATCAGTCGGTCGCGCGCCACCACCGCGAGGAAGCTCGCGACCTCGAGCAGCACGACGAAGAAGGTCGCCTCCACCATGTCGAGCTGCCCTTCGAGGGGCCGGCCCAGCGCGCCGTAGCAGAAGGGGACGTGGAAGACGTAGGCGACCAGCGAGCCGCGCCCGAGGCGCGCCAGCCCCTCGCGGACGCGATCCGGCAGCCTCGGCGTGAGCCACGCGCCGGTCGCCAGGACGACGACGCCGCGCGCCGCCAGCTCGATCGCGTTCGGCACCACCGCCCAGCTACGCTGATCGAGCGGGACGCCGGTCGAGGCCGTCACCCATCCCTCGGCGCGCGTGCCCAGCGCGGCGAGCGCGAGCCCGCCCACCAGCAAGAGCACGAGCACCCGATCGGGCGCGCCCGCCATCGAGCGCATCGCGCGATTGGCCTCGATCATCGCGAGCGAGAGCCCGAGGCCGATGCCGGCCCACGCCACGAGCGGCACGAGCGGCATGCGCGTCACGGGCGAGACGTACGTCAAGAGCCCCGCCGCGTACGACGCCGGCGCGGGGGTGCTCCACAGCGCGGCCGAGAGAGGCGGACAGATCGCGATCGGCACGACGCCGAGGCCCGCCGCGGTGGCGAGCAGGCGGCGGCGATCGATCCGGCCGTCCCGCTCGCCGACCCCGAGCCCGGCGATCAGGGCGAGCGAGAGCCCGATCGTCTGCAGCACGTCGACGCGGAAGAACGTCTCGGGCCCCTCGAAGCCGTCCATCAGCGCCGAGGCCGCGTTGACCGCGTAGCCCACCGCGAGGACGAAGAGCCCGCGTCGCACGAGCGCCGCCCGCACCTTCGCGGGGGACTCGCGCTTGACGTCGGCAGCCTCGATCCGCAGGGCGACGGCCGCGCCCGCCAAGAGCAAGAACGAGGGCAAGGGCAGCGACCCGAGCACACGCGTGAACAGGTACGACGCGCTCGTCTTGTCTTCGGGGCGCACCCAGCCATCGTAGGCGTGCCCCTGGATCATGATCGCCGAGGCGAGGCCGCGCGCGACGTCGATGCCGAGCACGCGAGATGGGCGAGGCGCGGACACGAAGGGCTACTCGTAGCCGAGGAAGGGGCGCCGGGCCTGCGCGAACGCGGCCGCGCCCGCGCGCTCGGCCGCCAGGACGTCGTCGAGGCCGGTACCGCGATCGATGGCCTCGCGCACCTCGGGCCCGCCCGTGAGCAGATCGATGGCCGGCCGATCGCTCACGAACTCGTAGCGCTCGGTGCGCCATGCGAAGCGCTCGCCTGCTTGGCGCTTCATCGCGTCGAGGAGCAGCAAGTACGCTTCGTAGGGCGCGAAGACGCGCTCGTCGGTGACGTGCACCTGCACCCCACCGCAGATCGCCCCCGCGTGCTTGTGGAACGTGGGCTGGAACGAGAGCGGCCGCAGCACGGCGCCCCGCAGAGACACGCGTCGCGCGAGCGCTGCGCCGTCGACCCAGGGCGCGCCGAAGATCTCGAATGGCCGCGTCGTTCCGCGGCCCTCGCTCGCGAGCGTGCCTTCGAGCAGACAGCCACCCGGATACACGCGCGCCGTGTCGAACGTGGGCATGTTGGGCGACGGCAGAACCCAGGGCAGCCGCGTCTCGGGAAAGGTCATGCGCCGGCGCCAGCCCCGCATGGCCACGATGGAGAGCGCGCGGTCGTCGAGCTTCTCGAGCACCCGCGTCCGCGCCGCGATCTCGCCGACCGTCAGCCCGTGACGCACCGGCACGTCGTAGAGGCCCACGAACGAGCGGTACCCGGGGCGCTGCGGGGCCCCCTCCACGATCGCGCCCCCGAGCGGGTTGGGCCGGTCGAGCACGATCGTCTCGACGCCCGCCGCGGCCGCCGCGCGCAGCACGAGCGCCGCCGTCCACACGAACGTGTAGTAGCGGGCGCCGACGTCCTGCAGGTCGACGACGATCGCGTCGAGCCCCGCGAGCTGCTCGGCCGTCGGCGAGAGCGCCGCCTCGCTCGTGCCGTAGAGCGAGTGGACGGGGACCTCGCCACGCTCGCGCCCGCTGCCGACGGCCGCCATGTCCTGGGCCTCGCCGCCGAAGCCGTGCTCGGGGCCGAAGAGCGCCGCGATCTTCGCGCCCGCGCGCGTCAGCACGTGCCGCGCGTGGACCAGGCGCCGGTCGACGCTCGCCGGATGCGCGACCAGGCCGATCGTCCGGCCGCGGATCTTCGCGCAGGCGCCGGCATCGCCCGCCGCGATGCGGTCCAGGCCCGTGAGGACCTCGCTCATGCGAAGGGCGCCGCCTCGGGACCGAGCGTGAGCATGTGGAGGACGGCCATGCGCACGGCGACGCCGGCCTCGACCTGCTCGAGCACGACGCTCTGTGCACCGTCCGCGGTGCCGCCGTCGATCTCGACGCCGCGATTCATCGGGCCCGGGTGCAGCACGATCGCGTCGGGCTTGGCGTGCGCGAGCGTGCGCGGCCCGACCCCGAAGGTGCGGCTGTACTCGCGCAGGCTCGGGAGCAGCGCGCCCTCGATGCGCTCGAGCTGGATGCGGAGCGCCATGACGACGTCGGCGCCCTCGAGCGCCGCCTCGATGCGATCGAAGCGCCGGACCCCGAGCGACTCGACGGCGGCCGGCATCAGCGTGCCGGGGCCGACGACGCGGACCTCGCACCCGTACTTGCGGAGGAGCGCGGCGTTCGAGCGGGCCACGCGCGAGTGGGCGACGTCGCCGCAGATGGCCACCACGAGCCCGTCGAGCTTGCCCTTGTGGCGACGGATCGTGAACGCGTCGAGCAGCGCCTGGGTCGGGTGCTCGTGGGCGCCGTCGCCGGCGTTGACGACGCTCGTCTTCAAGCGCTCTGCGACCCAGTGGGGCGCGCCCGAGGCCGGATGGCGGATCACGAGGACGTCGGGATGCATCGCCTCGAGCGTCTGCATCGTGTCCTTGAGCGTCTCGCCCTTGGTCACGCTGCTCGTGGAGGCCGACATGTTGACCACGTCGGCGCCGAGGCGCTTGCCGGCGAGCTCGAAGGAGGTGCGCGTCCGCGTGCTGTTCTCGAAGAACACGTTCACGACGCCGCGTCCCCGGAGCGTCGAGGTCTTGCGGACGGGCTGACGGTTCGCCTCGAAGAAAACGCCCGCGAGGTCGAGCAAGCGCTCGATGTTCTCGCGGGCGAGGTCTTCGATCCCGAGCAGGTGCTTCACGGGCCGCGGTTCTACGAGCCCGCAGGCCTCGGGGTCAACCGGCGGATGCGGCCGACCCCGAAGAGGCCGGCCCTCAGGTCACGGCGAACAGGAACGACGCGACGACCATCCAGATGCCGAGGCCGATCGCCGCCAGGCCCAGGGTTCCCTGGAACGGTGCGATCTTGGTGATGGTCTCGTCCATCTTCTGGTTGGCCGTGGGGTCCTTGATGAACGTCTTGAGGACGCCGACACCGAGGAGCAGGCCGAGGAGCGCCTGGAGGACCGAGTCCGCGAGCCACGTGAACCAGTAGATCGGGAACGACGTCATCCACGCGATGTTGAGGACGCACGAGATGATGCCCCAGACGCCCCAGAGCGCCGAGACCGCGCCGATCCACCCCTGGTAGGGGGCGAGCTTGGCGATCATCTGCGCTGCATCGGGCCGACGCGCGATGATCAAGCTCGACGCGCCGAGGATACCGAGGACAGCGAGCCAGATACCATTGAACATGAAACCCCCTTGCGGTGGCGGTTGGAGGACCCCCGGGACAACGCGAACCGGGCGCTGCGCCCGGGCCGTGGCACCGAGCGGCCGAACACTACCAACGTACGGACGGCTTCCGCAACGCCTTCCGTCCACTCTCACGGTTGGTGCGTCGGGCCCCGTCAGCGCCGCGTCGGTCAGCGCGGCGTCGGCGAGGGGGCCGCCGGCAGAGCGTGCGGCATCGTCTCGCCCCGACCCGCCCGCTCGTCCATCTCGTAGCGCGAGGGGCAGCGCGGGATCACCTGCGATGCGTGGAAGATCCCGTCGTCGCCGAGACGCCCCTCGACGACCACGGTGATGCCCATGCCCTCGCGGAACGTGTCCGGCACGACGCACTGCGGAAAGTCGACGTCCATCCGCCGATCGGCGCTGCCGACCGACGCCGCCGCCTGGCCAGCCGCGCCGGCCGGATCGCCGCCCGAGAGCGTGAAGTGGTAGTCGCAGGGGTCTTCGCGGAACTGGACGCTGCCGTCGACGAGGTTGCCCTCGGCGCGCAGCGTGCGCCCCGAGAACGCGCTCGGATCGGCCATCACCTCGGCGACGGTGTGCGAGTAGACGAACACGTCCTGGCTCGAGGTGAGGAGATAGGCGACGCCGGCGCCGAGGAGCAGCAGCACGACGCCGATCTTCGCCAGCGCGCGGGGGCCGCCCGAGCCTGCCGGCGCCGACGCCCGCCGCGTTGCGGCCGCGCCTGCCTTGGCCGCGCTCAGCGCGTCGATCGACCGGTCCTCGCCGTCCATGGGCTCAGTATGCCCTCCGCCGCCGCGATGGCCAACCTCGGCGGCGGACCGCCTGAGGTCACCGCCGGTGGGCCGCCAGCAGCGAGACGAACGCCTGCTCGCCCTCGTGCACCTCGAGCAGCCGCAAGCCGTTCTCGGGCTGCCTTCCGTCGCTCGACCACACGACCTCGGTCCGGGCGACGATCGTCACGCCCGACTCGTCGCGGAACGACAGCTTCAGCTGGGCCCCGACCGGCTGGGCCGGGCAGCGATGCAGACGCAAGCCACCTTCGCTCGCATCGACGATCGCCGCGCGCAGCGTCCACCCCGGCGTCTCGCACCAAGCGGAGACGCGCACAGCGACGCGGGGGTACTGCCGGGATTCCCTCATCGTGGCCCGTGGCCGACGCATCGCTGCGCCCCGCCCCCGCGACCACCGATAGCAAAACTACCGAAACCAAGCCCGCCGCACAAAGGAAACGTGCACGGCGCACGAAGAAAGGCGCACAAAGAAAAGAGCCCAGCCTTCCGGCCGGGCTCTCCTCCGCTCGTCCCCCGCGATCGGGGGTCGTCCGCTTCAGCTGGTGACCCAGGCCTGGAGCAGGTACGAGATGATGAGGGCGTAGATCACGAGCGACTCGATCAGGGCCAGACCGATGATCATCGGCTGGAAGATCTTGTCGGACGCGTTCGGGTTGCGGGCGATGCCATCGAGGGCCGCCGCGGCGGCGCGGCTCTGGCCGATGGCGCCACCGAAGGCCGCGATGCCGAGGCCGAGGCCGGCCGCGAGGGCGCCCCAGCCGCGAGCGCTCCACTCCGCCGCGTCCACGTCCTGCGCGAACGCGGTCGAGGCCACGGCGAGCGTGACGAGGAACGTGGTGAAACCGAGCATCTTCTTGTTCATGGAGTCTCCTATCGCCTTGTCTCTGTCGTCTGCGCCCGCCCTTCGGGAACATTGCTAGCCGGGCAGGACCCCTATTCCGCGTGCGGGGGCGCGCGGAGAATCGTCTCGCTCAGTGCGCGGCCTCGTGGCCGTGCGCCTCTTTGTGACCGTGACCGTGACCCTCGTGGTCGTGGTCGTGGTTCTCGATCGCCATCCCGATGTAGACCGTCGAGAGCAGGCAGAACACGACCGTCTGCACCACGACGACCATCGTGCCGAGCAGCATCGGGAGCACCGGCAGCGGCACGAACCACGGAACGAGCGACGCGAAGATCGCGAGCACGAGGTGGTCGGCGAAGATGTTCGCCATCAAGCGCAACGAGAGCGAGAGCGGCCGCGCGAGGTGACCGATGATCTCGATCACGAACATGATGAGGTTCAGCGGGATCCCGATCGGCCCGAGCCAGGGGCCGAAGAGGTGCTGGACGTGCTTCATCCCGTTGCGCTGCAGGCCGTAGATGTGCGTGGCGAAGAAGATCACCATCGCGCACACGACGGTCGTCTTCAGGGACTCCGTCGGCGGCACGACGCCGGGGATCATCCCGACGCTGTTCGAGAAGAAGATGAAGAACGCGCAGGTGCCGATGAGCGGCAGGAAGTAGCGCGCGGCGTCCTTCCCCATGATGTCGCTCATCATCTTGAGCACGGCGCCGGTGAACAGCTCGACGAACGTGCGCGGCGTGAGCTTGTCCTCGGGGACGATCGCCGCCTTGGTGTCGCGGACGCCGGCGTAGGCCAGGTAGGCGAGCGCCACGAGGAGCACGAGCACGATCCAGCCCCAGACCACGTGCTGGACGTTCGCGCCCCCGTGGCCCCCTCCTGAATGAGCGTAGTGCTCGTGGGCCATCCACGTCGTGTCGTCGCCGGTCACGATCGCGTTGATCGCCGCCGTGCGCTCCGCGACCCAGTCGAAGAGGCCGGGGAAAAGCAGGCTGAGCCAGGACTCGTGCTCGGGCATCTACTTGCTCTCCGAGGTGGCCGCGTCGGTGGACGCCGCCGTGAAGGACTCGTGCAGGCCACCGGCGATCGTGCCGAGGACCATCGCGCCGATGCCGATCATGAAGCCGAGCGCGCTCACGCGACCGGACCAGAGGACGATCGCGCAGGCGCCGAGGACCGCGCCCATCTTCGTCACGAGCGCGAGCGAGAGCATGGAGCGCGCGCCCTCCCCCGCCGCCACGATCTTGCGGCCGAGGAAGCGCGTGACCAGCCAGTCGGCGATCGCGATCGCCGCGCCCACGAGCGCGCCCGTGCCCACTTCCACCGAGAGGACGAACGCCGACGCCGACAGGAGCACGCCGAAGGCGGCCACGTACGTCGTGATGCGGTCGATGATCTTCATGGAGCGTCGGAGGGCTTCAGCGAGCGTCGGGGGGAAGCGTCGGGTCGGACTTTTTCGCGGAGGAGGGGGAGTCGTCGTTCTTCTTCGGGGCCGTGGCGCGGGGCTTGGGCGCGAGGCGCATCAGGCTCTTGATTCCGGCGGCCATGCCGAGCGCCAGACCGAGGAAGGTGAGCCAGGGGCGGGTACCGAGGCGGCCGTCGAGCCAAGAGCCGCCGAACAGACCGATCAGCGTCGCGATACCGAGCTCCGATCCGACCGCGAGGAGGCGGTTGGCAGAGGCGAGCTGATTCCTTTTTTCGGGACCGAAGCCAGTCATCGAGCCCCGAAAGCGCGCGCCATCTAGCATCGAGCAAAATGTCAGTCAAGGATGGTCGGCGTCGCAAGCCACGCTGGTTTCCAGGTGGATTCGCGATCGGATCCCCTTGCCATGTACTAGGCTCCGCGCGCCATGACCGACACCGTCTCCCAGGGCCTCTTCGAGCGAGCGAGCCGCGTCCTTCCGGGCGGCGTGAACTCCCCCGTCCGCGCCTTCCGCGCGGTGGGCGGCACGCCGATCTTCATCGCCAGCGCCGCGGGCGCGTGGCTCACGGGCGCCGACGGGGCGCGCTACGTCGACTACGTCGGCAGCTGGGGACCGATGATCCTGGGGCACGCCGCGCCGGAGGTCGTGCAAGCGATCGCCCACGCGGCCGCGCGCGGCACCAGCTACGGCGCCCCGACCGAGGGCGAGATCCACCTGGCCGAGCGCATCTGCCGGCTGATGCCGTCGATCGAGATGCTGCGGATGACCTCGAGCGGCACCGAGGCGGTGATGGGCGCGCTCCGGGTGGCCCGCGGCTTCACGGGGCGCGATCTCGTGGTGAAGTTCGAGGGCTGCTACCACGGCGGCGCCGACTACCTGCTCGTGAAGGCCGGCTCGGGCCTGGCGACCTTCGGCGTCCCGACCAGCGCCGGCGTGCCGGCGGCGATCGGCGGCACGACGATCGTGCTGCCCTTCAACGACGAGGACGCGCTCGAGGCGCTCTTCGCCGAGCGCGGCAGCGAGATCGCCGCGCTCATCCTCGAGCCCGTGGTGGGCAACATGGGCCTGGTCCCGCCCGCGCCAGGCTTCCTCGATGCCGTGCGCCGCGCGACCGAGAAGCACGGCGCCCTGCTCGTCTTCGACGAGGTGATGACCGGCTTCCGCGTGGCGCTCGGCGGCGCGCAGGCGCGCTACGGCATCCGGCCCGATCTCACGTGCCTCGGCAAGATCGTGGGCGGCGGGCTGCCGGTCGGGGTCTACGGCGGGCGGCGCGACGTGATGCAGAAGGTCGCGCCCCTCGGGCCCGTCTACCAGGCGGGAACGCTGAGCGGGAACCCGCTCGCCGTGGCGGCGGGCGATGCGACGCTGCGCGCGATCGAGCGCCCGGGCTTCCACGACGAGCTCGAGGCGAAGAGCGAGCGCCTCGAGAACATCCTCGTCGAGGCCGCCGAGGCCGCGCGCGTCCCGGTGCGCGTGCAGCGCGTCGGATCGATGGTCACGCCGTTCTTCACCGATCGTCCGGTGCACCACTGGGACGACGCCGCCACGTGCGACACCAAGCGCTTCGGGCGCTGGCACGCCGAGATGCTCGCGCGCGGCGTGATGTGGCCCCCGGCCCAGTTCGAGGCCGCGTTCGTGTCGATCGCCCACGACGACGCCACGCTCGACGCGACCGAGAAGGCCGCGCGGGCCGCGTTCGCCGCCGTCGCGTGAACGAGCCGCGATCACACCCGCGCGAACCGACACATTGACCGCGCGCGCCTCCGGCGCGAGCATCTCTCGAGATGCCGGACTCGAACGCGCGGATCTCGACCCGCTTCCGGCGTGCGCCGACGCGCTACGTGCCGCTGGTCCGCCTCGCGATGGGCGGCATGGCGGAGGTCTGGAAGGGCAACGCGATCTTCGAGACCGGGGACAAGCACCTCGTCGCGATCAAGCGCGTGCTGCCGCAGCTCGCGCAGGATCAGACCTACAAGAGCATGTTCGAGGACGAGGCGCGCCTCGGGATGCTGCTCCGCCATCCGAACATCGTGCGCGTCTACGACGGCCGCGAGGTCGGCGGGACCTTCATCATGATCATGGAGCTGGTCGAGGGGACCTCGCTCAAGGCGATCCTCGAGCGCGCGCACGCGCGAGGCGCCGGCATGCCGCCGGCCACGGCGCTCTTCGTCGCGCGCCAGCTCGCCAGCGCCCTCGCCTACGCCCACGCGGCGCGCGATCCGAGCGGCCAGCCGCTCGGCATCATCCATCGCGACGTCTCGCCCCACAACCTGCTCCTCGGCAAGGACGGCGCGGTGAAGCTGGCCGACTTCGGCCTC
>JBGALT010000217.1:0-11430 GCA_044223665.1 Sandaracinaceae bacterium | reverse complement strand
CGCGTCGGGCGGCGGGGACGCTGCCGGCAACGACGCCGGCATGCCGGGTGACACCGGGCCGCCGAACGACACGGGCACGCCGAACGACGCCGCCACCGGCATGGACGGCGGCACACCGAACGACGCGGCCACCCCGAACGACGCCGCGATGCCGATCGACGCCAACCGTCCCGA
The DNA here is from genome assembly GCA_044223665.1 of Sandaracinaceae bacterium. GTDB lineage: Bacteria > Myxococcota_A > Polyangia > Polyangiales > Sandaracinaceae > JBBSAT01. The sequence continues at coordinate 11,256 of JBGALT010000217.1, read as the reverse complement.
TGGCGGCGGCATGCCCGCCACGAGCGACCCGGCGCCGCCCGCCACGATCGTGCGCACCGGCACCGCGAACCTGATCCTGCGCGGCACGATCCTCACGCCGACGGGCCCGCTCGTCGGCGAGCTGCTCGTCGTCGGCAACACGATCCAGTGCGTCGCCGCCGACTGCAGCGGCACCGCGGGCGCGGGCACGGCGACGATCATCGACACACACGCGACGATCTCGCCGGGCCTCATCGATGGCCACAACCATCTCACCTACGACTTCCTCGACGAGTGGACGGCGCCCCAGCTCTACGGAAACCGCTATCAGTGGCGCAACGACGCGTCGTACTCGGCGTGGGTCGATCCCGAGGGCGACTCGGACAACAACGGGACGCAGGACACCGGCGCGCAGTGCCCGGGCGCGAAGTGGGGCGAGCTGCGCTCGATCATCCACGGCACGACCACCGTGCAGGGGCAAGCGCCGCAGTCGGCCTGCCTCGATCGTCTCGCGCGCAACGCCGACCATTTCCACGGCCTCGGGCCCGACCGGACGCGCACCACGATCAGCGGGCCCTGCGAGTCGGGCTTCCCGACGCGCCCGTCCCTGATCGGCGACTTCACGACCGGCGCCGCCACGCGCTTCTTCGTGCACATGGGCGAGGGCTACATGAACGCCGGCAGCGCGACGCGCACCAACCCGCTGCGCGAGTTCGGCTGCTACGACGGCACGGACGCGATGTACTACAACGGCGCGGCGTGCACCGCGCACGCGGACATGACCAGCTGCATGGCCGATACCGACAATCGCTGCAGCTGGTCGGGCACGTGCGCGACGCTGGGGATGTCGCTCCTGACGAACGCCGTCGGCGTGCCCTACGGCACCGCGGTGTTCATCCACGCGATGCCGCTGACACCGGCTCAGCTCGACCAGACCTTCCGCGATCACGCGCGCGTCGTGTGGTCGCCCTCGAGCAACATCATCCTCTACGGCCAGACGGCCGACATCCAGGGCATGCTCGAGCGCGGCATCACCGTGGGCCTCGGCCCCGACTGGACGCCCTCGGGCTCGGACGAGATGCTGAGCGAGATGCGCTACGCCCAGGACTACGGGCAGTCGCACGCGGTGCCGGAGCTCACCGCGGAGCAGATCTGGCGCATGGCGACCATCGACGGCGCCGACGTCGTGGACCTCGACGCGATCGGCACGCTCGCCGTCGGACAGCGGGCCGACGTCTCGGTCTTCGGCCGTACGAGCACCGATCCGTACCAGGCGGTGATCGACAGCCGCGCCGCAGACGTGCGCCTCGTGCTCATCGACGGCGTCGGCTACTACGGCGACGCCGCGCTCCAGGCGACGACGGCGGTGAACTCGAGCTGCGAGGCCTTCGATGCCTGCGGGACGCCGAAGTACCTCTGCGCCGCCAACACGCCCGGATCGATGACGGCGACGAGCCGCTACGCCGAGACGGTCGCGGACATCCACGGCCAGCTGCTGACGATCCTCGGGACCTACGGACGACAGGGCGACCTGGCCGAGCTCGTCGACTGCTCGCTCTGAAGGGCCGCAGGGTGAGGTGGCGAGCGCCCGAGCTCGCTCGGGCGCGGCATCGAGGCCGGGATCGCGGCACGTCGCCTCTGACCCCCTTCCGCGATCACACTACCAACACGAACACGAGTTGCCGCGCCGCGTCGTGACGCGTAGTGTCGAACGTCGGATGGACGACGACGTCGCAATGCGGCGGCTCGAGCAGCGGCTCGGCCACGTCTTCGCAGACCGGCGCGCGCTCGTCACGGCGCTGACGCATCGCAGCTGGGCGCACGAGCACGCCGCGCGCGAAGGCCAGGGCGAGGGGCCCGGCTCCTACAACGAGCGACTCGAGTTCCTCGGCGACTCGCTGCTCGGCGCCGCGGCGGCGAAGCTGCTCTTCCAGCGCTTCCCCGACGCGCGCGAAGGCGAGCTGACGCGGCGGCGCGCCGACCTGGTCTGCGAGCGCGCGCTGGCCTCGATCGCGTCCTCGCTCGAGCTCGGGCCGCTGCTGCGGCTGGGGAAAGGCGAGGAGCGCACCGGCGGCCGCGAGAAGCCTCGTCTTCTCGCGAGCGCGTTCGAGGCTTGCCTGGCCGCGATCGAGATCGATGCCGGGACCGATGCAGCGCTGCGCGTCGCGCGCGAGCTGCTCGAGTCGCAGATCGAGCACCTCGCGCCGGGCGCGCTCGACTTCAAGTCGCGCCTCCAGGAGCGCGAGCAGGCCGCGGGTCGTGCGTCGCCGCGCTACGAGCTCGCCGGGGCCGACGGGCCGGAGCACGCACGGGTCTTCCACGTCGTCGCGCGGCGCGACGAGGGCTCGGTGATGGGAGAGGGGCGCGGCCGCTCGAAGGCCGAGGCCGAGCAAGCCGCGGCGCGGGCCGCGCTCGAGCACGATGGCGCGGCCTGGGAGCACGCCCGATGACGGTCCGAGCCACCGCGCGCGCGCTCGCGTCGCTCTTCGCGCTCCTGGCGCTCGCGCCGGGCTGCTCGCTCGCGCGCGGCGTGCTCGGCGCGCCGGTCGACGCCGCGTCGGGCGAGGGGGGCGTGCGCGACGGAGGCATGCGCGACGCCGACGGAGTCGACGCGAGCGGCGACGACGCGGGAAGCGACGCCGGTGAGATCGACGCAGCGAGCCCGGACGGCGGCGGCTTCGATGCGGGCGCGAGCGACGCCGGCGTGGACGCGGCGACGAGGCCCGACGGCGGCTGCTCCCCGAGCGGCGCCGTGTTCTGCCGCTCGGCCGAGCTCTGGGCGTGCGATCCGGATGGCGTCGAGCGCATGCGGATGAACTGCGCGCTCGCGTGCCAGCCTACGCCGTACCCGCACTGCGGGCAGATCTCGGCCTCGCACGTGGGGAACGACGCTCTGCTCGTCAGCGGCGCCGTTCCGCTCGTCGTTCACGCCGGCGAGACCGTTCGCTTCGATACCGATACCGGCGCCATCACGCTGCTACCGGGCACGGTCATCCGAGCCGCCGGCGCCTCGATGACGACACCCAGCATCGGCTGGGTCCCGATCGCGCAGCCCTCGGCGCCGGGTCTCGCCGCGTTCACCTTCTCGACCATCACCGTCGATGCAGGAGGACGGATCGAGACCACGGGCAACAGCGGCCTCATCCTGTTGGCGAGCGGGGGCGTGACCATCGCCGGCACCATCGACGTCGGCGCCCACGGGCGCGCGTGGGGGCCCGGTGGCGAGATCGGCGGAGACTCGCAGCAGCGCGGGGGCGGCGCGATGGGTGGCGCCAGCGGCTCGACCGGCGGAGTCCTCGACTTCGATCAGAGCGGCGGCGGCGGCGGCGGTCACGGCGCCAGCGGAGGCAACGGCGGCGGCGAAGGCGACGTCTCGGGCGGGTCGGGCGGCGGCGTGATCAACGACGGAGCGGGCACGGTGCTCGACGGCGGCGATGGCGGCGGGGGCGGCGCGAACGACGCCGACGGCGGCCGCGGCGGCGGCGGCGGCGGGATCCTCCAGATCTCTTCCGCCACCACGATCACGATCGCGTCGACCGGCGTCCTGCGCGCGGTGGGCGGCGGCGGCTCGCACGGCGACCAGGCCGGCGGCGGCGGCGGAGCCGGCGGCACGGTCTTCCTCGAGGCCGGCACGATCTCGCACGCGGGCGTCGTAACGGTGAACGGCGGCGGCGGCGCAGGCGGCAACAGCGCGGGCGGCCATGGGCCATTAAACTCGGCGATGGCCCGCCCCGGGCGGCGCCGGCGCCGGCCACAGCAGCGGCGGCAACGGGGGCGCAGGCGCGGGCGGCGCGTCCTTCGCGGGCGGCAACGGCGGCGGCGGCAACGGCGGCGGCGGCGGCGGCGGCGGCGGCGGCCGGGTCTGGATGGTCACCGTCAGCGCGGCCTACGAAGGCAGCGGCATCGTGACGCCCTCAGCCTCGCTCAACCAGCGCGTCGCCGTCGTTCGCTGATCAGCCCACGTCGGCGAACACCGCGTCACGCTTGGCCATCGCGGCCGCGACGGCTTCCATCTGGTTGGCCGAGCCGAGCAGCGCGAGCTGCAGCTCGGTCTCGAAGAGGAACGCGGCGCGGGTGTCGACCGGCGCCGTGTCGCGGAAGAGGCGCTTGCCGGATCGGATCGCGTGCGGGGAGCGCTTGGCGATCTCGCGCGCCGTCGCCAGGGCGGCCGCGATCGGATCCTCCTCCTTGCGCGTCGCGAGCCCGATCTGCACGGCCTCGTCGGCGAGCACGGTCCGCCCGCTCCAGACGAGATCGCGCGCGACGTCGGGGCGCACGAGGAGCGCGAGGGTCTTGGTGGCGCTCATGTCGGGCACGAGGCCGTAGCGAATCTCCATGACCGAGAGCTGAGCATCCGGCGCGACGTAGCGGAGGTCGGCGGCGAGCGCGAGCTGCAACCCCCCTCCCATCGCGGCCCCGCGCACCGCGGCGATCACGGGCACGTCGAGCTCCTGCCAGATCCAGCACGCTCGCTGCGCGAGGTTCGCGGGGCTCGCCTCGCCGCGCGCGAGCAGCTTCTGTCCAGCCTCGGCGCCCATCGAGAGGAAGGCGCCCCAGTCGAGGCCGGCACAGAACGCCTTGCCACGCCCGGAGAGCACGACCGCGCGGACGTGGCCATCGGCGCGCAGGCGCTCCCCCGCCGCCACGAGCCCCTCGAACATCGCGAGGTCGAGCCCGTTGCGCTTGTCCTCGCGCGCGAGCTCCACGTGAGCGACTCCCTGATCGACGCTGACGACGACGCGGTCCGACATGGCCGAGAGCATGCCCGATCCGCCGAGCGCACGCTCGGCGCTCGCGGCGTCCGTTCCCGCCTCGCCGCGGGCGACGCGGCCCTCGCCTACGTCTCGATCACGAAGAGGTGCTCGGTGTTCCTGAGCTTGCCGATCTTGCCGACCTTCTCGCCCTTGGGGTTGTAGATGCCGATCTTGGCGCCGACGTAGCGCGGATGGTCGTGCGCGATGACGCGCACCTTGCCGCGGCGCGCGCACGTGGCCTCGATCTCGTCTCGCGTGACGAAGCCCTCGTCGGAGAACGAGAGCACGATCGCGCGCGCGTCGATGGCGTCGATCACCTCGGCGAGGGCCGGCCCGATCTCGTGGCGGCGATTGAACGGGCTCTTGCGCTCCTTGACGTCGACGCGCTTGTTCGCGACGCCGAACGTCGCGGGCGCGTCCCAGCGCACGAGCGTCTCCCACACGTGGTAGTTGCCGAGGTAGCTGTGCTGGTTGTAGGGCGGATCGACGTACGCCACGTCCGCCGAGAGCGAGCGCGCCGCCTGCCGCGCGTCGAGCGCGTGGGCCTCGCCTTTGCCGTTCGCGGCGCGCGCGAGCACGTCGGGAAGGCGCATGGCGAGGTCGTTGTGCGCGCGCGCGGCCCACGACTTCAGGTACGCCATCTGCACGCCGGTCGTGGAGTCGACGCGATCGGAGGCCTCCATGAGCGAGACCAGCACCACGGCCTCGAGCTCCGGCGGGAGCGCGAGCGCGCGGATGCGCTCGCGGATCGCCTCGATGCGCGCGGCGTTCTTCGGCTGGAAGTAGCGCGCCTTCACCGCGAAGGCCTCGGTGAACCAGCCGGGCGCCGCCGGCACGCGCATGAGCTCGTCGATGAGGCGCGTCGCGTCGCGCTCGATCTCCTCGCGATCGGCCTGCACGTAGCAGCGTGCGAGCGCGGCCGCGTAGGCGTTGTGATCGTTGGCGATCACGCGGTAGCCCGCCTTCTTCAGGGCATGGCCGACCCGCGAGGTGCCGGAGAAGAGGTCGATCACGCTGCGGGCGCCGCGGATCTCGGCGACCGTTCCCACGATGGCCGGTAGGAGCAGGCGCTTGCTGCCGAGGTACTTGATCACGGCTCGACCGGCTCGGCCCTCAGCTCGACCGAGAGCGCCTCGAGCGAGGGAGCGCCGCCGAGATCGCGCGCGCCGGTGTGCACGCGCGCGCCACCCCGCGGGACCACGACCGGGAAGGTGCGGAGGACGTAGGCCTCGCCCCCGCGCGCGCCGGGCCACGTCGGGCCGACGGCGAACGTCGCTTCGACCATCACCTCGTGGGCCCCTGCCGGCGTGAGCCCGTCGCTCGTCGTCGCGCCCAGGAGCGGCGCCGATGCGCCGGCGCCGACGTCCATCACTTCGACACCGTCGATCGCCACCCGCATGCGCGTGACGGGCGCCCTCACGCTCCGGTACGGGCGCACCTCGACGGCCACTTGCTCGAGCGCATCGGTCGCCTCGTCCGAGTAGACGTCGCACTCGTGCTCGACCACGATCATCGACGACGCCGCCTCGATCTCCTCGCGCATCGAGCGCTGGATCGCCGCCAGCCGATCGGCCGAGGGGCGCTCCTCGGAGATCGACGCGGCGATCGCGCGGGCGCGGATCTCGTGATCGGAGGCGGCCGCGCGCAGCATCCGATCGCCGCTCTGGGACGCGAAGGCCCCGAGGCGCGCCAGGCGCGCGCGCCACTCGTCGAAGCGGGGCGCCAGCGCGAGCGCGAAGACACGACGCTCCTCGGGCGACGCGTCCAGGCCGAGCTGCGGCATGGAGGCGCGACCGAGCGTTCGCACCGCGTGCGCGAGGTCGACCGGAGCCACCTCCGCCGTCAGCACGAGCGCTCCCTGGCTCGGCCCTCGCGTGAGCGCGATGCGGGCTTCGGTGCCGCCGAGCACGTCCACCCGCGCGCCGCCACTCCACGGCGAGACGGTGCCGGTGTCGCTCTGGAGCAGCTCCTCGACGCCGACCTCGTGCGCTCCGTCGCCGACGCACACGCCGAGCTCGAGGTCGGCCACCGCGATCTCGCTCCGATCCACGAACGCGCGCGCGCCACCGGGCGGCGGATCGTCTTCGGGCCAGCGCACGCGCAGCGACGCGACGTCCGGACAGCTCCCCAGCGGCAGGCCGCACCCGAGGCGCCGCGTCGGCAGGTGCGCCGGCCAGCGCGGGTCGGTCGGGCGTGCGGGGCCGGGCTGCGAGGTGCCGCCGCAGCCGGCGACGAGGACGAGCGCGAGGAGCGCCAGGAGTCTCCGCGAGGGCATGCGGGCGCCACCGTAGCGCAACCGTCGCATCGTGCGCTGCATCATCCGAGCGCGAGGGCGGCCAGCGCCGCGCGATCGGCGTCGGCGTCGCCCTGGGCCTTTCCGCGCGGCACGCGGAGCATCGTGCCCGCCGCCGTGACGAGCACGTGCGCCGCATCCACGCTCCCGTGGACGAGCCCGGCGGCGTGCACGTCGGCCAGGGCACGCTCGAGGTCGGGCCTCGAAGCGCCGCCGTCGATCGCGGTCGGACGATCCAGCACGACGGTCTCGACCTCGAGCGCGCACACCGCCTGCACGCACGGCGATCGCAGCCGGGCCCACGCGCGGAGGTGCTCGGCGTCGTCGAGGGGACGGATCTCCACCTCGCGCTCGAGCAGCGTGTCGATCGCCAACGTGCTGCCGTCGAGCTGGGGGCGCAGGCTCGCGTAGCGCGACGCCTCCACGCCGGAGGTGGGCGGCGCGCTCGGGCGCCGGCTCGGAGATCGCGACGCGCCCCGCCCGGGGCGCTCGTCCCACGCCTGCTCGTAGCGCGCGATGGGGAGGGACTCGATCGCGGTGCGGACCTCCGCCGCGTCGCCCGGTCGCGCCTCGGGGTCCTTGCAGAGGAGCGACTCGAGCAGCGCGTCGACGCGCGCATCGATCCAAGGCGCGAGCAGGCTCGCCGCCCTCGGCGTCTCGTCGAGGTGAGCGGCCGCGAGGTCTCGGCCCTCGAAGGGCATCGCGCCGGTGAGCATCCGGTACAGCACGATGCCCACCGCGTAGAGGTCCGTCGAGGCGCCGGGCTGCTTGCCGCCCGAGATCTGCTCGGGCGCCATCGTCGCCAGCGAGCCCATCATCGCTCCCGTCATCGTCGCGCCCAGATCGACGAGATGGGCCACGCCGAAGTCGCCGATCTTCGCCTCGCCGGAGGCGGAGAAGAGCACGTTGGCGGGCTTGAGGTCGCGGTGGACCACGCCGCGTCGGTGCACCGCCTCGAGCGCGCGCAGCATCGCGCGCGCGATGGCGAACGCGGCGCTCGGCGCGAGCGGGCCGTTCGGCGCGTCGAGCGGGCCGAGGCGGTCCTCGAGGGTGCCCCCCTCCATCAGCTCCATGACGAGGTAGGGCCCCTCCGGGTGATAGGCGAGCACGCGCACCACGTTCGGGTGGTCGATCCCCATCGCGACCTTCGCCTCGCGCGCGAAGCGCGCCAGCGCATCGCGGCCGGCAGCGCCCGAAGCGGCGCGGAGCGCCTTGAGGGCGACCTCTCGGCCGTAGAAGGTGTCCTCGGCCCGGAGCACGCGACCGGTCCCGCCTTCGCCGAGCGGCGCCACGATGCGATAGCGGCCGAGGACGAGCTCGCGCTGCGCTTCCGACACGAGGCCGCGCGAGTCACCGAAGACGACGCGCAGCATCTCGGGCACGCTGGCCGGCAGCGAAGGCTCGCTCTCGCGCAGCGTGGCGAGCACGTCGGCCGCCGCGTCGTGCATCCCGAGCGCAGTGAAGCACGCGATCGACAGACGCATCGCGGCCCGTCGCTCCTCGAGCGCTGCCTCGTCGCTGCGCACCACCGGCGAGAGGATCCGCGCCGCGTGATCGTGGCGGCCGAGCGAGACGAGGATGCGGGCGAGCGCGAGCGCGGCCACCGCGTCCTCGGGCGCTTCCTTCATGCGGCGCTCGTAGAGCATGCCCGCCGCGCGCGCATCTCCGAGCGCGAGCCGGCACTCGGCCGCCAGCACGAGCTCCCCCGCTCGCTCGAAGAAACGCGCGGCCGGCTCGAGCTGCCCGAGCCCGCGTGCGAGCCGCGCCGCATCCGCGAGGCGCCCCCGATCTTCGGCGATGGCCACCGCGCGCTCGGCCTCGGTGGGCACCGCGGCCAGCTCGTCGAGCAGCGCGGCGATGGCGCCCGGGTCCTTCGCGAGGACCGCATGGCGGTACGCCTCGGCGAGCGCTCCGGCGGCGCGCGCACAGGCCATCGCGTCCTCGTACTTCCAGACCGCGGCGTAGAGCTCGGCGGCGCGCAGCGGATCCCCCGCCTCGCGCGCACGCTGGGCCGCTTCTTCGTGTCGTCCCTCGCGGACGAGCGCCGCGATCGCGTCGTCGTCCTTCATCGCAACGGCGCTCCGGCGTCGATGCCCGCGTCGGAAGGCGCGCCGGCGTCGACCTCTGGCCCTACGAGGGCGGGCTCGACCTCGAGCGTCTCCGGTGCCGCCTCGCGGCCGGCCTCGACCTCGGCCTCGGCGTCCACCTCCGCTTCGGAAGAGCTGGCCTCGAGGTCGAGCACCGGCTCGACGCCTCGCGCGCGTGCCGCACGGTCGTAGCGAGGCCCGAGCGCGCGGAGCATCGGACGCTCGCGGTTGCGCTCGCTCGGGCCGGAGGCGTCGCGCCAGAAGTAGCTGCGGGCGCGGACGTCGAGGTGCACGAAGCCGCTGGTCGGATAGATGCCGACGCCGACGAAGCCCTGCGGCCGCAGCCAGGCGGCCAGGCGCGTGTCGGTCACGCCGGGGAGCACGAGATCGATCGCGCGCCCTTGGCCATGACGGCTCGACGGGTTGCCGCTGCGGTAGCCACTGATCACGTGGACGTACGGTACGCGAAAGTGCCGGACGGCGGCGTAGACCAGCTGCAGCAGCCGCGGGTGGATGTCGTGCGTGCTCCCGTCGACGCGATGGGCGAGCGCGTCGCGCGCCGTGGCGAGCCCGACGTCGTCGAAGGTCCCGGCGCTCGGGTCGATCGGGGTGAGGGTGAAGGGCGAGGGAGCCCCGACCGGGCGAAGCACCAGCGGCGGCGGCGTCATCGCGGCCCAGCGGCGCGTCTCGGTGGTCGTCGCGCGCACGTGACGACGCTGACTGGCTCGCCGCTGCGCGGCGGTGATGCGCGGACGGCGTGCGCGGCGAGCCTGGCAGCTCGACGCGGGCCCGCGCGCCGGCTCGCTCTGCGCTGGCGCAGCCGCCGCGACGGCGAGGACGAGCGAGAGCAGCAGGGCCCACGGACGCATCGGGGGCGGAATCAAAGGCCGGCCCGGCCCCGCGCGCAAGCGCATCGAGCGAGACGTGCGACGCTCACCCACATGTCGGCGCGATCGGCCCGTCGGAGACCGTCGACGGGAAGAAGAAACACGGCACGATGGTCGTTGTCGGAACGCTCGGCATGACGCGATCTGTTCCCCTCGCCATCGTCCTGGCCGCGATGCTCGTCACCTCGAGCGCGCCCGCGCAGGCCCCTGCGTTCGCCCACGGCTTCGAGGTCGGCGAGTACGAAGGCGTCCCCTGGCCCATCGTGCCGCCGCCGTTCACCGGCTTCTATCCCGCAGCCCCGCAGTTCGGGGCGCCGCCCGCGCCGCCGACGCGCGCCGGAACACGCATCGTCGAGCTCGTCGATCACATCCGCGGCACGGTGCGCTTCTCCTCGTACGCCCACACCACGCGCGTGCGCGAGCGGGAAGGACGCTACGACTGGGACTGCTCCGGCATGGCGGCGTGGATCCTCCGGCAGGCCGCCCCGCTCGCGATGCGTCGCATCAGCCGCGAGCGACCGGTCGCGCGCGACTTCGTCCAGCAGATCGAGAGCGCACCGACCGATCGTGCGCGCGCCGGCTGGCAGCGGCTCGGGACCATCGGCGAGGCCATGCCGGGAGACCTCTTCGCGTGGCGGCGGCCGCGGGGCTTTCCGAGCCACAACACCGGCCACGTCGGCTTCGTGCTCGATCGGCCGCGGCCGGTGGAGGGGATCCCGGGCGGCTGGGCGGTGCGCGTCGCCGACTCGTCCTCGTTCGTCCATCAAGACGACACGCGCGAGGGCGACCTCGACGGCGGGTTCGGCATCGGCACGATCGTGTTCCTCGCCGATGGCGCCGGGCACGGCACGCACTACGGCTGGTACGGTACGGTGAGCGAGGGCTACGTGGTGACGCCGATCTTCTTCGGTCGCGTCAGCCGCTGACGCTCTGCGCGCGCAGCGTGACCACCGCGACGCCGCCTCGCGTTCGCACGGCGACGGCGATCTGATCCTCGGCGCTCGCGGGCGACCAGACGACGCTCGGGCCATCGCCCTCGATCACGCCCTCGGCCTCCCAGCGCGTTCCGAACGACTCGCCTACGTTCAGGACCGTCACGCGCACGCGCTCGCCGTCGCGCTCACCGCGCAGCTCGGGGGCGGGGGGCGATGCCATCGGTAGATCGACGGTGCGGACCGCGTCGCGCGGAGCACTGTCGCGCCACTGGTCGACGAGGCGCAAGCGCCGCTTCAGCGCGCCACTCGGGAGGTACGCGT
>JBGALT010000216.1:0-11589 GCA_044223665.1 Sandaracinaceae bacterium | reverse complement strand
GAGCCCCCGCGCGATCGTCGCGCCCGCCTCGATGCCCGAGAGGAACCCGATCGCCCGGTCGCCCCCGACGTCGTTGTCGACCGACACGTTCACGAACGCCGTCGGCGGCGTCGGGTCCGCCTCGCCGAGCCCATCGAACTGCTCGAGCCACGCCTTGGTTCCGTCGAACGTGCCGTTGCCGCCCACCGTGACGAGGTGCGTGAAGCCCTGCGCGTGGAAGGTGCGCGCGGCCAGCTCGCGCACCTCGGACCGCAAGAACCCGCTGTAGCGCTCGCTCCGGAAGTCGCTCCCCGGATCGAGCACGCGCCGTCCCATGGAGCGCGTGGGAATCCCCTTGGCGAGCAGGGCGTAGCGCTCGCTTCGCGAGACCACGAGGCGCTCGAAGCGCAGCTCGCTCTGCGCGTCGTGCGTGAGCGACCGGAAGCCTTCCGTCGCGGCCCACACCTCGTAGCCACGGCGCGTGCCCTCTTCGGTGAGCGCGACCGCGACCGAGGAGTAACCGGGCGCATCGCCCCCGTCGAAGATGCAGAGCAGGCGCGGCGCACCGCTCGTGTGCGGGGCGCGGCTCGGGCGCAGGAAGGTGCCGGCGGACGTCATGATTCGGAGCCTACACCGCCCGCTCTCGTGAGACGCTCCCGCGCGGAGGGCGAGGACATGGCGGAGCTCGACGTGCTGATCGTGGGGGCAGGGCCGACCGGGCTCATGGCGGCGTGCGAGCTGCGGCGCCACGGCCTCTCGGTGCGGATCGTGGACGCGGCGAAGGAGCCCACGACGCGGAGCAAGGCCATCGGCATCCACGCACGGACGCTCGAGATCTTCGAGAGCCTCGGCATCGTCGACGACCTCGTCGCGGCGGGTGTGCGGCTCGGCGGGGTGACGGCCATCGCGGCCGGCGAGACGATCCTCTCCGCGGACCTCGGCGAGCTCCCGACCCGCTATCCGTACGTGCTGAGCGTGGCGCAGGCCGAGACCGAAGCGGTGCTCGCCAAGAAGCTCGCCACCTTCGAGACGCGCGTCGAGCGCGCCACCGAGCTGCTCTCGTTCTCGCAGGACGGAACGGGGGTCAGCGCGACGCTCGCGACGCCGAAGGGCGAAGAGAAGGTGCGCGCGGCCTGGCTCGTGGGCGCCGACGGAGCGCACAGCACGGTGCGCAAGCTCCTCGAGATCCCCTTCGAAGGCACCACGTACGAAGAGCGCTTCGTGCTCGCCGACGTGAAGATCGACGGCCACCTCCGCGAGGATCGTGTCACGACGTTCTTCGCCGAGGACGGCGTGCTCGCGTGCTTCCCGATGAAGGACCACCGCTTCCGGGTCGTGGGCCTCGCTCCCGCGGATCTGAAAGAGGACGAGACACCGACGCTCGAGCGGGTCGCCGCGCTCTTCGCCGCGCGCACCGGCCTGGATGCCAAGCTCGACGACGCGCGCTGGCTCGCGCAGTTCCGCGTCCACTGCCGGCAAGTCGCGCGCTACCGCGACGACCGCGTCCTCCTCGCGGGCGACGCGGCCCACGTCCACAGCCCGGTCGGCGGGCAGGGCCTGAACACGGGCGTCCAGGACGCGCACAACCTCGCCTGGAAGCTGGCGCTCGTGCACCGCGGCCCCGCGCGCGGGCTCCTGCTCGACACCTATCACGCCGAGCGGCACGGCGTGGGCGCGGCGATCCTGCGCGGCACCGACGCGGCGACGCGCGTCATCACCGTGAAGGGCAACGTCGCGCGCGCGGTGCGCAACGAGGTCGCGCGCTTCATGGCGGGCTTCGACGTCGTCCAGCGGCGCATCGCCGAGCAGGCGGCCGAGCTCTCGGTCGGCTACGAGTCGAGCCCGATCGTGGCCGAGGACCGGACGAGCCTCCTGCAGGGTCGCATCGGCACCGCCGCCGGAGGGGAGACGCCGACGATCGGCACGGTGCGCGAGTTCGAGGGAGGGCCGCATCCGGGCGCACGCGCGAGAGACGGAGTGATCGCCGTCGCCGGGGCCTCCGGCACGCAGCGCCTGCTCCAGGCGATCGACACCCGCCGGCACACGCTCCTGCTCTTCGACGGCAAGAGCGAGAGCGCCGAGGGGTATGCGCGCTTCGCATCGATCGCCAAGGCCGTCCGGGCTCGCTTCCCGGAGCTGATCGCGCCCATCGTCGTGACGCCGCGCCGCACGCGGCCGCCGGGACTCGAGGAGGACCTGCCCGTCTTCTTCGACGCCGACGCCGAGCTCGAGCGGGCCTACGCGGCCGCGACCGAGTGCGCCTATCTTCTGCGTCCCGATCTCTACGTCGCCTATCGCAGCCAGCCTGCCGACGAGGCGAAGCTGATGGCCCACCTCAAGACGTACCTGCGTTGAGAGAGGGCTCAGGGCCCGGCCGCTGCTCGCGACGGAGCCCGCGTCGCGTCGCGTCGCGGGCTGACCGCTTTCTTGCCCGCGTCCGCGGGCCTCGTGTACTCGGAGATCCTCGGGAGCGTGCGGCGTCGGGCGGGCGAGCTCGGCGCGAGATCGCGCTCCATCACGGAGGATCCGATGACGAGGAAGCTCGTGGGCGTGGTCGTGTGTGCGTGGCTCGTGATGGGAGGTTGCGCATCGGGGGGTGCCGCCGTGGCGGAGCACCCGCATCTGGCGACGCGCGTGACGCAGGCCGCGCTCACGACCGGCAGCTCCACGACGGCGACCGAAGCGAGCGAGACGACCGTCGCAGCCCCGAGCGCGACGAGCACCACGCCGGACGTACCGTCTCTGCCCGTCGCCCCCTGGGCCGGGCCCCATCTGTCGGCGAACGAGGCGCCCCGCCCGCTCCTCGCGGCCTGGGAGAGCGCCGAGAACCGCGACAGCTGCGCGCCCATCGCCTCGAGCTCTCTCGGTGTCGCCAGCGGCGCGCGGGCGCGCACGAGCGAGCTCTCCGGCGGATGGCTGGTCGAGCTCGACCGGCCGGGGCTTCCGGGCATCGACCGTCAGGGCCGCGAGTGCGACACCTGCGGCCGCAGCGTCGTCGGGATCGCGGGCACGAGCGTCTCGCCCGAGGCGCTGCTGGTCGGCGACGACGACACGCTCGCGCCGACCTACAGCGACGGCAGCCACGCGGAGACCGAGTTCACCGAGGCCGATGGGGAGCACGTGGCCTCGATCACGTTCACGGTGCCCGGTCAGAGCTGCGTCTACGAGGTCTGGAGCCTCCTCGGGCCCGAGCACCTGCAGGAGGTCGTGGCCGGCCTGCGCATCGTCGATCCGCCGGTCGTCCGGGGCGGCGCGCTCGCTCGCGCCGGCCGCTGACGTCCTCGTCGGAAGCCGAGCCCGCTCTCGCCCGGTCGATCGGGGGGAGCCACCGTCGAACGAGCCCGCCGCTTCGCGCGCGCGGGCTCGAGCGCGTTCTCCGGCGTGCGTGAAGAATCGTTGCCCATCTTGCGATTCTCCGGGCTTCCCCGCATGAATCGGTCGCGTGGCGTCCAGCGCGATCGATGCGGTGAAGCCAGCTCCGCGCTCGTCCGGCCGGAGCGAGTCGCTCTGGCGCGTGGTCTCTCTCGCGCGCACCGAGGCCGCGTCGCTCGCGTGGGGAACCCTCTTCCTCGCCATCGGCTCGAGCGCGAGCCTCGCGTATCCGCAGGCGATTCGTGTGCTCCTCGACGAAGCCGTCTCGTCCCACTCGGCGGCCGTCATCGATCGGACGGCGCTCTTCATGACGGCCGTCCTGGCGATCCAGGCGCTCGCCACCAGCATCCGCTACGTGCTCTTCACCACCGCGGGAGAGCGCATCGTCGCGCGCCTGCGTGAGCAGTGCTACCGGGCGATCCTCGACCAGGAGATCGCGTTCTTCGACGAGCGGCGCACGGGCGACCTCTTGAGCCGGCTCTCGGCCGACACGTCCGTGCTGCAGAACGCGGTGTCGGTGAACGTGTCGATGGCGCTGCGGAACGGCGCGACGGCCATCGGCGGGCTGGTGCTCCTGTTCTACACGTCGCCGTCGCTCGCCCTCTTGATGCTCGTCGTGGTGCCGCCGATCGCGTTCGCGGCCGTCACGTACGGGCGCCGCCTGCGCGCGCTCTCGCGCGAGGTCCAGGACGCCGTCGGCGGTGCGAGCGAGGTCGCCGAGGAGAGCCTGGCCGGCATCCGCACCGTGCGCAGCTTCGCCGCCGAGCCGATCGAGGCCGCGCGCTACGGAAAGGCCGTCGACAAGAGCTTCCAGCTGGCGCGACGCCGCATCCGGCTCGGCGGCATCTTCGCGGGCGTGGCGAGCTTCTTCGGGCTCAGCGCCGCATCGCTCGTGCTCTGGCGCGGCGGTCACCTCGTGCTCGACGGCGCGATGAGCGTCGGGGACCTCACGGCGTTTCTCGTCTACACGATCCTCGTCGCGGTCTCGCTCGGTGCGATCACCGACCTCTACGGCGACCTCACCAAGGCCGGCGGCGCGGCCGAGCGCCTCTTCGAGCTGCTCGACCGCCTCCCGGCCATGCCGAAGAAGGGCGAGCGGCTCGCGGAGGTCGAGGGGGCGATCGCGCTCGAGCACGTGGGCTTCCGCTATCCGGCGCGCCCCGACGTGCAAGTGCTCGACGACGTCGATCTCGTCATCGCGCCAGGACAGCTCGTCGCCATCGTCGGCGCTTCGGGCGCCGGCAAGAGCACGATCGCGTCGCTGCTGTCTCGCCTCTACGATCCGAGCGCGGGGGTCGTCCGCCTCGACGGCCGCGACCTGCGCGCGCTCGACCCCGACTGGTTGCGCGAGCAGGTCGGCGTCGTCTCGCAGGAGCCGATCCTCTTCTCCACCTCGATCCAGGACAACATCCGCTACGGCCGTCGCGACGCGAGCGATGCGGAGGTCGAGGAGGCCGCCAAGGTCGCGAACGCCCACGCGTTCGTGTCGCGCTTTCCCGACGGCTATGCGACGAACGTCGGCGAGCGGGGCGTCCAGCTCTCCGGCGGCCAGAAGCAGCGCATCGCCATCGCGCGCGCCGTCCTGAAGAACCCGCGCGTCCTGGTGCTCGACGAGGCCACCAGTGCGCTCGATGCCGAGAGCGAGCACCTCGTGAAGGAGGCGCTCGATCGCCTGATGCGCGGCCGCACCACGCTCGTGATCGCGCATCGCCTCAGCACCGTCCGCGATGCCGACCGCGTCGTCGTCCTCGACCGCGGCAAGCTGGTCGAGACCGGGACGCACGACGAGCTCATGAAGCACGAGGACGGTGTCTACCGGCGCCTGGTCGAGCGCCAGCTCGCGGGCCAGGCGGATCCAATCCCGAGCAGCGGCCACGCGCCGTGATCCCGGCCGTGATCCGCCACCGAGCGCTCCGGTCGCTCCTCGCGGCCCCAAGGCCGCTCCGGTGCGTCCTCGCGCTCGGCGTACGGCCGATCCCGCGGTTTCGCCGCGTGTTCGGCCTCGGCTGACGACCGGTCTGACGGCGCGACTGAGCATCGCTGCTTCGGTCCCGACCTGCGGACGAGCCCAGCTCCGGATCGCATCCGCCTCGGCTCGCGGGCTGACTCCCGCCGGTCGCGCGCGGCCGTTCGTCAGCGGAAGTTGATGACGTTCCAGCCGCCGAGGTCGCTGAAGCCGCACGCGGCCTCGCTCAGATAGCGCGCGCTCATGTTCACGTAGTGACCACAGACGTCGCCCGTCGCCGTGCCGAAGAAGTCGCAGTTCGGGCAGTTCGAGTCGAAGGCGTCGGCGCACGCATCGCAGCCAGAGCAGCCCGGCTGCAGCCGCTCGTCCCACATCTGCTGCAGGCAGCTCTCGATTCCCTCGCGTCCCGCGCCGAGGCACTCGTTCTGGGCGTTGCCGTCGCAGACGCCCGCGTGCATCCCCCACGCTCCGTGCGGCGAGCCGGACTGCTCGTCCGAGGTCGCCTGGGCATCGACACACTCCTCGACCCCGGTCCAGGCCGAGTAGGGCGTCAGGCTGCGTGTGGCGCGGAGGCGGTTGATCTCGGCGATGCAGCGCGCCCGGTAGGTGGCGTCCGGATCGCTGCTCGAGCCACCGGCGTCGTTGCCCGTCTGCATGCCGGCGTCGTGGCCCGTGTGCATGCCGGTGTCCGCCGGGCCGCTCGAGCCGGCATCGGAGGTCGTGGGCGCGGGCGACGAGCACCCGGGGGCGAGCAACAGGGCGAGGGCGAACGAAGGAAGGAGGCTCGAGCGCATGAGGCATCGTACCACCGCCTCCGGGCGACGAAGCGCTCCGTCCTCGCGCGCTTCCCGGTAGGCTCTGGGCTCGATGACGCGGCAGCGCGTGGTTCTCGTCGGCCTCGTCGGGCTCTGTGCAGCCTTCACCCTGCTCGTGGGATGGGCGCGCTGGGAGCTGGGCGAGGTGCCTGGCGACTACGGCCCCTTCGAGCTCGCGGCATCGCGCTACTGGGCGGGCGAGGCGCTGTACCAGCGCGGCGACGACCCGTTCCTCAGCCCGCCTCCGTTCGTCTTCTTCCTCTTGCCCGCCCATGCGCTCGGCGCCGTCGGGGGACACGCGGCGGCGCTCCTGCTCGGGATCGCATGCTCGCTCGTCGCCGTGGCCCTCGCCCGCCGCGAGCTCGCTCCGCATCCCTCGCTCGATGCTGCGCTCGCGGCCGCGCTCTATCTGCCGATCTGGCTCTCGGCGTCGATCGGCCAATGGGGAGGCTTCTTCTTCCTGGTCACCGTGGGCGTGCTCGCGCTCGCCCGTGCGCGGCGCCCCTTCGAGGCGGGGCTCCTCGCGGCGCTCTTGCTCGCCAAGCCCACGTATGCGCCGTTCGCCGTCGGTATCGTCGGGCTCGGGCTCGGGCGACGGGCCTGGGCCGGCCTCGCGCTCGGGGCCTTCCTCTGGGGCCTCGCGTCGCTCCCGCTCGGGCTCGAGAGCTGGGCGCGCTGGCGCGAGCAGCTGCGTTGGATCGACGACGTCCATGCCTTGGCCGGGCACGGCTGGCAGCACCACACGCTCTTCGGCTCGTTGC
This sequence comes from Sandaracinaceae bacterium, assembly GCA_044223665.1. Taxonomy (GTDB): domain Bacteria; phylum Myxococcota_A; class Polyangia; order Polyangiales; family Sandaracinaceae; genus JBBSAT01. The sequence continues at coordinate 4,696 of JBGALT010000216.1, read as the reverse complement.
GCGCGCTGGCAGCGCTCTTCGGATGGAGCGAGAGCGCGGCGCGCCTCGTGTGGCTCGCGATCGCGGCGCCGATGGGGCTCGGAGCGATCGTGCTCGGGGGCCGCGCGCTCGGGCGCGGAGACACGAGCCGAGCGTTCTCCATCGCGGCGCTCGCGACGATCGCGCTCAACATCTACCTCCGGTACTACGACTCGCAGATCGTGCTCGTCCCGGCGCTGCGCCTCTTCGCGCGCCCCGATCGATCGCGGGCGGCCGGCATCGCGGCGCTCGCCTATCTCGTCCTCGCCAGCGTCGATTCGGCCTATTTCCAGGAGCAGATCGCCGTTCCGGTGGAAGGCGTGCTCGTCACCGTGTGGCTCGCGATCGAGCTCCGCGAGGCGCTCGCCGCCGAGCGTTCGACCGAGGCCGCCGGGCGGACTACATCCCCGGCCTCATGAGCGACGCCACGCGATCGATCGTCGACGAGTTCTATCGCGCTTTCGCGCGCAAGGATGCGGAAGGCATGTGCGCGCTCTACGCACCGGACGTGCGCTTCCACGACCCCGTCTTCCTCGATCTGGAGGGGGACCGAGCGCGCGGCATGTGGCGCATGCTCTGCGGGCGCGCGAAGGACCTCACGATCACCCACGAGATCCTCGAGGCCACGGCCACCGCGGCGAAGGCGCGCTGGATCGCGAGCTACACGTTCAACACGGGCCGCCACGTCGAGAACCGCATCGAGGCGTCGATGCAGATCGCGGACGGCAAGATCCGCGTTCACCGAGACGACTTCGACCTCTACCGCTGGGCGCGCCAGGCGCTGGGGCCGACGGGGCTGCTCCTGGGGTGGACCCCGCTGGTCCAGGGCCGGATCCGCAAGACCGCGCGCGAGGGCCTCGACCAGTTCATGGCCAAGGCTGGCTGAGACGCGGAGAACCTCGCGCTCGTCCCCTAGAGAGAGGTATCCGCTCCGGCGAGGTGTCGCCGACGATCCGGATGTTCCTTGACAGGCGTGACTTCGCCGCTAATCTCCGCGACCCCAACGGTCCTGGGCGCGCTGCGTCCGCCGTCGGACCCCTGATTTCGCGGGGAATCTCTCGCGAACGAAGACGCTCGACAAGCCTCGACTCGAAAAGACCCGGATGCCGACCATCAACCAGCTCGTTCGCAAGGGCCGCGAGGCCGTCCGCCACAAGACGGCGTCTCCCGCCCTCGAGGATTGTCCCCAGCGCCGTGGCGTCTGCACCCGCGTCTACACGACCACGCCGAAGAAGCCGAACTCGGCGCTCCGCAAGGTCGCCCGCGTGCGCCTCTCGAACGGCATCGAGGTCACGACCTACATCCCTGGCGAGGGGCACAACCTCCAGGAGCACTCGGTCGTCCTCATCCGCGGTGGCCGCGTGAAGGATCTCCCGGGCGTTCGCTACCACGTCGTCCGCGGCACGCTCGACGCGTCGGGCGCGGCGGGCCCCTCGAACACGAACAAGGCCTCGCGCACGCAGGGCCGCAGCAAGTACGGCGTCAAGCGCCCGAAGAGCTGATCCCGACACCAGAGCGGCGAAGCCGCTAGACGATCACCGCTTACCAGTCCTCCAGGAAGACACTGACATGCCGCGCCGCCGCGAAGTCCCCAAGCGCCGAATCCTTCCCGATCCGAAGTACCACGATCGGATGGTCGCCAAGTTCTGCAACATCATCATGAAGGGTGGCAAGAAGAGCACCGCCGAGCACATCGTGTACGGCGCCTTCGACGTCATCCAGAACCGCTTCAAGGAGGACGCGATCGAGGTCTTCCGCAAGGCGCTCGACACCGTCAAGCCCAAGGTCGAGGTCAAGAGCCGCCGTGTCGGTGGCGCGACCTACCAGGTCCCGGTGGAGGTTCGCCCCGAGCGTCGCGTGGCGCTCGCGATGCGCTGGCTCGTCGAGTACTCGCGCGACCGCGGCGAGAAGACGATGGTCGAGCGCCTGGCCGCCGAGCTCCGCGAGGCCGCCGAGGGCCGCGGCAACGCGGTCAAGAAGCGCGAGGACGTCCACAAGATGGCCGACGCGAACAAGGCGTTCGCCCACTACCGCTGGTGACGAGCCCCGAGCGCGGATGAGCGCTCGAGCCCCTGCAACCCCGACATCGGTGATTTTCGAAGTGACGCAGACGACATAGGCGAATGGCCGACGCGACGGTCCCACCGGGACCGCATGCCCACGAGCTCTCACGGCGATTGCCGGCGACCTCGAAAGCCGCTGACTCCATTCGAGCCCTCTCGGGAGCATCCCAGTCCGATGGTGACTGGCCAGGCCCGAGGGGGCTTTCGTCTGTCCTGACGATTTCTGTCCTACAAGCCCCTACGATTCGCAACTCGTTCGCCGCAGAAAAGTCTTCGGCATCCAGGAGCTGAAAGTGCCCCGCGAATACCCGCTCGAGCGTACCCGGAACATCGGAATCATGGCCCACATCGATGCGGGCAAGACCACGACGACCGAGCGCATCCTCTATTACACGGGCGTCAACTACAAGATCGGCGAAGTCCACGACGGTGCGGCGACCACCGACTGGATGGAGCAGGAGCAGGAGCGCGGCATCACGATCACATCGGCCGCGATCACCTGCTCGTGGAAGCCGGCGACCGGCCTCTTCGAGGGCCAGCGGTTCCGCATCAACCTGATCGACACCCCAGGCCACGTCGACTTCACGATCGAGGTCGAGCGCTCGCTGCGCGTGCTCGACGGTGCCGTCTGCGTGTTCGACGGCGTCGCGGGCGTCGAGCCCCAGTCGGAGACCGTGTGGCGCCAGGCGGACCGCTACAAGGTTCCGCGCATGTGCTTCGTCAACAAGATGGACCGCGCCGGCGCGAACTTCGAGCGCGCGATGCTCTCCATCAAGGACCGTCTCACCAAGACGGCCGTGGCCGTGCAGCTTCCCCTCGGCGTCGAGGAGAACCACAAGGGCATCATCGACGTCATCCGCATGAAGGCCTACCTCTTCGACGAGGCGTCGAAGGGCCAGAAGTTCGACACCGTCGAGATCCCGGCCGACTACAAGGCGGCGGCGGACGAGGCCCACGCGAAGCTCGTCGAGGCGGTCGCCGAGGTCGACGACAAGCTGATGGAGCGCTTCCTCGAGGGCGACACGAACTTCAGCGCGCAGGAGATCCTCCAAGCGCTCCGCACGGGCACGCTGACCTTCAAGCTCGTCCCCGTCCTCTGTGGCTCGGCCTTCAAGAACAAGGGCGTGCAGCAGCTGCTCGACGCCGTCATCGACTTCCTCCCCTCGCCGCTCGACATTCCGGACGTGCAGGGCGAGGACCCGGACAAGCCGGACGTCAAGCTCACCCGCAAGGCGGCCGACGACGCGCCGTTCGCCGGTCTCGCGTTCAAGATCATGACCGACCCGCACGTCGGCACGCTCACGTTCGTGCGCGTGTACTCGGGCCAGGTCGCGACGGGCGCGCAGGTGCTCAACGCGACGAAGGGCAAGCGCGAGCGCATCGGCCGCCTCGTGCAGATGCACGCGAACAAGCGCGAGCCGATCGAGGACATCCAGGCCGGCAACATCTGCGCGGTCGCGGGCCTCAAGGACGTCCGCACCGGCGACACCCTCTGCGACGAGAAGCACCCGATCGTGCTCGAGCGCATGGTGTTCCCGGAGCCCGTCATCTCGCAGGCGATCGAGCCGAAGACGAAGGCCGATCAGGCCAAGCTCGGTGAGGGTCTCAGCCGCCTCGCGGCCGAGGATCCCTCGTTCCGCACGCACACCGACGAAGAGACCGGCCAGACCATCATCTCCGGCATGGGCGAGCTCCACCTGGAGATCATCGTCGACCGCCTCAAGCGCGAGCACAAGGTGGAGTGCAACGTCGGCGCGCCCGAGGTCGCCTACCGCGAGTCGATCCAGAAGCACGTCCGGGTCGAGGGCAAGTGGGTCAAGCAGTCCGGCGGCCGAGGCCAGTACGGTCACGTCTGGATCGAGATGGAGCCGAGCGAGAAGGGCGCGGGCTTCGTCTTCGAGAACAAGATCGTCGGCGGCATCATCCCGAAGGAGTTCATCGCTCCGGTCGAGAAGGGTATCCGTGACGCGATGGGCCGCGGCGTCCTCGCCGGCTATCCGGTCATCGACGTGAAGGCGGCGCTCGTCGACGGCAGCTACCACGACGTCGACTCGCAGGCGCAGCACTTCGAGCTCGCCGGCTCGGTCGCCTTCCAGGAAGGCGCCAGGAAGGCTGGCCTCCAGCTCCAGGAGCCCATGATGGGTGTCGAAGTCGTCTGCCCCGAGGACTTCATGGGCGACGTCATCGGCGACCTCAACAGCCGCCGTGGCCAGGTCAAGAACATGGACCAGCGCGGCAACAACAAGGTCGTCACGGCCGACGTCCCGCTCGCGAACATGTTCGGCTACTCGACGGACCTGCGCAGCAAGACGCAGGGCCGCGCGACGTACTCGATGCAGTTCTCGCACTACGCGATCGTCCCGAACGCGATCGCCGACGCGATCGTCGCCAAGGTCAAGGGCACCAAGTAGCTGGGTCGATGTTTCGCTGGAAGCGAATCCGACCCTGATTCGATTCACGGACAGGAGACCACGACATGTCGAAAGAGAAGTTCAACCGCACCAAGCCGCACGTGAACGTCGGAACGATCGGGCACATCGATCACGGCAAGACGACGACGACGGCCGCGATCACGAAGGTCGCTGCGAAGAAGTTCGGCGGCAAGGAGATCACGT
>JBGALT010000015.1:0-82504 GCA_044223665.1 Sandaracinaceae bacterium | reverse complement strand
GCGGTCCGCGTGCCCGAGATCGACACCGAGGTCCCGTACCGCGTCGCGGCGAAGGGGTTCGTCGCGCCGGCCGAGAGGTGGACGCCCCAGGTCCCGCTGGCGCGACGGAAGAAGAACGCGTGACCCGCGTTCGGAGTGCCGCCCCCGGACCACGATGGCGCGCCCACGACGAGCCGGTCGCCCTCGATCGCGAGCGCTTCGCCGAAGCCAGACGTCGCGGTGACGCCGTCGCTGGGGAGCGCCGTGATCGGGGCCTGGGGTGTCCAGCTCGTCCCCGAGCGGACGAAGGGATAGACCTCGGTGCCGTTGTCGGTGCCGACGATCACGGTGTCCGCGTCCACCGCGACCGCGTAGCCGAAGCCGAGCGACGGCGTCGCGACGGGCGGCTTGAGGTAGGCCTGGAACGTCCAGGTGCCGCCGCTGCGCACGTAGACGTAGGCCGCGCCGGAGCCAGGAGCGAGGTCGTTCCCGCCGTTGCCGCCGACGCCGGTGGCGTTGCTGCTCTCGCCGGGGGCGCCGACGACCATCGTGTCGCCATCGATCGCGACCGAGCGTCCGTGCTCGTCGCTCGATCCGGTGTTCGAGGCCTTGACGTACGCGGAGAAGGCCGCGCTGCGGAGGGGCGTGAGCGAATAGGTTCGAGAGGCGCCGCTCTCGGCGGTCACGACGACCGTGATGGCGGTGCTCGTGCCGTAGGGCACCGGGATCGGTGCGCTCCCAGCGCCGGAGGCGACGACGACGCCGTTCACGCGGATCGTGACCGTGGCGCCCGGCCGCGCCGTGGGCGTGATCACGATGCTCGGCGCGGCGACGTTCGCCATGTAGGAGGTGCCCGCCGTGGTGAACGCGGGCGAGAGCGAGCCGTTCGACAGCGTCAGCGACGAAAGGCCGGGGTCGTTCCAGAGGCAGTCGCCGCCCGGCAGGCCGTCCATCACGGGCACGAAGTCGGCGCTCGCGCACGCGAAGCGGCAGCTCGTGCTCACGCACGCCGCCACGCCATCCGAGAGCGGCGCCGGGCAGGGGCTGCAGCGCGTGCCGCACGTGGCGACCGCGGTGTCGGCCGCGCACGCGTTCGAGCACTCGTGATAGCCGCCCGCGCACGCGAGCACGTCGCAGGTGCCACCGGTGCAGACCGGCGTCCCGTGCGGATCGCTGCAGGCGTTCGTGCACGTGCCGCAGCTCGAGAGGGAGCTCGACGTGTCGGTCTCGCATCCGGTGGGCGCCATGCCGTCGCAGTCGCCGCGGCTGGGCGCGCACGTGGCCACCGCGCACTCGCCCGCGATGCACGCGTGGGCGGCGACGAACGGGAGCGCGCAAGACAGAGGCGCGATGCCGTCGTCGGTCGTGCCGTTGCAGTCGTCGTCGCGCCCGTTGCACGCCTCGGTGCCGACGGGGCTCGAGCTCGTGCGGGTGTCGTCGCAGTCGTCGTCGTTCAGCACGCGGCCGCTCACCGGCGCGCAGCTCGTCACGGGCGCGACGAGCGGCGTGCCGTAGCCGTCCATGTCGGCGTCCTGGTACCAGGGCTGCGCGGTGGCGCCCTCGTCGATCGCGGCGTCGCAGTCGTTGCTGCGGCCGTCACACGTCTCGGGCGCGCCACCGTAGACCGTGGGATCGTGGTCGTCGCAGTCGTCGGTCCCGGTCGCGGTGTAGCTGCCCGTCGCGCCGCAGAGCTCCATGCCGGGATCGCCCACGGCGCCGTGGAGATCGCCGTCGGCGTCGAGGTAGTAGAAGTGGAGCACGCCTTCGTCGCTCTGCCCGTCGCAGTCGTCGTCGAGCGCATTGCAGACCTCCGCCAGCGTCGGGTGGACGTTGGGCGCGGCATCGTTGCAGTCGGTGCCGCACGTGGCGCCGTTGCAGCACGCGGCATCCGGAAACCCGTCGGTGTCTTGATCGCGGAAGCCGAACGTCGATGGATCGCAGTCCTCGTCACGACCGGCGACGTCGCAGACCTCGGAACGACCCGGCGAGCGGTTCGGGTCCGCGTCGTCGCAGTCGAGGCCGCCGCAGGCCGCGGATGGCTCGCCATCGCCGTCGCCATCGGGAACGGCGCACGCGCCTGCGTCCACGCCACCGCCATCGGGCACCACCGTGACGTCGGCGCTCATCGGCGCATCGACGGGCGTCGCCGCGTCCGCGATGGCCGCGTCGGCCTCGGGTGGAGGGCCCGCGGGGGCGGGACAGCCGGCCACCGAGAGCGAAGCGAAGAGGGAGAGCGTTCGGCAAGCGCGCCGCACCGCGGTTCCATGACGCATGGGGCCGACCGTAGCAGTGAACGGGCCACGCCGGTGTTTCGCGATCGACTCGTCCCGATCGCTCGCGGCACGACGAATCGAGCGTGCGACGCGTGGCGCGTGGGGTCGTGCTTCGAGCGAGCGACGCGCCATCGCCGACGCGCTCGGTGGGACGGTCACGTCACCGTCTCACTCGGCGGCGGCGCCTCCCACGCCGCGAGCCGACGCCTCCGACCGGCCGTGACGACCCGCACGGCCGCCGCGGCACCCTCCGCGGTACAGACGCGCCTTCTTCGACAGGAGGCCATCGTGGAGCTGAAGGACGTCAAGGCGATCGTCACGGGCGCTGGTTCGGGTATGGGCGCTCACTTCGCGCGCCGCATCGCGGACGCGGGCGGCAAGGTCGCCGCGTGCGACGTCAACGAGGCCGGTCTCGCGGAGCTGCCCGCCGGCGTGCACAAGAAGAAGGTCGACGTCTCGGCGCCGGGCGCGAGCAAGGAGCTCGCGAGCTGGGCGGCCGAGGCGATGGGCGGGCTCAACCTCGTGATCTCGAACGCTGGCATCCTGCGCGACGGCCTCCTCGTGAAGAAGAGCCGCGAGACGGGGGAGATCTCCGTGATGACCGACGACCAGTGGAACGCCGTCATCGGCGTCAACCTCACCGGCGCCACGTGGGTCGTTCGCGACGCCGTGGCCGAGATGGTGCGCCGTGATCAGCGCCCGGGCCTCGTGATCGCGATGAGCTCCATCGCGCGCCACGGCAACCGCGGCCAGTCGAACTACGTCAGCGCGAAGGCGGCGCTCGCGGCGAACGCCGTGACGTGGTGCCGAGAGTTCTCGCCCTTCGGCATCCGCGCCGTCGCGATCGCGCCCGGCATGGTGGAGACGCCGATGACGCGCGGCATGAACCAGAAGGCGCGCGACGCGATCGTGGCCTCGATCCCGGTCGGCCGCATCGGCGAGCCGGAGGATCTGTGGAAGGCCGTGAAGTTCGCCATCGAGTGCGACTACTTCAACGGCCAGTGCATCGACGTCGACGGCGGCGCCGCGTTCTGATCCGGTGGCACCAAAGGAAACGAGCTGTCAGGAGCGGGCCTGGCAGCTCGTCGCTCAGACGCGCGCGATCGGCCGGGCGCTGACGCGCAGGAAGCGGGTGCTCATCGCGAGGGCCACGGCGGTCAGCCCCCCCGACAGACCCCACCAGAGACCGACGGCTCCGAGCCCGAGGGGATAGGCGAGCACGAGCGCGATCGGTAGGCCGATCCCGTAGTGGCCGAGCGCGTTGAGCACGAAGGGCCACCTCGTGTCGCCGGCGCCGCGCAGCGCCCCCTGCGCGACGGTCTGGACGCCGTCGGAGAGCTGGAAGCACGCCGCGACCCACAAGAACGGCACCGCTGCGTCGATCAGCTCCGTTCGATCGGTCAGGGCACGTGCGATCAGGCGCGGGGCCGCACCGAAGAGCAGCGCCCCGGCGAGCATGCCCGCCCCTCCGACGGCGATCCCGGTGCGCCCCGCGGTGCGCGCGCCGAGCCGATCGCCACGGCCCACGGCGCTTCCCACGCGCACGCTCGTCGCGGCCGACACGCCGAGGGCGATCTGGAACGTGCAGCTCACGCAGGTGAGCGCGATCTGATGGGCGCCGAGCGGCAGCCGCCCGAAGGTGCCGACGAGGAACGCGACGATCGAGAAGCTCCCGGCCTCGAGGACGATCTGGGCACCGATGGGCGAGCCGAGACGGAACGCGCGCCCGAGGAGCGCGCGCTCGATGCCTCGCGGCTGGCCGGCCAGACCCCGCTCGCGATCGAGGGTCGGGATCGGGGCGAGCGCGACCGCGAGCTGCACGAGCGTGGCGATCGAGGCGCCGAGGCCTGCGCCCTGCACGCCGAGCGCCGGCAGGCCGATGGCGGGCACGCCGAACGCGAGCGCGATCGCCACCGGCAGGTTCACGACGTTCGCGAGCACCACGCCGACGACCAGCGCTCGCGACTCGTTCAGCGCCTGCAGATAGCCGCGCGCCGCCGTCAGCGCGAGGAAGGGCCAGAGGCTCGGCAGCCGGGAGACGACGTAGGCCTGTGCGCTCCGTGCGACGTCGGGGTCCTGTCCGAGCCACGGAAGGGCCCACGCGATGGCGGCGATGACGAGCGCGAGCGGCACGGAGAGTAGTGCGGCGAGCCAGAGCCCCTGCGTGAGCACCGCGCGCGCGCCGCGTCGATCGCCGGCCCCGATGGCCTGCGTCAGGAGCGGGTCGAGCCCGAAGAGCGTGCCGAGGCCGAAGAGCGCGGCCGTGAAGTAGATCGCGTTGCCGAGGCCCGCCCCGGCGATGGAAGACTCGCCCAGCCGGCCGACGACCGCGACGTCGACGAGGCCGAGCAGCATGTTGCCGGCGTTCGTGAGCACGAGCGGCAGCGCGATGCGTGCGAGCACGGGGAGCTCGGCCAGGACCGTGTGGGCCGGCGGGCGCGCATCGACGGGGATCGAGGGCTCCATGACGCGGGGCCCTTCCATACTTGGGCCGCGGTCGCGCGGCCATGCGCGGAGAGAGGGCGGCTGAAAAGGAGCACGCGCCGAGGGATCGTGGCCGGCTCGCCGGCTCGCCGGCCCGCGGTGATCCGACCGCAGCACGCGACCCGAGGAATTTCCATCCGGTTGAGCGCGGGCGCGGTTAGGATGCCGCCGTGTCATCGGGACACGAGCTCGACACCCGCCTCCTGAAGTTCCGCACGCGCCCTGGCAGCGAGGACGCGGCGAGGCTCGCTCAGGACCTCCTGGTCGCCAACCGTAACGCCGACGCGCTCGAGATCGCGGCGGCTGGCCTGCGCGCCAGCCCCGACGATCTCGACCTGCTCCTCGTGGAGGGGCGCGCCGAGCTGGCGGGGGGGGATCTCCTGAAGGCGCAGGCTGCGCTCTTGAAGGCGGCCCGCGTCGGCGCGACCCGCAAGGAGCCGTACCGCTATCTCGGCGAAGTCCTGATGAAGCGCGGCGATCCGGCCCGCGCGGCGAAGGTCCTCGAGCGCGCGCGCGGCATCGACCAGTCCGACCGCGCCATCCAGGCCCTGCACGAGCGGGCGCTGCGTCTGGCCCGGATCGCCGAGAGCGATCACGAGAAGGCGGCCGAGGCGAGCCGCGCCGCGTTCGAGCCGGCGGCCGAAGAGCCCCCCGAAGAGCGCACCATGGTGCGCCCGGATCTCTCCGAGCGTCTGGCGGCCGTCACGCGCGAGAAGGCCGACGAGGTCCTCGCCAAGCGGCCCGCCCCAACGGCCCCCGCGCGCCCGGCCCCGATGCCGCCGCCCGCGCGCGCCGCGGCGCCGGTCGCCGAGGTCTTCGCCGACGACGACGACCAACCGACCACCGTCGGCCGCGTCCCCGAGCTGGCGAAGCCCCTGCCGGCGCCTCCCGCGCGCGCGATGCCCGCCCGCGCCAGGCCCGCTCCCGGGCGACCGGCACCATGGCCGCCGGCGGCGGCGCCGCTGCCGGCCGCGGCGCTCCCGGCCGCCCCGCCTCCGGGCGCCATGCGCCCCGTGGATGCGATCGTCGACGCGTCGACGAGCCCGGGCGGATTCTCGGCGCCCGAGAAAGGCGGCGAGGGCCCGCGCCAGGCGCCGTCGCGACGCCCGCCTCCGATGCCGGCCGCGGGGCCCACGCGCGACTCGCTCGAGGATCCGCCGACCTTTCCCTCCTCGTCGCTCGGCCTCTCCGATCCCTTCCCGTCGGCCAAGGCGGCGCGCTCCGTCGACGAGCCTCGCGCGATGGAGGAGCCGCGCGCCGGAGAGCCTGCGCGCTTCCCCTCGGAGCCGCCGCTCGAAGGAGAGGCGCCCGCCTTCGCCGCCGAGGACGACGGCGCTCCGCCCGAGACGCCGCCGGACGAGCCCACCGGCGATCAGTTCGGCGTGGCCGAGGACCCGGACCACGTGCTCGAGATGCTCCAGCGCGAGGGGATCTTCGAGCCTCCGACCGGCGAGGCCGCCGTGTGGGCGCCCCGCAAGGAAGCGCGCGTCGAGCGCACCACGATCGGTCGCATCCTCGTCGGTGTGTGGGTGCTCGCGATCGGCGGCGCCGTCGGCGGCTGGTTCGGCTGGCAAGAGTACGTGCGCCAGCGCCACGCCGAAGCGGCACGCCTCACCGAGCAGGCGCGGGCCGGCGCGCGGACCGGCGACCACGAAGACCTGGTCGACGCCGAGCGCTACCTCCGTCAGGCGCGCGATCTCGACGCGCACGCGACCGACAACCCCACCGTCCTGCTCGTCGTGCACATGCAGCGCGCGCTCGAGGACGGCTCGTTCGAGATCGGATACCTCGCGCCCACCGTCGCGCGCGCCGAGCGCACGGGCGGCGAAGCCCACTACGTCCACGCCGCCAACGCGATCATCGCGGTGGGCAACCAGAACGCGACCGCCGCCCACACCGAGATCGACGCCGCGATCGCCGGCGCGCCCGAGGACGCCGTCGTGCTCTACGTCGCGGGCCGGCTCGGGCAGCGGCTCGGCGACGAGAACGCGCTCGAGCGCCTCGAGGCCGCGACGCAGCGCGATCCGGAGCTCGCCGCCGCCGCCATCGCGCTCGCCGAGGCGCGGCACGACGAGGGCCGCCACGAGGACGCGCTCACGCTGCTCGACGGCGTGCTGCAGCGCGACCCCGAGAACCTCCGCGCCAAGCTCTGGCGCGGCTTCCTCACCGCCGACGACGACGAGGTCGAGCCGGCTCTCGCAGCGGTGACCGCCCTCGAGCCGCGCCTCGTGCACGGCGCACCGAGCGACCACGTGCTCTACCAGCTGACGCGCTCGCACCTCTTGCGGCGCCAAGGCCACCACGACGAGGCCGGTGCCGCCGTGGAGACGGCGCTCGAGGCGGGCGCCTCGGAGCCGCGCCTGCTCGCGCTGGTGGCGCAGGCCGCGCGCGCGGAGAGCCGTTTCCTCCAGGCCGAGTACGCGGCCACGGAGGCCGTGCGGGGCGCCCCGCAGAACCCGGAGTTCCGCAAGCTCCTGGCCGGCATCTACCTCGCGCGTCGCAACGGCGCGCGCGCGATGACCGTCCTCACCCAGCTCTCGCCCGAGGACCCGGACGTGCTCGTGATGACCGCCCGCGCGGCGCTGCTCGTCGGCTCGGACGAGGCGCTCTCGACGGCAGCGGGCGCCATCGATGCGTACGTCGAAGGGCACGAGGACGCGAGCACCGAGCTGCGCGCGCTGCGCATCCGGATCGCCGTGGCGGGCAACGCCGAGCCCGGGCCCACGCTCGACGCGGCGCGACAGCTCGCGCACGACAACCCGGGCGATCCGGTCCCGGCGCTCGCGCTCGGCGAGGCGGCGCTGCGCGCCCACGATGCGCGTCAAGCGCAGCAAGCGCTCGAGATCGTCACGCGGACCGACCCCGACGACGCCGAGGGTCACTTCTTGATGGGTCGCGCGTACCGGATGGGTGGCGATGCCGCGAACGCCGAGGCGGAGCTCCGGCGCGCGGTCGAGCTCTCCACCGAGCTCGTCGACGCCAAGGTCGCGCTCGCCGGCCTCCTGCTCGACACCGGCGACTACGCGGCGGCCGACACCATGTACGGCGAGATCGCGCGCTTGGCCGGCAGCGCCTCGGGCGCGTCGCTCTCGCTGACGGGCCGCCTCGGGCGCGTGGAGGCGCTCATCGGCCTGCGGCGGCTCGACGATGCGGACGTGCAGATGGAGTCGGTGCGCGGCGGGGATCGCGAGGAAAGGCTCGGCGCATTCACGAGCGCGCACTCCGCGGTGATGGCGCATGGGCACTTCGGCGACGCGGTGCGCGGGGAGTTGAGGCCCTCACCGAGAGCGACGCCCTGCGGTGGTCGCTCGGCGACGCTCGCAGGCGCGGGCGAGGCGAGCGCGGCCGGCGAGGCCTTCGATCGCGCGCTGGGCATCGATGCCGAGCTGCCGGAGGCCCTGCTCGGGCGGGCGGCGCTCCACGTCGAGGCCGGCGAGGCGCGCGACGCCGGCCCGCTGCTCGATCGTGCGACGAGCTCGCTCGAGCACCGCATCCGACCGCCGTCGCTGCGCACGAGGCTCACGGTCTTGCGCGCGCGCGGCGCTCGCGGGCCACGACCAGGCACAGGCGCTGCTCCTCTTGCAGCAGGCGAGCGGGGTCGAGGGCGCCACGCCCGACGCGTGGTTCTACCTCGGCGAGGTCCTGCACGACGCGCACTCGGCCGACGCCGCCGCCGCCTACCAGCACTATCTCGACCTCGCGCCGAGCGGTCCGCACGCGGCGGCCGCACGTCGCGGCGCGGCGCATTGAGCGCCGCGGCGACGGAGGCACCGCGATCCGATCGTCGTCGAAGGCGCGATGCCGCGCGAAGCGTACCGCCTCGCGCCGCGGTCCCGGTCTGCCTGGTCTCGGCGCTCGAATGCGCCCTTGGTCAGCGCGTGGCGAGCGCGCCGCTCGCGGTCGCTTCGGCGGCCGCGACCTGGCTCGGATGGAGCGAGTTCTCGACGCGGCGATTCTCGGCGCGCCCCTCGGCCGTGTCGTTGCTCGCGATGGGGCTCGTCTCTCCGCGCCCCTCGGCGCGGATGCGGTCGCCCTGCACGCCCTCGCCGATCAGGAAATTGCGGACCGACTCGGCGCGGCGCTGCGAGAGCTGACGGTTGTACTCGTCGGAGCCTCGCGAGTCGGTGAAGCCGACGATGACCGCCGTGTCGCCGGTCGCGCGGATGGCGTCGGCCACCGGGCGCAGGCGCTCCTGCGCCTCGGGCCGCAGCTCGGACCGATCGCTCTCGAAGAGCACGTCGCCCGTGAGCGTGATGACGGTCTGCGTGGGCTCCTCGCGCACGGTCGCGAGGTCCCGAAGGCGCGCCAGCGCGTCCTGGGCGCGCGCTTCGGCCTCGGCGCGAGCCTGCCGCTCGGCCTCGAGCTGCTGCTCTTGCTGCGAGAGCTGGCTCTCGCGCTGGGCCAGGGTCTGATCGCGGGCCGCGAGCGCGCCGCGCGTCTCCTCGAGCGCACGGCCGCGCTCGTGCGCGATGCGCTCGAGCTCGCGCTGGTACGCGTCGTGGTCCTGCTCGAGGCCCTGCTGCACCTCGTCCCTGCGCGCGTCCGCCATCGCCACGCGGGTCTGCCGCTCGGCGAGGTAGGCGAAGTGCTGCTCGCGCGGCGAGCCGTCGTCTTGGCCTTCCGCCGTGGTGAGCGTCCGCTGCGCGACGAGCAGCTCGTCCGGCTCGAGCCGGCCCGCGGCGCCGCTGCGCGCCTCTTCCATCGTGCGCCGCGCGCTGGCGAGCTGCGGCGAGATCGCCGCGCGCCCGCATCCCATCGACGCGCCGGCCGTCACCGCGGCGAGAACGAGCGCGATCCACGTCTTGTCGTTGCTCATGTTCGTCTCCTCTTTCTCTGCGAAGTCGATGGCCGCTCAGGGCGTCGCGGTGGTGGTCACGGTGGTGGTGGTCGTCGTCTGGGCCGCGCCGGATGGCCCGCCCGTAGGCGAATCGGCGCGCGTCGGCACCGCGCCCCCGCTCGTGACCTCTTCCTGGGACGTACGGAGCGTGTCGAGATGCTCGTGCGCGTCCTGTGCCTCGTCGCGCGCCTGCGCCTCGCGGCGGAGCGCCATCGCCAGCTCGGCGTCCGCCTTCGCGCGCTCGAGCACGTCGCGCGCCTGTTCCATGCGGCCCTGACGGATCAGAGCGTCCGCCTGCTGCATCTCACCGCGCGCGAGCTCCAGCTGGTAGGCCGAGGCCGGCGTCGCCGAGGCATCGAGCGCTTCGGCCGAGCGAACCGCAGCCACTGCGTCGGACTGCGCACGCGTCGGGGGCTGCGCGCCTCCGCAGCCTGCGCCCGCAACGACGAGCCCGACCACGCCGAGCGCGGCCACACCCTTCACGATCACGTTCATGTCGAACCTCCGTGCTCTCGTCTCGAGTGCAGCGCTCGTGCCGAGCGGCGCGCGGGCCCGGGCCCGTGCGCGGACGCGCGCCCGGTGCGACGAAGGAGGCACCGGCGCTCACCGACGCCACGCGGGAGCCGGGCGATCGCGACGCGGCGCCGCGGTGCGCGAGCGGTGTGGGGAAGCGGCGTGCGCGCAGGAGCGCGACGAGCGCGCGGCTCTGCCTCGCGGCGCGGCGCACCCGGCGGCGATTGCCGCGTGCGATCGACGCGCTCGTCGTGCGACACTCGGCCGCGATGCGAGCGCCCACCTCGACCGCGCTACCCGGCTACCTCCGTGACATCCAGCGTGAGGTCGACGCCCACGCCAAGGCCTACGGCCTCGACACGTTCCCGATCCTCTTCGAGGTGGTCGGCTACGACCAGATGAACGAGCTCGCCGCCTACGGGGGCTTTCCGGTGCGCTACCCGCACTGGCGCTTCGGCATGGAGTACGAGCAGCTCAGCAAGAGCTACGAGTACGGCCTGTCGAAGATCTACGAGATGGTGATCAACAACAACCCGGCCGTCGCCTACCTGCTCGAAGGCAACTCGCTGGTCGACCAGAAGCTGGTGATGGCGCACGTCTACGCGCACGTCGACTTCTTCAAGAACAATTTCTGCTTCAAGGCGACCGATCAGGGGCGCGACAGCGAGAGCGGCGGCTCGATCCGCAAGTGGATCGACACGATGGCCAACCACGGCACGGCGGTGCGGCGCTGGCAAGACCGCGTCGGCGTCGAGAGGGTGGAAGAGCTCGTCGATCACTGCCTCTCGCTCGAGAACCTCATCGACCCGAACAAGCCCTTCCTCCCGAAGAAGGCCCCCGACCCACGGCGCGAGCTCGAGTTCCTCGATGCGTCCGCCGACGAGGACGACGGTGGACGGCTGCGCGTCGACCGCGAGTACATGGAGGACTTCATCAACCCACGCGAGTTCGTGGAGAGCCAGCGCAAGAAGGCGCAGGACGAGCGCGAGCAGCGCAAGAAGATCCCGGAGACGCGCGATCGCGACGTGCTCGGTTTCCTGCTCGAGCACGCGCCCCTCGAGCGCTGGGAGCGCGACGTGCTCTGGGCGATCCGCGCCGAGTCCTACTACTTCTGGCCGCAGATGCAGACGAAGATCATGAACGAGGGCTGGGCCAGCTTCTGGCACAGCCGGCTCATGACCGAGAAGATCTGCGACGACGCCGAGATCATCGAGTACGCCGAGCGCAACGCGGGCGTCATGGAGACCGGCAACGGGCGGCTCAATCCCTACAAGCTCGGCGTGGAGCTCTACCGGCACATCGAGGAGCGCTGGGACAAGGGCCAGTTCGGCAAGGAGTGGGAGGAGTGCGACGACCTCGAGGCGCGTCGCCACTGGAACCGCCGCACCGGCCTCGGGCGCAAGAAGATCTTCGAGGTCCGCGCCCTCTACAACGACGTCACCTTCATCGACGAGTTCCTCACGCCCGAGTTCGCGGCCGAGCAGAAGCTCTACGCGTTCGGCTGGAGCGCGCGCAACGACCGCTTCGAGATCGAGACGCGCAAGTTCCAGGAGGTGAAGGAGAAGCTGCTCTTCCAGCTCACCAACGCCGGGCAGCCCTTCATCTACGTCGAGGACTCGAACCTCGGAAACCGCGGCGAGCTGCTCCTCGTCCACGACCACCAGGGCATCGATCTGCGCGTCGACTGGGCGCGCGAGGTGCTGAAGTCCCTCGTGCGCCTGTGGCGCCGGCCGGTCGAGATCCACACCAAGGTCGAGCAGAAGCCGACGCTGCTCCGCTTCGACGGCAAAGAGCACGTCCAGCGCCCGCTCAAGTAGCGCGGCGCTACGTCCGCGAGCGGCGCTTTTCCTGTGAGCGGGCTCCTAAGAGCTCGCCGTCGGGCGCGTAGGGCGTACGCGGAGGGACCCGCATGGCCCAGCGTTCCGCGCGTCAGTACGACTTCGAATCGATTCTCCATCCCATCTCGAGGAAGCAGTTCTTCGAGGAGTACTGGGAGAAGAAGCCGCTCCTCATCCGCCGAAAGGATCGTGCGTATTACGGTGATCTGCTGACGCTGGAGGCGCTCGATCGCGTCATCACGTCCAACACCCTGACGAACTCGAACGCGTTCATCGCGAACGCGCGCAACCCGGTGGACGCCAAGTCGTACACGTTCCCGGACGGGGTCGTGGACCTGGCCCGGCTGTACCAGCAGTTCGCCGACGGCGGCACGATCGGCTTCAACCAGCTGCACACGTTCGTCCCGCGGCTGCACGACTTCTGCCGCTCGCTCGAGCGCGAGCTCTCGTGCCGCTTCCAGACCAACATCTACATGACGCCGCCGGGCTCGCAGGGCTTCCCGCCCCACTACGACAGCCACGACGTCTTCATCCTCCAGGTGCACGGCACCAAGCACTGGCAGATCTTCGACACGCCGATCGAGCTGCCGTTCCGCGGCCAGTCGTTCAAGCGGGCCGAGACGCCGGTCGGCGCGGTCACGATGGAGTTCGATCTCGAGCCGGGCGACATGTTCTATCTGCCGCGCGGCATCATGCACGACGCGCAGACGCGCGAGGGCGAGACGCTCCACATCACGGTCGGCGCGCTCCAGACGACGTGGACCGAGGCCGTGCTCGAGGCCGTCGCGAAGATGGCGCTCACCGATCTCGAGATGCGCCGCTCGCTCCCGCCGGGCTACGCACGCACGGAGTTCGACCGGACCGAGGCGCGGGCGAAGTTCAAGGACATGTTCCGCCGTCTGGCCGAGCGCGCCGACGCCGACGCTGCGCTCGACCACTTCGCGGACGACCTGGTCTCTTCGCGTACGGCGCTCCTCGAGGGCCAGCTCATGCAGGTGCTGGGGCTCTCGAAGATCGGCCTCGACGACCGCGTCGGGGCACGCCCGAACCTGCTCTATCGGTACCGCGAGAAGGACGGGCAGTTCATCGTGTCCTGCTACGGCGCCGAGATGCGACTGCCCGCGTACGCGGCGGAGCCGACGCGCTACGCGCTCGAGACGGCTGCGTTCGCCGTCCGTGATCTGCCGGGCGATCTCGACGACGAGGGCAAGCTCGTGCTCATCAAGCGCCTCGTGCGCGAGGGCATGGTCCACAAGCTGCCCTGATCGAGGGCTCGCGGGGGCGGCGTGCACGGCCGCATCGCTCCCGCACGAGTCAGGGGACTCGCTTCGGATCACCGAAGCGTCCCCTGACTCGCTCAGATCGAGGCGCTGCGGAGCGACTCGACGAGGAAGTCGCGGAAGGCCGCGACCTTGGGCGGGACGTGCTTGCTCGACGCGTGCACCACGTACACGGCGCCGCCGGGGCTCGCGTGGGTCGGAAGCACCCGGACGAGGCGGCCGGCGCGGAGCTCGGCGTCGGCGGTGAAGCGAGGCATCAGCGCGATGCCGGCGCCGCTGACGGCGGCCGCGGTCAGGAACGCGTAGTCGTCGCTCGACACGCTCGCGGTGACGTCGACGCTCGACTTCTCGCCCCGCGCCTCGAACGTCCAGTGCGCGCGCCCGTTCTTGGGTCGGAACACGACGGCGTCGTGCGCGCTCAGCTCGGCGATGGTGCGCGGGACGCCGCGTCGCGCGAGGTAGCTGGGCGAGGCGCAGAGCCAGAGGTCGGTCGCGAGGATCTTGCGGGCCACGAGGCTCGAGTCGCGCAGCACGCCGGCCCGAATCGCGAGATCCACGCCCTCGGCCACGAGGTCGACGGTGCGCGGCGTCGCCACGAGGTCGACGGTGACCTCCGGGTAGCGCAGTCGGAACCGCGTGACCACGTCGGCGAGA
Source organism: Sandaracinaceae bacterium (assembly GCA_044223665.1). Taxonomy (GTDB): domain Bacteria; phylum Myxococcota_A; class Polyangia; order Polyangiales; family Sandaracinaceae; genus JBBSAT01. Next base: position 68,646 of record JBGALT010000015.1, on the reverse strand, counting down.
AGGAGTGTCGCGAGGTCGTTCGGCGCCGTGACGCGCAGAGGGCCGCATGGTGCTTCGTTCTGGCGAGCGACCAGCGACGCCGCCGAGCGCAGCGCCTCGATGTGGGGCAGCACCTCGGCGTAGAGCGCACGGCCGGCGTCGGTCGCGGCGAGCGAGCGCGTCGTGCGCTGGAACAGGCGCACGCGGAGGCCGTCCTCGAGACGCGCGATGGCGCGGCTCACCGTCGACTTCGGCACGCCCAGACGGCGGGCGGCGGCGCTCATGCTCGCGAGCTCGACGACGTGGACGAAGACCGCGAGATCGTCGAGGGGCGCTGCTTTCTCCATGTCCCGGCGATGCTACACGAGCCGCGGTCTGGCAACGGCTCGCCGCGCTCCGGATCGGGCTCGTGCGTCCCGCCTGCTCGGCCGTGAAGCGCGAGCGCCGCGCGATCAGATCGGCAGGTGATCGGGCGCGGCCCACTCTTCGCCGGGACCGTACTTGCCGGCCGCGTCTCGCGTCACGCGGGCCATGGCGATGGCGGGGTCGTGCGTGAAGAACAGGCGCCCGTGGCGCGAGACGAGGTCGCCGAGCAGCGCCGTCTTCTCGTCGATGAGCAGCTCCGCCGAGCGGTCGTAGCCCATCGTGATGGGCAGGTGCACCCAGGGGCGGCCCGGGATGAGGTCGGCTGCGAACACGATGGGGCCGCCCTCGCTCGGGACCTCGGCCACGACGGGGTGTGGCCGCTCGAGCGGTGGAGGCGATAGGCGGGACCGAGAGCCTGGCTCCGTTCGCCCGCGGCCACCTCGAGGCGACCGCTCGTCTCGAGCAAGGGCACGAGCTCGGGAATGAAGGACGCACGGTCCCGTGCGTGCGGGTGCTTGGCGCGCTCCCACGCCTCGGCCCCGACGACGAACGTCGCCTTCGGGAACAGGAGCTCGGGCGCCGCGCCCTCCGCGTAGGCGGTGAGCAGGCCGCCCGCGTGATCGAAGTGCAGGTGCGAGAGGACCACGACGTCGATCGTGTCGTGGGGCGCGCCGGCGCGGACGAGGCTTTCGAGGAGCACGTGCTCGCTCTCCACGACCCCGAAGCGATCGCGCATCTTCGGCGAGAAGAACGCGCCGATCCCCGTCTCGAAGAGGATGCGCTTGGTCGCGCCTCCGCTCTTCTCCTCGATGAGCATCGCGCGGCACGCGAGGGGGATGCGATTGCGCTCGTCGGGCGCGATCCACTTCTCCCAGACGGGCTTGGGCGCGTTGCCGAACATCGCGCCTCCGTCGAGGCGCTGGCTGTTGCCGGCGATGGCGGTGAGCGTGCGCGTGGTCATGCCCCTCCCTACCACGCGCGCGCGCCTACTCGATGAAGCGAATCGCCGTTCCGTGCACCTCGAACGGGCGGTCGGCGCCCTGGCTCGTGACCTCGATGTCGATCACGAGGTCGGCCCGCATCGAGCGTGCGCGCGAGGCGAGGCGCTCGAGCGCCTCGTGCTCGTGCCCGGCGCGATCGGTCACGCCGATCCGCCCCACCACGAGGTAGCGGCGTCCTTCCACGATGGGCTCGCGGAAGCGCACCGCCTCGCCGCTGACGCGCACGCCGTCCTGCCAGGGGCCGGCCGCGTCGTCGAGCATCGCTTCCCACGCTGGATCGCCCGATACCGACCTCGTCGCCCGGTGATCCCTCGACGTGCAGGCGCACGTGCACGACCGCGTCCGCGCCCAGCGCAGCGGCGCGCGCACGGGCTCGGCCAGCGCCGCATCGCCGCCGCCGGGCAGCGCGAGCGCCGAGACGAGGCCGATCACCTCGCACGTGGCAGCCGGCATGCCCGCGATCAGCTGCACGTGCTCGATGGCGTCGGGCGCGGCGTACGGAACCGGCTCCACGTAGGCCTGCGACTGCGGGGCCGGGTAGGGCGCGACGGTGACACCCAGGACGGCCGCGGCGTGCGCGCGTGCCGATCGACGAGATCGTCCCGAGCAGCAAGGAGACGAGCGGCAGCGAGTGGACGTCGCCCCCCACGTCAGTGCTCCAGGTAGCGGACGGCGAGGCCCGAGAGGCGGGCCGGCCCGCGGCGCGTTCCCCGGTGCAGCTCGACGCCCACGATCGCATCGGCGTGGAGCTCGGCGGCGCGCCGGCGCAGCAGCCAGAGGCCCTGCGCGCCGCTCGCCTGCGTGCCCGAGACGTCGACGACCGCGATCACCTCCGCGGCGCGGCCCGGATCATCCCCCGACATCACGAGCACCTGCTCGGTCCGTTCGTCCAACGTGCGCTCGTGGCGAGGGGTCACGACGCCGCCCGTTCCTTGCGGTGCGTCGGTGCAGATCAGCGTCGCCTGCGAGTGGAGCACCACGGCCCCGCTCGCACGCTCCACGACGTCGTACGCGATCGTCAGCTCCGCCCGCGCGCGACCGCGCAGCGACCAGCCGTCGCTCCAGGCCTCCACCGAGATCGAGGTGTCGGCCGGGCGGACGTCGAAGCGGTCGCGCTGCAGGAACACGACGGTGCCGTGCTCCAGATCGTCGAGGTAGGGACGGACGCCGACCGAGCAGTCGAGCGCCGCGCCGCCGGTCTGGGCGGCGCCGCCCGCCTCGTCGCCGCGCCGCACCTCCGTCGCCGTGAGCCGGATCGTGCGCGGTGTCGGGACGACGCCCTCGTGCGAGAAGAGGTCGGTGCGCGAGACGAGCGTCACCTCGGTCGCGCTGGTCGCGGGGTCGCACGTGCCTACCTGGAACGCGCGCGCGCCGGCCTCGTCGAACGTCAGCGCGTAGAAGCCGCAGGGCGCGACCTGGCCGTGCCGATCGACCACGCGCAGCGAGAGCCGCGTGCCCTGCGCGCCGACGTCGTGCTCGAGCGCGGCGACGGTCTCGGCCCAGCTCGGCCGTCCGACCACGTCGATCGCCAGCGCATCGTCCTGCGCGAGCGCGCGAGGGAGCCAGCACGACGCAGACGACACGATCGCCAAGCACGCGGTGAGCACGGCGCGGCGGGAGGACGAGACGCTCGGGCGAAAGGACATGCGGGCCTCGTGCGCGCGCCATCGTCGTGCGCGCATCCCGCACAAGACGTGGCTCGCAGCGTGCGATTCAGCATGCGACGGGCGGTCGGCGATTTCCAGGGGGCGGGCGCGCTTGGCGCCGATCGGTCACCGATGCTCGGGACGGTCGAGCGCGCCCTGGCGGCGTAGGGCGTCGTAGAGGACGATCGAGACGGCATTCGACAGGTTCAGCGATCGCACCGGGCCGATCGTCGGGATCCCCCAGGTCGTGTCGGGATGCTCGGCCAGGAGCCAGGCCGGCTGGCCGACCGACTCCTTGCCGAAGACGAGCGCGTCGCCCGGCGCGAAGTCGGCCGCGAGGTAGCTCGCCGACGCGTTGGCCGAGAAGAGGTGGATGCGGCGGGATGCCTCGCAGGCGCGGAATGCGCGCCAGTCGTCGTGCACGCGCACGTCGACCAAGTGCCAGTAATCCAGGCCCGCGCGCCTCACCGCGTGCTCGTCGATGCGGAACCCGAGCGGCCGGATCAAGTGCAGCGGGCTCCCGGTGGCGGCGCACGTGCGCGCCACCGACCCCGTGTTGGGGGGGATCTCCGGCTCGTGCAGGACGACGTGAAAAGGGTGCTCGAGCGGATGTCCGCGGAGCTTCTTCTCGTCGGAGTCGGGCGCCATCGTGCGGAACCTCGCTTGATCGGCGATCTGACGCAACGTTACGATTCTCGCTCCCGCCCCGCTGCCGCCGCAGCGCGCCTTTCTTCTCGCCGATGGGGTCCTCGATGTCTGCACGTGCGCTTCTCGTGCTCTTGCTCGGTGCGTGGCTCGCGCCGGGGTGCGCCGTCGGCAACGACGACCCGACCGGAGGAGGGCGCGACTCCGGGCGCCCGATGGACGGGGGCAGCCGCGACGGCGGCGCGGTCGACGGTGGTGCGACCGACACCGGCGCGAGCGACACCGGCGCGGATGCAGGCGAGGCGCCCGACGCGAGCGAGGCGCCGGACACCGGCGGCATGCCCGACACCGGCCCCGGCGACGCCGGCCCGCGCGATGCGGGTCGCGACGCGGCCACGCCGGACAGCGGCGCGATGTGCTCGCCTGCGTGCGGCTCCGGCGAGACGTGCAGCGGTGGCACCTGCCACTGCGGGGCGGGCCCCGTCTGCAGCGGCGCCACCGAGTGCTGCGGCGGCGGGTGCGTGAGCACCGACACCAACACGAACCACTGCGGCATGTGCAACCACCCCTGCAGCGCCGGCGAGAGCTGCATCGGCGGCGTCTGCCAGCCTCCGGCGACGTGCACGCCGGCATGCTCGTCCGGCGAGACGTGCGTCGCCGGGCACTGCCAGTGCGGCAGCGGCGCCCCGTGCGCCGCCCCGATGCTCTGCTGCAACAACGCGTGCGTCGACCCGTCGTCGTCGGTCGCTCACTGCGGCGCGTGCAACCGCACCTGCACGGCGAGCCAGTCGTGCTGCAACAGCCTCTGCATCAACACGCAGACGAGCATGGACAACTGCGGCAGCTGCGGCCGCGCGTGTGACTCGGGCCTCTCGAGCCACTGCGTCGCGGGCTCGTGCATGTGTTACATGGAGCCGCAGTGCCTGGCCGCGTGCAATCCGTTCACGCGGAACTGCTTCCCGCTCTGACGGCGTCGGCCCGCTCGGGCAGAGCGAGCGATCAGCGGCCTCGCAGGCGCGAGCGGCGGAAGCCGTAGACCGCGTACACCACGAGGCCGATCGCGAGCCAGACGAAGAAGCGGATCCACGTCTCGCCGGGCAGGCCGGCCATCGTGTAGATGCACGCGGCCGCGCCCGCCGGGGCCACGACCCACACCGCCGGCACGCGGAACGAGCGCTTCCGCTCGGGATCCTTCACGCGCAGCACCATCACGCCGATCGCGACGAGGAAGAAGGCGAAGAGCGTCCCGATGTTCGTGAGGTCGTAGGTGACGTCGTCGTCGCCGATCAGCGCGCCCACGCCGACCAGGACGCCGGTGAGGATCGTCATCGCCCAGGGCGTGCGGAACCTCGGATGCAGCTTCGCGGCGCTCTCGGGCAAGAGCCCGTCGCGGGCCATCGCGAACAAGATGCGCGGCTGGCCGTACTGGAACACGAGCAGCACCGCGGTCATCGAGACGACCGCGCCGAAACTGACGAGCCATCCGACGACCGGCAGGCCGGCGTACTCGAGCGCGAACGCCAGAGGGTCGCCCTGCTCGTTGAGCCGCTGCCAGGGAGCGATGCCGGTGATGACCAGCCCGACGAGCACGTAGATCACCGTGCAGATCGCCAGCCCGCCGAGGATCCCGATGGGGAGGTTCCGCTGCGGGTTCCGGGTCTCCTCGGCGGCGCACGAGATCGCGTCGAACCCGATGTAGGCGAAGAAGACGACCGCGGCGCCCTGGTGGATGCCGGTCCAACCGTTCGGCGCGAAGGGCGAGTAGTAGTGCGTGTCGATGCGGGTCGCGCCCATCGCGCAGAAGAGGGCCAGGACACCCAGCTTCACGAGGACCATCACGTTGTTGGCCCGGGCGCTCTCCTTGACCCCGACGAGCAAGAGGCCGGTGATCACGCCGACGATCACGAACGCGGGCAGGTTCACGAGCACCGGGATCCCGAGCACGTGCGGCGCGCTCTCGAGCAGCGCGTGCACCTCGGGGTTGGTCGAGAGCGAGACGTCGAAGTACCCGTGCACGAGCCAGGGCGGCAGGCCGATGCCGGCGGCCTCGAGCAGCGACTGGAAGTAGTTGCCCCACGCGATCGCGACCGCGACGTTTCCCACCGCGTACTCGAGGATCAGGTCCCAGCCGATGATCCACGCGATCAGCTCGCCGAGCGTCGCGTACGAGTAGGCGTAGGCGCTGCCCGCCTGCGGGATCATCGACGCGAGCTCGGCGTAGCAGAGCGCGCAGAGGCCGCAGACGACGCCGAGCAGGAGGAACGAGACGACGAGGGCGGGGCCGGCGCCGTAGCGCACCACGTGGCTCACTCCCTCGGCATCGACCCGCACCTCGCCCGCAGCCGCGGTGCCGATCGAGCCGAAGATGCCGGCGCCGATCACCGCGCCGATGGCCAGGAAGACGAGATCCATCGCGCCGAGGCTGCGGGTGAGGCCGTGCTGGCCCTCCTCCTCGGGTGCGAGGTCGGCAATCGGCTTGCGGGCGAAGAGCTGGGAAACGAGCGAGCGCGCCATCGGGGGGAGAATCGCAGAAACGCCCCGTGGAGGTCGATCCGAACCCGCGCCCCGGCCGTAGCTTCGTTCATGCGACGGACGGACAGGTTCCGGCGCCAGCACGCCGAGCTGGCGGCGCTGGCCGCGGAGCTACGAGGGCGGCTCTCGCTGGAGGAGATCGAGCGCGATCCGCGCGGCGTGCGCACGGCGCTCGCGCGATTCGGCGGCAAGCTCCGTGTGCACGCGCGCATGGAGAACGAGGCCCTCTATCCGGACCTGCTCGCCCATGCCGACGAAGAGGTGCGCCGAGAGGCGACCACGCTGCTCGCCGACGTGCGGCCGCTCTACGAGACGTTCGACCGCCTCGAGCAGCGCTGGCCCGCGAGCGAGCACGTCAGCGCCGAGCCGCGCGCCTTCATCCTCGACGTGCTGGCGTGCTTCGAGCAACTGGCCCGGCGGATGACGCTGGAGAACCGGCGCCTGTATCCGCTCGCCGACGCCTGCGGCTGATCGACGGTCCCGTTCGGTCCCTCGCGCGTCGCGCGCTCACGGCCCGTCGTAGCCCGGCGCGCACATCGCGGCGTCCTCGCCGCGGCTCGCGAGCGCGTCGCCGAACGCGCCGATGCCGAGCCGACAGTCCGCCACGTCGAGCGGCGGCGTGCGGTAGCTCTGGCAGCTCGAGCCGCCTGCGGCCTCGCAGCAGCGCGCGGCGGCCTCACAGGTCTGCACGGACGCGCCGTCCACGATGCCGGCTGCCGGACGCTCGGCGCTCGGCAGGCTCATGAACGCCTCGAGCCCCCACACGCCGATGGCCACCACGAGGCCGACGACGAGCAGCGCCGCGAGGGCCCCGAGGGCGAAGAGCGTGATCAAGATGCGCAGCCACCACCGCTTCTTGGGCCGAGGTGGCGCGAGCGCCGCGACGGGTGCCGCACCGATGGGCGCGTGCACGACGGGGGCGATCGCAGTGGGTGCGATCGCGGCGGGCGTCGGCACCGGACTGGCTGCGGGAAGGGGCGCGGGCGCGGGCGCGGGAGAGAGCCCGGGAGGAGCGAGCCCCGGAGGAGAGAGCCCCGGCCCTGGCGCGGGCGCCGCCGTCGCGGGCGGCGCGATCGCGCCCGGGCGCGCCGGAACGGTGGCCGTCGTGAGCGGTGTGGCCGGCGCCTGCCTCGTGCGCGGAAAGAGAGGCGCCGGCGCGCTCGTCGCGCCTACCGCAGCACCGAGCGCGGCCGCGAGCTCCTCGGCCGTGTCGAACCGCTGCGCCGGCGCCTTCTGGATGGCCTTCTCGATCACGTCCGCCAGCGCCTTCGAGACCTCGGGCGCGATCGCGTCGGCCCGCGGGGGCATCTGCGTCTGGAGCGCGGTGACCACCTTCGCGATCGGCAGCGGCGCGTAGGGCATGCGGCCGGTCACGCAGCACCACAGCACCATCCCCATCGCGTAGACGTCGGTGCGCGGATCGCTCGGCTCGCCGCGCGCTTGCTCGGGCGCCATGAACGAGGGCGTGCCGAGGATCTCGCCGGTGGCCGTGAGCCGCGCGTAGCCCTCGCCCGCCTTGAGCTGCGCGATGCCGAAGTCGAGGAGCTTCACGTGCTCGCGGCCGCCGCCCAGCGGGACGAGCATGATGTTGCCGGGCTTGAGGTCGCGATGGACGATCCCTGCCGCGTGCGCCGCGCCGAGCGCGGACAGCGCTTGCGCGCCGACGTCGATCGCGCGGCTCGTCGCCAAGCGCGAGCCGTCGAGCACCTTGGCGAGGGTGACGCCGCCCACCAGCTCCATCACGAGGTAGGCGAGCCCCGCGTCGGTGCGACCGAAGTCGTGGACCTGGACGATCCCGGGGTGACTGAGCCGGGCCGCTGCGATGGCCTCGCGCTCGAAGCGCGCGAGCTGGCTCGGCTCGGCGCCCAGCTGCGAGAGCAGGACCTTCACCGCGACCGGCCGGGAGAGGCGGGTGTCGGTCGCTCGGTACACGATGCCCATTCCGCCGGACGCGAGGACGCCGTCGATCGCGTAGCGATCGGCGATGCGGCTCCCCGGGCCGAGCGTGGTGGCCAAGCGCGCCCATCCTACGCGCAAACGCCGGCCGGGTAGGTCCGGAGGCGCCCGCCCGGCAAGCACCGCGACCACGCGTCGCGATCCCCTCGGCGGCGCGTGGCTCGCTGTGAGTTTTGCCCGTGGGAGAGAGGCTCTCGGCGCGCATGGCCCTCCCGTGGCTTCTTGCCGTTGGGTCTTCGCCCTCGTCGGGCTGGTCGGATGCGGAAACAGTGCGAGCGTGCCGCCCGACGCGGGGCCGAGCATCGACTGCGGGCCGGAGCTCATCGACGTCGGCGGCGCGGCCACGTTCGCCGACGTGCAGGCGCTCTTCGTGCGGCGCTGTGCGGCCGGCGCCGTGTGCCACGGGCCCGGCGGCCAGGGGCAGCTCGAGCTCGTCGGCCCCTCGCTCTACGACGATCTCGTCGACCATCCATCGGCGCTGTACCCGTCGATCCCGCGCGTCGCGCCGGGCCACCCGGAGTGGAGCTTCCTCTGGCTGAAGCTCGACGGCTGCTACGCGCAGCTGCCCGGATGCGCCGACCCCGGTCGGCCGTGTGGCGAGCCGATGCCGCCGCTCTCTCCGATCTCGGAGGGCTTCACGCTCTCCGAGGCGAACGTGCTGCACGCGTGGATCGCGGCCGGAGCGCCGCGATGACGAAAGGAACGACCGACGTGGCCCGACACTCCATCCGCGCGCATGCGGCGCTCGCCGTCGCCGTGCTCGCGCTCTGCACTCCTGCATGCGAGACGCCCCCCGCGCCGCTTCCCCTCGACTCCGGCGTGGCGGACACGGGGCCCGGCGACTCGGGCACCCACGACGCGGCCACCCACGACGCGTGGGCGAACGACACCGGAGCTCCGCCGGGGAGCACGTGGTGCAGCGTCGGCATGCCCGTGCCCGAGGCCGTGCTGCCCGCGGGCTACTGCGCGCGGCTCTTCGCGGCCTCGCCCGACGGCGTGCTCTCGCACTCGCCGGTGATGGAGCCGCGCGTCCTCGCGGCGGCGCCGAACGGCGATCTGTTCGTGAGCGCCCCCTCGCTCGCGACGCCGGGCGGGGCGAGCGGTGGGCCGGGAGCCATCCTCGTGCTCTCGGACGACGACCTCGACGGCGTGGCCGAGGTGCACACGTTCGTCTCGGGCGTGCCCGACGTGCACGGCATCGTGCTCGCCCCCGATGCGGTGTACTTCACGACCACGAGCTCGGTCATGCGCGTCGGCTACACCGCGGGCCAGCGCGCCGCGAGCGAGACCCCGCAGGTGATCAGCGCGGTCCCGACGCCAGGCCGTTGGACGCACGGGCTGGCGCGCGCGAGCGACGGGACGATGTACGTGTCCAACGGCGTCGTCTACTCCGCGTGCCCCTCCACCGACACGGGCTACGTGGCGGAGCTGACGAGCGGCGCGCCGACGACGCTGGCCACCGGTCTACGCAACCCCATGTACGTGCGCTGCCGCGCGGGCACCGACCTCTGCGTCGTGACGGAGATGGGCGACGACGGCGGTGGCTCGTACGGCGCGCGCGAGAAGGTCTTCGTGCTCCGGGCCGCCACCGACTACGGCTACCCCTGCTGCGCCGGGCCCGACCTGCCGGCCGTGTCGGGGACCGACTGCAGCGCCGTCACCGCGGAGGACATCGTGGTCCCGCTCGGCAACTCGCCCTTCGGGTTCGACTGGGAGCCCGGCGTGTGGACCGGCCCCATGAACGGCGCGTTCTGTCTGGCCCAGCACGGGAGCTTCTACACGTCGCCGCCGTGGGAGGGGGAGGGCGTCTACTGCACGCCCACGGATCCGACGACGCACGTACCGACGGATGGCTTCACGCTCTTCTTCGGGGGCTTCGGCGTCCAGAACACCGCGGCGGCGCGCATGCTGCGTCCGGCCGACATCGCGTTCGGCGCCGACGGTCGCATGTACGTGGCCGACGACAACGGCGATGCCATCTACTGGGTCGCGCCCGAGACCCTCGCCCGGCCGATGCCGTGAACGTGAAAGGCGGCGCCTGATGCTCTCCTCCTCCTCCTACGCGCGTGGATGCGCGGCGCTGCTCTTGCTCGCGTCGATCTCGCCGGGGTGCAGCTCACCGTCGGCGGGCCCCGATGCCGGGGCCGTCGACGCGAGCACGGCCGACGTCGGCGACGATGCCGCACCGGTCGAAGACGACGCGAGCGTGGTCGATGTCGGTCTCGACGCGCCGGCGCCCAACGATGCGAGCGTCTCGTTCACGGCGATGACGCTCGTCACGACGCTCAGCGAGGACTGCATGCCCGCGGTGCCTCCCGATCCGCTGCCGATCACCGGCACCCTTCGGGTGACCAACGATGCGGGCTCGCCGCTCGGGCCGCTCCACGTCGAGAGCGGGCTGCTCGTCCAGTTGCTGGGCGGACAGACGCTCGCCACCTTCGACGTGGATCCGATCGATCTCCCCGCGATCGCCCCGGGCGCCACGCAGTCGGTCGCGTTCTCGAAGGTGGCGGGCTCCCTCGCGGGCGGCGCCGGGCTCTCGGGCTGCGACATCGTCCCCTGCGGAACGCCGGTTCGGGTCGCGCTCGTCCTCACCGGCCCCGGGGTGCCCGACGGAGCGCGCGCGTGGTCCGAGCCACTCACCGTCGGTTGCGTGTTCTGACGTCCCGAGGGCCCCGAGTCAGATCAGCGGGGCGAACGTCGTGACGGCCGCGCCGCGGAACGAGAGGTCCGGCGGCGCGTCCTGGATGGGGATCTCGACCGCCGCGCCGCTCACGGGGTCGACGGCGTAGAGCCGGCCCATGAAGCTGAACGCGTACACGCGCCCAGCCCAGAAGCCCATGCCCCACCCGATCGACTCGCCCGCGGGAAGACCGGTCACGGCGCGCTCGCTGAGGCCGGCGCCGGTCGCCAGATCGAAGGTCACCAAGGCGTTGTCGCTGGTGATCATCCAGGTCGATCCGTCGTGCACCGAGACCAGATCTCCGCCCCGCGTGTCCGTGCCGGTCATGATGATGCCCACCGTGGTCGCCGCGCCCGTCCGTGGATCGATCCTGAAGTAGGCGCCCGAGCCGTCCGTGCCGATCAGCACCTCGGCGCTCGGATCGAGCGTGCCGACCGGAACGAAGCTCAGGCCCTGGACGCGTGAAGGCTGGCCGTCCCGGAGCACGGGCCCGATCTGGGTACAGCTGCCGCGGGTCTCGTCGACCGTCACGAGGACGTGTCCGTCGGCGCCGGGCGCGCCGCGGCCGACCCCGAGCATCCGCCCGTTGCCGTCGATCGCGATGTCCGTCATTCCGTCGCCGCTGTCGGCGACGTCCGTGGACAGCGAGATGCAGTCGTAGTCGCCGACGAGGCTCACGGTGCCGGAGTCGACGTCGAGACGGTAGAGCGCCGAGCGCGTGCTGCCGTAGACGAACGAGGGCGTGCCCGAGGTGAACGCGTCTCGGTTCGCATCGCCCCGGCTCGCGTCGATCACCGCCGCGCCCGAGTCGCGGCCGAGCGCCGCATCGGGGGCGCGCGAGGTCGGGGAGCTGCAGCCGGTGAGCGCGGTCGACACGGTGAGAGCGGCGAGCGCGAGAGCCAGTGGGGTGCGTTGCATGACCCGGCCATTGTAGCGACGGACGAGCGCTCCCCGGCCCCCGTCGCGCCGATAGATCACGTCATCGTCGGCCGCCGCGGCGAGCTCGCGCCCTCGGCCGGCGCGCTCCGCTCGCCTTCGTCCATCAGTCCGCGTAGCCGGCAAGCACGCGGTCGAGCCGGCGCAAGAGACCCGGCCACGCCAGCGCGCCGCCGAGGCCGCGCGTCACGGCCGCGACGTTCGAGCGGACGCCCTGCACGATCCGCGAATCGACGCTCACCAGCGCGGCGCCGCCGGCCTGCGCAGCGATCTGGATCTCGCAGGCGCGCTGCAGGTTGTACATCTGGAGAAACGCGTCCGCGACGCTCGGCCCGACGGTGAGCAGGCCGTGGTTGCGGAGCACGAGGCAGGTGGCCTCGCCGAGATCTCGCACGAGGCGCGGCTTCTCGTCGTCCCGGAGCGCGATGCCCTCGTAGTCGTGGTAGCCGATCGAAGCGAGCGCGATCGTGCTCTGCTGCGACAGAGGCAAGAGCCCGTCCCGCTGCGAGGACACGGCGACACCCGCGACCGTGTGCGTGTGCAGGACGCACGCGACGTCGGAGCGGGCCGCGTGGATCGCGCTGTGGATGACGAAGCCGGCCGGGTTCACCGGGTAGGGGCTCGGTGCGAGCTTGTTCCCGCTCGCGTCGATCTTCACGAGCGACGAGGCCGTGATCTCGTCGAAGAGCATCCCGTACGGGTTGATGAGGAAGGCCTCCTCGCCGGGGAGCTTCACCGAGATGTGCGTGAAGACGAGATCATCCCAGCCGAAGAGCGCGATGAGGCGGTAGCAGGCGGCGAGATCGACGCGCAGCGCGTGCTCGTCCGCGGCGGGAGGCGGCATGCTCACGAGAGCTGCCCGAGCATGGTCTCGGCGCTCGAGGCCTCGAACTTGCCCGGCTGCTCGACGTTGACCGTCTTCACGACGCCCTGATCGACCAGCATCGAGAAGCGCTTCATGCGCACGCCCATGCCGGGGATCTCCACGTCGAGCCCGAGCTTCTTGGCCAGCTCCGCGCTGCCGTCGCCGAGGAAGCGGATCTTGCCGAGCGCCTTCTCGTCGTTCGCCCACGCCGCCATCACGAAGCCGTCGTTCACGCTCACGCACCAGACCTCGTCGACCCCCTTGGCCTTGAGCGCGTCGAGGTGCGCGAGGTAGCCCGGCACGTGCTTGGCCGAGCACGTCGGCGTGTACGCGCCCGGCAGCCCGAACACGACGACGCGCTTGCCCTTCGCGGCTTCGGTGGTGCTCACCTTCGCGGGCGCGACGGGACAGAACTCGCCGAGCTCGGTCGACTCGAAGAGAGTGGCTTCGGGGAGGGAATCACCGGGCTTGATCATGGGCGGGAGCGTACCCGCCGCTGCGCGCGCAGTCAGCCTCGTCTTCGAGCGAGGCAGTTCGTCCCATCCGCGTCGAGGTGGGTGTGATCCAGCGCGGTGGTGAAGTCTTGCAACGGGGCGGCTGCGCAGAACGGTCGAGGCCTGCTGCATGTCGCGTCGTGAGACCGGTCTTCAGGCGTCGCCTGGCGGCGGGGCCTATAGCCAATTGGCTATAGGCCTGCTCTTCGAGGACGCAGCGCAGCGGCCGACCGGCCGTGAGCAGCGCCCAGAGGGGGAGGGCGAGCGTCCGAGCTTGCTCGGACGCGGCATCAAGGCCGGGATCGCGGCGCGTCGCCGCTGAGCACCGCCACCGATCACACCCCGTCGAGGTCGCGCGTTCGGCGACACCTGTCACTCCGCGCTATCCTCTTCCGCGATGCGCGGCAGCCTCTCGCGGGCGGCACTCGTCCTCGGCCTGCTCGGCGCGACGCTCGGCGTCGCTCTGGACGCATGGCACGTCGCGACCGGAACGACCTGGTACGCGAGCCCGTGGCGCTTCGGGATCGCGGCGTGGACCGTACCTCTCTTCACGGCGGCTGGCGTCTCGGTCGGCACCTTCCCCGTCGTGGTCGAGCGCGCCCTCGGGCGCGTCGTCCCGCCGCCGACGCCCGGGCGCGCCCTCGCGGCGCTCGGGCTCTTCGTCGGGGCCTACCTCGCGAGCGGCGTCTTTCGCGGCGCCGTGTGTGCGCTCGTCCTCGCCGCGCTCGTCGTCGCCACGTACCTCGCCAGCGGTCGTCCCCCGATGGCCCACGCCGCGGCGCACGCGGCCTTCGCGGCGCTCGGCGGTGCGCTCGTCGAGATCCTGCTGGTGCACGGCGGCGCCTTCTCGTACGCGGACGCTCGCCTCCTCGGCGTGGCGCCCTGGCTTCCGCTTCTCTACGCGTGTGCCTCGCTCGCGCTCACGCCCCTCGCGCGCGGGCTCGCGGCCGACGCCTGGCCCAGCCGGCACCCGGCCGTCGGCGTCACGGCGCGTGGCCGACGCGCGCGGGGAGGCCGAGGTCGGGCCAGCCGGCATCGGGCGCGTCGCGGAAGCGGTAGTGGGCGAGGCTCGCGGTGACGCGGCGCGTGTAGTTGCGCGTCTGCGCGTACGGGATGTCCTCGACGAAGCGATCGAGGTCGCGCTCGCCGCGCGCGAGCCACTCTTCGACGCGGTGCTCGCCGGCGTTGTAGGCCGAGAAGCAGAGGGGCACGCCGTAGAGGCGGTGGAGCTCGGCGAGGTAGGCGGTGCCGAGGCGCACGTTGGTCGTCGCATCGAAGAGCAGGTTCCGCGCGTAGCTCGTGCCCGTGCGACGAGCGACGGCGGCGGCCGTCGCCGGCATCAGCTGCATCAGCCCGATGGCGTCGGCGTAGCTCACGACCTCGGGATCGAACGTGCTCTCCTGGCGCATGACCGACCAGACGAGCTCGGGCTCGATGCGCGTGACGCGCGCGGCCTCGCGCACGGCGGTCTCGAACGCGCGTGGGTACGCGGCGTCCCAGGCCCACTGCGCGGCGCCGCTCGGCGGATGCTCGAGCGCGCTCTCCGAGGCGGCCACGCGATACGCGTCACGGAAGTCGAAGAGAGAGAGGTAGCCGGCCGCGAGCGCGCGCGGGGGATCGCTCCGATGCAGGCCCGTCGAGGCACGGCGCAGCGCATCGGCGGCGTCCCGATCGAGCCCGAGGCCGGCGTAGAGCGCCGCGTCCTCGGGCAGGGCGAAGGGCGGTGCGGGCTCGTCCGGAAGCGCGGCGCCGGTCAGCGGCGCCGGCTCGGGCTCGCCGGCGTCGACCAGCCGTCCGCGCGAGAGGATCGCGTACCAGCCGAGCGGCTCCTCGCGCGCCAGGCGGCGATAGAGATCGAAGGCCACCCGCCCTTCGCCCGCCTGCTCGAGCGCGCGCGCGCGCCAGTAGTCGGCGCGGTGGCGATCGAGCTCGCGGCTCACGCTCGTGCGGTAGAGCTCGAAGCGCCGTGCGGCGTCCACCGCGTCTTCGGCATCGAGCGCCGCCATCGCGAGCGAGAAGCGCGCCTCGCGGCCGAAGTCGGTCGGCTGGCGACCCCGGGGCCCGTCGACGAAGCGCTGCATCGCGCGCGCCGCGTGGGCGCCACCCTGATCGAGCTCGCTGCGCGCCGCGAGGTACTCGGCCTCGATGGCCATCGGATCGTCCGCGTGCGCGCGCACGAACGCGCGGAGCGCGCGGCGTGCCGCCACGCTCTGTCCGTCGCGGAGCAGGGCACGGGCGGCGTGGAACGCGTCCGTGGCCACCGTCGTGCTGCCGCGCGCGGCGGCGGCGTCGTGCAGCACTTCCGCGGCGTCTTCGTAGCGGCGCGCCTCGAAGAGCGCCATGCCGCGCACGTGCAAGAGGCGCGCGGCGCCGGTGCGCGGCGTCGGGACTCCCTCGAGCTCGGCGGTGGCGTCGGCGGCGCGATGCGCCTGCGTCAGCCGCTCGGCGCGATCGAGGTGCTCCTCGAGCGTGAGCGTGACGTCGGGATCGAGCAGCCGCAGCGCCGCCATCGCCTCGTCTGCATCCGGGTGCTCGGGACGGGCCACCACGAGCGTGCGCAGTGTTCGCGTCGCGGCCTCGCGGTCGCCGAGGGCGAGCTGCGCCTCCGCCAGCTCCATCCGCGCCGCGAACGTATCGACGTCGCGCGCCGCGTCGATCATCACCGCCTCGAGCAGCGGCCGGGCGCGCGCCGCATCTCCTCGGGCGAGCACCGCCTCGGCCACGAGCGCGCGGACGAGGGCGTCGCCCGGCGCGAGCGGGGCGAGCGCGGCCTCCGCGCCCTCCGCATCGCCAGCATGGAGCAGAGCGCGGCCGCGACGGAGGTCCGCGTCGCGGGCGAGCGCGCCAGGCAGCCCGGTGGCGAGCGCGAACGCGGCGGCGGCTTCGCTCAGCTCGCCGCGCCGCTCGTGCAGGCGTCCTTCGAGGTAGTGGGCCGCGCCATCGCGCTCGGGCAAGGCGGTGAGGGCCGCGAGCGCCGCGGCGTCGTCTCCGCTGCGCACGAGCGCCGCAATCTCCGGCGGAACGGGCGCGTCCTGGCCACGCACGCGTGTGGGCACCGCGAGCACGAGCACGAGGGCGAGCGCTCGAGAGATCGCGAAGGCTCGATCCGTCCGCGTCATCACCTGCGAGGAACGTCGCATCTCGGAGGGCTCCGCGCCACGCGGGTGCAGGCGATCGGCGGCGGCAGTACAGTCGCCCGATGTGGGGCTGCTCCGCGGAAAGCCTTCGACCCGTCGCCGCGTGGATCTCGCTCGGCGCGTTGATCACCGCCTGCTGTTACCTCCCGGCGCCGCCCAGCGGAGGTGGCGCGGCGCCGCAGGCGCCCCCCTCGTCGCCGCCACCGCCGCCACCGACACCGACGCTCGGGCACAGCTGTCGGCTCCGCATCGACGTCTACCTGCCGCGCTCCAAGCCTTCCGGTGAGCCGTGGGACGTCGGTGGTGGCGCGCCCGATCCCTTCGCGATCGTCCGACAAGATGGCGTCGAGCTGGCTCGCACGCAGCGCGTCCAGGACTCGCGCAGCGCGCACTGGGAGCTCACCGTCGCCTGCGATCACACCCGCTCCCTGGAGATCGAGGTGCTCGACGGGGACGTCTCGCTCGACGACTCCGCGCTGGACATCGAGGTGCCGGCGGAGTCCGACTACGGAGAGGCGCCCTTCGGCGAGGGCACGGTGCAGGTCGAGCGCGGCTGACGCGCGGCCGGTGATCGCGGAAGCGCGGCCTCCTCGGCGCGAGGATCACGCGCAGCGGCGCGCTCGTCGGCCCGCGCTATCGTCCGCGTGCGTGCGGTGGTGGGCGCCCTGGCTGGTCTTGCTCTTCGTGCTCGGCGCGAGCCCGAGCGCGCGCGCGCAGCCGAGCGGCAGCCCGCTCGTGCTGCGCGTCGATCCGGCCCTCGGGCCGCTCGCCGAGCCCCTCGCGACCGGGCTCTCACGGCGGATCGAGCGCGAGGTCGTGGTGGGCGAGCCCCTCGCGGCGGAAGAGGTCGCCGCGCTACCGGGCACCGTGCCGCCCCTCGGGCCCGGCGTGCTCGGCCTCGCGCGCGTGGACGAGCGTGTGCTGGCGTTCGGGACCGCCGGCTCGGGCGCGCGGCACGTCACGGCGGTCGGATGGCCGTCCGACGAGAGCGCGGTGCGGCGGATCGTGGTCATCGCACTGGCGAGCCTGGCGCTCGCGCTCGAGGCCGATGCGGCGCCGTCCGATCCCGCGCCCCCGACCGAGCCGCGGGAGGTAGAGGAGCAGGACCTCTCGCCGCTCGACGGGAGCGCGCTCTCGGATCTCGCGGCGCCGTACCGCGAGCCCTCGCTCACGCCGGGCCTCGTCCTCGAGGCGCGGGCCCGTCTTCTCTACGCGACGCAGCGCGACCAGGGCTTCGGCGCCGCCGGGCTCGCGGCGGGGGTCTGCTTCGGGACCTGGTGGTGCGTGGTCGGCGAGGCCGACGTCGAGCTCACCGAGGAGCGGCGCGTGCTCGGGCCGGCCAACGCGCTGCGCTACCTGGTGCTGACGACCGTCGGTGCAGGCGCGCGCTTCCTACCGCTCGAGGCCGGGCCCGTGTGGGGCGGCGTGGGCATCGATGCCCTCGTCCGCATCGGGCGGCTGGCGCTCGACGGGCCGCCGCTCGAGGTGACGACCGTCTCGGGAGGGATGCGGATGGAGCTCGAGGGGGGCGTGCACCTCGTGGACGTGCTCTCGATCGTCCTCGAGCTTGGCGCCGACGTCTTCTTCAATGCCGTGCGTTTTCAACGGGCTGGCGCGTTCGTGCTCACCGAGGACGTCGCCACGCTCTGGGGCAGCCTGGGCCTGAGGGTGGGCCCGCTGTGACCCCGCGACGAATTCCCGGCGGCCGGTTGGAAATCGGCGCCCCCCAGGACGACGATCGGGCGATGCCTGCGGTCTCCGCGATCGGGATCCCCGACACCTCGCGCCTGGACGAGGCGCAGCTGCTGCGCCGCGCCGGCGCGGGCGACGCGTCGGCGGCCCAGCAGGTGTTCCGCGCCCACGGCGCCCGCGTGCACCGGACCGCCATGCGCATCCTCGGCCCGGCGGACGGCGACGTGGACGACGTCGTGCAGCAGACCTTCCTCGCCGCGTTCGACGGCGCCGAGGGCTTCGATGCGCGCTCGAGCCTCGCGAGCTGGATCGTCGGCATCGCGACGCGGCGCGCCCTCGACCTGGCACGGAGCCGCGCGCGTCGAGCGCGCTGGGGAACGGTGACGGCGCTCTTCGGGCTCCCGGGCGGTGCGCCGGCACCGAGCCCCGACGGAGCGCTCGAGCAGCGCTCGCTCGTCGATCGCGCTCTGGCCGAGCTCACGCCCGATCAGCGCGCGGTCTTCGTGCTCTCGGCGGTCGAGGGCTACACGCTTCAGGAGGTCGCCGACATGACGGCGACCGGGGTGTCCACCTTGCACGCGCGCCTCACGGCGGCGCGCAAGCGGCTCGATGCGTTCCTCGCGAGCGCGGAAGAGGAGATGTCGCCATGACGGAGAAGCCCCGGAGTGCGGAGGCGCTGGCGGCGATGATGCAAGGCGAGGCGGCGCCCGCCGAGGATCTCGCGCGGATCGAGCGGAGCCTGCTGGCCGAAGTGAAGGCGCGGCGCGCCTCGCCGGCGCGCTCGCCGCTTCCGCTCGTCGGGCTCGGCGTCGGGCTCGCGGCCGCCGCCGCGCTCGCGCTGTGGATGACGCGCGGCGCGGACGAGGTGCCCGTCGCGACCCACGAGAGCGCGCCGGCCCCGGCCACGACGGCCCTGGCCTCGCTCCGTGCCGGCAGCGAGCTCTCGACCGACGCGGCGATGCTCGGGCATGCACGGCTCACGGTGGGGGCGGGCTCGCTCGTCCACGTCGACGACGACGCGATCGAGCATGCGGCGATCACGCTCGCCCGGGGCGAGGTCCACATCGCGTTCCATCCGGTGCATCGCGGCGAAGAGCACTTCGCGATCCTCACCGACGTCGCGCGCGTGGAGATCGTCGGCACCGAGCTCGTCGTGATCCGCGGCGAGGCGAGCACGCGCGTGGAGGTCACCGAGGGCGTGGTCCGCGTCACCGATCTCCGCTCGGGCGCGGCGCAGGACGTGCGCGTCGGGGAGTCGGTCGAGGTCCCCGTGGCGCGCGCCGAGGCCGCTCTGCCGGAGCGCACCCCCGAGGCCACGTCACGGCCGGAGCGTCGACCGAGCGCGCCGACGCTGGCCGCCGCGCGCGCCGCCGCCGAGAGCGGTGATCGCTCGCTTCTCGAGGAGGTCGCCGCCCAGGGCAGCCCGAGCGAGCGCATCGCAGCGCTCGAGGATCTCGAGGAGGGCTACGGCACCCACGATCCCGAGGGCCGCCGCCGCGCGCTCGAGGCGCTCATGGCGCTCGATCCGCACGGAGAGCACGGGCTGACCGCGCTCTACCTCCACGCGCGCAGCTTCGCCGGCGCGGACGAGGCGGCCGAGCTCGGGCGCTACCTCGAAGAGCTGCCCGACGGCTCGTTCGCGGGGCAGGCTCGCCAGCGCCTGTGCGCGCTGGATGCGACGCGCTGCGGAGCGCCGTGATCTTTTTTCGAGCAGGCGTTGGAAAAGCCGCGCGCGCCCGACGACGAGAAGGTGAGGAGGCTCGGATGCTCAAGAAGGTCACTCGCAACATGTTCGGTACCGTCGGGCTCTTGCTCGCGCTCGCCATGCCCACCACGGCCTGCGTCGAGACGCACGTGCTGCCGTCGGCGCGGCCGATGGTCGGCGCGTCCACGTCGGCACTCGTCGGCCCGGCCGGCGCCGATCTCTCGATCGCCGACCTCCACGTCATCGTGCCGGCGGGCGCGATCACGACGGAGACCATGATCACCGTGCACGTCGAGGACGCCGGCTCGGTGCCGTTCACCACGTACTCGCCGCTCCTGCGCTTCGAGCCGGCGGGCTTGGTGCTCGCGGACGCGTTGGAGCTCCGTGTCCCGTTCGACGGCGACCCGGCCCGCGCCACGGCGTACGTGGCCGGCGCGAACGGCGCCTACGCGCCGCACCCGACCGAGGTCTTCGACGACGTGGCCGTCGTCCGCATGGAGACGCTGGCGTCGACCTTCGTCGGGACCGCGTGCGAGGGCGATGCCTGCGGATGCGAGGCCGTCGGCCGCCTCGACCTGCTCGTCGTCGTGGACAACTCCAACTCGATGGCCGAGGAGCAGGCCCTCTTGCAGTCGCAGTTCGGCCCGCTCTTCCAGCGCTTGGCGAGCGGCGATCTGAACGGCGACGGCACCCAGGACGTCGCGGCGTTCGACGACATCCGCGTCGGGATCACCACCACGGACCTCGGCGCGGCCGCCGTCCCCGGCGTCCCCACGTGCGAGGGGTTCGGCGACGAAGGCCTCTTGCGCGACACGCCCGGCCCGGCCGCCGACACGCTGCTGTGCATGACGCCGACCTACGCGCCGCCCTACGCGTCGTTCTCGGCCGCCGATCCGGCGGGCACCAGCGGCTTCGTCGCGCAGATCACCTGCGAGACCGCGCTCGGCACGACGGGATGCGGCTTCGAGCAGCAGCTCGAGTCGGCGCTGCTCGCCCTCTCTCCGAACGCGCCCACCTCGTACACCGCACCCGGCTGGACGGTGCCGACGTTCCCCGAGGGCCGCGTGGGCCAGGGCGACATGGGCAACGCCGGCTTCCTGCGCGACGGCTCGATCCTCGCCGTTCTCTACGTGACCGACGAGGACGACTGCTCGACGACCGACTCCGGCCTCTTCGGGCTCGAGGATCCGCGATTCGCCGGCGAGGATCTGAACCTCCGCTGCCACAACCACCCCGAGATCCTCGTCTCGATCGGCGACGTGGTCGACGGCCTGGTCGGGCTGCGCCCGCGCCCCGAGGACGTGGTGATCGGCGCGATCGCGGGCGTCCCGGCCGGGAGCGACGCCTCGAACCTCACCGCGGTGCTCGCCGACCCGGCCATGGTGGAGATGGTCGACCCCGCCCAGCCGACGCGCTTGCTCTCGGTGTGCACCAGCGCGAACGGCATGGCGATGCCCGCCCGGCGCATCGTGCAGTCGCTCCGGGCCGCCGAGGCGCTGGGGAGCCGCGTGGTGCTCCAGTCGATCTGCGAGTCGAGCTTCGACGCCTTCACGTCGGACCTCGCGCACGAGCTCGCGGCGCGCGCTGGCGGCGAGTGCTGAGCCGGCCGGCGTGAAGCACCGACGAACGCCCGCCTCGAAAGAGGTGGGCGTTCGCTTCTTTGGGCCACCCGTGAAGAACCGGGCGCCCCGCGCGTCGAAGTCGGGCGATGCGCTCCTTTTCTCGTGCGGCGCTCGCGGGCGCCTTCTTCGCTTCGTCTCTCTCTCTCGCCGCCGGCGCTGCCGCCCAAGACGAGCCGACGCGGGAGGCCGATCGCGCGCTCGCGACGTTCACGCCCGCCGAGATCGTGCTGCTCCAGCCGCTGCTCGAGACGGGCGTGGTCTCGCTCGTGGAGTTCGCCTACGGCGAGCAGATCCCGGCCATCGTGATCGCGTGCGAGATCGAGGCGCCGGCCGACGTCGTGGCCTCCGTGATCGGCGAGCCCGCGCACTACCCGGAGTTCATGCCGGCGCTCGACTCGGTGTCGGTGACGAGCGCGGAGGGCGACTCCCAGAGCTACGACTGGTCCTGGCACACGTCGATCTTCACGCTGCACGGCCAGAACACGATGGTGCGCTACGCGCCGCCCGACGATCAGCCCGGGCGCGGCTACCGCTTCGTGGTGCGCTCCGAGGGCGGTGACCTCGGCACGGGGCGCACCGTCTGGCGCGTGATCCCGCAGGGCGCGAGCCGCTCGCTCGTGATGACGAGCTCGCGCATGGACCTGCGCGACGCGAACTACATCGCGCGGCAGCTCGCCGCAGCCAGCTCGACGATGAACCGCTCGATCCACGTCGCGCTGGCGTTCTCGATGATGCTCCGCACGCGCACCGAGGCCGAGCGCCGCGCGAGCTATCACCGCGAGCACATCGTGGTCCCGGAGGGCGAGCCCGCCGAGCCGAGCTTCGATCCGACGACGTACGAGAACCTGCTCCTGCGCGGCGATCTGATGTGGGTCGAGACCAGCGACGGAAGCGATCAGGGACGCGTGGTGGGCTTGGGCCGGATCCACACCGACGAGGCGCGCACCCGCGCGGCGATCCTCGATCCCTACGGCTTCACGCAGGGCCTGCTCCAGGGCGCGCACGCCACGATGCTCCCGTCCGACGACGGAACGCGCTTCGAGTGGGGCATCGACCTTCCGCTCGTCGGCACGACCGGCGTGATGCACATGCGCGAGCAGTCGGATGGCGTCCTCGCGCTCGACGCGGAGTCGGGCGCGCTCGACGGTGCGCGCTGGCGCTTCCGGACGCGGACCCGCGACTACGGCACGCTGCTCACGGCGTGGGGCCGCTTCGATCTGGGCGACGGCCTCTGGCTCGTGCGCGTGGTGCAGGACGCCGATCCGGCGTTCCGGCCGGGCCTGAGCTCGTCGGCCGAGCTGATGATGGTCCGCGGTCTGCGGACGCGGCTCTCGATGTAGGCCCTTAATGCCGATTAACTCGTCCTCGCTCCCCGGCCTCGGCATACCCGGCCGGGCGAGGACGCGATGCGACGACGAACCTTCCTGGAGATCTCCGGGCTCGCCTGGATCGGCGGGACCCTGGCCGGCTGCGCCGAGAGCACGACGCGCCTCTCGGTCTCGGACGACGCGGCGACGGGCGCGACGGACGCCGCGATGCCCGCGCCCGACGTCGGGCCGGCCCACGACGCGGCGGTGCTGGTGGCCGAGCCCGACGCGGGAAGCCCGACCGACGACGCGAGCACGGCGCTCTACGTGCTGACGACGTTCACCGTGGTGCTCAACGACACGTCGTGCAGCGGCCACGATCACGAGTGCATCGTCTCGGCCGGCATGTACGCCGACGACACCCCGCTCGCCTTCAACGGGGCCGGCTCCCACCGGGTCGTGTTCCGCCCGAGCGAGCTGCTCCGGATCCAGAACGGCGAGCAGATTCCCTTCGCCACCAGCGGTCCGGGGCCCAACCACGGCCACTGCGGGCTCGCGTTCCGAGAGGGGCTCTACGTGGCCTCGCGCGACCGCGTCGACACGTGCCAGGTGCTCGCGCCCCCGAGCGGGCCGATGGCCGTCTGCGGCCTGCACCCGCGCGGGTGACGAGCGCGATGGCGCATCGGGGCGCGGCCGGGGTACACCGGCGCGGTGCGCTGGATCGTGCTCGTTCTCGTGCTGAGCGCTGCGGCGCGTGCCCGTGCCGACGCGATCCCGCCGCTCCCCGAGGAGTGTCCGGCGGGCACGCGGCCGGTGAGCGGTCACGCCGGCGCGTCGTGCACCCCCATCCTCTGCGGCGCTTCCACGCACGATCCGCCTGCGTGCGCCGCCGGGTCGCACTGTGCGCTCGGCCACGCCTGGTGGCCCGAGCACGAGACGCCGGTCCCCGATCGCGCGCGCCCGGGCTTTCCGACCGTCTCGCTGGCCGCGCCCGGCTGCGGCTGCCCGCTCGGTCGATGCGTCGAGGCCGACATGTGCGTGCCCGACGACGCGCCACCGGGACCGTGCCCTGCCGACGGATCCGACACGGACGACGACGCCGGGCGCTCCTCTCGTGCGGGGTGCTCGTCGTGCGTGGTGGGGGGCCGCGCGCCGTCCGCATCGCGCGGCCTCGCCCTCACGGCGATGGTGCTCGTTCTCGCCTGGGCGAAGTCTCGCGGCACCCGTCGATAGCCGGTTCCGGTTTCTGCGGAGGCTGAACGGAGGACATCCCCCGTCTCCCTCGGGCGTCCCCCACGACATCCATCGCGATGCCAAATGACCGATTCGTGTCATCCTCCGCCCGTGATCGGAGCGGCGCAGTTGCCGTGCGAGGCGTTCGTGCTCGCCATCGTGGCGGAAGACCTGGAGCCCGGAGAGGGTGATCCCGTGTTCCTCTCCCAGCTCTTGCTGGTGAGTGAAGGCTTCGTCGTGCGCGCGCGCTCGCGCGTGACGCGGCGGGAGGCCAACGAGCTGGGCCGGGACGTGGCCGCGCTGATCGCGGGGCGCACCAAGGAGCTCTCGTTCCAGACCGAGAGCGGGCACCTCTATCTCTCGCTGACCCCGGCCAAGGCCTCGCGGAGCGGGACGTTGATGCACGTCACCGGCCACGTCGTTCAGGCAGGGACCGGCGTGCTCTCGGCCTTCGAGTCGCGTACGGATCGGAGCATGCTCCAGTCCTTCGGCGACGACCTGCGCGTGTTCCCCTACGCGGGGTGAGGGCCTCGTGGATCAGGCCGTCAACTTCTTCGTCGAGCAGGGGAGCTACGGCCTCATGTTCGCGGCGCTGGTCGCGGCCGGCATGGGGATCCCACTTCCCGAGGACATCGTCTTCATCTCGGGCGCGATCCTGGCGCAGCGAGGGATCACCGATCTGCGACTGACGTGCGCCGTCCTGGCCGTGGGCGTCTTCGTCGGCGACACGGTGCTCTACTGGCTGGCGCGCCGCATCGGGCCGGCGATCTACGAGCGCAAGTTCATCAAGCGCGTGATGCCGCCGGAGCGGCGCGCCTGGTTCGAGGACAAGATCCACAAGCACGGCAGCGTCGTGGTGTTCCTCGCGCGCCACGTGGCCGGTCTGCGCGGCGCCATCTTCGCGATCTCGGCGATCCACGGGATCTCGTACCCGCGCTTCATCATCGCCGACATGCTGGCTCTCGCCGTGTCGATGCCGCTCTTCATGCTCCTCGGCTGGTACTTCTCCGAGAGCATCGACGAGGCGCTGACGCGCGCGGCCACGGCCGAGCACTGGGTGATGTTCCTGATCGTGGGAGGGCTCGCGCTCGTGGCGATCGTGCACGGCGTCCGGACGTGGCTGAAGCGTCGAGAAGAGCAGCGCGCCGAGGCGGCGCCGGCGAAGACCGACCCGAGCGCCTGAGCCCCGTCGCGACGCGCGGACGGGACGCCCCCGATCCTCGCCGGGGATCGGGAGCGCTCCTCGGGCCAACGAGCACTTGACCCGGGCCGCCGGGCTGGGAGACCTCGCGCGCCATGACCGACACGCGTTCGAGCCTCGATTCCTTGTTCGCCGCCGAGCGCGCCCTGCGCGAGGCCGAAGAGGCGTTCTTCTCCTCCGCCGAGCCGGACGCGCTCTCGCGGGCGCTCGCTGCCGCTGCCGACGAGGCCTTCGCGCTCGCGCCCGGCGACGATCGCTCGATCCGGCTCTACCGGCTGGCGACGCTCGCCTCGGAGCTGCCCGGGCCCGAGCCCGTCGCCGTCTTGTTGCGCATCCTCGACGAGGAAGACCTCTCGGCGCGCGCCGAGGCGGGCGAGAGCTTGCTCGAGCTGGCCTACGATCGCTTCAAGGAGGTCGCGACCGGTGTCGAAGACCTGCTCGCACGCGGGCACGACGGCCCCGCGATGGAGGAGCTGCCGTTCATCCTGACGGAGGTCTTCGATCCCGATCCGGTGCCGCTCGTCGCGCGCTTCCTCGAGCATCGGCGCGCCGACGTCGTGGCGTGCGCCATCGAGGCGCTGGCGACGTTCGGGGACCCCAGCGCGGCCAGCAAGATCCGGCCGCTCGTGCGCGACGAGCGCAAGGTCGTCGTCGCCGACCTGGAGGGCGAGGCCACGATCGGCGAGCTCGCCCGCGAGGCGGTCACCGCGCTCGTGCCCGAGCCCGCACCGGGGCGCGGCGGCCCGCGCCCGGGATCGGGGCCCCGCGGTGGCGGGCCTCAGGGTCGCAAGCCGCGCCCGTCCTGATCGGCGAGGTCGCGCGCGGACGCGTGTCCGGAATCGTCGCCCGCGCTGTGGCACGATGATGCCTCGCGATGAAGGACGACGACGTGACCGACATCCGTGAAGGCTCGACGGCGCCGCCGCCGCCCGACCCCGGTCGCATCTCTCGGCCCTCGGCGCAGACCAGCACGCCGCAGGAAGCCGCGCTCTACGACTCCGTCGTCGTCCCCCGCTACTCCGCGCTGTTCTCTCGCGCGCTCCTGGATGCCATCCCGCCCGGGACGCGCGGACAGGTGCTCGACGTCGGCTGCGGCACCGGGCACCCCGCGCTCGACGTGCTGCGCCGGATGACCGGCCAGGGACGCGTGATCGCCGTCGACCGGGACTCGGGCCTGCTCGATCTCGCCCGCCGTCGCGCGATCGAGCAGCACGGCAAGCGGATCTTCTTCAAGGTCGAGACGGCCTCCGAGCTCTCGTTCGGCGACGAGGTCTTCGACGTCGTCGTGGGCAACCTCGTGTTCGGGGCGCTCGATGGCGACTTCTCCTGGGCCGGCGCGGGCGCGCCCCCGGGCGAGCGCGCCGTGCTCGGCGAGATCCGGCGCGTGCTCGTCCCCGGTGGTCGTGCGCTGCTCTCCCGTCCGCTCGCAGGAACCTTCGAGGAAGCGATCGACATGCTCCGCGAGGTCGCGCTCCGCCGAGATCTGACGGCGGTCGGGCGCCGCGCCGAGCTCCTGGCTGGCCGCCACCCGAGCGCCGAGGCGTGGCGCGAGCAGCTGATCCAGGCGGGCTTCGCGCCGGTGGAGGTCACGACGGAGGAGCACAAGCTCGCCTTCAAGAGCGCGCGAGAGCTCTTCGCCGATCCTCTCGTGCGCGCGACCGCCCTGTCCGAGTGGCGCTGGGTCGCGGGGCTCGAGCCCGGCAACGAGACCGTCCTCGACGAGTGTGAGCGGGCCCTCGAGACGTACTTCGCGGGCGGGCCCGTGTCTCTCACCGTCGTCACCGGCGCGGCGCGGGCCGGCCGTCCCGGCTGACGCGATCGGCGCGCACCGACGCGCCGCGCACCTTCACGCGTGGAGGCGCGCGTCGGGTCGACGAGTGAGCTTCACTGCGGCGGCGGCCCGGCGGGCCGGCCGCCCGGACCGACGCGCGGATCTCCGCCCGGCAAGCCGCCGGCCGGGGCCGAGCGCGGCAGCGAGAGGGCGCCGAGGTACTGGGCGATGTTCGAAGGCAGGATGAACAGCGTCGTGAAGAACGAGAGGACACCCCACCACCCGAAGAACATCGTGATGAGCGTCGTGCGCCAGAAGGTGCTGTCGATGCAGGACCGACAGAGGTTGCCGGAGACCGTGCGCGAGAAGCGCATCACGACGACGCCGACGTTCTGGGAGAAGGACACCGATCGCGTGGGCGCCGTCGCGCCGCAGACCTGACAGTACATGGGCTCGCTTCCTCTCTCGGGTGATGGCTCAGGGGCCGCCGTCGCGGGCGCCGCCGTCCGCGGGCGCCACGCCGTGACGCACGTCCCAGTAGCAGCCGTACTCGCTGCCCGATGCCGCGCGCGTGATGATCGTCGCCCGACCGCTCGTCGGGCACGTGACCGAGACCGACGGACAGCGCGTGGTGTCCGACGCGTCGTCGTTGGTGGCGAGGGCGACCGACGGGTTGCAGTCGTGGATCGAGATCGCGCCGTCGCACACCGACAAGGTGGGATCGCCCTCGCACACGAGGCCGACCTCGCCGGTGCAGCCGACGGTGAGGCCCTCGCCCGGGGTGCAGACGAGCGTGTCGTCGATGCGCAGGTGGCGGTTCTTGCAGCCGAGGAGCGCCAGCAGCGTGACGACGGCGAGGCCGAGGGTCCGGCCGGGCCAGGAGCGACGAGCGGGAGCGCGAGGGGGGATCACGACGCCATGGTACTACGCGATCGCATGATGCTCCCCTCCCTCGGCCGCGCCCCGCTCTCGGGGAGCGCGACGTTCGCTGCCGTCGAGATCGATCCGGCGAGCTTCGACGTGGTCCTGCTCGACCAGCGGCGCCTCCCGAACGAGCGCGTCTACCTCCGCTGCACCGAGCCGGACGCCGTCGCGGCGGGCATCCGCGACATGGTCGTCCGTGGCGCGCCGGCGATCGGCATCGCCGCTGCCTACGGGCTGGCGCAGGTCGCGCACCGCGTCGACGGAGACGCGGCGACGTTCCTGGCGTCGATGGGCGGCGCCGGCCGCGTGCTCGGCCGCACACGACCCACCGCCGTGAACCTCGCGTGGGCGATCGCGCGGATGTCGCGGCGCGCGGCCGAGGTCGCCCGTCTCGCGCCGCGCGACCGGGCGGAGGCCATGCGCGCGGAGGCCGAGCAGATCCACCTCGAGGACGTGGCGTCGTGTCGCGCGATGGGCGCGCTCGGAGCGGCCGACGTGCCGGAGGGCGCGACCATCCTCACGCACTGCAACGCGGGGGCGCTCGCCACCGGTGGATTCGGCACGGCGCTCGGCGTGATCCGCGCGGCCCACGCCCTCGGCAAGGTCGTGCGCGTGCTCGCCTGCGAGACGCGGCCGTACCTGCAGGGCGCCCGCCTGACCGCGTTCGAGCTCCACGAGGACGGGATTCCGGTCGAGGTCATCACGGACGGGATGAGCGCGCACTTCCTCGGGCGGGGCGAGATCCACTTCGCGGTCGTCGGCGCCGATCGCATCGCCGCGAACGGCGACACGGCCAACAAGATCGGCACCTACGCCCATGCCGTCCTCTGCGCGGCGCACGAGGTCCCGTTCACGGTCGCCGCCCCCTGGAGCACCGTCGACCTCGCGACCCCGACGGGCGCCGAGATCCCCATCGAAGAGCGCTCGCGCGACGAGGTCGCGCGCGTCGGGGAGCGCGTGATGGTCCCGGAGGGCGTGCCGTGCCGGCATCCCGCGTTCGACGTGACGCCGGCTCGCTACGTGCGCGCCCTCTACACCGAGCGCGGCACGATCCGGCCGGGCGCCGGAGAGACCCCGTCGACGTTCGCCGCCGCACGCCGCGCGGCGCGGTGACTCCACGGGGGAGGGCGGGGCTCGAGACGCGCGCGGGACGGCTTGCCCCGGGCTCGACGCCGGTCGCTCCGACGCCGATCCGATGGACTTGGCTCGAGCCGGGCCCTAACCCTCGCACGAATGATCGTCGACGACGCGTCACTTCCGCCGCCCGCGCGGCGCATCTTCTGCAACCGCACGCTGAACCTCCGCTCGATCGAGGCCATCGGCTTCGACATGGACTACACGCTCGTCCACTACCACGTGGACCGCTGGGAGCAGCGCGCCTACGAGCACGCGCGGGCCCGCCTCGGCGCGGCGGGGATCCCGGTCGACGGGCTGGTCTTCGACCCCGAGCTCGCGACGATCGGGCTGATCGTGGACACCGAGCTCGGCAACCTCGTGAAGGCCAACCGCTTCGGCTACGTGAAGCGCGCGTGCCACGGCACGTCGATGCTCGAGTTCGAGGCCCAGCGCGCGGCGTACGAGCGCGTGGTCGTGGACCTCTCGGACAACAAGCGCTGGGTGTTCGCCAACACGCTGTTCAGCCTCTCCGAGGCCTGCCTCTACATGCAGCTCGTCGATCTCTTCGATGGCGGCAAGCTCGCCGAGACCGCGCTCCGCTCGGCCTCGTACGCGGCGCTCTACGCCGAGGTGCGCCGCGCTCTCGACGCCTCGCACCTCGAAGGCGAGCTCAAGGCCGAGATCGCACAGGACCCCGATCGCTACGTCGTGCTCGATCCGGAGCTGCCGCTCGCGCTCATGGATCTGCAGGCCTCCGGCAAGAAGCTCTGCGTCATCACCAACAGCGAGTGGAGCTACACGCAGGCGATGATGAGCCACGTCTTCGACCGCTTCCTCGACGGCCGAGGGTGGCGCTCGCTCTTCGAGCTGGTGATCGTCGGTGCGCGCAAGCCGGCCTTCTTCACCGAGCGCATGCCGGCCTTCGACGTGATCGACGAAGAGGGTCGCCTCCTGCCTCGCACGGGTCGGCTCGAGCCCAGGCGCGTCTACCTCGGTGGGCACGCGCGTCTGGTCGAGGAGTCGCTCGGCCTGCGCGGCGAGGACATCCTCTACATCGGCGATCACATCTTCGCCGACGTGAACATCAGCAAGAGCATCAACCGGTGGCGCACCTGCCTCGTGCTGCGCGAGCTCGAGCGCGAGCTCGAGGCGCTCGAGACCTTCAAGGCGGCCCAGCGCGAGCTCTCCCGTCTGATGGAGGAGAAAGAGGTGCTCGAGCACCGCTACTCGCTGATGCGCCTGGCCGTGCAGCGCGCCGACAAGGCGTACGGGCCTCGCATCGAAGGGCTCGACGTGGGGCGCTTGCGCGCGGACATGCGCGAGCTGCGCACGCAGCTGGTCTCGCTCGACGAGCGCATCGCGCCGCTGGCCCGCACCTCGGGCGAGCTCGGGAACCGGCGCTGGGGTCTCATCCTGCGGACGGGCAACGACAAGAGCCACCTCGCGCGCCAGATCGAGCGCCACGCCGACGTGTACACCTCGCGGGTCGCCAACTTCCTCGCCAGCACGCCGTTCGTGTACCTGCGCTCGCCCCGCGGGAGCCTGCCGCACGACAACGGTCCCGAGGGCGGCGTGGACTGAAGCGCGACGGGGATTCCCCTCGCGGGGCTCCTCTCGTCGACGTGCGGTACCACGCGCGCGCGAGGCGCGCGGATCAGAGGCCTTGCTTGGCGAGCCAGGCGTTGGTGTAGACGGCCGTCTTCTCGTAGCTCTCGCGCGTGGTGTCGGCGATGAACTTCTCGACGACGCCGCCGACGCCGAAGACGTTCACTTCGAGGTCGACCTCGCAGATGCGCTCGATGCGCTTGTCGCCGCGCGGCTCGACCCAGAGCGTGCCCCCGATGCGGACCTTGTCGGAGAGCTTGTTGGTGGTGATCGAGTAGGTCCACTTCTGCGACTTCGCGTCGAAGCGGCCGGTCTCGGTGTACGAGAGCCCGCCACCGATCAGCTTCGTGACGACGGCCGGGGCCTCGCTCTTCGGCTCGGTGAACATCTTGCGCGTGCGATCGCCGCCCGGCTCCCCCGTGAGATCGAGGATCTCGAACTGCTTGAAGCCGAGCGTCCCGAGGTAGAGCCCCTTGTTGTAGTCGGGGTCGAAGAAGACCTTCGTCCAGTAGGTTTCGGCGTCGCAGTGGAAGACGTTCGAGCAGCGGAAGCGCATGGCGGACCTCGGCGCGCATTCAAGCGCGAGTCGCCCCGGAGTGCCAACTGGTCCGGATCACACCCTGCGACGCGCGCGCGGTGGGCCCCCGTGCTCGCCCGGAGATGCGGGCTCGTACCGGCGCTGTTCGCGCCCCTTCAGCCGGCGCTGAACAGCTCCCGCTCGAGCGCGTCGTAGCGGGCCGGGTTTCCCTCGACGAGGCGGCTGCCGCCGAGCTCCGCGACGACGGCGCGCATCTCGCGTGTGGCGATCGCCGCTCGCACGTCCTCCACGAGCAGTGCGTCGGCGGTGCGGGCCGCGCAGAGCGTGTCTCCGGGGATCGCGTCGCTCACGGCGAGCACGTCGAGCTCGTCGGTCCACGGGCGCCGCACGATCGTGCCCTTGTCGTCGATCTGGCAGAAGGATGCGCCGACGTCCGCCGCGCCGGTGGCCAGCGCATCCAGCACCGCGTCGTAGCTACCGAGGAACCCCTGCGCCTTGAGCATCAGGTCGGGCGAGACGCCGTGCTCGCGCAGCAGGCGTCGGGGAACCACGTACCCAGCGGCCGACCAGTTGTCGACCCACGCCGCGCGCTTGCCGGCGAGGCTCGACCAGTCGCCGATCGTCCCCGGCCGCGCGAGCAGCGCCGAGGCATACGCCGGCCTTCCATCGCGCTCGACCGTGGCCAGCAGCTCGACGCAGGAGAGGCGGCGAGCGCGGACGTAGGCGATGGGCGGCAGCCAAGCGAGATCGACGTCGCCATCGGAGACCGCCTCGACGACGCCCGCGTACGTCGAGTAGGTGCGCAGCAGCACGCGGCGCGCGAGCACCTCGGAGAGGCGGTCGGCGACCCGCCCAGGGCTGACCATGCTCGAGGTCACGACCGCGCCCACGCGGATCTTCGACTGCGCGCGCGCGAGCCGTTTGGCCTCGCCGGCGGGCTCGGCCGGATGCTCCCCCGAGGCCACGGATGCCCGGCGCATGGCCGCCCATGTTACCAGCGCGCAGACCGCGGGGTAGTCGAGAAACATGGGATCTTTTCCGCGTGGGGCGGCGCGAGCATGGCCCGGTCCCTTGCGGTGCACGGGGGGCGTCGCTAGCATCGTTCGGCGGTCCCCAGCGCGTCCGCTTCCACTGCGACGCCCGAGCCCACGTGCCTCCACTCTCCCACGCACTCTTCCTCCAGTCGGGCTCCCTCCTCGGCGGGCCCGGCCCGGAGATCGTGCTGATCCTCCTGGCGGCGAGCATCGGCGCGGTCGGGCCTCACCACGGCGCTCGCGACGCTCCCGACCGAGCGCCTGCTCGCGCTGCGAGACGAGGGCGGTCCCGACGGAAAGACCGCCGGACGGCTGCTCGAGCACCGCAAGACGATCCGCGCGCGCATCCTCGCCGGGCGCGTGCTCGCGGTCGCCGGCGTGTCGGCGTTCACCGCGCACCTCGTCGCGCGCGTGCTGGACGACGAGGGGCTGATCCTCGTCGCCGTGTTCTCGGCCGCGCTCTGCTACGCGATCCTCGCCGAGCTCGCCCAGACCTGGACCCGCTCGCGGGCCAACCGGATCACGATGCCGCTCCTCCGAGCGCTCTACCCGCTCGAGCTCTTGCTGGCCCCCTTCGCCGTGCCGATCCAGCTCGTGGCCGGCCTCGCGGAGCGATACTTCCCCGAGGACGCCGACGCCGTGGCGCCCGAGATCGCCACCCGCGAGGTCGAGCACCTGATCGAGAAGCGCGAGGAGGAAGGCACGCTCGAGGCAGCCGACATGCTGCTCAACGTGCTCGAGCTGAAGGACACGCTCGTCCGCGAGGTGATGGTCCCCCGCACGCGCATGGTCGCGATCGCCAAGGACACTCCCATCGACGAGGTCATCAAGCGCGCGATCACCGAAGGTCACAGCCGCTATCCGGTGTACGGCGACCGGATCGACAAGATCGAGGGAATCCTCTACACGAAGGATCTGTTCGGCGCCTCGCGCGGTGCGGAGGCGCCCACGCTGGCCAAGCTGGTGCGGAGCAAGGTCCTCTTCGTCCCCGAGACGCAGAAGATCAACGCGCTGCTCCGCGAGATGCAGGCCAAGCGCCAGCACCTCGCGATCGCCATCGACGAGTTCGGCGGTACGAGCGGCATCGTCACCCTGGAGGACGTGCTCGAGGAGATCGTCGGCGAGATCCACGACGAGCACGACACCGAGGAAGCGCTCGTCACCGAGGTGGAGCCGGGCCGCTATCTCGCCGACGCGCGGGTCTCCATCCACGATCTCGGCGAGATGCTCTCGACCTCGCTCGTGAAGGCGGAAGAAGGCGGCTTCGACTCCCTCGGCGGGCTCGTGGTCGACCTCGCCGGCAAGGTGCCCGAGGTCGGTGAGCGCGTTCGCGTCGAGGGCTTCGACCTCGTGGTGAAGGACGCCGACGAGCGGCGCGTACGGCGCGTGGAGATCCGGCGCCGGGACACCGTGCGCCCACCGGTCCAGCCGCCCGCGGCCGGCACCGAGCCCGAGCCCGAGCCCGAGACGAGCGGGAGCGTCGGGCGCAGCGCGACCGAGCCCACGTGAGCGCGGCGCTCGCGGCGGCGCTGGGCCGCGCCCTGGGAAGCGAGCCGATGCGCGCCCGCGTGCTGCGCGCGGCGCCGATCGAGCTGCCCCTTCCGCCCGCGGTCACGCCCGCCGGGGAAGGGGAGGGCGCGAGCGCCACGATCGCGACGCTCGACGCCTCGAGCATCGAGTCGTTCGCCGCGGGCCTCGGCGGGGCGGCCAGCACCGAGCGCTTGATCGTCGTCGCCCCGGTGGCCGATCAAGGGCTCTTGGGGCACGTCCTCTCGCGCACGCGTCGCCTCCGACCGGTCGCGATCGAGCGCGTCTGCACGCTGCTCCGCCACGCCGGGGTGGTGGACCTGCGGGTCACCCAGGTTCCCGGTGCGCTCCGCCTCGCGATCGTCACCGGCAGCGCCAGCGCGCCCTGATCCTCCGGGAGCCCGGAATCGTCGCGCGACGCGGGCGATGGGGGAGGTTCGAGAGCCCGCCATCTCCGCGTCTCGACGGCCTCGCGCGCGAGCGCTACGAATGGGAGGTGGAGCGGTCTCGGATCCTTGCTTCCGTGACGTGGCTGTCGATGACCGCGGCGCTGCTGGCGGGGTGCGGCGCCAAGACGGGGCTGGACGTCCCGGACGCGAACCTCGACGCGGGCCTCGACGCCGGCTCCGACACCGGGCCGCGCGATGCCGGTGTGGACGTCGGGCTCGATGCGTTCTTGCCCTGTGTCGAGCTCGACCCCGACGCGGGACCGGTGGAGCTGCCCCTCGACACGCAGGTCGAGCTCGGGCGCGCCGACGTCGTGTTCCTCATCGACGTCACCGGCTCGATGAGCCAGGAGATCGGCCACATCCAGGCAGAGCTCCGCGACACGATCGCGCCCGGCATCAGCGCCGCGATCCCCGACTCGGAGCTCGGCGTCGCGACCTTCGCCGACTTCCCGGTCCGGGCCTGCGGCACGGGCGAGGACCACCCGTACAACCTCGTCCTCCCCGTCACGAGCGATCTCGCGCGCGTGCAGACGGCCGTGAACGCCATCGGCGTCTCGAACGGTGGCGATCCGCCGGAGGCGCAGGTCGAGGCGCTCTACCAGACCGTGACCGGCGAGGGGCTCGGCAGCTTCATCGCGTCGAGCTTCGGCTGCCCCGAGGGCGGCTTCGGCTACGCGTGCTTCCGCAACGACGCGCTGCCCGTGATCCTGCTCTTCACCGACGACTTCTGGCACGAGGGGCCGGGCGGCACGAACCTCTTCGCCGACGACTGCCCGGAGCTGCTCCGCAGCGTCACGCCGCACCGCTACGCCGACGCGCTCTCGGTGCTCGATGGCCGAGGCGTGCGGGTGATGGGCCTGTTCTCGGGCATCGACGGAGGCGCGCGCGCGGAGCTGAACCGCGTCGCGACCGACACCGACGCGCTCGACGACCTCGGGCGCCCGCTCGTGTTCGACATCGGCGTGCACGGCGAGGCGCTCTCGTCGAGCGTGGTCGAGGCGATCACCACGCTCGCGAACGTGATCCGCTTCGACATCGACACCGCGCTCGTCGATCCGATGCCAGGCGACGGCGTCGACCCACGAGACTTCGTCCAGGCGGTCACGCCGCTGCGCGCGGAGCCGGCCGACGGTGTCGAGTCGATCGACGTCGCCGCGGGCGTGTTCCGGCAGGTGCGCACCGGTACGCGCGTGGTCTTCCAGCTCACGCTCCGCAACGGCTCCGTCGCGCCGGGCGTCGGGCCGCAGCACTTCCAGCTCCAGGTGGTGTTCCGAGGCGACCGTCGTACCCGCATCGGGCGCCACGATCGCCGGATGCGGTGCGAAGACGGGCCTCGAGACGCCGGACGCCGACGTCGACGCGGGCCGTGATGCAGGAACCGATGCCGGGATGGACGCCGGGATGCCGCCTCGCTGCATCGACGTGCCCCCGACGGGAGGGCCGGTGGCGGCGGACTTCTCGATTCCGGCGACGCTCCAGGTCGTCGACGTGATGTTCGTGATCGACGCGACCGGCAGCATGCGCGACGAGATCGACAACGTGCGACGAGGCCTGCGCGACGTCGTCGTGCCCGGTGTGCGCCAGGCCATCCCCGATGCCGCGTTCGGCCTCGCGTTCTTCGGCGAGTTCCCGGTCCTGCCGCACGGCAGGCCCAGCTCGGGCGTCAAGCCCTACGAGCTGCGCTCTCCGATCACGACCGACGTGGAGACCCTCGCGACCACGTTCCAGAACATCCCGAGCTGGGGAAACCTCGACGATCCCGAAGCGGACGTCGAGGCGCTCTTCCAGGTGGGAACGGGCGCGGGGCTCGCGCCGTTCATCGATCCCTCGTTCGGGTGCCCGATGGGCGGCGCCGGTGGCGCGTGCTTCCGCGCCGACGCGTTCCGCACGGTGCTGCTCGTGACCGACGCTCCCATGCACAACGGGCCGCCCGGCGTGGCCCCGGTCGCGAGCTACTCGTTCACGAGCCCGGCGACGCCCCACACGTACTCCGAAGCGGTGGCGGCGCTACGCGGCCTCGAGGTCACGGTCATCGGCCTCGGCGCGAGCGATCCGGGGCGCCCGACGCCGATCGACCACCTGCGGCAGCTCGTCACCGACGTCGACACGCACCACAGCCCGCTCGTCTTCGACATCGGCAACGCGGGCGACCGGATCGGCCAGGACATCGTGAACGCGCTCGAGACGCTGGCCCGCGACGTCCCGCTCGACGTGTCCGCCGAGGTCGAGGACGTGGCCGGGGATCGGTTCGATGCGCGAGAGCTGGTCGTCGCCGTGACGGCGAGCCGCGCCGACCCGATGAGCAACGTGGCCGGGATCTCGGGCAACACGTTCGCGGGCGTGGTGCCGGGCACCCGCCTCACGTACACGATCACCGTCGACGGCTCGCGGCTGCCGCCCAGCACGATGCGGCGCGAGGTGCCCGCGCGGGTGGTGTTCCGTGACGCGAGTCGCAGCCGGATCGGCACCGAGGACGTCCTGTTCGTCATCCCGGGTGACGACGGGATGGGCTGTCCGTAGGCGCGAGACCCACGCAGGACGCGTCGGGCGCCGCGCGGAGCCGTCGCGGGTGCGGGCGCGTCGTGTGTGGGCGGTCAGCCGGCGAGCGCGCGCTGCACGATCGGGGCGATGAGCTCCCACACCGCGCGCGATCCGCGTCGCGAGAGGTGAACGCCGTCGACGGTCGAGCGCTCGTCGCGCGTCGAGACTGCGCGCGGATCCACGATGGCGCCACAGCGCGAGGCACGCGTGCCGTCGATCTGTGCCTCCTGCACGCGGTGCACGCGATCCGACCAGCTCTCGATCGCGCCATCGGTGGGCAGCACCACCAGGACGCGCGTCGCGCCGGCCGTACAGAGGCCATCGACGAAGCGGGTCACGCGGGCGGCGTAGAGGGCCCGCCATCGCTGCTCGTCGGCCCAGCGGATCGCGTGGTGGCCTTCGGCGCGCGCCTCGTCGTCGGTCAGCCGAAGCGGTTGGGTGTCGTTGCCGCCGAGCAGCACCAGCACGCCGCGAAGCGCATGGAGGTCCCCGAGCCGCTCGATCTCGGCGTTCCAGTCGAAGTAGTCGGGCCGAGCCAGGCCGGTCGCCGGGTGCCCGACGCGGCCGACGTGCATGCCCGTGTGCTCGAGCTCGCTCTCGATCAGGCGCCCGAACGCGCCGTCCACCGACGACGAGCCGACGAGCAGCACGTCGTCGGGGCTCGCGGGCGGCGGGCGTCGCTGCGCGGACGCGACGGAGCCGCCCGCCACGAGCGCGAGAAGAACGGCGGAGAGAGAGACGAGAGCGGCGAGCCGCGCCGTCCCGCCCGCGGGCGTGGCCGCGGGATCGGCACTCTCGTCTCGCACGCCGGTGATCGAGAGCGGGTGGTGGCTCAGCGCGACCACGGCGCCCTCGGGATCGCGGACGTAGAGCGTGTAGGCCGTCTCGTGCTCGACGGGAAACCCCTTCTCGGCGAGCCGCGCCCGCCAGGCCTCGCGGGCCTCGATCGGAATCGCGAGCGCGATGCAGTGCCAGCCGGGCGTGTCGTCGGCGCGCGTGGGCTCGGCACGCTCGGCGCGCTCGACGGCGAGGAAGCCGCTGCCGATGGCGAGCCAGAACGCGCGCGGCCGCCCGCGCTCGTCGAGGTGGCGCCGCGTGAGCGTGAGCCCGAGGACGCCGACGTAGAACGCTTCGGCGCGGTCGAGGTCGCGCCCGGTGGCGGGCGGCTCGAGGACTTGGGTGGTGCTCCCGAGGGCGGCTCCGACATCGGTCGGTCGTTCTAGATGAGCGCTCGTGATTCGGCAATGGCCCGACTCACGCGCATCGACCCGCGGCGCCCCTCACGCCGACGTCGCGCTCGGCGACCGGACAGGCGGGGCGAAGATCCGGCGCTGCGGCGGAGGATCCCCGTTCGGACGATTTCGCGTTAGTGTCCGCGCCATGCGAAGCGTCTACATCGGGGTCGGGAGTCTGTGCGTGGGTCTGCTTGCCGCGGGATGCGTGCCGCGCGGTCGCGGGGGCGGCGGTGGCGGCGGCGGCGGCGGCGGCGGAGGGAGCGGCGGTGAGTCCGTGAGCATGGCCAGCTGCAACGGCGACTTCGGCGCTACCAACGCGGCGGCCAAGCTCGAGGCGTTCTTCGCGGCGACGATCGCCTGGCAGGACGCCGCGATGGGCATCCAGCGCGATCTCCTCAACGCTTGCCAGGTGACGGGTCGCGCGCTGGGCATGAGCGATGCCGAGATGCAGGCCAACGGTGCCGATCTCGAGCAGCTGTGCAGCACGGTGGACGGGCGCCTGCGCTCCGAGATGGCGGCCCTGCGCGACTCGGCGCACGCGGACTTCCAGGTCGACGCGCGCCCGCCGCACTGCGAGGTCTCGGTCGATGCGTACGCGAGCTGCATGGCGGAGTGCGAAGCGCACGTCGACCCCGGCTCGGTGCAGCTGACGTGCGAGGGCGGCGAGCTGCGCGGCCACTGCGACGCGACGTGCACGGGCCGCTGCGCGGTACAGGTCGACGCGACGTGCTCGGGGACGTGCGAAGGCTCCTGCGAGGGCACGTGCTCGGCGCGCAACGCCGACGGCAGCTGCGCGGGCCGCTGCGACGGCACCTGCCACGGCTCGTGCGTGGCCGACGCGCAGGCGAGCTGCACCGGCGAGTGCCGCGGCGGCTGCTCGGTCGAATTCCGCGAGCCCTACTGCACCGGCACCATTCGCCGGCCGACGGCGAGCGCGCGCTGCCGCGCCTCGTGCGATGCGCACGTCGAGGCCCAGGCCCGTTGCACGCCCGGCGAGACCCACGTGACGATGAGCGCCGGGCTCGACGCCGAGGGCCAGGCTCGCCTCGCCCGCGTCCAGGCCGCCATCCGTGACGGCATCAGCCAGATCCTCGCGATCCGCACGCGCGTCGAGCGCCTCCGCACGGCGGGTGCCGAGATCGTCCGCACGGCGCCCCAGATCCCGCAGTCGGCCGCAGCGGCCGGCATCAACGCGGTCGTCTGCGCGACGGCGGCCGCCGGCGCGATCGCCAACGCGAGCGCGAGCATCTCGGTGTCGGTGAACGTGTCGGTCTCGATGTCCGCGAGCGCGTCGGCCTCGGCGCGCTGATCGTGGCGTCGGTCTCACCGAGTCGTCGCCTCGGCGGCGATTCGGTGAGGACCGGCCGCGAGCCGAATCAGTGCGGAACGTGGTGAACCGCGTGCAGGCGCAGGTTCACCACGTGCGCCGTCGCGACGAAGGCGATACCGACGACGGTGAGGACCGTCTCGTAGAGACCCGGCGCGAAGCGGCTGAGCACGATCGAGATCATCCCGATCGAGAAGAGGACCACCGGCATCACGTTCTTGTGCTCGTGCAGGTACGGTCGGACGAGCGCGAACAAGCCGATGCCGAGCGCGCCGAGCAGCAGCGGCAGCTCCAGCCACTCCATCGCCTCGCCCGTCGCCGCGCTGAAGCCGAGGGTCGGCAGGAGCGAGACGAGCGCCGTGATCACGCAGTGCACCGCGCACGTCAGCGAGACGCCGATGCCGAGCTTGTCGAAGAGGCCCTGGCCCGCCTCGGCGTCACTGGCTTCGGACGCCGAGGTCGTCTTCTCACTGGGCTGGGTCACGACCGCGCTCACTCGGACAGTCAAACACGCGTCGCCTGCTTCTGCAACACGACTGCGACAGGATCGTTCATCGGGTGAGCTGGCGCAGGACCGCGAGCGCGTGATCCAGCTCGGCATCGGTCACGTAAGGCGCCGGGCCCAGCCGGAGCAGCTCACCCCGCGCGTCCGTCAGCACGCCCTCGTCGCGCAGCGCCGCGACCAGCGCCCCGGCCCGTGGGTGGCGAATGGCCACGAAGCCCCCGCGGAGGGAAGGCTCTCGTGGCGTCGCGACGTCGAGGTCGCCGAGACCATCGAGAAGACGCTGCGTCTGCCGCAGCGAGAGCTCCCGGAGACGCGCGAGGCTCAGCTCTCGTTGGTCGAAGAAGTCGAGCACCGCCACGGCGCGATAGTGGCTGGTCGGGTCGTACGTGCTGCCGGCGAACCGATCGGCGCCGCGCGGGCCGTACCCGATGCGCCCGCCGTCGCGCGGGGCCGCCAAGTGGGCGAAGTCGCTGAACCAGCCGGTGTAGACGGGCCGGCGCACGCACCCCGGGGGAACGCGCAGAAAGCAGCACCCCTCACCCCACTGCGCGTACTTGTAGCCGCCGGCCACGACGAAGACGTCGCCACCGAGCTCGTCCACCGAGAAGGGCACGACGCCGAACGCGTGGTAGGCGTCCACCAGGAGCTCGGCGCCCACCGCGCGCGCCCTCGCGGCGAGCTGGGCGATCCCGGGCACGATCGACGAGGTCTCGAACAGGACGCTCGAGACGAGGACCGCCGCCGTTCGCTCGTCGATCTCGGACGCCAGGCGCTCGGCGAGGGTGGCGATCGGGGCCACGTCGACCATGCGCACGTCGAGACCTTCCTCCGAGAGGCGCGTCAGCTGCCGGTGGGCCGAGTGGAACTCGCCGCGCGTCGTCACGATGCGAGGGCGGGAGCGCAGATCGACCGAGGAGAGGAACCGGGCGACCAGCTCGTGCGTGCTCGCGCCGAGCGCGATCTCGTCGGGCCGGGCCCCGATTCGCTCTGCGACGCCGGCGCGCAGCCGGTCCGCTGCTGCGAACGCCGCCTCCCACTTGTCGTCCACGTGGTCGGCGGCGTCGGTGAACGCGCGCAGCACGCCCTCGCGGGCGACGTCGGGCCAAGCCTGGTGCGAGTGTCCCGTGAGGAGGATGCGTCCCTCGCGGACGAAGGCGCGGTAGTGCGGGCGCAGCGCGCTCGGATCGATGGCGGTCACCCGACGCGCCTAACGGAGGGCGCGCCGGAAGGCAAGGCCGAGGGCCCCGACGGACCGTGACGGGCGGAAAAAGAGACGGCCGCGCGGGAGAGCGCGGCCGTCGGGGGAGAGGAACGAGGAACCGGAGAAGAAGGGAGCGCTCGGGAGCTGGTGTCAGCGGCAGTTGCCGTCGACGCAGATCTCACCGCCCGTGCAGTCGGTGGCGCTGCTGCAGTTGCTGGTCGC
This sequence comes from Sandaracinaceae bacterium, assembly GCA_044223665.1. Lineage (GTDB taxonomy): Bacteria > Myxococcota_A > Polyangia > Polyangiales > Sandaracinaceae > JBBSAT01. The sequence goes on along the minus strand of JBGALT010000015.1, from coordinate 27,651 downwards.
TTCGTTGGTCCGCGCGCACACGTTCTCGACGCAGAAGTTCGTCTGCACGTCGTGGAGCGGGCACTCGGCGTCGGTGCTGCAGGGCGACCGGCACGCGCCGTTGCGGCAGACCGAGCCCGCGGCGCACATGCGGCCAGGCGTACCGCAGCCGGGATCGACGCGGGTGTCGAGGCGGCAGATGCCGGCGTCGCAGTAGTCGCCCTCGGGGCAGTCGCTGTCGACCGTGCAGCCGGCGAAGCAGCGGCCGTCGACGCAGGTCTCGCCGGCATCGCAGTCGTCGCTCGTGCTGCAGCCGGTGACCGGCGGGATGATCTCGTGGCAGTAGCCATCGGCGCCGCAGGTGGCCGAGCCCTGGCAGGGGTTCGTCGCGCCGCACGCGTCGGTGCACTGCTGGTTCACGCAGATGCGGCCAGCGCCGCACTCGGTGTTGAAGCGGCAGGTCTGCGTGTCGGGCACGCAGGCGCCGGCGATGCACGAGGAGCCGGTCGCGCAAGGATGCGTCGCATCACAGCCGACCTGGGTCGGGTTCGTGCGGCACGCACCGTCCACGCACGACTGGCCCGAGGGACAGTCGCTCGTCTGCGTCGCGGGGTCGTAGTGGCAGCCGTTGCGGCACTCGCCGTCGATGCACACGAGGTCGCCCGTGCAGTCCGCGCTCGTCGAGCAGATGCAGCTGTTCGCCGTGGGCGTCGTCTCCTGCGGGCCGAGACAGTAGCCGAACGTGGCGGTGGGGAGGGCCCGACAGACCGTCCCGTCGGGACAGCCGGTCGACGCGCCGGGCATGCACGTGACGGTGCAGCCGAGCGACGTGCACGCGGAGCCCATCGCGCACTGGTAGCTGCAGTCGCAGCTCGGGCGCGCGGCCGGGTTGACGAGACGGCAGCCGAGGCCGTCGCAGAAATAGCAGCCCGTATCGTCGCAGTATCGGCTCTCGTTGCTGCAGGCTACGAGCGAGAGCGAGGCGAGCCCCATCAGGCCGAACGCCAAGAGAACTCGCGGAAAGCGATGAGTGTCCACGTCGCACCTCCCCCGTCGGCGTGACCACGCCACGGGCTTTGTTCCTCGCACTTCCAAGAATCGGGCCAGGCCGCTGAACGGCCTCCGTCGAGCCATTGTGAGCGAATCGCGCTCGATCCGCGAGGATCCGGTCGCAGGTCGCGAACCCCCGTTCACACGCAGGACGTGAACGACGCCGGAGCCGGCGTGTAGACTGCGCCGGTGCGTGGTCGCGGGTGGGCGTGCGTGATGGGTGCGGCGAGCTTGGCGGGCTGCGGCGGCGCGCCGCCTCGTGGGCCGGCCGAGAGCGTGACCCAGCTCGCCGCGGCGCTTCGGGGGAGCGATGACGGGGCCCTCGCCCGGATCGCGGGCGCGAGCCCCGAGCGCGTCGCGGCGGCGCGGGCCGAGAGTGGTGCCGAGCTCGCCCGCCTCGCCGACGCGCTCGAGCGGGCGCCGGTCGAGGCGCGCGCGCTCGTCGTCCTCCGTGACGCCGGCCGCGTGGAGCTCGTCGAGGAAGAGGGTGGGTGGCGCCTGGACCGCGGTGTGCTCGGTCGGCCGTCGCTGGCGCGCCCGGTCGACGCCGTCGTGGCGCTCCACGACGCGCTCGCTCGCTCGCGCGCCGAGGCGCTCGTGGCCGTCATGGCGCGGGCGCCGCGCACCGAGCTCGCGGCCGAGCTCGAGCGCTGGATCGCCGCCACCGCCGATCCGGAAGCCCTCGAGGTGAGCGTCGACGGCGAGAGGGCGCTGGTGGTGACGCCCACCGGGGAGCAGATCGACCTCGTTCGCGAGTCCGGCGAGTGGCGAGTGCTCGAGCTGCGCTGAGCACGGGAGGCCGCTCAGGAAGGCCTGTCAGGGGCCTTCTTCGTCGCGATACAGCTCGGCCCCGGCGCCCTGGAGGTAGTCGCGCATCGTCATCGGTACCCGGAGCGTCCAGTACTGGATGTCCGACGAGACCATCGAGACCAGCGGGTTGTCGCCGGGATCGGCGAGGACCGCCCAGACGATCAGCGAGCGGGCCGGATCGTCCGGCCAGCTGTGGATCTCGATGAAGCCGTGGGCCGCACGCACATCGTGCGGCCGTCCCTGCTCCACTTCGAACGTGGCGCGATGCGTCGCGTCGTCGAACTGCACCCGCAGCGTGTAGCGCGCGTCGATCGGGCCGTACGAGTGACGCACGCCGACGAACTGTTCGTCGCCGACGCCGCGCTCCACGCGGGTCTCGGCGGTCTCGGGCAGCATGTGGCGCCAGTGGCCGACGTCGCGGATGCCCCGCCAGACCTCGGCGCGCGGTCGCTCGACCCGCTGGTAGCTGCTGCCGCCGATCCACGTGGTGTCGTCGCGCGTCTCGCGGCGCGGACGCGTCACCAGCTCGCCGCGACCGAGGGCGGTGCGCTCGGCGCTGGTGAACCCGCCGTCCTGGGCGACGCCGTGCGCGCCGGCGGCGAGCGCCAGGAGGGCGGCCGCGACACCGAGGAGGACTGGAGAGCGAAAACGCACGACCCGCATTCTTATACGAGAACGCCTCGCGCGGTATTCGATATTGCTGGATCCCGCCCGAGGGGGGGCCTCGCCGGGGCTCAGGTCCCGTCGGCGTCGGCGTCGGGCGTGCTCGCGACGGGCGGCGTGCCGGGGTACCAGGCGTGGAAAGGCTCGCGATCTTCGCAGCTCGGTCGGTCGGCCGGCGGGCAGTAGATGCGGACGTGGAAGTGGTTGCGGTGGGGGTGCCCATGGGAGGGCTGGACGAGCACGGCCTCGGCCCGGTGGATCGCCCGGGCCGGAGCATGGCGTCGCCGTGCCGTCGCGAGCAGCCGGGCGCGCAGCGTGTCGGCCACGAAGATGTACTGCACCCGCGCATCGGGGTCGGTGACCAGGCGCGAGACGAGCTCCCAGTTGCGCGCGTCGTCGAACGTGAGCGACTCGTTCGGCGCCAGGCCGTGGCCGTGGCGGTCGAAGTTCGCGAACGCGAAGGGCGCGTAGGGCCGGCCCGCCGCGTCGAGCATGTAGAACGAGATGTCGACGTCGCGCCCGTTGCGATGAGAGCGGTGCCCGGCGAGGGCGCCGCCGCGCTCGGCCGAGAGCTCCCCCACCGTCAGGCGCGCGCCGGGAAGCCGTCGCTCGACCTGCGCCGCGGCGCGCTCCAGGACGTGGACCAGCTCCTCGGTCCCGTAGAAGTGGCCGTTCGGTGCGTACTCGCCCGCGTACCGCACGTGCTCGGACTCGGCGAGGAGCACGCCGTGCCGCAGGCTCCCGCGGAACGGCAGGCCGACCGACTGGGATGCCGGCGTCGCTCGACGCCGGGCGCGGCCGTGGCCGCTCGAGCCCGTCTCGCCAGGCGTCGCGGCGGCCGGACTGAGAGCCCCGAGGACCATCAGCACGGCGAGCGTCGGCACGAGCCATCGAGCGCGCGGCATGCCCCGAGAGAGCCCGACGCGCCCCGCCGGGGCAAGAAAACGGCGAGCGCGTCCAGCGGGGACGCTACTCTCCTCGGCGATGCGCTCTCGGCTCTGGCCTTGGCTCCTCCTCCTGGCGGCATGCGGAGGGGCACCGCGGCCCGCGCCCGAGCCGCCTCCGAGCGAGCACCGATCGACGACCGATCCGCCCGCGCTCCCGAGCGCCCGCGCGCTGAGCGCCGACGCCACGTTCGGAGATCTCGTCGCCGCCGCCGTGCACGAGGACACGATGCGCGCCTCCGACGCGAGCGCCGGATGCCTGCTCCGCGTGGGGCCCGACGGCTTCCGGCTCGAGGCCGACCTCTCCGTCGCGGTGCGCGGCCTCCCGGAGGCGCCCGGCGATCTCCGCACGCGGGTGGAGGCGAGCGGCGGACGAGCGCGCGTGCTCACCCGTCTGGGAAGCTACGGCGCGCCGTCGCCCCTGGTCGCGGTGGCGCTCACGACCCTCGCGGGCTCGGCGGCACGGCGCGGCGTCCTGGTCGTGCTCACCGCGTCGGGCAATTTTCTTCTCCGCACCGAGGAAGGCGGCTCGCTACGGCCGCTGACGAGCGAGGAGCTCACCGCGACGCTCGCCGCGCTCGGCCCGAGCGAGGCCGTCTTCGTGACCGCCGACGCCGGTGTATCGCTCCGCGACGTCACGTCGTGGCTTCGCTCTCTCTCGCCCGCCCTCGCCGGGCGCGTGGCGCTCGCCACCGTCCTCCCCGAGGACGCGCGGGCTCCCGAGGAGACGAGCCCGGACGACGGCGACCCTCTCTGCGACGGGCTCCCCGAGCTCGCGGCCGACGCGCCGATCGGCACGCTCGAGGCCGCGCCCGTACGCGACGCGCTCGCGCTGCTCGTGCCGGCCGCACAGGCCTGTGTCGCGACGAGCGCGAGCGGCCTCGGCGGGCTCGTTCGACTCGCGTTCCGCGTCGAGACGGACGGGCACGTCCAGCACGCGTGCGTCGTCGAGGACGCGACCGACGACCCGACGCTCCGTCGCTGCCTCGCCCTCGCGCTGCGCTCCACCGTCTTTCCGAGGCCGACGGGCGGCGCCGTCGACTTCGAGCTCCCGCTGCGGCTCGAGATCGAGCGCGATCCCGCGCACGCCCAGCGCCCGATCTGCGAGTGAGCGCGGTGGCCGATCCGCCGCGCAGGCGTTCGGTGTAGAACCGAGCCGCCATGACCGGAACGAAGACTCCGCACCTTCTCGCCATCGACCAGGGCACCACCGGCTCGACGGTGCTCGTCGTCGGCGCCGACGCCCGCGTGCTCGGTCGAAAGACCACCGACTTCGCGCAGCACTTCCCGCGGCCGGGGTGGGTCGAGCACGAGCCCGACGAGATCTGGAAGAGCGTCGTCGACTCGCTCGTGGGCGCCTATGCGGCCGCGGGGGTCGATCCACGAGAGTGCGTCGGCATCGGCATCACCAACCAGCGCGAGACGACGGTCGTGTGGGAGCGCGCGAGCGGCAAGCCGGTCCACCGCGCGATCGTCTGGCAAGATCGGCGGACCGCGGAGCGCTGTCGTGCGCTGGCGGATGCGGGTCACGGCGCCCTCTTCCGTGCGCGCACGGGCCTCGTGCTCGATCCGTACTTCAGCGGCACCAAGGTGGAGTGGATCCTCGACCAGGTCCCCGGGGCGCGGGCGCGGGCCGAGGCGGGCGAGCTCGCGTTCGGAACGATCGACTCGTTCCTCGCGAACCGCCTCTCGGGGGGCGCCGCGCACGTCACCGACACCAGCAACGCTTCGCGCACGCTGCTCTTCGATCTCGGCAAGCTGGCGTGGGATCGCGAGCTCGCCGAGCTCCTCCGCGTCCCCACCGCCGTGCTCCCCGAGGTACGCGGCAGCTCGGAGGTCGTCGCGCGGACCAAGGGCGTGCCCGGCCTGCCGGACGGCATCCCGATCGCGGGCATCGCCGGCGATCAGCAGTCGGCGCTCTTCGGCCAGACGTGCTTCGCGCCCGGCGACGCGAAGTGCACGTACGGGACGGGCGCGTTCCTGCTGCTCAACACCGGCGAGACGCCCGTTCCTTCCCAGAACGGGCTCGTCACCACCGTCGCGTGGACGCGCGCCGGAAAGACCGTGTACGCGCTCGAGGGCAGCTCGTTCATCGCGGGCGCCGCGGTGCAGTGGCTGCGCGACGGCCTCGGGATCATCCGGCGCTCGGCCGACGTCGAGGAGCTCGCGCGCAAGGTCGACTCGTCCGACGGCGTGGTGTTCGTGCCCGCGCTCGCCGGCCTCGGCGCGCCGCACTGGGATCCCGATGCCCGGGGCCTGCTCTGCGGGATGACGCGCGGCACGACGGCTGCGCACGTGGCGCGCGCGACGCTCGAGGGCATCGCGCTCTCGGTCGCCGATCTCGGTCGCGCGATGGAGGCCGATGTCGCCGGGAGTGGTCCGCTGAGCGGACCCGACGCCATCGCGTCGACCGGGCCCGCCCGGCACTCCGGCCGACACGGCGGCCGCATGACGCGCCTGCGCGTCGATGGCGGCGCGTCCGAGAACGCGCTGCTCATGCAGTACCAGGCCGACGTGCTCGACGTCGGGATCGACCGTCCGGCCAACGTCGAGACGACCGCGCTCGGCGCGGCCTACCTCGCCGGGCTCGCCGTCGGCGTCTTCGCCGACCTGGACGCCGTCCGCAAGGCGCACCGCATCGCGCGCTCGTTCGAGCCGACGATGAGCGCCGAAGAGCGCCACAAGCACCTCTCGCGCTGGAAGAATGCCGTCGCGCGGACCCGCGGCGCCGTGGCGTGATGGCCAGGCGGACGCGCACGCCCCTGACCGGACGGACGTGACCCGGAACATCCGCGCGTACTAGGATGTCGAGACCAAGCCGATGACGCGCGACGACGAACCCAAAGACCCCAAGGCGAGCGGCAAGCCGCTCCGGCGCGTGCCGATCGCGTGGGAAGCGCTCGAGGACGCGTTCGAGAACAACGCGCCCGAGGTGCACAGCTACCTCCACCTCGAGAACGGCGAGGTGATCCGCATCGTCGACGGCATCGCCGATCCCGGGATGCACCAGCGCGTCATGGGCGACTCGCAGTACCTCCGCGTCGAGCCGGTGAGCTCGCGGGAGCAGTACCGCTGGATGGAGCGCTTCATCGCGACGGTCGAAGAAGGCGAGCTCCGCGACAAGCTGGTCGCCGCCATCGACGGCAAGGGCGCGTTCCGCCGCTTCAAGGACGTGCTGATGAGCTTTCCGGTCGATCGCGAGCGCTGGTTCGCGTTCCGGAGCGAGCGCCTGCGGGCGTGCATGGAGACCTGGCTCGCCACGCACGGCCTCGAGGCCATCGCGCGCGCCGAGTGGCACGTGCCGACCGCCGACGAAGTGGTGAAGACGGAGCCGAGCGCGGAAGTGCCCAGCGCTCCCGAGAAGGCCCCGAAGAAGACGCGCTCGCAGGTCACCGACGGCCTCAGGAAGCGGGCCACCGAGCTGGTCGAGACGCTCGCGGCCCGTGATCTCGACGCGGCGGTGGCCTTCCTCGAGTTCCTTCGCGAGCGAAAGCCCGCCCTCCGGGTGAAGGCACGCGAGGGCGACGACGGCGCCGAGGCGGCGCCCGAGACCGCTCCCAAGGCCGACGCCTGACGCGCCGCTCCTCCGCCAAGGCCGACGCCTGACGCGCCGCTCCTGCGGTCTCACGAGGAGCGGTCCGGGCCGCTCGCCGGTCCGAAGCAACCGGCCCGGGCCCCGACGCGCGAGCGACCCGAACACTTGACGTGCTGGCGAGCCGGTGCGATCCGAGGCCCGTGGCAACGCGTCTCGGCGTGGGTCTCGTGCTCGTGGCGTGGGCCTGTGCGTCCGCGCGCGCGGCGGCGCAGGACGGGCGCGCACCGCTGCCCGCGGAGGCGCTCGTCGCGATCGTCGGCGCCGAGACGCCCGACGAGCACGCCGACCTCGTGCTTCTCTCCGACGTCGACCTCCGCGCGCGGCTCGACCTCGGCCCGGCGGGCGCGCGCGTGGCGCCCCCTCCCGCGCTCTACGCCGCCACGCTCGACGAGATCCTCGGCGAGATCCTGATCGCCCGCGAGGCGAGCCGCCTGCACGCCGCGGAGCCGAGCGACGAGGACGTTCGCGTGCAGCGCGCGCGCCTGGCGGCCACGCTCGGCGGCGAGGCCGCCATGGAGGAGCTGCTCACCCGCGTGGGTGCCGGCGCGGCCGAGATCGACGCGATCGCACGACGGCGCGCGGTGGTGGAGGCGTTCCTCCGGGCGAACTTGGAGGGCACGACCCAGGTCACCGATGCGCGGGTCGAGGAAGCGTTCGCGGCGGGGGAGCATCCCTTCGCGGGCATGACGTTCGAAGAAGCACACGAGCCGCTGCGCGCGTGGCTCGCCATGCGTGCGCTCTCGTCGGACGTCGCGCGCTGGGTCGAGGTGCTCCGCCAACGGACGCCGGTGCGCGTGCTCGTCACGCTCGATCCCGAGAATGGGGTCGCGCCCGACCGGGACGGCGGCGACGAAGAACACGGCCACGGCCAAGACGAGCAGTCGCTCGAACGGGAGCTCGATGACACCGAGTGAATCGACGGAAGGCGAAGAGGCGAGCGGCGTCCGCGTCGTCATCGCCGCACTGAGCGGCAACCTCCTCATCGCGATCTCCAAGCTGGTCGCGGCGTTCTTCTCGGGGAGCATCGCGACGCTCGCGGAGGCGGTGCACAGCTTCGCCGACTGCACGAACCAGATCCTGCTGATGGTGGGGATGCGCCGTGCGCGGCGTCCGCCGACGAACCTGCACCCCTTCGGCCACGCGGCCGAGAGCTACTTCTGGCCCTTCCTCGTCAGCATCCTGCTGTTCGCGCTCGGCAGCGTGTTCGCGTTCTACGAGGGCGCGCACGACCTGATCGAGCTGACGCGCGGCGGAGGCCACGAAGAGCACGGCTCGCGGCTCTGGAGCTACGGCGTGCTCGGGACGTCGTTCGCCTTCGAGGCGGCCTCGTTCAGCGTCGCGATGCGCGAGATGCAGAAGATGCGCGGCAAGCGCACGCTGTACCAGGCGCTGCTGCATGCGAAGGACCCGACGATCCCGGTGGTGCTCGCCGAGGACACGGCCGCGCTCATCGGCCTGGCGATCGCGCTCGTCGCGGTCGGCCTCTCCGATCTGACGGGCTGGAACGGCTTCGACGCGATCGGCTCGATGTTGATCGGCGTGCTGCTCGGGATCGTGGCGTACTTCCTCTCGGCGCGGACGCACTCGCTGCTGCTCGGTGAGGCCGCGACGCCTGAGGACCGCGCCGAGGTCCAACGGATCGTCGAGGCCGATCCGGACATCCTCTCCGTGCGGCAGCTGCTCTCGATGCACCTCGGGCCCAAGGCGGTCGTCCTGGCGCTCAAGGTCGAGCTCCGGAGCGAGCTGGACCTCGGTCACGTCGAGGCCGCCATCGACCGCGTCGAGGCTTCGATCCGCGAGAAGCTGCCCCACATGCGCTACATCTTCGTGGAGCCGGACGCGCACTACCGCCAGGCGCGCGACGTCGACGCGCCGATCGTCACGAAGGACACGGCGGGTCGATGAGCGTGCGCGCGATGCGGCGCGAGGACGTGCCGCACGTGCTCGCGGTCGCGCGCGCCTCGCTCCCCGAGGCGTGGACGCTCGAAGGCTTCTCCGAAGAGCTCGCGCTCCCGACGCGCCTCGCGCTGGTGCTCGGCGATCCCCCGCGCGGCTACGCGATCGGCAAGGTCGTCGCGGGAGAGCTCGAGGTGCTCTCGATCGCCATCGACCCCGCAGCGCGCCGGCGCGGCGGGGCGCGGGCGCTGCTCGAAGCGCTGCTCGCGGGAGCCCGCGAGCGGTCGGCCACGCGCGCCTTCCTCGAGGTCCGCTGGGACAACGCGGCCGCCATCGCGCTCTACCGCGCGTACGGCTTCACCGAGATCGATCGGCGCGCCCGCTACTACGCCGACGGGACCGATGCGGTGATCATGGCATCGGCGCTGGCGACATGAGGACGGCTGCGACGAGCGCGAGGAAGAGCGAGAGCAGCACGCCCGCGGCGATGCCGAGCGGGCGGAACATGCGCTCGCCTCCGCGGTCGGCGATGGCCATGCCGCCGAACGCGCCTGCCACGAAGAGGCCGAACGTGGTCGGAACGACCGGGTAGCCGTTCCCGTTCTCGTCGGCGAAAGCGCGGAAGAGCATGTAGTTGAGGAGCATCCCGGCCGAGCCGCCGGCCACCCACCCGAGCGCGGTGGTGAGGCGCGCGCGCGACGAAGGGGCAGGGGGCGCCTCGTCGCTCGGGCTCTTCGGGGCCGGCTCGCTCATGCGGCGGGATTAGCGCCTTTCGCGCCGTCGCGCCCGTTCGCGATCCCGCTTGCGGAAGACCCGAGCTTGCCTTACGACCCGTCGCCGTTCTCCACGCGAGGACCCACGCGTCCGCCAGCCCAGAGGTGATCCGATGACCGTCCAGATCCAGAAGGCCGCTCCCGACTTCACCGCCGAGGCCGTCCAGGGCCTCGAGTTCACCGAGGTGAAGCTCTCGGCGCTCCGCGGCAAGTACGTCGTCCTGTTCTTCTACCCGCTCGACTTCACCTTCGTCTGCCCGACGGAGATCATCGCGTTCGACGAGAAGTACGAGGAGTTCAAGAAGCGCGGCGCCGAGGTCCTCGGCGTCTCCATCGACAGCAAGTTCTCCCACCTCGCCTGGCAGAAGACGCCGCGCGACAAGGGCGGCCTCGGCGGCGTGCGCTACCCGCTCATCGCCGACGTGACCAAGAAGATCGGCCACGCGTACGGCGTGATCCTCCCCGACGGCGGCGACGAGGGGGTGGCGCTCCGCGGCACGTTCGTCATCGACAAGAAGGGCAACGTGCGCCACGCGACGCTCAACGACCTGCCGCTCGGCCGCAACATCGACGAGTACCTCCGCCTCATCGACGCGATCGAGTTCAACGAGAAGCACGGGGACGTCTGCCCGGCGAACTGGCAGCCCGGCAAGGACACGATGAAGGCCGACCCGACGGGATCGCTGGAGTACTTCAAGAAGCACGGCTGAAGAGAGCCTTTCCCGCTACGAGTGGCCCCGGAGAGCCCTGCCGCCACGGTGGGGCGTCCGGGGCCTGCTCGTTCGAGGACCCGTCGTTCGAGGACCGAATCGTTCGAGGACCCAGGCGTTCGAGGACCCAAGGATCGAGCGGGTCGGCGCTCGAACGAGCGCATGGGTCCAGGCGCGGCCGCCGTGATAGGCTGCCCGCCTCCTTAGGCCTCGGCGCGTCGCCGCGGCTGGCTCGATGGAGAGGTGAGCAGGCGTGGCGAAGGACAAGGACAAGAAGCAGCAAGCATCGTCCGACGACGAGCTCGACCTCGCCTCGCTCTCGGCGCTCGTTCGGCCCTCCGACCCGGGCCCGAAGGAAGAGGAGTCGAGCGCCGACGACTCGAAGCTCGACCTGCGCGCGCTGGTCGCCTCGGTCCCGCCGCCCGCGCCGGTCGAGCCGGAGGCCAAGGTGGAGGTCCCGCCGGCGGCCGCGGTGCCGGCCGCGGCCAAGCATGAAGAGGCTCCGAAGGCGGCTGCGAAGGCGAGCACGCCCTCGAAGGCGAAGGCCAAGGACGACGAGCACGCGAAGGCGGTTCCGGTGGCCGTCGCCGCGCCCGCGCAGGGCGGCGGCGGAGGCACGGCGAACATCGCGATCGGTCTGGGCATCGGGCTCGCCATCGCGGCCGGCGCCTGGTTCGTGATGAACGGCTCGTCCGGCGAGACGAGTGGATCGGCCGGCAGCGAGACCGGCGCCGTGGCGACGGCCCCGGCCTCCGTCGCCCACGCGGGCACGGGCCCGGCGCACGCCGATCGGCTCGCCGAGGCGCCACGCGAGATCGAAGAGCGCGACCACGAGTCCGAGCCTGCGACGCCCCCGCCGAGCGCGGCCGCGGCCGTGCCGGCCGTCGAAGAGGGCGCCGAGGTCGAGGACAGCGCGCACGACGAGGAGTCGACGGACGACGACGAGGTCGAGGCCGACGACGCCGAGGAAGAGGCGGCCGCCGAGTCCGAGACGGTCCGCGCTGCGGCGGCGCGCCCGTCGCATCGGGCTGGCGGGAGTCGATCGGGCCGCGAGGATCACGACGACGACGAGCACGAGCACCCCACGACGACCGCATCGGCTCCGGCCGCGCCGGCTGCGACCACGACGGAGACGAGCGCCCGCCGCAGCGGTAGCGGAGGCAGCCTCGACTCGGTGCTCGATCAGGCCCTCGGTACCTCGGGCCGCGCCACGCCGCCCCCCTCGTCCACCGCCCGAACGGCCGCGGCCACGACGCGTCCGGCGCCCTCGGGCGACCTGCCGGACCAGCCGAGCCAGGCGGACGTCCGCCGCGTGCTCGGTCCGCTCCTGAGCCGCGTGCGTGGCTGCGCTGGCGAGCAGGTCGGCATGGTGAGCTTCACGATCGTGGTGCGCAGCGACGGGACGGTCGTCAGCGCGGCGGCCGGCGGCAGCCCCTTCGGCGGCACGCCGCAGGGCTCGTGCATGGAGGGTGTGCTCCGCACGGCCCAGTTCCCGGCGTTCCGCCAGGCTCAGTTCCGCGTGACGTACCCGATGCGCATCTGAGGACTTCCTCGGACGGCGATCGCCGCCGATACGGCTCCACGAGGCCCGGGCGTCGATGCGCTCGGGCCTCTTGCTTTTCGGCGCTCGGCGCGACGTACTTTTCGTGATCCACCACCAGGCGCGGATCGGGCCGGAGCACCTGGCGACCGACCACAAGATGCAGTAGTGGTCATCCGCTGAGCCCCACCACATCTCGACGAAGGGCATTGCGCTCGGTCTGGCATCGGCGTACAAGCGGTCATTCGTCCCAGCGGTCGGACGACGTCGGTTGTTGGCTCGTAAGTGATTGATATCGCTTGCGAATCACGAAAAGCGCGAGCGCAAAAGCAATTCTCGAAGGTCAGCCTCGATGAAGATCACCAAGGTCGAGATCTGCGGCTTCAAGTCGTTCGTGGACCGAACGGTCGTCCACATCGATCACGACGTGACCGCCATCGTCGGTCCGAACGGGTGCGGCAAGTCGAACATCGTCGACGCCATCCGCTGGACGATGGGTGAGCAGTCGGCCCGGAACCTGCGCGGCAAGTCGATGGACGACGTCATCTTCAACGGCAGCGAGGGCCGCGGCCCGCACGGCTTCGCCGAAGTGACCGTCACCTTCGACAACCAGGATGGCCTCGCGCCCCCCGAGTACAAGGACTACGCCGAGATCGCCGTCACCCGCCGCCTCGATCGCTCCGGCAACAGCGACTACTTCATCAACAAGACGCCCGTCCGCCTGCTCGACATCACGACGCTCTTCCTCGGCACCGGCGTCGGCACGAAGGCCTACTCGATCATCGAGCAGGGGCGCATCGGCTACATCGTCTCGGCCAAGCCCGAGGACCGGCGTCACCTCATCGAGGAGGCCGCAGGCATCACCAAGTTCAAGGCGCGCAAGAAGGCCGCCGAGCGGAAGATGGAGCAGACGCGGGCGAACCTCCTGCGCATCGGCGACATCGTCGCCGAGATCGACAAGAGCCTCGCGTCGCTGCGTCGTCAGGCCCAGAAGGCCGAGCGCTACAAGGCGTACCGCGCCGAGATCCGCGACCTCGAGCTGCACACCGCCTCGCACCGGTTCCTCGAGCTGACCGTCACGCGCCGCGTGATCGACGAGGAGCTCAGCACCGGGAGCGGCACGCTCGAGGGCCGCCGTCTCGCGCTGCGCGTGCGCGAGGCCGAGCTCGAGACCGAGCGCCTCGCCGTCCGGCACGCCGAGTCGGCGGTGGAGCGCGCGCAGCACACGGCGCACTCGCTCGACGACCAGGTGAAGTCGCTCGAGAGCCGCATCGCCCAGGGCCAGGAGCGCCTGGCGGGCCTGCGCGAGAGCGAGCGGCTCAGCGAGCGAGAGATCAGCGCGCTCTCCGAGCGCCGCACGGCGCTCGCCGCGGAGCGGGACGTCCTGCTCTCGACGCTCGCCGAGCTCGAGGCCGTCGAGAAGAGCGAGCAAGCCGAGCTCGAGCGCGAGACGGCGGTGCTCGAAGAGCGCAAGGCCGCGGCGGCGGAGGCCGAGGGCAACGCGCACCAGGCGCGCTCGCGGCTCTCGGAGGCCGAGCAGCGCATCGCGCGCGCCGACGCCGTGCTGAAGGGCTTCGAGCGCCGCCGCGAGGACGCGCGCACGCGCCTCGAGAAGATGCGGGCCGAGCGCGAGCACCTCGAGCAGCACGCGGTCGAGCTCGACGGCCAGCAGCGTGAGCTCGAGGCGCGCCTCGACGCGCTGCGCGGCGGCAAGGAGACGACGGCGGAGCGCAAGCGCGAGCTCGAGGAAGAGCTCCGCGTCCTGCGCAGCCAGATCCAGGACAGCGAGCGGAACGTCGACCGCCTGCGCGGCGAGCTCGCCGAGAAGCGCTCGCGCCTGCGCTCGCTCGAGGAGATCCAGAAGCGCTTCGAGGGCGTCGGCGCCGGCGTCCGCTCGATCATGACCAAGCTCGGTGCGACCGAGGAGGAGCGCGCGCAGAAGGGCGTGCTCGGCCTCGTGGCCGACCGGATCGAGTGCCCGGAGCCGCTCACGAACGCGCTCGCCGGCGCGCTCGGCGATCGCCTGCAGCACGTGGTCGTGCGCGATCTCGACGCGGGGCTCGAGGTGCTCTCGTTCCTCGAGTCGGGCGACCGCGGCCGCGCCACGGTGCTGCCGGAGCGCGCGCGGCGCGTCGTGGCGCCGCTTCCGAGCCTCGAGGGCGAAGAGGGCGTCGTCGGCTGGATGGCCGATCTCGTCGCGCCGGCGGGCGAGGGCGAGTCGGGCGAGTGGCTCGTGCGCCACCTGCTCGAGGGCGTGCTCGTGGTGCGGGATCTCGCGACGGCGCGTCGCCTCTACGACCGCGGCCTCTCCGCGACGCTCGTCACCGAGCGCGGCGAGGTGCTCGGGCAGGGCGGCGCGCTCACCGGCGGCCGCGGCGAGCAGGCCTCGGCGCACATGATCGCCGTCAAGCGCGAGGTGCGCGACCTGCACGGCGTCGTGGCGCGGCTCGACGCCGAGCTCGGCGCGGCCATCGCGCGCCACTCGGAGCTCCGCAACGGCATCTCGACGCGACAGGCGGCGCTCGACTCGGCGCGCACGGAGGCGCACGACGCCGAGATCGCGATCGTCAAGGCCGACAAGGACCACAAGCGCGCGATCGACGACCTCTCGCGCACGCGCGAGCGCATCGAGCGCCTGGCCGGCGAGATCGGCGAGATCGAGTACGCGCTGACCGAGGCGGCCGGCGAGGAGATGGAGTCGCAGGCCGAGATCGAGAACGCGACGCGCGCGCAGGCCGAGGCCAAGGATGCCCTCGAGCTCGCGAGCGAGGTGTCGATGGAGCGCAAGGTGCTCGTCGACGCGCAGAGCGCCAAGGTCACCGAGGTCCGCGTCCGCGCGGCCCAGGCGCGCCAGCGCGCCGAGGGCGACCGCCAGGCCCTCGATCGCCTCGACCGCTCGATCGCCGAGCTCGGCGAGCGCGAGCAGCGCCTGCGCGGTGACCTCGAGCGCGGCGCGCGCCAGCAGGGCGAGACCATCGGAATGCTCGCGGCGTTCCGCGAGTCGCTCGCCGAGTCGGTCGGGCTCGCGATGCGCTCGCACGAAGAGCTCGGCCGCGCGCGCGACGCGTACGAGACGGCACGCGCGCGTCTGAGCGAGCGCGAGGGCGACCTCAAGGGCCTCCGCCACGACATCGACGTCGGCCAGCGCCGCGTCGCGGACCTCACCGTGGAGCTGCGCGAGCTCGATCTCGAGCTGACGCACCTGCTCCAGAGCACGGAAGAGCGGCACCGTATCGACGTGCGCAAGGTGCTCGGCGACTTCCACATGCGCGATCTGCCCGACGAGGCGACGCGCGAGCGCATCGAGGAGCTCTCGCGCCTCGTCGAGCGCATGGGCGAGATCAACCTGACGGCGATCGAAGAGCACGCCGAGCAGGAGAAGCGCCACGTCTACCTGGCCGCGCAGCAGAAGGATCTGGAGGACGCGCTCCTCCAGCTCGATCGCGCGATCAAGCAGATGAACAAGGAGTCCAAGCGGATGTTCAAGGAGACGTTCGAGGACGTGAACGCCCGCTTCAAGCAGGTGTTCCCGCGCCTCTTCGGCGGCGGTCGCGCCGAGCTGCTCCTCACCAACCCCGAGGACCTGCTCGAGACCGGTGTCGAGATCGTGGCGCAGCCGCCCGGCAAGAAGCTCGGCGCGATCGAGCTGATGAGCGGCGGTGAGAAGGCGCTCACGGCCGTCTCGCTCATCTTCTCGATGTTCCAGCACCGCCCGAGCCCGTTCTGCCTCCTCGACGAGGTCGACGCGCCGCTCGACGAGGCCAACATCGGCCGCTTCTGCGACGCCATCCGCTCGATGACGAAGCACTCGCAGTTCATCGTCATCACGCACAGCAAGCGCACGATGCTCATGGCCGACGTGCTCTACGGTGTGACGATGGAGACCCCCGGCGTCTCCAAGCTCGTCTCGGTCGAGCTCAAGCGCGGCCAGGAGAAGAAGCAGAACGCTCCGCAGGCGGCGCCCGCCGTCGCCTGAAGGCTGCGCAGGGCTCGAGCGCTCCGGCGCCACGCCGTCGGAGGCGCCGTCGCAGGCTCGCGCCGGGCCGGGCCGTCGGAGGCTCGCGCCGGATGGCGCGGGCCCCCGCAGGCTCAGGGATGGAAGCTCTCGCGTCCCTCGGCTCCGGCGACGACCTCCTCGACGGTGTACCGGAGCGGGATGGCGCGGTTGCCGAGCCAGTAGGCGGCCTGGTCGTCGAAGTGCGGCGAGGCCGTGCGCGCCGACTGGCCGCCGGGGAGGATGTTCTGACCTTCCACCACGCCGTCGTGCAGGCGCACGACCATGCGCATGTTCGGGCCGTACGCGTAGGTGTAGTCGGTCCCGATCGCGAAGCTCGCGTTGGAGGCGTCCACGTTGTCGAAGTCGCCGGGCCGCGGGAACCAGCGCAGATCGGCGCGCGGATCGCCACTCGGGAACGAGGGCGCGAGCGGCAGCCGGTGCGTGTCGATCCTGAACTGGCCCGCGAGCAGCTCGACGCCGGACACGTTGCCCGCGAAGAGCGTGAGCAGCGACTCGAAGCGCACCTGGTGGCGTAGGCCGTAGACCCACGCCGACTGCGTCGTGGTGCCGAAGCCGCCGGTGCCGTCGTCCGCGAGGGGCGTCGCCAGCGCGTCGAGCGCGGACGCGAGCGCCGCGATCAGGATCTCGTCGCTGCGCTCGACGGCCGGCGTGCCGCGGACGTCGAAGAAGATCGACTCGTTCGTCGCAGGGTTGAACGACGCCAGGGCTTCCGGGTTTCCGGCGCCGCGCCCGTCGACGATGCGCCGCAGCGTCTCGAGGTACTGCGTGCGCGGGTCGAAGTCGAACGCGCCGGGGACGCCCTCGTCGGCGAAGACGTGGGCGAGCAGCTGCCGGAACCACTCGACGTGGATCATCGCCGCCACGGCGTCGGTGGCGTGGGTGGCGCCGTCCGGATCGTAGAAGGTCTCCACGCCCGAGTACGCGATGGCGCCCGCCGCGAGCCAGGACGTGAGGCGTCCGTCGGCCTCGTCGATGGCCGCGCGGTCGGTGGCGTAGAGATCGACGAGGCGCTGCTCGTCCGCGTCGAGCGTGCCGCCGCCGTCGGCGAGCCCGCGCGCGCGGACGATCGCCGCGTGGAGCACGGGCAGGTACTCCTCGCCGGTGACCGAGTGATGGTCGGCCTGGACGTCGGCCATCGTCTCCACCGTCGCGCCGTGCGATGCGACGATCGCGGCGAGCCGCGTGTGGATCGTGTCCGCGCGGTAGCCCGCGGCGTACTGCGTGCCGAGGTAGTAGGGGTCGTTGTCGAGATCGCCGTCGAGCGTCGTGCCGGCGACGTCGTTGTTCGCCGTCAGCACGAAGCCGCGGTCCGGGTCCTGCGAGCGCGGCCACATCGCGTAGGGAACGATGCAGCGGCTCGGATCGCCCGCGCCCGCGGCCTCGTCGGGCATCCCGCTCGCGTCGAGAGGCACGGTGAAGCCGCCGTACGTGGTGCCGTCGATCACGCGGCGCGGATTGGCGCCCGCGGCCCAGCCTGTGGCGCTCCCGCTCGGGCGAAGGTAGCCGCGGCAGGGCGTGCCGTTGTACGCGGTGTAGGCGACGCTGCCGGTGTCGTCCGAGAAGAGGAAGTTCTGCGTGTAGCCGACGTTCCGGCGCGTCGCGGAGACCATGTCCTCCACGGTCGCCGCCGTTCCGAGCTCGTCGATCATGCGCAGCACGTTCGAGACGTCGTAGGCGAGGTAGTCGAGCGAGAGCCCGCTGACGTGCCCGTCGTGGTCGGTGTCGCCGGGGATCACGCGTGCGCCGCCGATCCACACGATCGACTCGCCCGGCCCGGGCACCTCGTTCTCGGCGGGCGTGCGTCCCTCGACGGTCATGAGGTGCCGCCCGTCGAAGGTCGTGTAGCGCGCGTGCGTCTCGGTGCGCCCGACGCTCATCAGCGCGGGGACGTTCGCGATCACGTAGCTCTCCTCGACGACGGTGAGCGGGCGCGGCGTGCCCTGGAACGTCGTGGAGACGGGGACACCGCTCGCGTCGAGCGTGATCTCCTCGCGGTACCAGTCCGCCGCGTCCGCGTTGAGGTAGGTCTGGCTCCACATCACGTGGCCGTTCGTCCCGGGGCCGAGCTGGACGATGCCGGGAATGCCCATGCCCATCTGATGACGGCCGGTGGCCGCGTCGCCGAAGACGGTCGTGTCGAGGCCGAGCTGGTAGAAGATGAGCGTCGGCACCGAGAGGGCGAGGTGGCCGTCGGCGGCGAAGACGCTCGCGCCATCGCTCGTGCCGAGCGCCGAGACCGCCCACGCGTTGGAGCCGAAGTCGGCGCCTCGCTCGGGGTGGATGCCGTAGCGCTCGATCGCATCCGTCATGCGCGCGAGCATCTCGGCCGGCAGGCCGCTGCCGACGCCGGGCGCGAGGGCAGGGCGATGCAGCGGCTCGGCGCGGCTCATCAGCGTGCCGCGCTCGGGCCCGTAGCAGGGTGGGCTCGCGCACTCGACGCTGAGCGTCGGTCGCGCGGGATCGGCGCGCGTCAGTACGTCGACGAGGATGCCGTCGCGCCGCAGCGTCTCGAACGGGTCACCGGCGAAGGCCGTCGTCGCGGCGGTCTCGGCCGCGCTCGCGAGGACGTCGTTCTGGTCGAAGCCCGTCTGGAAGACGATGGTGGCCGCGATGCCGCACAGACCGATGCGGTCCATCAGCGGCATCGCGTCGACCGCGCGCCGGACGCCGAGGAGCACGCGGAACGCGTTGAACTCCTCGGGCGGGTCTTCCACGGTCGCGCGCACGTTCTCGACGAACGCGTTCACGCCCGCGACGTACGCGTCCATGCGCATCTCCTGCTCGGCCGTGAGCGACGCGCAGATGCGGTCGGAGACCTCGCGCAGACCCTGGCTCCGCGTCGTCACGTCGGTGCCGAGGCCGCCCTCGCCGACGAGCGAAGTGACCTCGCCGCGCCCGTTGAAGCGATAGAGCGTCATCTGGAAGAAGCGGTCGCGCGCCGCGAGATAGCCCTGCACGACACGCAGGTCGTGCTCGTTCGTCGCGTACACGTGCGGGACGCCGAGCTCCGTGTAGACGACCTCGACCCGATCCTCGAGCGCCGGGATCGGCACCTCGCCCATCGAGTCGACGCTCAGGATGCGCCCCGGATCGCCGGGCGGAATGGGCGCGTCTCGGCCCGCGTCCATCGGTCCGACGTCGCTCGCGCTGCCGTCGTCGCCGGCGTCGGGCTCGGTCGCGGGCGGCGAGGTTCCGCAGCTACACCCAGCGAGCACCAGGAGAGTCATCACCGTGACGAGCGACGCGCGCGAAGACATGGCTGGAATCGTACGCGAAAGCGCCGCGCGGCGGAGGCAGCCGTCGCACGCGGGTGCCGGTTGGTACCGAGTCGAAACGCGGCGCGGCCTTGACGTCGATCGAAACCACGCTATTTCGAGAAGCCGAGAGAGGAGGACTTCGACGATGCATCAGCACACGTGGAACACCGCTACCGGCAGCCTCACGCCGAGTGAGCGTCCGTGCGCCATCGTCGACGTCCGCGCGCTCGATCGGCGCTCGACCATCTCGCGCTCGGTCGGGATCGATCCGATGCGAAAGCCGTGGCTCTTCGGAGCCGCGGTCTTCGGCTGACGTCGACCTCCCGCTGACGTCGATCTCACGTTGGCGCCCGCAGGCTGAGGTCGGTCCCAGGCTCTCCGAGCCTCGGTGACGCCGAGCGCTCGCACGCGCGCTCGCACCTCGCCCGCCATCCCCGCTCGCTGGCCCGCGCACTCGCGCCGCCGCGCGCCTTCGCCCTCTCGATTCTCACTTCTCGACTCCCCGGCGCCGTGCCCGCTCGCACGGCGAGGCTCCCATGTCGCTCCAAACCCGTTCGCTCTCCTGGTCGGAGAGGCCCGCTCGCGAGCTGCTCCGGCTCGGCTGGCCCATCACCGTCTCGCTCCTGTCGTTCGGCGTCATGACGCTGGTCGACACGCTCTTCGTCTCCACCATCGGCACCTCCGCCCTGGCGGGCGTCGGCTTGGCGGGCACGGCGACGTTCGTCCTCTACTGCTTCTCGTTCGGCCTGCTGCGCGGCACCAAAGTGCTCGTCTCGCAGGCGATCGGGGCGGGGCGGCGAGAAGAGCTCGGCGCCCACCTCGGCGCTGCGCTCGGAACCGCGCTCGCGCTCGGGGTGGTGACGGCGCTCGTCGGGCACTTCTTCGCGCACCTCTTGCCGTACCTCGGCGCGAGCGAGCAGGCGGGGCGCGACGCCGAGGTGTACCTGCAGATCCGCACGCTCGGGGCGCCGATCGTCCTCTCGTTCGTCGCGCTGCGCGAGTATCGCTACGGGGAGAGCGACACTCGCTCACCGATGGTCGCGGGGCTGCTCGGCAACCTCGCCAACATCGCGCTCAACGCGTGGCTCGTGCTCCACCTGCACTGGGGTGTGCGAGGGAGCGCGATCGCGACGCTGCTCGGCCACTCGGTGGAGCTGCTCGTGGTGGCGCTCGCGCAGTCGCGGCACGGGCTCTCGCTCGGTCTCGGCCGCGAGCACGGGCTCGCGTGGCGCCACGTCGTGCAGCTCGTGCGGGTGGGTGCGCCCACCGGAGTGCAGTTCCTCCTCGAGATGGGGAGCTTCGCGCTCCTGACCGCGATCGTGAGCTCGCTCGGCGAGACGCAGATGGCGGCACACCAGATCGCGCTCCAGGTGATCCACTTCTCGTTCCTGCCCTCGGTCGCCATCGCGGAAGCGGCGTCGGTCCTCGCCGGGCAAGCGGTGGGCGCCAACCGCGACGAGCTCGTCCTTCGCGTCGCGAAGTCGGGGCTCGCGGTGGTGACGATCTACACGGGCGGGTGGACGATCGCTCTGCTCTGGCTCGGCCCGCTCTTCGTGAGCGGCTTCACCTCCTTCGCGGAGGGCGGGGGGTCGCCGGAGCTGGCGAGCGCAGCGCTCGTGCTGCTCTACGTCGCCTCGACGTTCCAGCTCGCCGACGGGGCCGCCACGATCGCGCGCGGCGTCCTTCGCGGTGCGGGCGATGTCCGCGTCCCGGCGCGACTGGGCGTCCTCTGTGCGTGGGTCTGCACGCCGCCCGCCGCGATCGTGCTGGGCCGGACGCTGGGGCTCGGGGCGCTGGGCGGTTGGATCGGGCTCTCGATCGAGATCCTCGTCCTTGCGGCCCTCTGCTGGCACCGCCTGGTGCGTGGCCACTGGCGCCCGCTCGCCGCGCAGGCACGCGCCGAGCTGGCGGTCCATGGCGAGCCCGAGGCGGAAATGGCGGCTGACGTCTCCGCGGGGTAGCCGGCACGACGCAGTGCGGCGACGGGCCCCTCGTCGTCCACTGCGTCGCCGCACGAGGCTCGTGATATCGTCGCGCGATGGGGCGGCCCCTCGCTGCGCTCGCTTGGATGCTCATCGTCGGCTCGCTCGCGGGCTGCGTCGTCTACGACCCTGCGCTCGTCGCGGGCGGCAGCTGCGGGCGACACCTGCCCACCCGCCCGACCGGCGAGAACACGTCGCAGGACGGAGACGTCGTCTTCGGCCTGCGCGACGTGGTGCTGCAGCAGACGGCCGCCCAGGCCCGAATGCTCGGCTACGACGTCGACGGGCTCTGCACCGACAGCACCAACCGTGCGACCGAGTGCACGCCCGGCATGAGCGCGCCGGTCGCCATCGACGGTGACGACGGGGTCGACAACCAGTTCGGCGCATCGCTCTACCCGCTCGTCGAGGCGGCGGTGCCCGGGCTCGAAGGACGGGCGCGCGCGGCGCAGATGGCGGGCAACGGCCTGCCGATCCTCCGCATCCGCGGCTGGAACCGGACCCCGAACGATCCGGTGGTCGACGTCGTGATCACGGCGGCGGTCTTCAGCGCGGCCGGCACCGATCAGACGGCACCTCCCGGAGTGACCATCCGCAGCCCGATCGACTACACGCTGACGAACGGCGACCCGGTGCCCGCGCCGGTCTGGGACGGCCAGGACTGGGTCTGGGTGCGCGACGACTCGTTCCTCTCCGGCGACCTCGAGATGCCCCTCGTGCGCGACGAGCAGGCGTACGTGGCCAACGGGATGGTCGTGGCGCGCCTTCCCGAGCGCGTCGACATCGTGTTCCCGACCGACACCACGGGCGTGCTGGTCCGGCTCACCGACGCCGTCGCGACGGGTCAGCTGAGCGAGGACGGGACGATGCTGAACAACGTCATCGTCGCCGGCCGCTGGTCGACCACCGATCTGCTCTCCACCGCGGAGAACGTCGGCCTCTGCCGCGGCACCGCGCAGTACACGATCCTCCAGTCCCAGCTGGGGCGGCTCGCCGACGTCCGCTCGACGCCTCCCACGCCCGGCGACCCGATGCTCGACTGTGACTCGTTGAGCATCGGCGTGGGCTTCACCGGTTTCGCGATGCGCATCGCCGGCGTCACGTCGGGGCTCGAGATCGTCAACCAGTGCCTGAACAACGACGCGGCGACGACGACGGATGCCGGGACGTCGACCGGCGACGCCGGCACGGACGGGGGATCGTCCGACATGGACGCCGCGACCCCGCGCGACGCGGGCGTAGACAGCGGCCAGGTCGACGCGAACGACGTCGACACCAACATCTGAGCCCCTCCAACATCTGAGCCGCGCACGCGCGCGTGGCGGCCCAGAAGAGGGACGCTGGGTGTCCGTGGGCTCGGGCCGATCGGCTACGAGCCCAGCGTCCTCAGGGCGCGCTGCTCGTCAGCGGCAGGTCGGGCAGCGTCGGAATCGCGAGGTCCTCGCCGCGCGGGTAGGCCCAGAGGATCGTGTTCCAGCCGATCGAGCCGCGCCGGATCACGAGGTGCTGCGCCGGGTCGAGGTGGCCGGGCGGGTTCATGAAGTCGTCGTCGGTGACGAAGCCCTCGTAGAGGTAGTCGGTGAGCTCGCCCGCGTAGAGCACGCCGTCGTGCGGCTTGTAGTCGGCCTCGCCCAGCACGCCGCGGCGCAGGTACCACGAGACGTAGCCGCCGGCGCGGCGGGGCTCGGCGGTGTCGCTCAGCACGTCCTCGTCGGACGAGAAGATGCCCATGCGCCCTGGGCGCGTCATGAAGTCCTCGGCGAAGCCGCCCGCGTGGCACGAGTCGAGCGCGAGGATCGTCGTGCCGGCGCGGATCGCGTCGAGCTCGTGGCTGACCTCGGTGTCCGTGAGCTGCCCGTCGACCATGACCACGGTCTCGTCGATGCCGTCGAGCTCGCGCGGGTCGCCGCCCTGCGGCACCGGCACCACGTTGCCGTGGCCCGAGTAGAAGATCATCACGACGTCCTCGGGCTGGGCGCGCTCGGCGAGCGTGCGGATGCCCTGCAGGAACGCCTGCTGCGTCGCCTGGCTGTCGGTGAGCACGATCTGCTCGTCCACGCGCTGCAGGTGTGCCGCGCGCATCGCGTCGCCGAGCAACGTGGCGTCGTCCGCGCAGCCGTAGAGGCGCGAGTGAGTGGTGTACTCGGTGATGCCCACGTACATGCCGAGGATCCGGCCGCGCCCTTCGGGGCCCGCGAAGGGGCCCGTGACGACGGTCTCGCCCTGATGGACGATCACCGGCGGGCGCACGCTCGTCGCCACGGCGAACGCGCCAGTCGACCCCTGGCCGTACGAGGAGACGATGAGCTGGTAGGTGCCCGTCTCGGGCAGCGCGACGAACACCGTGCTGTCGAGCGCGCGCTCGGTGCCCTCGGGCCCGAGATCGTTGGCGTCGTCGTTGATCCACGACTCGCCGTGCGGGCCGATCACGGTCGCGATCGTATCGAAGTCGCGCGAGGTGACGCGGATGCGGACGATGGCGCCGCCCTGGCCCTCGAAGCGCAGGAACGAGTGGCCCGGGAACGCCTGGTCCGCGACGGCGCCGAGCGTGCCGGTCACCGGCTGACCGAGCGTGACCGCGTCCCCCGGGATGTCCGCGAGCGCGCCGACGTCGATGCGATAGGCCCCGAGCACGTCGCCCACCGCGCCGTGGACGCTGACGCGGTAGGTGCCGGCGACCGGCGCCCGGAACTGCACCATCGAGTCGAGCGTGTTCGGCAGCGCATCGTCGTTCTCGATCGCGAACCCGTTCGGCCCCGTCACACCCAGCCAGGGATCCGGCACGTCGCCCGCGCCGGGGACGTGGATGCGGACCAGCTGTCCCGCCTCGAGATCGAGGTCGTAGTCGTCGACGTGGCGCCCTTCTTCGTCCACGCGATCGCTCGCCGCGAGCTCGCCCTGCGTGCGGGTTCCGACGGCGAGGCGGGTCGCCGGCGTCGCGGCCGCGTCGCCCCCGGTGGGCGGCGTGGTCGATCCCGTCGTTTGGGCGCCGCCGCAGGCGAGCAGGAGGAGGGTGGAGAGAAACAGGGAGGTGCGCGTCATCGCGGCGCGAAGCTAGCACGGGTCGGGCGCTCGGCCGCGCCCACGCCCGGCATCCTCCGCGGCGCGGGGGCCGCGGAGGACGATTCTGCCTTCCTGGCAGGCGCGAGGGCTCGTCGATCAGACCTCGATCCCGACCGCGGCGCCCGCGTAGACCTCGTCGAACATCGACGCGTACTTCGCCTCTACCTCTTTCCGGCGGATCTTCATCGTCGGCGTCAGCTCGCCGGCGCTCTGGCTGAAGTCGCGGTCGAGGATGACGAAGCGGCGCACGTGCTCGACCTGGGCGAGCTTCGTGTTGCCGCGCCGCACGGCCTCGCGCATCCGCGCGCGGAAGTCGGGGTGCACGACGACCTTCGCCATCGCCGCGTTGAGCGCGTCGCTGCGGCCGAAGGGGTCGTCGAGCAGCTCCTTCGTGAAGCGCTTCACGTCGGACTCGGTCGCGAGGCCACGAGGCACGCCCCACTCGAGCGTCTCCACCGGGCTCGGCGCGAGGATGGCGGTGAGGTAGTTACGGCGGTCGCCGTGCGCGTGCACCTGGCTGACCAGCGGCTCTTCGTCCTTGATCGCCTTCTCGACGTTCGCAGGCGAGATGTTCTTGCCGCCGGCGGTGATGATGAGGTGCTTCTTGCGATCGGTGATCCGGAGGAAGCCTTCCTCGTCGATCGCGCCGACGTCCCCCGTGTGCAGCCAGCCGCCGGCGAGCGCCTCTTCGGTGGCTTCCTTCTGCTTGTAGTAGCCCTGGAAGATCCACGGGCCACGGAGGAGGATCTCCCCGTCCTCGGCGATCTTGCACTCGGCGGGGGCGATCACCTTGCCGACGCTGCCGAGCTTGGTGGCCCCGATGCGGTTTGCGTGGGTGATCACGGTCGCTTCGGTCATGCCGAAGGCTTCGTAGATCGGCAGGCCCGCCGCCCAGAAGAGCTCGAGGATGGCCCGCGCCGTCGGCGCCGCGCCCGTCACCATCATCCTCACGCGGCCTCCGAACCCTTCGCGGATGCGCGCGAACACGAGGCGCTCGGCGACGCGGTACCGCGCCTCGATCGCGAAGGGCACCGGGCGTCCCGTCGTGAGGTAGGGGATGCGCTGCTTGCCCACGTCGACCGCCCACGCGAACAAGCGCCGAACGGCGGGCGGCTGCTTCTCGATCTCGCCGAGGATCTTCGTGTAGGCCTTCTCGAAGATGCGCGGCACGCTGCCGAACACGGTCGGGCGCACGGCGCGCAGGTCGTCCAGAACGGTCGCGGTGCTCTGTGCGTACGCGCCCGTCACGCCGTTCGCGACCCGGCCGTAGAAGCCGAGGATGCGCTCGGCCGAGTGCGCCATCGGGAGGAAGTTGAGCGAGAGGTCGCGCTGGGAGAAGGGGGTCGCCTTCGCGCTCGCCGACAGGAGCGAGAGGATGTTCGCGTGGGAGATCATCGCGCCCTTCGGCGGGCCGGTCGTGCCCGAGGTGTAGATGAGGATCGCGGTCTCGTTCGGATCGATGCGCTCCTGGATCGTCCGCACGTCGGCGTCCGAGAGCGCCTCGCGCTCGAAGCCGTCGTACGGGACGATGCGCGGGTCGCGGGCGCGGTACTTCTCGTAGAGCTCGCGGGTCCAAGGCACGATCGCCTGCACGCTGGGGACGCCCTCGACGGCCGCGAGCACCGTCTCGATCTCCTTCGGCTCGTCGACGAAGACGACCTTCGCCTCGCTGTGCGTGAGCAGGTAGCGCGCCTGGTCGGGCGACTGCTTGGGATAGATGCCGAAGCTCACCATGCCGGCGAGCTGCGAGCCGAGGTCCTGGATGGCCCAGGGCGGCTGCGTGGGCCCGAGGATCGCGACGCGATCGCCGCGCGTGAGACGGAGATCGAGCAAGCCGCGCGCGACGCGGGCGGCGCGCAGATAGAACTCGTCCCACGTGATCGGGATCCACTCCTTCGCGGGACGGTGATGGAGCGCCGGCAGCGATGCGCTGCGGGCGCGGCGCAAGAAGAACATGTCGCCGAGCGTGCGCGCGTGATCGGCGGTGCAGGTCGTCGGGACGTCGGGTCCGAGCTCGAACATGGCGTCGATGGTAACGGATCCGTCGGCGCGCGGGCTCCGCTGGCGGGCGCGCCGGCCCGGCGCGGAGGGCTCGCCCCGGAGGAAGCGTCCGTCCGCGGGCCCGGCCCGCCGACGGCGGGCGAGCGGATCACGGCTCGGCTCGCGATGGCGCTCGACCCTCGTGCGATCCCGTCCGCGCGCCGATGTTCCCTCCCCGCGCTGCGCTCTCGCGCTATCCTCCGCGCGATGAGGAGGCTCGGGGCGCTCGTGCTCGCTGGCGGGATGGTGGCCGCGTCGTGCTGTGCGCTGCCGCGTCTCGCGTCGGCGCAGGACGCTGCGTCGGCACCGGACGAGGACGTCGTCCCGGCCGACACCGCGATCGCACCCCGCTCGCGCACGCCGAGCGATCCGCCCGAGGACGAGCTCGCCGACGTCTCCTCCGGACCGACGCTCGCCGACCGCCAGCGCGCGGCGCAGCGCGGCCACCCGCTGGACCGCCCGGACTACTCGCTCGATCCCAGCGACCCCGATCTGCCCGTCTCGCTCCAGCTCGCGCTCGGCGGCGGCTCGACGCTGATGGGCTCGCCGTTCGATGCGGTACTCCTCTCGCACGACTTCGGCACGTCCGGCGCGATCTACCAGGGCGACGTCACGATCCTCGGGCGCCTGCTCGACTGGCTGCACCTCGGCGGCCGGATCGGCGGCCGCGCGCGCACGTTCGCGCGCAACGACGGGCCCGGAGGGTCGGCGAGCGTCGTCGACCTGCAGCTCATCCTGCTCGTGCGCTTCCAGCTCGGTCGCGTGATCGATCTCGGCGTGCATGCCGGCGCCGGTGCGGGCATCGCGGGCCTCGTTCTGCACGACGACGCTTCGCTCGGGATCGTCCCGCGCGTCACCGCGGGCGTGCACCTCGGCTTCCGCGTCTCGCGCGGCGCACGGATCTTCCTGCGCGCTTCGTACGACTTCTGTCGCTGGTACCAGATGGATCGATTCGGCGACGAGCTCGAGCTCGGCGGTCTCGCCGGTCTCGTCGGGGTGGAGGTGCGCTCGTGAGCGTTCTGCCTCGCGCGCTCGCGTGGCTGGTGCTCGGCGCTGCCGCGGCGAGCGCCGGCTGCCGTGGGGCCGACTCGGTCTCGCTGTTCCGCGACGACTTCGAGAGCGTCTGCGGCGGGGCCCCGTGCGGATGGTCGCAGGTCGCGGGCCCGGCCGGAGCGGCGCGCTACGTGGAGTCGGTGCCGGGCGAGCACGGCATCGAGCTCAGCGGCGAGGGCGTCGCGGTCTCGCGCCTCGTGCCGGGCGACGATCTCGAGGGAGCCGATCCCGTCGACTCCCTCGAAGCGCACGTCGTCGCGCGCTGCGACGCACGCTCG
>JBGALT010000215.1:0-11852 GCA_044223665.1 Sandaracinaceae bacterium | reverse complement strand
GTGGACCAGGACTGCGACATGGCGATCGACGAGGCGCTGTTCCGCGACGTCGACGGCGACGGTCACGGTGACCCCGGCGCCCCGGTCACGGGTGCCTGCATGCCCGGCGACGTCGGCAGCGCCGACGACTGCAACGACGCGGATCCCACGGTCGGCGTCAGCGGCACCTGCATCGAGCTCTGCAACGGCTTCGACGATGATCGGGACGGTAGGACGGATGAGGGCGCAGCGGCCAGCTGCCCCCACGCGGCCACCACGCACTGGTCGTGCGACTCCGGGGTCTGCGTGTCGACCGGGTGCATCGGGATGGCGCGCGACTGCGACGGGCTCGCGTTCAACGGGTGCGAGCGCGACACCGCCAGCGACCCGAACGCCTGTGGCAGCTGCACGACCGCGTGCGACGTCGGGGCGGCCTGCACGCTGGGCTCGTGCGCCGATCCGATCATCGACCTCGCGTGCGGCGCGAGCTCGACGATGGCCCTTCGCGCCTCCGGGACCGCAGTGTACTGGGGCGTCGGCGGCGCCGAGGACGCCGCGGACGGCGGTATCAGCGAGCTCGCGCTCGCGACGCACGTCCACGGTGCGAGCGCCATCGAGATGGGTGGACAGAGCGGGTGCGCGACGATCGGCGCCGAGCGCCGCTGCTGGGGCAGCGGCTACCTCTACCAACTCACCGCCGTCCTCGGAGACGGGAGCCCTGACCCCGTGGTCGTCCCCGCACCTCTGGCTCCGATGTCCATCACGGCGCTCGGGCTGGGCTTCGGCATGACGTGCGGGGTGCGCGCCTCCGAGGTGCTGTGCTGGGGCGGCTCGCTCTTCCCCGGCCCCGACCTCGGCGACGGCAGCGGGACGACGTCGCTGACCCCGAGGACGGTGCTCGGCCTCCACGACGCGACCGACGTAGAGGTAGGCGAGAACTACGCATGCGCGATCCACGGACCGACGGACCGCGTGCTCTGCTGGGGCAGGAACGGCCAGGGCAACCTCGGTGTCGGTCACACCACGGATCGCGCCTATCCGATCGAGGGCGTCGAGGTGATGCCTGGCGTCGAGCTCACGGGAGTGGACGAGCTGGCGCTCGCGCATCGCACGGCGTGTGCCCGGCTCGCGGACCGCGGGCGGGTCTCGTGCTGGGGTGAAGGGATCGCGCTCGGCGCGGACATGGCGACCGCGTACACGTACAGCACCCGCGCGATCCCCGCGGTGTCGGGACCTGGGCTCGCGACGCCGCTCGAGGGCGTCGTGCGCCTGGTGGCCGCCGGAAACATCATGTGCGCCGAGCGCACCAGCGGGCTCGTGTGCTGGGGCGACAACACCTACGGCCAGCTCGGCAACGGGACCTTCGACACGGCAGCGGCGCCGGTGCCGGTCGCGCTGCCGGTCGGCGCGACCGTCGCCGACTGGTGCATCGGCAACGAGCACGGCTGTGCGTTGCTCGGAGACGGGCGTGTGCTGTGCTGGGGCTCGAACGGCCACGGGCGCGCGGGCCAGGACCGCTCGATGTCGTCGATCCCGACGCCGACCGAGGTGATCGCGCTGCGGCGAGGCCGATGACGCCCGCCGACCCACTCCCGGAGGAACGATGTCCCGAGCGAGAAGTGCTGAGGAGAATCATCGCGCGCGGCTCTTCGCGGCGATCACACTGCTGGGCGCCATCTCCGGATGCACGTCGGCTCCGTCGGGCTCGGACGCATCGCCGGCCGACGTGGGCGTGGACGTGCTCGTCGACGCGCGTGCTTCCCGCTGCGTGGGGGACGAGGAGTGCGAGGACGGAAGCTACTGCAACGGTCGCGAGCGCTGCGAGCCGACGAGCGCGACGGCGGACCAGCGCGGGTGCGTGGCGTCGCGCGGGCGTCCGTGTCTGCCGGCGCAGACGTGCGACGAGTCGATGGACCTGTGCATCACCGACTGCGGCGCGAGCCGCGACGCGGACATGGACGGGGAAGACGCGCAGGTGTGCGGCGGCCGCGACTGCGACGACGCGGACCCGCTTCGGCACCCGGGCGCGACCGAGGTCTGCGACGACGAGGACCGCGACGAGGACTGCGACCCGACGACGTTCGGGACGCGCGACCTCGACCGGGACGGCGCGACCTCGAGCGCGTGCTGCAACGTGTCGACCTCCGGCGTGCGGGCGTGCGGCGACGACTGCAACGACGTGATGCGCGGCGTGCGTCCGAGCGCGAGCGAGACGTGCAACGGCCGGGACGACGACTGCAACGCGTCGGTGGACGAGGGCGCGACGGTGCCCGGCTTCGCGGACGCGGACCGCGACCTGCACGGTGACCCGTCGATGCCGCGGATGATCTGTGCCGGGTCGGCGGGAAGCTCGGCGCTCGACGACGACTGCGACGACGCGCGGGTCTCGGCGCACGGGGCGCAGGTGGAGATCTGCGACGCCCTCGACAACGACTGCGACGGCCTCGTGGACGAGCACGCACGAGCCGTGACGTGGTACGGCGACCGGGACGGGGACGGGTTCGGCAGCGCGTCGAGCGGGACGATGGTGAGCTGCACGCCGCTCGATGGCTACTCGCTCTTGGCGACGGACTGCGCGGACGACAACGCGTCGATCAACCCCGCGGCGGCGGAGCGCTGCAACGGCCTCGACGACGACTGCGACGGCCTGCTGAACGGCACCTTCGCCCCGGGCGACTTCGAGGACGACGACGGAGACGGGCACCTCGACGCGGCGTGCGGCGGCGACGACTGCGACGACCAGGACTGGAACGCGTACGCCGGCGCGCCGGAGATCTGCGACTTCCGCGACTCCGACTGCGACGGGCTCTCGGACTTCGGTCGGACGCCACCTGCGGGCGTGGAGGCCGACACGACCGACGAGGTGGACTGGCTCGCCGACGTGGACCAGGACGGCTGGGGCGCGGGGACGCCGATCCACGCGTGCGAGCCACAGGCCGGGCGCACCACGCGCGGCGGCGACTGCGCCGACGACGACTACCTGCGCTTCCCGGGCGCGCTCGACGCGTGCAACGGCCGCGACGACGACTGCGACACGCGCGTCGACGAGGCCGCGGTGCAGATCGCGTACTACGCAGACCTGGACGGCGATCACGACGGCGCCGGCGCCGCGACGCTCGCGTGCCGTGCGGCCGCGGGCCTGACGGACCTGCCCGGCGACTGCGCGCCCATCGACCCGACGCGCGGACCGAGCGCGATCGAGATCTGCGACGGCGTGGACCAGGACTGCGACATGGCGATCGACGAGGCGCTGTTCCGCGACGTCGACGGCGACGGTCACGGTGACCCCGGCGCCCCGGTCACGGGTGCCTGCATGCCCGGCGACGTCGGCAGCGCCGACGACTGCAACGACGCCGTGTCCTCCCTGAACCCGTCGATCGCCGAGGTGTGCAACCTCCGCGACGACGACTGCGACGGCCAGGTCGACGAGGCGGGCGCCGAGCTCTGCGTGGCGGGCGCGACCCACGGAATGTGCGTCGCGGGGCGATGCTCTCTCACGTGCGCGACGGGCACGGCAGACTGCGACGGTGAGCTCTCGAACGGGTGCGAGGCCTCGCTCGCGACCGATCCGCGTCACTGCGGGGACTGCGTGACCGACTGCGGCATCGCGGCGGCGTGTGGCGGCATGACCGGTTGTGACGATCCCATCGTCGACCTCACGTCGGCGGCCTACCATCGCTGCGCCCTGCGCCGGCGTGGCGGCGTGATGTGCTCCGGCATGCGCGACCGCTATCTCGGCGTGTTCGCGGGGCTCGACGGCGGCGTCATCAACCCCGAGGCGGTGCCGGGCTTCGACGACATCGTCGACCTCGAGGCGAGCGAGCTCGCCACCTGCGGGGTCCGCAGCACGGGGGACGTCGTGTGCGTGGGCATGGATGGCTACGGTTCGCTCGGGTACGGTTTGGAGGGCGTCGGATTCCACGCGGCACGCGTGGTGCCGGGTCTGCACGACGCGCTCGAGATCGAAACGACGCTCACCGGCGAGCTGACCTGTGCACGGGAGAGCACCGGCAACGTGACGTGCTGGGGCCGATGGCCGTTTCCAGGGAGCCACGGCGACGGCACGCCTGCTCGCCTGATCGGGGTCAGCGACGTCGTCCGCATGTACGGCGCAGGGACCGACCTGATCTTCGTCTCCAGCTCGGGCCGCACCACGCACCTCGGCTACGCCCCCGTGTTCTACGGGACGGGCGACCACGACCTGCACGACATCACCGCGGTGGTCGGGAGCCCGGTGACGTCGCTCAGCCTGACGGTGAGCTCGGTGGGTGGGTGCATCCTGCGCGAGAGCGGCGTCGCGGGCTGCTGGGGCGCCAACGCCTACGCGGCCCAGGGCGACACCGTCGCTGGATACCCCTCCGTGCTCCGCGACGTGAGCACGCCCTGGGCGGGTGCGGTCGAGATCATCGGGGGGAACGACTACGTCATGTGCGCGCGCTTCGCCGACGGGGCCGTGCGCTGCTCGGGAATCTGCGCGACGTTCGGTCTGCGCGGCGACGGGTGTACCGGCCCCGATCCTGGGCTCGGCACGGTGGTGACGGGGCTCGACGGCGCGTCGACCGGCGACCTCGACGACGCCGTCTCGCTCGAGGCGGCCTCGCACGGCGGCGGCAACGAGCTCTGCGCCGTCCGGCGTCGCGGCGACGTCGTCTGCTGGGGTCAGACGATGCACGCCGGCATCCAGAACGTCCCCATCCGGCTCGTGACGGATTGACGGAAAGGATCGAGGACGGGTGTGATCCAGGGAGGGGGTGAAGTCTTGCCGCGAGGCTGCTGCGCAGAACGGTCGAGGTCTGCTGCATGTCGCGTCGCGAGACCGGCCTTCAGGCGTCGCCGAGCCCGAGGACGGAGCGCAGCGGCCTCGAGGCCGTGAGCACCGACCGCAGGGGAGGTGGCGAGCGCCCGAGCTTGCTCGGGCGCGGCATCATGCTGATCGCGGCGCGTCGCCTCCGACCCCCTTCCGCGATCACACCCGATCGAGGACGGGTGGTTGACGCTCGCGTCGCGACGGGCGGAGCATGGACGCGTGGCTCGCTGGGTGATCGTGCTCTCGGTCGTGCTCGCCGCGCTGCCCGCGCAGGCGCAGGACGCGCCGCCGGACGACGCGAGCGCGTCGGGCGACACCGACACGCGACGCGCCCAGGCGGGCGCGCGCTTCGACGACGCGACGGCTCTGTTCGAGCGAGGGGACTATCCGGGCGCGCTGGCCGAGATGGCGACGGTCTACGACCTGCTCGACGGGTCCCCCGACCGATACCTTCTTCTCTACAACCTCGGCCGCCTCTACGAGTCGATGCACCGGTACGACCGCGCGGTCTCGCTCTACCGGCAATACCTCGACGAGGCGCCCCCCGACGGGCCCGACCGCGCCGAGGCGGAGGCGAGCCTGCACGCGCTCGAGCGCTTCCTCGGCACGATCGTCGTCGAGGTCGACGTCCCGTGCGAGCTGTGGATCGGCGGCGAGCGGATCGGCGACGCGCCGGGTGAGATCGCGTTCGCCGCCGGCAGCCACACGCTCGAGCTCCGCGCCGCCGGGTACGAGACGCATCGCACCGAGGTGCGGCTCAACGCCCGCGAGCGGGTGCCGGTCGCGGCCACGATGCGACGCATCGGCGACGTGCAAGGCATCTCGCCGGTCTTCTTCGGGCTCGGCGCGGGCGTCGCGGCCCTGGCGCTCGGCGTGGGCATCGGGTTCGGCGTGCACGCGCTCTCGCTGCACGACTCGGCGATCGCGCGCGGCTGCGGCACGATGACGGACGCGTGCGGCGATCCGCGCGCGCTGATGGCGAGCGTCCAGCTGGCCACCGGGGTCGCCGATGCGCTCTACGTGACCGCAGGCGTCTTCGCGCTCGTGAGCGTCGTGCTCGCCTTCGTCACGGACTGGGACGGCTCGAACGAGACGTCGGTGTCGCTCGCGCCCGTCGTGGGCCCAGGCCTCGCGGGCCTGAGCGCGACCTGCGCGTTCTGACGACCGTACGACGGTCCTCCGTGCTCGTCCGCGGCGTCGCCGCGGAGCTCAGATGCCGCCCGGGCGCAGGAAGGGTTGGCCGCGGCCGGAGTCGTGTCCCGTCGTGGGCGGGGGCTCGCTCGCCTGGCCCGTGGTCGGCGGCGGCTCGGGCTCGTGCACGACCTCGGTCGGCACGGGCGCACCGACCGCCTCGGTCACGGTCGGCTCGTGGCCGGTCGCGGGCTGCGCGCCGTGCTCACCGTGGCCGCGGCGTCCCGGCGCAGTGCCGGCGTCGGGCTCGAGCCGCACCACTGCGCGCGCCGTCCGACCGCTCTCGACGACGACCTCGGTCGTGCCGGCGAGGCCCTGCGCAGGGCAGTCGAGCGCGAGCGCGTGCGTGCCGGCGGCGAGCTCCAGGTCGAGCGGCGAGATCCCGAGCGCCTCGCCGTCCTCCGAGACGACGCAGCCGGTGGGCGTCGTGAGCACGAGCAGCCGACCGCGCGCGGAAGCGGCGGAGGCGCCGGCCGCCGCGTCGAGGGCGCCGGTGCCGACGCCGGCGTCGCCGCGGGCCGAGGTCGACGTCGTCGTGTCCGCCTCGGTGCGATCCACGTCGCTCGCCACGAACACCGCCCAGCCGGCGATGCCGACGAGCGCGAGCCCCGCGACCGCGAGCAGCCACGACGAGCGCGCGGGCCCGACCGCCGGGGAGTCGACGGTGCTCGGCGCCACGGTGCCCGCGGACGGCGGCGGCGGGACCGCGGGCACGGCCTGCGTGGCGGCGAGCACGTCGATCGTGTCGTGGCGCGGCGCCGGTCCCGGCTCGGCCTCGAAGGGCGCGAGCGCGTCGCGCACCTCGCGCGCAGTCTGGGGCCGCCGCGCGCGATCCTTCGCGAGCAGCCGCGCGACGAGCGCCGAGAGCGCCTCGGGCACGTCGGGACGGATCGCGTGCAGCGGAGGCGGCTCGCCGGTCATCACGTCGACGGCGAGCATCGCGTACGTATCGCCCTCGAAGGGCCAGCGCGCCGCGAGCGCGCGGTAGAGCATCACGCCGATGGCCCAGAGGTCGGCGCGCGCGTCGACGTCCTTCTTTCCTTGGAATTGCTCGGGCGCCATCGCGGCCGGCGTGCCGAGCGCCATGCCGGTGTGGGTCACGCCCGCCTCGGGCGACGCGCCTTCCTCGCGCATCTTGCTGATGCCGAAGTCGACGACCTTCACGAAGTCGGGGTCGCCGTCCTTGGGGACGAGGAACACGTTCTCGGCCTTGAGGTCGCGGTGCACGATGCCCTTGTCGTGCGCGGCCGCGAGGCCGTCGAGCACCTGCCGTACGATCCGCACCGTGCGGCCGACGGGCTGTGGCCCCTGCGTCTCGAGCTGCGCGCCCCACTCGGTGCCCGTGAGCAGCTCGAGCACCATGTAGGCCCCGCCGTCCGGCGTGCGGCCGAGGTCCATCACCTCGACGATGTGCGGGTGCCCCGTCGCGGTCGCCGCGATCGCCTCGCGCTTGAAGCGCACGATCATGTCCGCGTCCGCCGCGACGTGCGCGTGGAGCACCTTCACGGCGACCTTGCGCCGGATGCCGACGTGCTCGGCCTCGTACACGGCGCCGAAGCCGCCCGCCCCGAGGCGTCGAAGGAGGCGATAGCGCGCGTCGAGGAGCATCCCGACGCGCGGGTCCGGCTCGGCCACCGCGCCCGCCGGGGCGCCGCCGGTCTCCGGGAGCTCGCTCATGGCGCGGCCATCGGACACGTGAGCGGCACGACGTCGATCTCGCCCGGACGCGCTCCGATCACGACGAGGTGGTCGTCGAGGTAGGCGGCACGCGGCGCGGAGAGCGGCGCTCCGATCGCGAGCGGCGCGCTCGGCGGCTCGCCGTCGCGCACGAGGACGACCCAGCTCGCGGTCGCGTCGTGCCACGCGACGACGAGGCCCCCTTCCGGAACGCCGAACGAGCTCGGCACCGCGAGGCCGCGACCGACGCGGGTGACGGAGACCTCGCGCGCGCCGGGCGCCGCGATGTGGTGTTCCGTCGAGAGATCGAAGGCGCCCTGGGCGAGCGCGCCGATGCGCACGACCACCTCGGACGCGGTGGCGAACGCGATCGCCACTTCCGCGTCGGCGCCGGCGGAGGCGCGCAGCGCGAGCGAGACGTCGGTGGCGACCGGCTCCGTGCCGACGTGGTCGGAGGAGACCGTGCCGAGATCGGGGGTCGTGCGCCGCGCGGTGACGGTGTCGGGCACGAGCACGTGCGCGCCCGCGGTGCAGACCGCCGTGGGCGCGATGCCGACCGGGCACGTGGGCGCGGAGGCCGGCAGGGCCGAGACGAAGTGCAGCGCGATCCCGCCCGCGGCTCGCGCGTACGCGACCACGAAGCCGCTCGCACCGGGGCTCTCGATGGCCGCGACGGCCGGACGGGTGACGCTCGCGGCCGCGAGGTCCGGCAGGACGACGGGGATGCCGCTCCCGCTGGGCGTCACCCAGCTCTCCCCGTCGGCGTCTGCCTCGAGCCACGCGCCGAGGATCTCGATCCGGGCCTCCCCCGTGGACGTCGATCGGTATGCCACCAGCGCCTGCGAGAGCGGCGTCCGCGGTAGCGATGCGATCGCGAGGCCGGCAGCCCCGCTCGCGCCCGCGCGGCTCGCGCCGGTGCAGTCCATCGCGTCCGCGTCGATCGCGAAGAGGGCCGGTGTCCGGAAGCTGCCGCCGAGAGTGCGCAGGCTGGGCGGCGCGCCCGCGGGGACGAGGCCGAGACGCAGCGAGCCCCCGGCGCAGTGATCCGAGAGGCTCGCCGCGATCGACGCGTCGCCGTCGGCGGGCGCCTCGGCGAGATCGACGACGTCGCAAGCCACGGTCGGAAGGCAGAGCGCCGTGCGCGCCTCGCAGAGCTCGTCGCCGGTGCACGCGGTCGAGAGCGCTGCCGCACACCCCCGTCCATCGGCCTCGGGCGCTCCGGGCACGCAGCGCTCGGGGCCGTTGCAGAGGTCGGCGTCGCCGCACTCCGCGTCGGTAGCACACGTCCCCGCGAACGTGCCGCACACGCGACGCCCGTCCGGGCGGGCACGGCAGACGAGCCCGGGGCTGCAGTCGGTGTCGCCGGTGCAGGCGTCGGAGATCGGGATGGCACGGGTCGCCGCATCGACGACGCAGCGCGCGCCCCGGGTCGGCAGGCCGACGTCCGGATGGAGCGCTGGCTCGAGCGTCGGGCTGGTCTCGAAAGGCACGCGCGGCATCGTGCTGGTGATCTCTTCGACGACGCCGCGGTTGCTCGCGTCGACGAGCGTCAGCGCGACCCCGCCGCCGGACAGGCTGCTCGTGGCGAGCAGTCGCGAGCCTGCGCCGACCGGCGCGACGGCCACGAAGTGCTCGTCGGCGACGCCTGCCGCCGTCCCCTCGTCGATCCCGAGGTCACAGTCCTGGTCGCGACCGTCGCAGACCTCGCTGGCGCCCGGATGGATGTCGGCGCTGGTGTCGTCGCAGTCGCCGCTCAGGTCGGTGAAGCACGCCGCGCGCGTGTGACCGTCCCGGTCGGCATCGCGCCGCACGAGGCGGCAGAAGCCGTCGTTGCACTGCCACCCCGTGCACGCCGCGAGATCGAGCCCCTGCGACGTCGACAGCGCGTCGCAGGGCGCGTCGTCGCTGCACGTGACGTACCCGAGCTGGTCGAGCCCCGCGAGCGAGCACCCGGAGCTGAACGCGAGGGCGAGCGCGAGCGTCAGGCCGCCGAGTCGCGCCGATCTCGGCACGAAGGGTGGGACGCGTGCGTGGTCCGCATGAGCCGCCTCCTGGCGCACTCGGGTAGGGTACGCCTCGAGAAGGCCCCGGTCTCCGTGTCGCTCCCACGCGACTGTGACCGGAGTCTCAGCGATGGTGGGCGAGCAGCCAGTCGAGCACGGCCGGCCCGATCGCCGTGGAGCCGAAGCTCGGGATGTGGGAGCCGCCCTCGATCGAGAGCAGCTGCACGTCGAGCCCGGCGTCGCAGCCGCCGAAGATCGACGGCGTCGTCTCGGCGCCGGCGAGCGTGGTCTCGAGATCGACCGGCGTGCCTGCCGTCGGTGTCGGATCACAGCCGGCGCGGCTCGCCCACGGGCCCACCGACGCCACGGCGCCGGGGAAGGTGCCCAGGCCGATGGTGCCGCCGGTGTAGGGGATCGTCGGGTCGGCCGTCCCGTGCAGGTGCAGCACCGAGATCGGGCGCGAGGGCGTGCAGCTCGCGGGGTCGGTTCCATCGGCGCCGGCGAGCACGGCGATCGCGGCGATGCGATCGGAGAGCACGCAGCCGAGGTGATAGGACATGAAGCCGCCGTTGGAGTGCCCGAAGAAGTAGACGCGGTCGGGATCGATCGGGCGCGCGGCGATCGCCTCGTCGACGAGGTCGCGCAGGTACGCCACGTCGTCGACACCCGTCGCGCCGAAGTCGCAGCAGGCCGGCGCGTTCCAGAAGCGCTTGCCCGTCGCATCCGTCGTGCCGTTGGGAAGGAGCACGTAGAGGCCGCGCGTGGCGGCCTGGCGCGAGACGCCCAGATACGCGTCCTCCAGCGGCCCGTCGACGCCGTAGCCGTGCAAGAGGACGAGGAGCGGCGCCGGCTCGGTCACGGTGTCCGGCGCGATCAAGCGCGCGCGGCGGTCGGTCGGGCCGAGCGTGATGGTGCCGGTCGCGCCCGCCGCATCCGGGCGTGCGAAGGCGTCGAGGCCCACGTCGGCCTCGAGCGCACCGGCATCGCCGCCGGCAGAACCGGCGTCGGCGTCGGGAGCCGCGGTCTGACACGAGACCAACGACCCGCAGAGCAAGAGGGCGCAGAGCGAGAGCGAGCGAGCCATCGGGCGAGTATGGCGCGGCCGAGGTGCGGTGTGTTGACGCACCCGCCACCACCCGCGCCGGCGCCGGGCTAGAACGGCGGCCATGCGTGATCGCTCGGCCGTCCTCGTGCTCTCGTCTCTTCTCTTCGCGCTCGCCGGCTGCGGCGGCACGACCACCGCGGCGAACGACGCCGGCGGCGGCGGGACGAACAACCCCACCTGCAACGAGATCATGGAGCGTGGCCACCCGCTCGACGACGGGACTGGCGAGATCCACGAGTGCCACGAATTCGCCGAGAACCCGGCGACGTCGGAGGCCGACTGCGTGGCCATGCACGATCACTGCTTCACCGTCTGCACGGCCGACGGCGGCACGGCCGACGATGGCGGCAGCTCGAGCGACGCCGGCGCGACCGACGACGCGAACGTCGACGCCGCGCACGCGCATTGATCGCCTCGCACACCCGGAGATGCGGGTCGTCGCGTCTCGGGGCAGCGGTGATCGGCTCACCCGCTCCGGCCCCTTCCGTCCGCGAGCTGCGCCCGCTTCCGTCCGGGTCCTCCGGCGCGAGCACTCTTTGCCGAACGGTGCTCGGCCTCGCGCTCGCGGGATGCGCGCCCGCGCCGGGGACCCCCTGCGTTCCGGCCACCGTGCCCGACTGCGCGGGCACCACCGCGCCCGACTTCGCGACGCTCCACGGCTCCGTCCTCGCCAGGCGCTGCGTCGTCGGGAGCGCCTGCCACAGCCTCGCCGAGCAGCAGGGGGGCCTGGTCCTCGAGACGCAGTCCCGCGCGTTCGAGGATCTCTCGACGCGCCTGGTCCCCGGCGACGCGGCCTGCAGCGCGCTCGCGTTCCGCGTGACCACGACGAGCCCCACCCAGCGAATGCCTCCGGCGGGCAACCTCGCGCCGTCGGAGATCTGCCAGATCCTCGCGTGGATCGACGCCGGCGCGATGCCCTGAGCATCTCACGCGGACCGTCTCTCTCGACCGGGTGTGATCCAGGGAGGGGGTGAAGTCTTGCCGCGAGGCTGCTGCGCAGAACGGTCGAGGTCTGCTGCATGTCGCGTCGCGAGACCGGCCTTCAGGCGTCGCCTGGCGGCGGGGCCTATAGCCAATTGGCTATAGGCCT
>JBGALT010000214.1:0-11894 GCA_044223665.1 Sandaracinaceae bacterium | reverse complement strand
TAACCTCCCCCCGCGGTACCATGCCCCGAGTCCCTCCGACGCCGCGGCCTTGGCATTCCGAACCCGAGAGCCTCCGACCGGTCCGGGCTCGGCACGAAGTACCCCAAAGCACCGCCGGCAAACGAACTTACCACCCCGCTCGCCGCTAGAATTCCACCGGAAGACGACAGGGTTCGGGGGGCAAACCGCGCAGCATCTGTCGGTCCAACATCGCGAACCGCTTCATTGGTGACCAACCCAAGGAACGTTGCAACCGTTGCGACAACACCGGCGTCGATAGCACGACCCGGGTCAAACCATGTTCCGTCTCCAGACACCGTATGACCAATGGACTGCCCAGCCGCATCGCCTGCCGCCGCACCCACCCCCGCGACAACCGCCACGACAAGCGCCCACACCAAGAACGGAAGATGCCCCGTCGGATCGACCCGACTAACAGGATCTCCGTAGCAGTAGGCGTAGAGATTGGTGCCGGCCGCCAGATAGTAGGGATCGACCGCATTCCACGTCCCCGTCCGCGGCTCGTAGTCCCGCGCCCCGAACCTCACCAGCCCGGTGTCCTCGTCGTACAACCCGCCGGCGAAGCCGAACGGGCTCCAGTCCGCGGTCACGCCGCTGGCGAACGCCGAGCTCGTGATGTTCCCGAACGAGTCGTAGTCGCGCGACCACACGACCGCGCCCGTGGCCGGGTTGATCACGCGGCGCACCGTTCCCACGTGGTCCGTGATGATCCGGTACGTCACGCCGCCGCGGATCATCAGGCTCGGAACGCGACCCTCCCCGTACACGAACACACTCCGCACTGCGTTGGTGCCGTCGAGCTCCGCGATCGGACGCAGCCCGTCGAGGTACACCCAGCGCGCGGTCACCATCCCGTCGCGTGCGCGCTCGATCCGCCGCCCCATCGCATCCACGCGGTACGTGATCACGTGCCCGTCGGGCAGGCTCGCGCTGCGCAGCGCGCCGAGGAGGTCGTACGTGTACGTCGTCGTGCCCACGCCCGGGACGAACCGCGTCGCGAGCTGGCCCTGCGCGTTGTACGTGTACTGCGCCGTCCCGTAGGTCGTGAGCCGGTCACGCGCGTCCGTCGTGATCTGACCCGCCACGAGATCGGCGACTCCGGGAGCATGCGCCGTCAGCCGGTTCCCGTTCGCGTCGTACGTGTAGTGCTCGTACGTTGACCCATCGCGCTGGACGTCGGTGAGCCGACCTTGCGTGTCGTACGTGTAGACGAGCCCGTGGACCACGTTGCCGGTGCCGGTATTGCTCGTCTCGGTCACGGTCTGGATGCGGCCGACCGAGTCGTACCCGTACGAGAACGACAGCGAGCCAGACGTGCTCGATCCCGCCCACGTGCTCGTCGCGCTTGCGAGATCCCCCAGCCGCGAGAGCGCCACGTCCGTCGCGACGTGGTTGGAGATGCCGGTGTTCCCGGGGTACCGCGTCCGGGCGTGCCAGACCTGCGGCGTCCCCTCGAGCGCGAGGTCCACGTTCAGGCCGGTGCTGCAGCTCGAGTCCGGCGTCGCCGGGGCCGTTCCCGAGGTGACGCAGTCGAGCGCGCCATCGGCGTCGTACGACATCCGCGACGTATTGCCACCGGCGGCGATCGACGAGAGCTGCCAGAACGAGTCGTAGCCATACGAGACCGTCCCCGCGACGGTGCCGCTCCACGCGACCGACGTCGGCAGCGGCCCGTCGTGCCCGAACGTCAGCGTCTCCGCGTCGGCCGTCACCGACTGGAGCTGGTGCGCGCCCGTCGACTCGTAGGTGAAGCTCGTGGTGTGCCCCGGGTACACCACGCTCGTGAGGTGCCCCGCGTTCGCCGCGCTCGCAGACGCATACCGGAAGTCCACCGACGCCCCGCCGATGGTGAGCAGGTCCACCCGGCCCTCGGCGTCGTAGGTCCACCGCACGTCGCTCGCGGGCTGACCGCTCAAGGCCGGAGGCACGTACGACGTCTGCTCGTGCAGCGCGTCGAACGCCTGGCCGTGCGCCGGCCGGCCAGGAGGCGTGATCGCCGTGACGTGGTCCGACACGATGGGCCCTGCCTCCGAAGTCTGGTACCCGAAGCTCACCGTCGAGCCTCCGCGGCTCACCGAGCCTACGCGATCTGCGGCGAGCGAACGTAGGCTTGCTCGTGCTGCCCTCTCGACCCTCGGTCGCCGCCCGTCGCAGTGCTTGACGCGCTCTCGACCTCCTCACACCATGTTCACACCATGGCAGTCACCGTTCGACGGGTCACGATCGCGCTCGGCAAGGGCGAGTACGCGTGGGCCCAGCGGCGCGCCAAGCGCGAGGGCCGCAGCGTCTCCGCGGTGCTGACCGAGGCCGCGCGAGAAGCGCACGACCAGGAGCGTCGGCGGGCCCGCCAGGACGCAGCGTGGGCGAAGGCCCTCGCATGGGCGACCGACGGGCGCGGCTTCTCCGACGATGACCTCGAGGACGCGCGGCGCGAGCTCGACGAATGACGGCTCGCGACGGAGCCCGCGCGTCCGGTCGCTCGACGTGAGCGGCCTGACCCTCGACACGGGCGCACTGGTGGCTCTCGAGCGGCGGGATCTCCGCGCGTGGCGCTTGGTTGCCGCGGCGCGGGCGGACGGCGAGCGAGTCACGGTGCCCGCGAGCGCCATCACCGAGTGGTGGCGCGGTCAGCGCGGCCCCGTCGCGTCCCTGCTCGATGCATTCGACGTCGACCCGCTCGGCCGGCGCCTCGCACGAATCGCCGGTGAGGCGCTCGCGCGGGTCGGGCGCGGGCCCAGGGCGATCGATGCTCAGGTCATGGCCTCCGCCGCATCTCGCGGAGACCGCGTGCTGACGGGAGACGTCGGGGATCTCGAACGACTGCGGGCGGTCTTTCCGTCCGTCCGCGTGCTGCGGGTCTGACGACCTCGCCCGGCGGCGGATCCTCCGCGCCCCCCTCGCGTCACGGCTCCCACGACAGGTCGGCGCCCCAGCTCGAGGGCGGGACCACGGTGC
Source organism: Sandaracinaceae bacterium (assembly GCA_044223665.1). Taxonomy (GTDB): domain Bacteria; phylum Myxococcota_A; class Polyangia; order Polyangiales; family Sandaracinaceae; genus JBBSAT01. The sequence goes on along the minus strand of JBGALT010000214.1, from coordinate 8,918 downwards.
CGCTCAGCACGCCGTTGAACGGCAGCTGCAGCTCGATGCTCGCGCCACCGCCGACGCCGCCGGCGCCCGAGGAGCTACCGGTCTGTTGCTGTTGCTGCTGCGCGCTCACGCTGCCGACGAAGCCCTCGACGTACGCGTCGAGCACGACCTCGCGCATGAAGTCCGGGATGATCCAGTCGGCGTTGAAGCCGACGCGTACGCCGACCGAGCCGAGGCCCCCGGTCTCGATGGCGACGTTGGGCACGAAGTCGCCGCCGAACTGCTGCTGAAGGCCCAGCGTCAGGATGCCGGCCGTCAGGCCGGCGACGAAGTTCGCCGCTTGATCGCCGGCCTGCTGCGCGCTCTGGGCGTCCTGGGGTCGGCTCGTTCGTCCGCTCACCAGCAGCGCGAGGATCTCGCCCGTGTCGCTCGACTCGGTGGACGAGAAGCCCACGTCGAGGTTCGACAAGCGCCCGCTGACCGTCACCGTGATCGTCGCGCCGCGGCGGCCCGGGAGCGCGTAGACGGCGACGACCGAGATGTCCGGGTCGATCTCGGCGCGCCCGTCGAAGACGATCGCGCCGTGCTGGACGGTGAAGCGCTTGCCGAGGATCTCGAAGGTGCCGTGGGAGATCTCGGCCACGCCGCCGATCGAGAGGTCGGGATCGTCGTACGTCACCTCGAGATCGGCGCGCACGTCGGCCTCGAAGTCGTTTCGCGCGACCGTGAAGCCGGGGGCCTCGACGTGGATGTGGTACGGGAAGCGCGAGCGACCGATGTCGGCGAGCTCGGGCGCATCGCCCGCGACGAGGAGCACGTCGCGGCGGCGGTCGAGGCTCTGCACGGATCCGGCGAGCGAGGGCGGCAGGCCGATGGCGAGCTCCTCGGTGCGCACGCGCAGATCGACGCCTTCGCTCGCGATGTCGGCCGTCGCGATCGCGAGCCCGGAGAGCGTCGCGAGCGTGGCGCCTTCGCGGCGCACCGGGAAGTCCGACGGGCGCAGACGCAGATCGGCGTGCACGGGACGCAAGCCCTCGAAGTCGAGGCCTCCCGTCACGTCCACGATGCCGTCTCCGTCGCGCGCGCGGAGCGGACGATCCTCGGGCAGCACGATGCGACCCGGCTCGAAGCGCAGCACGCCTTCGATGCCGTGCAGGTGCTGGCCGACGCTCGAGATGCGAAGGTGCCCGTCGCGCAGATCGAGCCCGCCCGCGATGACCGCGGTGTCGAACGGGCCCTCGACGCGGACACGACCGTTCGCGACGAGGTCGGCGTCGAGGAAGCCCGGGATGTACGCGAGGAGCGGCGCGAGGTGCACCTCTTGGAAGTCGCCCCAGAAGAACAGCGGTGAGGTCCAGTCCACCTCGGGCACGGAGAGGCGCCCGGCGAAGCGCAGCGGAAGGGCGAGCGCGAGCGCGACCTCGCCGTCCTCGGCCTCGAGCGCGCTCGGGTCCGAGCGGAGCGCCTCGAAGCTCGGGAACTGCGCGATCTCGGTCTGCTCGCCGCTCTCGTCCGAGAGGAGCATGCGGACGCCGAGCTCGGTCGCTCCGCGGCCCACGCTCTCGATCGACACGGCGGCGTGCATCTCTTGCCCGCGCAGGACGCCGTCCTCGGGATCGCGCACCGTCATGTGGGCGACCTCGATCGTGCCGCCGAGATCCGGCTGATCGGTGCCGAGCGTGACGTGGAGATCGCGCGCGGTGACGGTGCCCACGGCGTACGCGCACGTCCACGGCAGCGTCTCGAGGCGGAGCGCGCGGAGCGAGACGTCGACGCGGGTCGGCTCGAGCTCGGCGTAGGCGTTCTCCAGCCACGCGTGGATGCGCGTCGGGACGTCGGCCGTCGCGTGCATCACGTGCTCGCTGGCCACGAAGCCGTCGGCCTCCACGTGCGTGGTCTCGAAGTCGGTGAGCGCGTGGACCTGCAGCGCCGGGCGGAGATCCGCCGCGCAGACCTCGCTGGCCGCCGGCTCGTCCCAGCGCAGCACGGCCTCGAGCGAGCCGCTCGTCCCGCGCGCATCGCCGCTGAGCGTCATGCTGCCGCCGACCACGATGCCGCGCGGCAGGATCTTGCCGAGCGGGCGAGGCCACGCATCGAGGCGACGCGGCTCCACGCGCGCGGCGACGTACCAGGGCGCCTGCGAGAGGCGCGTCAGCCAGCCCTGCAGATCGGCGGGCGGATCGACGATGGAGATGACGGTGCCGGCCTCGGCGAGGATCAGCTCGCCGAGGGGATCGGCGATCCACAGGCGATCGACCCGCAGCGCGTCGGCGACGTAGCGCAGCTCGACCTTGCCGCGGATCGGCGTCCAGCCCTCGGGGCCGAACTGATCGACGATCACCACGGCGCGCGGGACGTCGAGATCGATCGGCGGCCCGGAGAGGACCGCCGCCACGGTGAGGCGCCCGCCGAGGCCCATCTCGATCGCGCTCGGGCCGAAGAAGGGGAGCAGGAAGGCGACGTTCGCGCGGTCGAGGTCGAGCTCGAGGTTCTCGAAGCGCGCCTCGCTGAGGAAGCGCGTGCCGTCGGTCAGCACCGCGAACGGCGCGGCGATGCCGCCTTCGACGTGGATGCCGCCGCGCGAGCCGAGGTTTCCGTCGACGAGGATGCGCGAGTGGCCGTCCACGTAGCCGAGGTCGTAGTGCTCGATCTCGATCTCGCGGCCTTCGAAGCTCGCGCGGTGCACGTTGCCGGCCGCGTGCAATTCCGGGTCGGCGAGCCGTCCGCGCAGCGTCCCGTCGGCGTCGAGCAGGCCGGTGAGCGTGGCGAGCTGGGGAGGCAGGAGCGGCACGACGGTCGTGAGGTCGAAGTCGCGCAGCGAGAAGGTCAGATCCGACTCGCCGTTCGGCACCAGCGTGCCGGCGAAGCCGACGCCGCTCTCGCCCTGGCCGCGGATGTCGAGCGGGTCGATCTCGATGCGGCCGCCGCGGATGCGGATGCTCGGGTGGCTGCCCTCGGCGATGTGGTAGCTGCCGAGCCCGACGTCGGCCTGGGTCCGATCGAGCGTGACCACGAGCGTTCCGTCGCGCTCGCGCGTGACCGTCGCGTCGACGGCGGAGGAGCGGACGTCGGCGCCGCCGCTCGAGGTGACGTGCAGCTGGAGCGGGCGCCGTCCTCCGCCGTGCCCCGTGATCGTCGCGTGCCCGAAGCGCAGGCCGCTCACGGTGACGCCGTCGCCGGTGAGGGCGACCGAGAGCTCGGGGAGTGGCTCGCCTCCGCGCGCCCAGACGCGGCCGCGGAGCGTTCCGGCGCGCACCGGGCCGTAGCGCACGCCGCGCGCCTCGACGTTGCCGTCGACGGTGAGCGCGGTCCCGCCCGGCCCGGACGTGATGTCGATGCCGCCGCGCAGGCCGCCGTGGGCGCCGGGCACGAGGCGCGCGACGTTGGGATCGCCGGCCACGTCGGCCACGTCGACGTCGGCGTGGAGATCGAGCGTTCCGTCGAAGCCGACGCGGCCGCTCACGTCCACGTGCCCGTCGAGGTACGGCGCGTGGATGCGCTCGACGAGCAGCGCATCGCGCGTCACGGCGGCGCGCGCGCGGAAGCCAGGAACGGCCCACCCGTCGACGGTGAACGAGTCTCCCGCGAGCGTCACGAGCGCGAGCGTGTCGTCCTCGGGATCGTCGAGCAGCGTCACCGTGCCCTCGCCCGCGAAGGTGAGCGCCGGCGCGCTCGGCACGAGGCGCTCGAGCGCGAGCGAGGGCGTCTCGAGCGAGAACGACATGCGCTCGCCGGCGGGGATGCGGCCGTGGACCACCACGTCGCCCGCGTCGGTGGTGAGCGACGCGTCGAGGGCGAGGTCGTCGGCGGGCCCCTCGAGGTGGCCCCATCCGCGCGCGCAGCTCTCCAGCAGATCGAGCCCGGGAAACCCCATCGCGCGGAGCGTGTGCACGCACATCGGATCGGCGTGGGCCCAGATGCTCACGTGCGGCGTGCCTTCCTCGCCCCAGCCCGGTGGGCGATCGACGCGCACGTCGGCGGTCGCGCGCGCCTCGTCCCGGTGCACGCGTAGATAGCCCGTCAGGCCATCGAGCCAGTCGGTCGAGAAGTGCACGACGACGTTGTCGATGTCGGTGACGCCGGGATAAGGGCCCACCATGCGGCCGTGGCCGTGGTACGCGTCGACGGTCACGTCGTGCGAGACCTCGATGCGGATCGTCGTGTCGAGATCCTCGACGTCGAGGCCCGGGTAGCGCGGGACGTCGCCATGCGCGTGGGTGCGCACGAGCTCGAGATCGTCGATCACGAGGTGCACCGGCTCGCCGCCGGGGGGCCCGGGATGGGCCGGCTCGAACGCACGGATGAAGGACATCTCGAGGCCCTCGTCGCCGACGACGTAGAGCGTCAGCTCGGCATCCTCGATGTGCCCGTGGCCGATGTGGATCGTGCCGTCGTGGAGCAAGGCGCCGAGATCCGGCACCGCGACCACCGTCGGCGCGGAGATGACGACGCGGCCCTCCGCGTCGAGGATCTGCACGTCGCGCGCGCGCACCTCGCCGAGCGAGACCGCGTCGAGCGAGCCGATCCGGAGATCGCCGCGCAGCGCGTCGCTCGCGAGCGTCTCGAGCAGCTGCGCCAGCTGCGCGCGCACCTCGCCGAGCTGGATGTGATAGGCGAGGCTCAGGGCGAGCGACGCCAGCACGAGGGCGATCCAGGCGAGGCCTTCGGCGACGCGACGCAGGGCCTTCTTCATCAGAAGGCCTCACCGATGGTGAGGTGGAGCGCGCCCGGGATCGCGACGCCGATGTTCACGTCGGAGACCGGACGGCACCCGGTCTGCGTGTCGCTCGTGCAGGCCTCGGGGCGCGTGTCGGCGCCGAGCACCTGGATCCCGGGGATGCGGAAGCCCCAGTCGAAGCGGATGGTCCCGACGACCGTCTTCAGGCGGAAGCCGAAACCGGGCGAGATCTGCGGGAGATAGAAGCGGAACTCCGGTAGGCGCGTGACGTCGCCGGCATCGGTGAAGAGCACGAGCCCGAAGTCCGGCGTGATCGGGATGCGGAGCTCGAGCGAGGCCTCCCAGCGACGGATGCCGCCGCTCAAGAGCACCGCGCGGTGCGCCTCCGAGCCGTCGGGCAGCGGGCGCGCATCGATCGCGACGCGCTCGACGTCGCCGAGGAAGCCGGCCGGATAGCCGCGGTTCGACACGGATCCGCCGCCCACGAGCTGCTCGGAGAAGGGCCCGAGGTGCGCGAGGTCGTAGACGTTCTGGGGATCGAGCCCGTAGGCGCCGAGCACCTCGGTGAGACCGATCGCGAAGCGCCCGGCGAGCACGATGCCGAGGCCCAGCGGCACGTAGCCGCGCGCGTCGGCCGTGACGCGCAGGTAGTCCCACGACGAGAGACCGCCGAAGCCGCCGCTCTGGAAGTCGACGCCGAAGTAGGCGCCGCTCGTCGGCGCGTGGGGATCGTCGCGCAGGTCGAGGTAGCTCGTGGCCTGCAGGATCAGCGCGCGCGTGCTCTCGCGCTGCGAGTGGAGGCGCACGCCCTGGTCCTGATCGGGGAAGAAGAAGTTGCCGCGCACGGCGCCGGACAGATAGAGGTGCCCGTCGAGGAAGGTGCGCTCGAGGCCGATGCGGCCGTCCAGCTCGTGCCGGAAGAAGCTGACGATCGGGGCCGGGCCGTAGTCGTGCTGGATGGAGGCGAAGAGCACGGTCCGCGGCTCGAGGAAGCCCGGCCATCGGAAGCCGACGACGACCTGGTTGCCGGGCCGCGCCTCGCCGCCGGGGAACTGCTCGGTGAAGATGATGCGCGGGCGCTCCTCGAGCCGCGCGCGCAGCATGGCGCCGAAGAGGTTGCGATCCTCGAGCACGAGCAGGGCGTGGAAGTCCCACTGCGTGCTCGACTGCGTGAACTGCGCGTTGCCGATCTGGCCGCCACCGCCGAACTGCAGCGTGTTGCCGACCTGGATGCCGACGCCGACGCCGAGGCGCTGCAGGCGCCCGGGCGAGACGCGCACCTCGAGATCGACGGCGCGCTCTCCCTCCGCGGGCGGCTGCCGGGGCTCCACGCAGAGCGTCGCGACCTGGTCGTCTCCGTCTCCGTCGGCGTCGTCCGTGCCGTCGGCGTCGCCGTTGCCGTCGCCATCGGCGTCGCCGTCGCCGCCGCCGTCGGCGTCGCCGTCGCCGTCGCCGTCGCCATCGGTGTCGTCCTCTTCCGCCGCGTCGTGGATCGGCTCGGGGTTCGGGACGTGGGCGGTCTCCGTGGTGACGATGGCGCCGGTCTCGTCGGTCACGACCTGCGTCGTCGCTTCCGTCTCGCGCGGGTGGTGGTGCCGGATCTCGACCGAAGAGAAGGTGCCGAGCGCGTAGATCGCGCGCTGCGCTTCTTCGAGCGACGAGAGCGAGAAGCGCTGCCCGGGCGTGATCAGCGTCGCGCCGACGATCGGCGCCGGCGGGAGCGGGCCGTTGCCGACCACGCACACGCGGCCGATGACGCCGGGCTGCCCCGTCGTGACGTCGAACGCGACGAACGCTTCGTGCCGCCCCGGATCGACCTTGACGTCGCCGCGCACGGTCGCATCCACGTACGAGGCGTTCGCCAGCGTGCGCAGGAGCTGCCGCCGCGTCTCTTCGTAGAGCGCTTCGTCGAAGATGTCGTCGTGGCGCAGGCGGAGCGACTCGCGCAGCTCGTCGTGGAGCTCGGCCCCGACGTCGTCGATGCCGTGCAGCTCGACGCGCACGACCCGCACCGGCTCGCCCTCCTCCACCACGATCGTGGCGTGGACCTCGCAGCTGCTCTGCCCGTCGCCGCACTGGTCGCCGGTCGTCGCCTCGTCCCCCGAGGTGAGCGCGGCGGCCGACTCGACGCGCGTCGAGACGACGTGGCCGTCGTAGTACCCGCGGGCGCGGAGCCAGCGCTCGACGCGCGCCTGGTCGCGCTCCCAGACGCTCGGGTCGAAGAGCGGCCAATCGGTCCACGGCCAGGCCCAGAGGTCGACGCGCCATCGGCCGCCATCGAAGGGCGGGGAGCCGCAGCTCGGCGTGGACGTCGAGCCGAAGTCGAAGCCGAACTGCGAGCGGCGCCGTGTCCCGAGGCAGGCCTCGGCGGCCGCGTCGTCGAGGTGCTCGAGGCCCTCGACCTCGACCTGCGCGACGCCGTAGCGATGGGCCGGAATGGTGGCGCAGCCTGGCGCCACGGCGAGCGCCGCCAGCGCGAGCGTGACGAAGGCCACCGAGCGCACGAAGCGAGGCACCGAGCGGCTTCGGAGATCGCGCGTCACGGCACCAGGACGGCGCTCTCGGGCGCCTCGAGAGAAAGAGGTCCATCGGGCGCGCTCTCGAGGCGGATGCGCCCGCGCGCGTCCGCGAAGGTGACGAGCACGCTCGCATCGGCCAGGCGAAGCGCGACCAGGCGCCCGGGAAGCGCTCGATCGCCCGGCCCGAGCGCGATCACGTCGGCCGGGCCCGCCTCGGCCGAGGTGAGCCCGACGCTGCACGCACGCGCGAGCGCCGGCTGCGAGACGTCGGCGGCGCACGTGGCCAGGGCGGCGTCGATCCGCGCGCGCTCCGCCTCGTCCACCGCGCCACGCGACGTGCGCGCCCAGCGAGCTGCCGCGACCCGGACCACCGCCGGCATGCTCGGCGCGAGCCAGTCGAGCGCACGCGCGCCGCCGATCTCGGTCGCGCCGCTCTCCGCTGCCGCGACCGCCACGTTGGCGCGAACGTAGGGATCGTGCGATCGCGCGAGCAGCGCCCAGGCGCCACGCACGGCCTCGCTCGGCGGCGCACGCCTCGCGCCGCGCGCGAGCGCGAAGGCGAGAGCGGCCGACTCGGGGAAGCGCAGCGACGCGGCGCGCGCAGCGATCGCGTCGAGCTCGGCCGCCCCGCCCATCTCACCGAGCGCGACGAGCGCCGCGCAGCGCACGGTCGGATCCTGCGCATCGAGGCTGGCGAGCGCGAGCGCGCGTGCCTCGGGTAGCTCGACGCTCGTGATGGCCCGGAGCGCGCGCGCGGTGACCGTCGGCCCGCGCCCCTCGGCCGTCGTGATCGCGGCGCGCGCGAGGTCGGCATCGTGGCTCGCCGCGATCGCCAGCGCGGCGCCGTCGGCCAGCTCGGGATCGGAGGACGCGAGCGCGAGGAGGATCGCCGCGCGCACCTGCTCGCGCGGCGGGCCTTCGGGCAACGCGCGCGCGAGCGGCCCGAGCACGACCAGCAAGGCCGGACGATCGCGAGGCGCATCGGATCCCAGCTGGCCGGCGAGCGTGAGCGCCGTGCTCTCGTCGACGCCGCCGGTGCTCGCGCGATGGGCGAGCGCGAGCGCGGCGCGGCCGCGGACCTCCGCGTCGGCGTCGTCGAGGAGACGGACGAGGCGCTCGGTCCCGGCCGAGGAGGCGCGCTCGCGCAGGGCGACCAGCGCAGCGATCCGCACCTCGCGGACCGGATCGTCGAGGCGCTCGAGGAGCCAGGCCGGCGCGCGCTCCGACGCCGTGGCCCCGACGAGCGGCACCGTGCGCGCGCGCTCGTCGGGCGCCAGCCGATCGAGGACGAGGTCGATCGGATCGAGCACGCGCCCGTCGAGCGTTCCCGAGGCCGCGAGCCCCTCGAGGCCCGAGAGCCCGGCGGTTCGCATCCCGGGCGCGTCGCTCCCGAGGGCGGCGAGCACCGGCACCAGCGCGAGCTCGCTCCCGGTGTGCCCGAGCGCCTCGATCACCGAGGGGAGCGGCTGCGTCTCGAGCACCCCGAGGAGCGCCGTCTCGAGACCGGCGATCGAGACGCCGCTCGCCAGGCGCGTGGCGGTGCCGGCCAGCCGGCCCGTCTGCTCGACCGTGCCGCTCCGCTCGAGGGCGCCGGCGAGCGCGGCGAGGGTCTCGCGGCGCGCCTCTTCGCTCGATCGCATGCGGGCCTCGAGCGCGTCCTCGGCCGAGCGGGCGACGGCCGGTCGCGCCAGCGCGCGCAGGATCGCTTCGAGCGCCGCGCTGCCCTCGGTCCGCGCGAGCGC
>JBGALT010000213.1:0-11917 GCA_044223665.1 Sandaracinaceae bacterium | reverse complement strand
CGGGCCGTCGGGTCCGTTCCTTCCTCCGCGGAGACGCTCGGTTCGACCGCGTCGCCGACCTCGGCGACCCTCCCCGGGGCCGGCGCGCATTCGTCGATCAGCGCGGGCGCGGGATCCCCGCGGCCGGTGTGCCGGTGCGCTCGAGGCGCGCGAAGAGATCCCCCAGCTCGCGCCGGGTGCGGAGGGGCTCGAGGAAGCGCATGCCGAGCGCGTTCAGCTCCTGCCCGAGCAGCTCGATCTCGCGACCGGCGGTCCCGAGCTGTTCCTCGATCGACTTGCGCTCGTTCTCGTAGCCGGTCTCGAGACGCTCGAGCTGCTGGCGGAGGGCGTCCGTCTGGAACTCGAGGTCCTTGACCTCGCGCCCCTTGCTCTCCACCCACGCGCGCGCCTTCTCCGCCGTGCCGGCCGCGAGCAGCCAACGATCCATCGCGTCGGCCGCGTCGCGGAGCGCAGCGACGACGTGCGCCGAAGGGGCGCTCGCCTCGGTCGCGCCGCCGAGCGCCGAGAGCTTGCGGAACGCGTCGCGGTACGCGCGCTCGCCGGCGGCCACCGGCTCGAAGTAGGGTCGGACCTCGAGCTCGGCCTGCCGCACGGACGCGCGGGCCTGGGAGAGATCGGTTCCGAGCGTGCTCATCGCGTGCCCGAGCCGCTGCCGGCCTTCGCGCGCCATCTGCTCCATCGACTCGAGCTTGCGCTGCTCGCGCAGCGCCGATGCGCGCAGCACCTCGATGCGCTGCACGTGATCGTGGATGGAACCGAGCGTCTCGCTCGTCGTCCCGGGCGCCGGCTCGTGCGCGTAGGCGCGGCGGAGCATCTCGTCGAACACGATCGCGCGCTGGGCCCACTGATCGAGCGCGGTCGGTGGCAAGGTCGCCGACGGCGGGCGCGGGAGCACCGACTGGTGGGTGTCCTCGAGGTCCGCCGTGGCCTCCTCCGGCGGCGCCAGCGCGGTGAGCTCCTTGTCCACCTGGTGCGCATCGACGGGCCGATCCTCCGGGCGCTTCTCGAGCAGCTTGAGGATCAGCTCCTCGAGCCGGCGGGGGATCGCGGGCACGACCGCGCTCGGCCGCGGCGGTGGCTCGCGCAGGTGCGCGACGAGGAACCCGGTGACGTCGCTCGCCGAGAAGGGCAGGCGGCCCGTCACCATCTCGAAGAGAATCACGCCGAGCGCGTAGAGGTCGGCGGCGGGCCCGGCGTCGATCGAGGTGACGCGCTCGGGAGCCATGTACTGGGGGGTCCCGAAGATCTGACCCGCGCTCGTCAGGCGCTGGTCGGTCATCGAGCGCGCGATGCCGAAGTCGAGGATCTTGGCGACGCCGCGACCGCTCGGCGCCTTGGTGACGAAGATGTTCTCGGGCTTGAGGTCGCGGTGGATGACCGAGAAGTCGTGGGCACGTGCGAGCCCGCGCGCGACGTGCGCGCCGAGCGTCGCGACCTGGGCCGGCGGCATCGGGCCGCGCGCGATGATCTTGTCGAGCGGCTGCCCGTCGAGCAGCTCCATCACGAGGAACGGCGCGCCGTCCTCGGCCTCGCCGTAGTCGAGGATCTCGACGATGTTCGGGTGCGCGAGGGCCGCGGTGTTCTTGGCCTCGCGGCGGAAGCGCTCCTTCAGCTTCGGATCGCGCGCCGTCTGGCTGTTCATGATCTTCAGCGCGACGACCCGCTCGACGAGCGTGCTCTTGGCCCGATAAACGACGGCCATGCCGCCCTCCCCGAGCTGCGACTCGACGAGGTAGCGCCCGCTGACGACGGTGCCGAGGCGTGCGTCCGGCATCGGTACGAGCAGAGCGGAATCCACGAAACACCGCTCGTCCGCGTCCGCGTACCGGAGATTGCAGCTGGGGCAGACCTTCACGTGCGAAAGGGTACTCGATCACCGGGGCACGAGTGCGCCCTCGGGTAGGATGGCGGGGTGCCGACGACACGACCGCGGGCGCGCGACGACACCGAGACGGTCGTCCTCCCGTCGGCACACGGAGAGAGGACCGACGCCTCGGACGCGACGCGCCTCGATCCCTCGGCCAGCACGGCGATGCCCCGGCGATCGCGTCCGCCCGCGCTCGCGGCGGGCACGAAGATCGCCGGACGCTACCGGCTGATCCGAGCGATCGCGCGCGGCGGCTACGGCGAGGTGTACGAAGCGCTCGACGAGCGGCAACACCGCTCGGTCGCGCTGAAGATCGGCGCCCGCAGCACGCGCAGCGCGTGGGCGAGCGAGGCGCTGCGCGGCGAGTTCGCCGTGCTCGCGTCGCTGCACCACCCGAACCTCGCCGACGTCTACGACTTCGGGTGGCTCGGAGATGCCGCCTTCTTCACGCAGCGTCTCGTGCCCGGGGTCTGCCTCGACGAGACCGACCTCGAGATCGCCTCGCCGCGAGGCCTCGGCCTCGTGGCCCAGCTCTGTCGCGCGCTCGACTACCTGCACGCGCGCGGCGTGCTCCATCGCGACGTCAAGCCCGCCAACATCCTGGTGGACCTCGAAGAGGACGCGCTGGTGCTGCTCGACTTCGGGATCGCCAGCGCGCTCGGCGCGAGCGAGGGCGTGACGCTCGTGGGCACGCACGCCTACATGCCGCCCGAGGCCATCCGAGGTCAGCCTCTCGATGCGCGCAGCGATCTGTACTCGCTCGGGGTCTCGCTCTACCGGATGCTCGCCGGGGCCGTCCCGTTCCCCGCCGCCGGACGACCGCCGGGCGACGTGCTCTGGGATCATTGCGCCAAGGCGCCGCCGCCTCTGCCCGATCGGGTGCCCGCCGCCGTCGGGGCGGTCGTCACGAGGCTGCTCGAGAAGGACCCGGCGGCCCGCTTCGCGTCGGCCGGCGAGGTCATCGACGCGCTCTCGGCGGCCCTCGGGATGACGCTCGCTCGCGAGACGCCCGACACGATCACCAGCTACGTGCTCTCGGCGAGCTACGTCCAGAACGACGAGAGCCCGGCGCTCGACGAGCTGGAGGCGGCGGTCGCGCGCGCCCAGCCGTGGCCCTTGGTCGCGCTCGTCGGTGACGCGGGCTCGGGCAAGTCGCGCACGCTGCGCGAGCTGCGCCACCGCGTGCAGCTCGACGGCGTGCACTGGGTCTCGGTCCAGGCGCGCCAGGGCGAGTCGGTGCACGCGCTCGTGCGCGAGCTCGCCGAGCTCGTGCTCGTCCCGGAAGTGGTGGCGAGGCTCGCCGCCGAAGACCGGATGGAGCTCGCGCGCGGGGTGCCCACGCTCCGCCGCCCGCGCGAGCGCATCGCGATGCCGGTCGATCCCGATCGCGCGCGGCAGCTGCGCATCGAGGCGCTCGGTCGCGGGCTCGCGTTGCGCTTCGAGGGCCGGCGCGGCGTGGTCGTCGTCGACGACGCGCACGCGATCGACGGCAGCTTCGGCCCCGCGTTGGCGGAGATCGCCCATGCGGCGCGCGCCGCCTCCGCGCGCGCGACGTTCGTCGTGAGCGCACGGCCCTGCGCGGAGATGGACGCGCTCGTCGAGGACGGCGAGGCACGGAGGGTCGAGTGCGAAGCGCTCTCCCCCGACGCGATCCGACGGCTGATCGTCTCCACGTTCGGCGCCGAGGACGTGCTCGACGGAAGCGGGCTCGGTGACGCGATCGGCGCGCGCGCGCAGAACGTGCTCTGGGTGCAGGAGTCCTTGCGGCTCGCCGTGGAGACGGGAGACGTGGTGCGACGCGCCGGGCGCTTCGTGCGGCGCGGGGCCGTCCCGGCCCGACCCATCGAGGACGTGCTCGCACGCCGCGTGGCGCTGCTGCCGGAGGATGCCCGCGACGTCGCGCTCGCGGCCGCCGTCTGGGGTGGCGCCGCGACGGTGACCGAGCTCGCGCGCACCGCCGGGCGAACGCTCGCGCGGACGGGCGCCGGGCTCCGTGAGCTGGTGCGCGCGGGCATCGTCGGCGCGACGCGCGATGCGCACGACCAGGCCTCCTACGCGATGCACGATCGGTACGCCGAGATCCTGCCCGGGCTGAGCGCCCGCGACACCGTCCGCGAGACCCGACGGCGCGCAGCCCGCACCTGCCTCCGCGGCGGCGCCGACGTGAGAGCGCTGGCGCGGGCGGCGCACCTGTTCGGTGCCGCCGACGATCGCGATGCCGCGCGCGCGGCCTTGCTCGCCGCCTCGAGCGCCGCCGAGCGGGACGGACGCCCCGATCTGGCGCTCCGGCTGGTGGAGCGCGCCGAGCAACTCTCGACCCCCGACCTCGCGCTCGAGCTCCGGCGCTACGACCTCGCGCGCACGTGCGGCCTCGGCACCGTCGCCGCGGAGGCGCTGGGCCGACTCTCGCGCCACGCGCGCCGCGCGAGCCCGAGCGAGCGCGTGGAGATCTTGGTGCGGCGCGCCCGCGACGCCGCCGGCCGTGGCGAGCCGCGCATCGCCAAGCGCCTCTCGCGGTCGGCGGCCTCGCTCGCATCGAAGGCCGGCGATCGGGCGACGTTGTTCCGCGCGACGCTCGTCCGAGGAGAGGTCGAGGCTGCCTACGGCTCGCTCGAGACCGCCGCAGGGCAGCACCGCAGCGCGGCCGCGCTCGCCTCGCGCGGCCACGACCGGGCCGGCCGAAGCGCGCGCGTGGCTGGGCGTGTCCCTGGCGCGCGTGCAGATGGGGCTATCCCACGAGGCGCACCACGCCGCCGCGCGCGCGGCGCAGGCCGCCGACGCCGCGGGCGATCTACCGCTCCGCTCGGACGCGCAGCGCCAGCTCGGCAACGTCGTCCGGGAGCTGGGTCGCAACGCCGCCGCGCGGGCCCACTACCGTCGCGCGGTGGAGGCCGCGCGCGCGTGTGGCTGCATCGAGCGCGAGGCCAAGGCCCTCAACAACCTCGGCACCGTCGCGCAGTTCCTCGGCGAGATCGACGAGGCGACCGAGGCGTTCCTCCGGAGCATCGAGCTCAAGGAGCGAGCCGGCGCGATCAACTCGGCCCTGGTCGGGCACAACAACGTCGGCGGCCTCTCGCTCGCGCTCGGACGTCCCGCGGCGGCGCGCGACTCGCTCGAGCGGGTGCTGCGTGCCGGGACGAGCGGCGGCGCCGCGGTCTGCGCGATCGCCACCTCGAACCTCGGCGATCTCGAGGCGATGACGGGCGCGCTCGATCGCGCCGTCGAGCGCTATCACGAGGCCCTCGAGCTCTGTCGCTCGCACGCGCTGCGGACGCTGGAGTCGCACACCCTCGTCGGGCTCGCGCGCGTCCTCGTGATGCGCGCCGAGACCGGCGACGTGGGAGCGGCCGTGCAGCACACGCGCCAGCTCGCCGACCTCGTCGAGACCGCGGAGACCCCCGAGTCCGAGCGGCGCCTCTGCGGCGTCCGCTCGGTGCTCGCCGACGTGCGCGGGGAGCGCCACGAGGCGGTGCGCCAGGCCCGTCGCGCAGGGCAGGTCCGAGATCGCATCACGCGCTTCTGCGACTTCTTCTGCACGCACGTCGAGGTGCGCTGGATCGAGGCGCTCGTCCGCGCACGCGCGGGCGATGCGGGGGGAGCGAGAAGGGCTGCGCTCGCCGCGCGGCGCACGCTCGACGCCGACGCGTCACGCCTCGGTGCCGAGGCGCGCGCGAGCTACGTCGACGATCATCCGATCCATCGGGCGGTCGTCCGGGGCGCACTGGACCTCCGCCCGGGATGGACGTACGCGCCCGCGCCCGCCTGAGCGAGCGCGTCGGGCCCGAGAATCGAGCCTCGGGGAGGGAGGTGAGACGCGCATCACCCCGGCGCGCGCGCGTCAGCTGTGGGGCGCGATCGTCGGCGCAGGCGCCTCGGCCGGTGCCGTGCCGCCGGTGGGCGGTGCGTCGGTCGTGGGCGGGCCACCGGGCTGGCTCACCGGCGTGGGCGGCGCGCTGGGCGTCGTGGTGTCCGAGGGCGGGCGCGCCTCGGCCGGGATCTCGCCGCTGAGCGAGCCCAGGAAGGCGACGATCAGGCGCACCTGCTCGTCGGTCAGGTCACGGCCGAGCTGGTAGCGGCCCATCGTGAAAACCGCATCGGTCAGCGTCGCGCGCGAGCCGTCGTGGAAGTACGGTGCCGAGTCGGCGACGTTGCGGAGCGAGGGCACCTTGAAGCGATGCCGATCGGTCTCGTCGTGCGTCACGTTGAAGCGGCCGTTGTCGGCGTCGGTGAGCGGACGCCCGCACTCGGCGAAGTAGTCACGAGCGACGCCGAGGCGCTGGTACATCGAGCCGCCCACCCCGGCGCCGGTGTGGCATCCGGTGCAGCCGACGCTGGTGAAGAGCGCGTAGCCGCGGCGCTCGTCGTCGGTGAGCGCCGAGGCATCGCCGCCGACGAAACGGTCGAACCGGCCGGGAGTGATCAACATGCGCTCGTACTCCGAGATCGCGCCGGTCACGTTCTCCTGCGTGACCGCTGCAGCGCCGTCACCGCCGTACACGGCCGCGAAGGTCGCGACGTAGGTCGGATCGCTCTGAACGGCCGCGAGCGCCTGGTCCCAGCTCGCGCCCATCTCGAGCGGGTTCGTCACCGGGCCCGCGCACTGCGTCTCGAGGTCCGCCGCGCGACCGTCCCAGAACTGCACGAAGTTGAGCGACGAGTTCAGCACCGAGGGCGCGTTGATCGGGCCGATCTGCTGGTGGATCCCGAGCGAGGTCACGCGCGCCTCGGCGCCGCCGTGGTCGAGCTGGTGGCACGTGGCGCACGCGACCGTTCCGTCGCCCGAGAGGCGCGGATCGAAGAAGAGGCGGCGCCCGAGCATCGCCTCGTCGTGCTGGAACGTGGCGGCAGGGAGCGCGGCGAGGCCCCCGAGCGCCTGCGCCGGCGCCGGATCGGGGATCACGTCGGTCGCGGGCGCCGTGGTCGTGGTGGGCGCGGGCGTCTCCGCCGAGGAGCCGCACGCGGCGAGCAGGGCCGCGGTGGCCAAGAGGACTCGGGGCTGGTTCGTCATCTCTCGTTCTCCTGTGGGCTCGCGGCCCGGCTTCATCGTGCGACCCGGCGGAGGCGTGGGATCCGTGCGGCGCCGTGCCCGCGCTGGCCTACCCCGATCGGGTCAGAGGCACCAATACCGATTTGCGAACGAATCGATAGCATCTCGCTATCGGTCGCCCGCGCGCTTCAGTCGTCGATCTTGCGGACCAGGATCGACGTGTTCACGCCGCCGAAGGCGAAGTTGTTGGAGAGCACGAGGCGGGGGCTCGCGGCCGTCGTCTCGCGCACGTAGCCCAGCTTGCCGCAGCGCGGATCGACCTCGTCGAGGTTGCGGTTCGCGGCGAGGAAGCCCCCCTGCATCATCAGGATCGAGTAGACGAGCTCGATCGCGCCGCACGCGCCGAGCGTGTGGCCGAGGTAGCTCTTCTGCGTGCTCGCCGGCACCTCGCGCTGGAACACGGCGTAGGTCGCGTTCGACTCGGCGATGTCGCCGATCTCGGTCGCCGTGCCGTGCATGTTCACGTAGTCGACGTCGCTCGGGCGCGCCTTGCCGCTCTCGAGCGCGAGGTCCATCGCGCCGCGCATGCCCTGCTCGCTCGGCGCCGTGATGTGCAGGCCGTCGCAGTTCGTGCCGTAGCTGACGATCTCGGCGAGGATCTTCGCTCCGCGCGCCTGGGCGTGCTCGTAGCTCTCGAGCACCACCGAGCCCGCGCCCTCGCCGATGACGAGGCCGTCTCGCTTGGTGTCGAAGGGCCGCGGCGCGCGCTCGGGCGCGTCGTTGTGGCGGATGCTCGTCGCCATCAGGAGGTCGAAGGTGACGGCCGTCGCGTAGTGCAGCTCCTCGGCGCCGCCGGCGATCATCACGTCCTGCATGCCGAACTTGATGGCCTCGTAGGCGGCGCCGATCGATTGGCTGCCGCTCGTGCACGCCGAGATCATCGGCAGCACGCGCCCCTTGATGCCGATGCTCGAGGCGAGGTTCGCGGCGCACGTGTGCGTCATGAACTTCAGGTACGACGAGCTGTCGAGCCCTCGCATCGTGTGCTGCGTGAAGAGCGGCCCGCAGAACTCCTCGAGCGCCGCCGAGCTGCCGGTGGTCGACCCGTACGCCACCCCGGTGCGCGTGCTCTGGAGCTGCTCTTCCTTCAGGCCGGCTTGTGCGATCGCCTGCTCGCTCGCGTGCAGCGCGAGCAGGCCCACGAGGCCCATCGTGCGGCGCTTGCGGCGCGGGTAGTGCGCGAAGAGATCGATCCCGGTGACGGGCCCGCCGATCCGCGTCTGCAGATCGGGGATGTGGCCCCACTCGGGCATCGCGCGGATGCCGCCCTTCATCGCGCGGAGCGACGCTTCGTTCTCGGCGAGGCCGATGCCGATGGGCGACAGAACTCCGAGCCCGGTGACGACGACCCTTCTCATGTTCGCTCGATGCAGACGAGCGCGAGCACGCCCGGCTTCATTCCTTGTCGTTGCCGCCCGGCGAGCCGGCACCCGGGGTCGGCGGCGCGACGGTCGGCTCGGGCACGCCGCTGTTCGTCTTGTCGATCTCGGCGTAGACGAAGTCGATGAGCTCGTCCACCGTGCGCACCTTGCGCGCGTCGGCCGGATCGGGACGGCGCCCCGTCATCTCGCGCAGCTGCGTGAAGATGTCGATCGCGTCGATCGAGTCGAGGTCGAGCTCTTCGTAGAGCGTCGAGGCCGGCGTGATCTTCTTCGGATCGAGCTCGAAGCTGTCCGAGAGGATCTCGGTGATCTTCGACAACGCTTCTTCGCGACTGGGCTTCGGGATCTGGGCCACGTTCTTTCCTTCTCGGGACGGCGCCGTTTATCCGATCGGGGCCGCTCAGGCCAGGCGCGCCGTCACGCCCACGCCGCCGGCTCCATGAACTTGTGCAGCTCGAGCTTCTCGCCCTCGCCTTCGCCGAGGATGCGCTTGGCCTCGGTCAGGCAGAAGTTGAAGATCTCTTCCGTGCGCTGGTTGACGGCGCCCTTCTTGCGCTCCTGGCCGATCTCGCGCTGGAAGTAGAGCAGGTCGGTGCCGTCGTTGTAGTGCCCGAGGTTGCTGCGGTGGAGCTGCCCCTTGGCCTCGAGCTCCGTCACGAGCTTCTGGAACAGCTTGGAGAAGTTCTCGAGCGCCTGCAGCACGTAGTCCTTGCGGCGCAGCTGCTCGCGGAGCTTGCGCGGATCGAGGTGGTGATCGCGCATGAAGAAGTCGACCCAGAGGTTGTAGTAGCAGGCGATGTCGAAGTTCCACTTCAGGCGCATCGTCTCGTAGCTGCCGAGCACCGGATACTGGTCGCGGTAGAGCAGCATCGTGGCCTCGAACCGGAACTTCATGAACTCGTCGTAGAGCGTGCTGCGCTCGGCGAGCTCTTCCTCGGTGCAGCCGGTCATCTCGCGGACGATCATGTCCGTCGTCATGTCGGCCTCGAGCGAGATGAAGTCGCTGCCCGGCGAGTAGAACGGGTCGCCGAACGCCGCCGCCTCGCCCACCATGGCCCAGCGCTCGGGGCCGCCGAAGAACTGCTTGGTCCCGTAGGCGAACCGGGCGAAGTGCCCGACGTCGATGCACTTGGCGTTCTCGATCAAGGACGCCACGGCGCCGTGCTGCCGCAGGAACTTGAAGAAGCCCTCTTCGCTGCTCATCCAGGGCTCGAACATCGTGCCGACGACGCCGAGCGAGGTGATGCCGCGCGCGATCGGGATGAACCAGATCCAGTACCCCTTGTAACAGAAGTGGTTCGTCGACAGGACGCGCGCCGTGTAGCGGGCCCGCGCCTTCCACGCATCGGCCCCCGCGCGGAAGTCGGCGCTCTCGGCCTGTCCGGGCGCGGGCTCCATCAGCCCGTCCATGTCGGTCACGCCCGTGAATCGGCCCCACACCGAGCCGCAGCCGTGGCGCTCGGGCACGCGCAGCCCGCGCAGCTTGCTGATCAGCTGGCTCCGGCCGCTGGTGTCGACGATCCAGCGGGCCCGGAAGCGCTTCACGCTGCCGTCGGGGTAGTGCACCTCGAACGAGTGTCGCGCGCTCTTCGCTTCTTCCGTGCCGCTCTTCAGGTCGAGGTTCCTGATCGTGCCGCCGATGTCCACCTGGACGCCGGCCGCGCGGTTCATGTCGAAGAGGTCCTTCTCGAAGCGCGCGCGATCGATCTGGAACGTCGGGAACATCGGCAGCTTGTCGGAGCCGACCTCGCTCATCTCGAAGAGCGGGGCGTTCTTCTCGGCGTTGTCGAAGAAGAAGCGCAGCCCGTTCTTCGGCAGCTGCTCGTCGACCATGTACGTCGAGAGGCCGAGCTTGCGAACGAAGTAGTTGCTCGCGATCTCGACCGACGACTCGCCGACCTTGTAGCTGCGCTCGGTGTCGCGCTCGAAGAGGCCGATCGAGACGTTCGGCAGGCGCAGCCGCAGCTGTCGGGCGACGAGGTTGCCGGCGAGGCCCCCGCCCAGAATGGCGATGTCGAGCTTCTCTTCCATCGGGCCGCAGAATAGGCGCATCGAGACGGACTTCCAGTCGGCGGCGTGCGCGGACCGACACCGGGGCGCGCGAGCCGGCGCAGCGGCGCGATCGCCGCCGGATCGCCCCCGGATCCTCGGCGTTCCGGCGACGGTCGCATCGACCGCTTGCCTTGCCTACCGGGGGGGGGGGTATCCTCGAGAGAACGGGCCGGGGGGGCGCGATGCAGTTCGTTCGAGTCATGCTCGTGGACGACAACGACGGTTTCCTCCACATGCTCGCGCGGGGCGTGCGCGCGGCTGGGAGAGCACACGAGATTCCGATCGAGGTCGTGCTGGCCTCGAGCTACGAGCAGGCGCGCGAGATGCGCGGCTTCGACGTCGCAGCGATCGACGAGCGGCTCGCTGGCAAGAGCGGTCTCGACCTGATCGCGTCGTTCCGCTCGACGCCGAGGCACCGCACGACGCCCTTCGTGCTGATGAGCGGCGAGATGCTCGATCCGCTGACACATCGCGCCCACCAGCTCGACGCGAGACCGCTCGCGAAGCTGCCGGCGCCGTGCCTGGTCGGCGGCATCCTGCGACTGGCTCGGGATTCGGCCGCGACTCCGCGCACGGCGGAGGAAGAACGGTTGCGGATGGCCAAGCAGCTCGCCGACGAGGCGGACCTCAGCCAGGCCGAGCGCGAAGTGCTCGAGGCCGTCGCGCGCGGAGACCCCTACGACGAGATCGCCCGCGCGCGCGGCACCACGCGGACCACCGTGGAGACGCAGGCGAAGAAGATCCGCGAGGCTCTACGAAGGATCGACGTGCCGATCTTCGAGACACTGCGCTCGACGCTGGACGCGGCGGTGATCGAAGCGCGGTACGACCGATGAGAAATCCTCGAGGCGGGTGCTTGGCCGGCGTAGCGGCGTAGCGCTTCGACCCGGCCGAAGGCCTGAGCACCGATGACCCGGCCGAAGGCCTGAGCACCGACCCTGGCCGAAGGCCTGAGCACCGACCTACGAGGCGTGAGCACCGACCCTGGTGCTTGAGCACCGACCCTGGTTGGCGGGCCGCCGCCCTGAGCACCGACCCTGGTTGGCGGGCCGCCGCCACCCCCGCCAGTTCCCACCGAGAAACTTCGCGATTTCGGCGAAGGCCTGAGCACCGACCCTGCGAAGGCGTGAGCACCGACCCTGGTTGGCGGGCCGCCGCCACCCCCGCCAGTTCCCACCGAGACCGAAGGCCTGAGCACCGACCCTGGTTGGCGGGCCGCCGCCACCCCCGCCAGTTCCCACCGAGAAACTTCGCGATTTCGGCGAGCGACGACCGGAACGGTCCGTGATCGACCGCGGGCATGACCCTGCCCCGCCGTGTCGTTCCCGGGACCACCTACCAGCTCACGCGTCGGACCCTCGACCGCCGCTTCTATCTGCAGCCGAGCGCCGAGCTGAACCGTGTGTACGAGTACGCGCTCGCCTTCGCGGCCGAGAAGCACGGCGTCGGAGTGCACGGCTTCGGGTGCATGAGCAACCATTCGCACGACACCGTCACGGACTGGCGAGGAGTGTTGCCCGACTTCATGCGCGACTTTCATCGCGAGCTCGCGATGGGCGTCAAGGCCCT
>JBGALT010000212.1:0-12171 GCA_044223665.1 Sandaracinaceae bacterium | reverse complement strand
GGCGAGCGAGCCCGCGGCGTCGATCTCGCTCGCCACGCGGTCGACGTCCTTCGCTTCGCGCACGGGCCGCTCGATCTTCGGGCCGTCGTCCTTGGTGAACTCGAACCCGATGCCCAGCGGCTCGAGCACCACGAGGATGTCCGAGAAGACGATGGCGGCGTCGACACCCAGATCGTCCACCGCGCGCAGCGCCACCTCCGAGCAGAGCGCCGGCGAGCGGCATAGCTCCATGAACGAGACCTTCTCGCGGATCGCGCGGTACGAAGGCTGGTAGCGCCCGGCCTGGCGCATGAGCCAGATCGGCGTGTACGGGGTCGGCTTCTTCGCACAGGCGTCGAGAAGAACGCGGTTCATCGAGCGCGAGCGTGCGCGCGCGCGGCGCAGGCTGCAACCACCGCGAAGATCGTGGATCGGCGGGGCGGATGCGATCCGCCCTGGTCGATCAGTACGCGAGCCCGGCCGCGTCGCAGACGAAGCGCACGGCGGGCGCGGCCATGCGGAAGCGCTCGGCGATCTCCTTCGTCAGCGCCGGCGAGGTCAGCGCCGCGTCCGGCAGATCGATCACGAGCCCGATGCTCTTCTGCTTCAGGTCCTCGGCGTGCTCGTGCTCGGGATCGAAGCCCTTCGGCACCTTCTTCAGCGGCTCGCCGGGGATGACGTGCCCACCGGCGGCGAGGACCTTCTGCTTGGCCTTCCGCCACCCGGCCGCGTCCGCGACCATCGCGGCGCGGATCTTCGCGAGCGAGGCCGGGCCCGGGCGCCAGACCCCGGCGCCGACGGCCGACTCCCCGGGGCCCAGGCGCAGGAAGAAGCCGGGCGAGATCTCCTCGCCCCCGTCCTCGTGGTGGAAGTGCGCGAACAGGTGCGTCTTGTACGGGCTCTTGTCCTTGCTGAAGCGCGTGTCGCGGTGGATGCGCGAGAGCGAGCCGCCGTTCGGCCGCAGGTCGACCACGAAGCGCGGGCTGATCTTCGCGAGCCTGGGCGCGAGGTCGGCCATCAGGCGCTGCGCCGGCGCGCGCACGCCTTCTTCGAAGCGCGCCTTGTTCTTCTCGAACCACGCCTTGTCGTTGTGCGTCTTCAGCTCGCGCAGGAAGCGGACGCCGTCGCTCGTGAGGTACCCGTCGGCCATGCGCACGAGCTTCGCACGAGCCCGCCGCCGCGCGCGACGCCCGGCGCTTTCCTCGCGCGCGCGGGCGTGTATGCTTGCCGGCCCCGACGATGTACGGCGACGACTCCGACTCCCCGCGCGCGACACCCTCCGGGCGCATCCCACCGCACTCGCTCGACGCCGAGCGCGCCGTGCTGGGTGGCATCCTGCTGGAGAACAACGCGCTCAACACCGTGCTCCAGGTCCTGACCTCCGAGGACTTCTACAGTCGCGGCAACGCGCTCGTGTTCGAGGCGATGGCCGAGCTGTTCCGCCGCGGTCAGCCGGTCGACACCGTCACGCTGCGGGCCTGGCTCGTGGACCGCGGGCACCTGCAGAAGGCGGGCGGTGACGAGCACCTGCTCTCGCTCACGAACCAGGTCCCGACCGTCGCGAACATCGAGCAGCACGCCGCGATCGTCCGCGAGAAGGCCGTCGTGCGGCGCCTCATCACGGCGTGTCACGAGATCGCGGCCACCGGCTACGGCGACTACGGCGAAGCGGCCGAGTACCTGGACACCGCGGAGAAGCGCGTGTTCGAGGTCGGCAAGGAGCGAGCCTCGTCGCCCTACGAGCACGTCAAGGTCGTCATCGAGCGCTCGATCAGCCGGCTCGCCGCGGCGATCGAGAAGGGCGAGCGCCTCACGGGCATGCCGACCGGGCTCGACAAGCTCGACGAGATGACCGCCGGCCTCAAGGGCGGTGAGCTCATCATCATCGCGGGCCGTCCCGGCATGGGAAAGACCGCCTTCGCGCTCAACGTGGCGCTGAACGCGTGTCAGAAGCGGCGCCAAGCGGTCGCGATCTTCTCGCTCGAGATGCGCAAGGAAGAGCTCGTGAGCCGCATGCTCACCGGCGAGGCGCGCGTCGACGGCGCGAACCTCCGCACGGGCCAGCTCTCGAGCTCCGACTGGACGAAGCTCATCCACGCCGCGGGCCCCCTCTCGGAGCTGCCCGTGTTCATCGACGACACGGCGGCCCTCACGGTCATGGAGCTGCGCGGCAAGGCGCGCCGGCTGCGCAGCGAGCACGGTCTGGCGATGGTGGTGGTCGACTACCTCCAGCTCATGCGCTCGGGCAGCAAGAACGACTCGCGCGAGCAGGAGATCAGCGAGATCAGCCGCTCGCTCAAGGCGCTGGCCAAGGAGCTCGACGTCCCGGTCATCGCGCTGTCGCAGCTGAACCGCGGCGTCGAGACGCGCCCCGGCAAGGACAAGCGCCCGCAGCTCGCCGACCTGCGCGAGTCCGGCGCCATCGAGCAGGACGCCGACGTGATCATGTTCGTCTACCGCCCCGAGGTGTACGCGAGCGACGAAGAGCGGCAGCACCTGCGGGGCCTCGCCGAGATCATCGTGGGCAAGCAGCGAAGCGGCCCGACCGGCATCGTGCGCTGCAAGTTCTTCCACGAGTACACGCGCTTCGAGAACCTCGCCGACGACGAGTACGAAGGGTACGCGCGCGACGACGAGTGATTGCCGCGCGCGTGGGCCGGTGCCCTCACCCTGCCTCTCCCACGAAGTGGGAGAGGAGCCGAGCTCCGAGATGGCTCCGCGGTCATTCCCGGCACACGCGCCCCTTCGGCCTCGGATTGCCACGCGCATGGGCCGGTGCCCTGCTGCCTCTCCCACGAAGTGGGAGAGGGGCCGGGCTCCGAGATGGCTCCGCGGTCATTCCCGAGACACGCCGCCGTTCCCCACCTCCAGAGGCCCCGCCATTCCCGAGACGCGCGCCCCTTCGGCCTCGGAGCTCGATCCCCCACTCCGTGGGAGAGGTCAGGTGAGGGCACCGGCGTTCCCCTTCTGCCGGGCCTCCCCGGCTCCCCCCTTCAGCGCTCGTACGCGCTGTGCTCGCGGCGCCGCTCGCTCGTGAACGTCTCGGCCGTCTGCGCGGTCACGATCTCGTAGAGGAGCGCGTGCTTGCCCTCGCGCTTGCGCAGGATGCGGCCGAGGCGCTGCACGTGCTCGCGCACCGAGCCCGAGCCCGACACAACGATCGCGACGTTGGCGTCGGGCACGTCCACGCCCTCGTTGAGGACCTTGCTCGTGACGATCGCGCCGTAGCGCTTCTCGCTCAGCCCGGCGAGGATGTCGCTGCGCTCCTTGATCTTCGTCTGGTGCGTGATCGCCGGCACGAGAAAGCGCCGCGAGAGCGCGTAGCAGGTCGCGTTGTCCTGCGTGAAGAGCAGCACGCGGTCGTCCTTGTGCTCGTCGAGCAGGCGCTCGACGTAGTCGAGCTTCGCGGGCGCGGAGAACGCGAGCTCGCGCTGGCGGCGATACGCCTGCATCGCGCGGCGCCCCTCGGCCGAGCGAGAGCTGCGCATCACGAAGTCGCTCCAGCCGTGCTCCTTGCTCATCTGGATGCCGGCCCGCGCGAGGAACGTTCGGTAGATGGCGCGCTCGGCGTCATGCTCCTTGCGCTCCTCGGGCGAGAGCTCGACGGAGACGCGGATGGTGTCGTAGTCGGCGAGGAACTGGCCCTCGAGCTCGACGATGTCGCGGCGGTACACGGTCGGCCCGACGAGCGTGTCGAGCAGGCTCTCGCGCCCGTCGGTGCGCTCGGGCGTCGCGGTGAGACCGAGCCGGAACGGCGCGATCGAGAGCTCGGCCGAGAGCGCGTACGTCGCGCCCGGCAGGTGGTGCACCTCGTCGAACACGATCATCCCGAACCGGCTGCCCAGGTGCTCGGCGTGGATGTACGCCGAGTCGTAGGTCGTCACGGTGATCGGTCGTACCTCGTGCGAGCCTCCGCCGACGAGGCCGATGGGCATCCCGAAGGTCGTGCGGAGCAGGTCGTACCACTGGCGGACCAGATCGAGCGTGGGGGCGACCACGAGCGTCGAGCGGCGGCGAAGATCGATCGCCATCATCGCGACGTGCGTCTTGCCCGCGCCCGTCGGCAAGACGACGACGCCACGCCCGCGCGCCTTGCGCCACGCCGCGATGGCCTCGTCCTGGTAGGGCCGCGCCGCGCGATGCACGAGCGCCCCGCTCGGCAGCTCCTCGTACGCGCGCGCGCGATCCTCGAGCGCCACGCCGGCGTCGCGGAAGAAGAGGACGAGGTCCGCGTAGGCCCGCGCCGGCGCGCGATGCGTCGCCGTGCGCGCGTCCCACGCGCACACGTCGGGCAAGACGAGCCCGCTCGGAACCTCCGAGAGCTCGAGCGTGCCGCCGCGGTAGCCGAGGATGGCCATCGGCTCGGTTGTAGCAGGCGCGCTGCGCTTTCCCTCTCGCGACGTACGGGTGCACCACGCCATTCCTTGGCGATCCGAGTGAACCGGTGCGCCAGGGTTTGGCTTCGCTCGAGGGCGCGGGCCCCGCGCGCCGGGCCGTCCCACGCGTCCGGCTGGGCCAGCTATCCTCGGCCGCGATGAGCGAGGACCTCGAGATCGCGATCCCCACCGGCCGCTGGCACCTCGAGCGCGGGCTGGCGAAGCTGCGCGCGCGTGACGCGCTGCCGGGAGCGAACGGCTGGGACCGCGCGGCGGCGGCGTTCCGACGGGCGTCCACGTCGCTGCCGCGCGATCACTTCCTCGCGCCCGCGCTCCCGACGAGCTGGATGGTGAACAGCCGCGCGTCGTCGCGCGTGTTCCAGCGCTGGCTCGCGCCGCCGCTCGCGGACGCCTGGCGCGCGCTGATCCAGCAGACCTCCGGCGGGCCGGACGCCTGGCTCGAGGCTCCCGCGTCGTCGCGCGCGCTCGTGGAGGAGGCCGTCCTGGCCCTCTCGATCGACGGGCAAGGGATCTGCGCGATCAGCAAGGTGCTGGCGCTGCTCGTTCCCGAGACGGTGCCGCTGATGGACGACGCGGCCATCGCGTTCCTCACCGGGCTCGTACCGATGCCCTCGACCGCCGACGATCCGAAGGCGCCGGCGTCGGCCTTCGTCCCGATGCTCGATGCCTTCGCGCAGGCCGCGCTCGACGCCGAGCCGCTGCTGATCGCGCTCGCCCGCGCCCACACCGCGGTGCCGCTCGACGCGGCGCAGGTGCTCGACCGCCTGCTCTGGGTCGACTCGTGGGGGCACCGGGCTCTCGCGCTCCGCTGAGCCTCAACCCACGAGCCGTTCGGCGAGCTTCTTCGCGTAGAGATACGAGTCGCCCGGCCAGCGCGCCGAGACGTACGGGCCGTCCTCCACCACGAAGGCCGCGCGGTCGTCCTCGCGCGTGCCGCGCGTCATCAGCACCCGCGGGCCCTCGACGAAGTCCTCCGCGCGTGCGAGCGCGGCGAGGACCTCGTCTTGCACGTACGCGGGGTAGGTCCGGTAGTAGTCGCCGAGCTTCCACGCCGTGAGCAGCCACGCGGAGCGCTCCATGTACTTCGGCAGGCAGGTCGTGCGCAGCCCCGCGAGCACGCTCTTTCCCGTCTTCGGATCGCACGTCCGCGCGAGCACGAGCGGGCCGTGACAGATGGCGCCGAAGGGCTTGCCCGAGCGCACGAAGTCGAGCACGCGCGCCTGCAGCGCGGCGGCCCCGAGGTACTGGCGCATGCCCTTCGCATGGCCTCCCGGCAGGTGCAGCGCGTCGAGCGAGCCTGGGTCGAGCTCCGACCAGCGACGCGGGCGCGAGAAGGCCGGGGTGGCGATCATCTCTTCGTAGAAGCGCTTCGGCTCCGGCTCGGCACCGAGCTGCCCGAAGAGCACCCCCGTCAAGAGGAGCGGATCGGCGGCCGCCGTCGCCCCCGTCTCGGTGGCGAACACGACCTCGTGCCCGGCCTCGGTCCAGAGCTTCCAGGGGACGGAGACCTCCGTGACGTCGAAGTCGCGGTCGGGGAGCGGAACGAAGATGCGCGCCATGTGCCGGCGAGGATATCGTCCTTCCATGGGGAACGAAGCGAGCACCGCGCCGGAGCTGCGCGCAGGGCGGGCATGGGCCATCGGTCTGGGCGTGCTGTTCGCGACCGCGATCACGCGCACGCTCGCGATGGCGGCCGTGGCGAGCGCGGTCGGCGCCGACGTCGAGTCGAGCGATCCGGCGGTGCGTCACGACGGGCTCCTGATCGGCGCCGGGATCCTCGCGGGCTCGATCGTGGGCCTCGGCACCGTGGCGCTGCTCGCGCCGCGAGCGTTGCTCGGCCTCGTCCGCCCGACGCCAGCCCAGCTCGCGCTCTGGCTCGCCCTGGGCGCGGCGCTCGCGGCAGCCTTCGACGTCGCGGCGTGGGCGCTCGGGCGGCCCCTCGTGGAGGCCGCGTGGGTGGATGCCTATCGAACGGCCCCGGTCGCGTTGCTCGCGCTCGCGCTGACGGCGACGTCCATCTTCGAGGAGCTCTACTTCCGCGGCTTCCTCCAGGGCGCGCTCGTACGGACACGCCTGGGACGTGCCGGTGCGATCGGCGTCACCGCGCTGCTCTTCGCCCTCGCCCACTTCCCCGACGACGTGTGGCGCTTCGTGGACGTCCTCTGCGCCGGCATCCTGCTCGGCGTCGCGCGCGACCGAACGGGATCGACGGTGCCGGGCATGGCGCCCCACGTGCTCGGGAACCTGAAGGTGCTCGTCGTGCTCGCGCTGACGGTCTGACGTCCAGCGACGGCCCGACTCACTCGACGGGCGTGGCGCCTTCGTCCGGCGCCGCTTCGCCCTCGGCGCCGTCGCCCTCCGCGGCCTCGTCACCCATGCAGCGCGCCATGTAGGCGTCCATCGACTCGCCCTCGTCGGGGAAGTCGCCGCAGGGGCGGGCCGGCGCCGCGCCGGCGCCGGTGTCCGAGGGCAGCACGGTGTCCGCTCCCTCCGGGCAACGCTCCATGTAGTCGCCCATCGACTCGTCCTCTTCCGGCAGGTCGCCGCACGGGCGCACGCGCGCGCCGCTCGGAGGCGCGACCACGGTGTCCGCTCCCTCCGGGCAGCGCTCCATGTACGCGTCCATCGACTCGCCCTCGTCGGGCACGTCGCCACACGGGACCCCTCCACCCGCGCCCGGCACGACCGTCTCCGAGCCCTCGGGGCAGCGCTCCATGTACGCGTCCATCGACTCGCCCTCGTCGGGGACGTCGCCGCAGGCGCGTGCGCCGGTCGTCGATCCGCCCGTGGTGCCGGACCCGCTCGTGTCCTCGACCGTCGTCTCGGGCGGCGGGTGCGCCAAGCGGTCCTGCAGCTCGAGCTGGTCGGGCAGGAACGCCAGGCTCAGCCAGGGCACGTAGGTGGTGATCATGAGCGCCGCGAAGAAGACGCCGATGAAAGGCAGCACGACCTTGTAGAGGTCGGGCACCGGGCGCCCGAACCGGAACCCCGCGATGAAGAGGTTCAGGCCCATGGGCGGCATCAGGTAGCCGATCTCCAGGTTGATCAGGAACACGATCCCGAGGTGGTACGGGTTGATGTTGAAGTGGATCGCGATCCCCATGATCAGCGGGACGATCACGACGATGGCCGAGAAGATGTCCATCAACATCCCGACCACGAGCAGGAACACGTTGAGCGCGAGCAGGAACGAGATGGGCGAGTCGATGAGACCGCCCGCGCTCTCCCCGTGGCGCTGCAGCGCGTCCACGGCCTCGCGGCACTCGTAGAGCGTGTCGCTGTGCGCGGCCAGATAGTCCTGCGCCGGCTGCCCGCACGTGAGGGCCTCGAAGAGGTGGTCGGCCGTCTGCGCCTGGACGAAGTAGAAGGTGAGGACGGTGGCGGCGCAGAGCTTCACGAAGATGGCGCCGACGAGGACCATCGAGTCCGGGATGATGCGCGGCACGTCGACGCCGAGGCTCAGGTCGCGATAGACGAAGACCTCGATCACGAACACGTAGAACGCCGTGAACGACGCGGCGCCGAGGGGGCCCGCGTAGCGCAGCCCGAGCAGCACGATGATGGGCAGCATGAGCTCCCACTTCGCCTCCCAGAGCGCGGCCGCGGCCTCCTTGCCGTCGAACCTCGAGCGCGGCACGCCCGCGCGGACGCCGACGAACATCGAGTAGAGGACCATGAGCACGATCACGACGAGGCCGGGCAGGACGCCGGCGAGCATCATCTTGTTGAGCTCCACCCGGTCCATCCCCGGCGGCATCTCCTGCAGACCGGCGACGATGCCGTAGACGATCAGCGGTAGGCAGGGGAAGAACGTGATGCCGAGCGCGCCGCCGCTCGTGACGAGGCCGAGCGAGAAGCCCTCCGGGTACTTGTCCTTGAGCAGCGCCGGCAGCAGCAGGCCGCCGATGGCGACGATGGTGATGCCGCTCGCGCCGCTGAACACGGTGAAGCCGGCCGACGCGAGCACGCAGACGATGGCGATGCCGCCCGGCAGCGAGCCGAGCAGTGCGCGCGCGACGCGCACCAGGCGCTGCGGCGTCTTGCTCTCGCTCATCAGGTAGCCGGCGAGCGTGAAGATCGGGATCGTCGGCAGCACGCTCATGCGCGCGAAGTGGGTGCCGAGCACGTCCTCGACGGCGTTGCCGAGCGGCGTGACGGGAACGTCGGCCGAGCCGTGCAGCCAGAGGAAGAGCGCGAGGCCCCCGAGGAACGTGAAGAGCGGGGCGCCCATGAGCGCCATCACCGCGAAGAACGCGATGCCCATCCCGAACGAGACGTTGGAGATGTTCTGCACGCCCACGTAGGTCAGGCCCAGCGTCGCGAGGGTGCAGACCAGCGCGACGCTCATCGGGCCGACGGCGACGGGCGCGTAGAGGTGGGGCAGGGGCGAGGTCGCGGCCGCGGACTTCTTCTCGCGCATGCGTAGCGCGAGCGGGATGCCGATCGACGCCACACCGCCCACGGCCGCGAGGGTGATGGGAACGAACGTGGAGCTGCCGGCCGAGACGATGACCGGCACGAGCATCGCGAGCATCGCGATGCCGATCTCGATCGGGCCCGCCTGCGAGAACGGCGAGACCCGGTTGGGGTCGTCGTTCGCGGCGGGTGCCCCGTCGGGCTCCTCGTGGAGCTCGTCCTTGGGCGCCGCCGGCGCGGGCGGCGGCGGCTCGACCCGGTCGCCCTTCCCGGGCAGCGACGCGGCGGCCATGAACTCGTGGAAGCCGTGGAGCAGGAGGCGGATCGCGATGAGCGCGAAGCCGGCCGGGATCATGAACTGGAACTGGTAGCTCTCGTCGATGCGGCCGCCGGCGATGCCCGACTCGGCCATGTTCGCGATCTGCTCCTGGACGTTGTGGCCTTGCTCGACGAGCGAGCCGTACACGCCGTAGCCGAGCGCCGCCGCGACGACCGAGCCGAACGTGCTCGAGATGGCGACGATGACGCGGCGGCCACGGTCGGGGAGCAGGCGGCCGAGCGCGTCGATCGCGAGGTGCTTGCGCCCGCGCGTCGCGAAGCTCGCGCCCAGGAACGCCGCCCACACGGTGCCGTGCATCAAGACGTCGCCCGCGGCGCGCAGGAGCGGGTGCTGGATCTGGAGCATGCTCCCGATGCCGTCCGCGACGCCGAACACGACCATCACGAGGACGATCACGACCGACAGAGAGCTCTCGGCGAGAAGGATTCCCCGATCGACGAGATCGAGGGGCTTCAGGAAGGGAGCGGGTTTCGCGGAGGGGGCTGCGCCGGCCATGAGACGGCCTTTGTATCGAGAAACCCGCCCTTTCCGCAACGCTGGCCGCAGGCGCGGCGCGGGCCGGGGCGTCTCGCGCGCGGCGCCCGAGCGTGGTACAGAGACGCACTTCGATGCGCGCAACCGTGCTCGCGCTCCTGTCGGTGACCGTGCTCGCGGCGCAGCTCTCGCTCCCGCTCGCGCTCGCGTTCGGCGTGGATCCCTGCGCGAACGCGGGTGAGCACGAGTGCCCGCCGCTCGGCGACGACTGCCACGACTGCGCGCGCTGCAGCCCCCATCCGGCCATCGTGCCGGCCGCTCCGATGATCGTGCTCGAAGGCTTCGACGTGCCGCGGGAGGTCCCGGAGTGGACGGTGCCGAGCCGCCCTCCCGAGGCGCCGCGCGAGCCTCCTCTCCGCGTTCCACGCACCCCGGCCTGATCGTCCTGGCTCGTGCGCGGCGCCTCTCGCTGCGCTCGTCCGTTCGTTCTGGCTGGAGCCCCGCCGGTGGCGGGAGCGAGGAAACATGGAGAGACGACGTTCGAGGTGGAGCCGCTGCGGCTCCGCGCTCCTCGTGGCCTACGCCTGCGGGTGCGGGAGCGCGACGAGCGGTGAGGGAGACGAGAGCGGGAGCGCCGCGCCCGACGAGTCGGCATCGGTCATCCGCCACGTGGTGACGCTGGACGACGACGTGCGGGCGCGGGTGACGTTCACGACGGCGCCCGTCGTTCGCCTGGCCACCGACGCACCGATCGCGGCCATGGCCGAGATCTCGGTCGACGAGCACCGATACGCCATCGTCGATGCGCCTGCCCCCGGCCGCGTGGTGGCGCTCTTGGCGCACGTGGGAGACGTGGTCGCGGCCGGCGACGCGCTCGCCGAGCTCGCGAGCGGGGACGTCGGCGAGCGCCGCGCCCATCTCGCCGAGGCGGAGGCGCACGTCCGCACGCTCGAGGCCCGCCTCGCGCGACGGCAGGCGCTCACGGGCGAGCAGCTCGGCACCCAGAGCGACGTCGAGGACGCCGAGCGAGAGCTCGCCACGGCCCGCGCCGAGCTCGATCGCTCGCGCGCGGGGCTCACCGCCGCCAACGCGCGCGGTGGCTCCCGTACCTCGCTGCTCGTGCGCTCGCCCATCGCCGGCACGGTGCTCGAGCACCACGCCTTCCCCGGCGAGTCGGCGGCCGAGGACGACGCGCTCTTCGAGATCGCCGACCTGGCGCACCTCTGGCTGCTCGCGCACGTGTCGGAGGCGGATGCGACGCACCTGCACGAAGGCGACGTCGCACGCGTCAGCTTTCCGTCCGGCTCCACCGCGCCGATCGAGCTGCCGATCGCCCTCGTCGCGCCCCGCGTCGACGAGCGCACCCTCTCGGTCGAGGTGCGGATGGATCTGGAGAACCCCGGCAGCCTGCGCCCGGGGATGATCGCGACCGTCATCTTCACGCCCCCGTCGGAGGGCGCCACGCTGGTCGTGCCCTCGGGCGCGGTGCAGCACACCGCGATCGGCTGGTGCGTGTTCGTCCCCCAGAGCGAGACCGAGATGGAGGTTCGTCCGGTGGCACGCGGGCGCGACCTCGGCGGCGAGGTCGAGATCCTCGACGGCCTGTCGGCCGGCGACCAGGTCGTCCTTCGAGGCGCGTTCGTGCTCCGCGCGCTCGCCGACGCCGGTGACTGGGGCGAGAGCGGATGAGCGCGCCCTCCCCTGGCCCGAGCGGCCCGAGACCGGCGCTCACGGCCCTCGTGGAGTGGCTCGCCGAGCACCCCTTCGTGGGCATCGCGCTCGTCGTGCTCGGCTTGGTCGACGGTGCGGTCGCGTTCGGAGACCTGCCGCGCGACGTGTTCCCGGATCTGACCACGCCGACCTTCAACGTGATCATCCAGTCGCCCGCGATGGGCTCGGAAGAGATCGAGCGCCGCGTCGCGATCCCGATCGAGCGCGCGATGGCGGGCCTGCCGGGGCTCCGGCGCGTGCGCTCGACCTGTCAGGCCGGCGTCGTGCAGACCACGGTCGAGCTCGATCCCGACTTCGACTATTTCCGAGGGCGCCAGCTGGTGGGCGAGCGCGTGGCGCAGGCGCAGGCGTCGCTGCCGCCCGGGCTCGAGGCGCCGGTCGTCTCGGGCGTCTCGGGGCGCCTCAACGAGGTCGCGGAGCTGGTGATCGAGCCGACCGGCGAAGGCTCGGCCGATCCGATGGTGCTCCGCGACTTCGTCGAGTACGAGCTACGCAACCGCCTGCTCGCCGTGCCCGGGGTCGGCGGGCTCGACATCGTCGGGGGATTGCTGCGCCAGGTGCAAGTGCGCGCCGACGCCGATCGCATGCGCGCGCGCGACGTGTCGCTCGAGGAAGTGCTCCGCGCCTCCGAGGGCGCGAGCGCATCGGCCTCCGCCGGCGTCGTGCCCGCAGGCGAGATCGAGTGGGCCGTCGAGCTCGATGGCCGCGCCGACAGCGCCAGCGAGCTCGGGCGCACCGTGGTGGCCGAGCGCGACGGCACGCCCGTCCTGCTCTCCGACGTGGCGGAGGTCGTGGACGGCGGCGCCTTTCGCCGGGGCCTGGCGCGCCACCGCG
>JBGALT010000211.1:0-12315 GCA_044223665.1 Sandaracinaceae bacterium | reverse complement strand
GGCCCCGAGACGAGCCTCGAGCTCTCGCTCCTGAGCGAGCAGGGCGAGGAGCTCGCGTGCATGCCGTTCACCGCCTTCCGCGGCGAGGTCCGGGCCCGCGCGAGCGCGCTCTCGCAGCCCACCGTCGTCGCCAAGGACGTCGGTCTCGAGGTCGTTCGTGCTGGGCGCCGCGAGCGCAAGGTGCTCATCGCGCGGGGCGCGAGCTTGCCGACGTCGGTGACGACCGAGCTCGCGACGGCCGATCGGAGCGGCGCCGTCGTGCTGCGGATCCTCTCGAACCGGCTCCCCGTCGAGACGCTCGTGCTGGAGGTCGGCCCCGACGTGCCGGTCGGGACGCCCGTGAAGCTCACGCTCTCGTGCGACGCGGCGATGCGGCTCGACGCGCGCGCCGAGGTCGTGGGCCGCGAGCTCTGGGCACGCATCGAGGTGGCGCGTCGCGACGACGCGGGCGCGGCCGAGGTCGACGCGCTGCTCGAGGAGGTCGAGCAGGTGGAGCGGCGGCTCTGGGGCCGCGACGCGGAAGGGTTCCGTCGGACGGCGCGGCCGCTCGTGCAGGGGCTGCGGGAAGGGCGGACGGCCGCCCCCGAGAAGCGGGCAGCGCTCGCGGCGCAGCTACGCGTCGCGATCGACGAGGTCGCGGGGCACGGCGATCGGCTCTCGCCGCCGCTGGCGCGATTCGAGGACACGCTCGACGCCCTCCGTCGCGTGGTCTTCGTCAGCGACACTGCGCTGCTCGGCAAGTCCATCGAGCACTGGGAAGGCCGCATCGCGGACCTCGATGCCCGCGGCCGCGCGGCGTGGGAGGCCGTGGACGACGTCGGTTGGCGCCGCGTGACGAACGAGGCCCAGGCTCTCTACGAGACTGCGTCGACCCAGGCCGGGGCGAGCAGACGATCGGACGACCCCGCGTATCTCGCGCTGCGCGCGGCCGGCACGCGCGTGGGGAGAGCGCCTCTTGCGCGCGATGGACGACTTCACGCTCTCCGATGCGCCGGAGATCCGCGCGCTCAGGGCAGGCGAGGCGCTCGCAGGCGCCGATGCGCACCACGCTCTTGAAGATGATCGCCGACTCCGGAAGGGCGCGAGCCGCACGAGATCCGACGCGCTCGATCAAGC
Organism: Sandaracinaceae bacterium; assembly: GCA_044223665.1. Taxonomy (GTDB): domain Bacteria; phylum Myxococcota_A; class Polyangia; order Polyangiales; family Sandaracinaceae; genus JBBSAT01. The sequence goes on along the minus strand of JBGALT010000211.1, from coordinate 11,199 downwards.
GGCCGCGGATCTCGAGCGCGTCGAGCACGCTCGACGCCTGCCGTCCCTCGGGCTCGTCACCGATCGGTGACGGCGAGCGTGCCCGCGGCGGAGGCCGTGGGGTGGACGCTCGACGAATCGAACGGTCGTGCTATTCATCGTCCATGGGCAAGGGCGAGCTCACGCGTGGCGCGATCCTCGGGCATGCGCTCGCGCTCGCCAGCGAGACGGGCCTCGAGGGCGTGTCGATCGGCGCGCTCGCCGAGCGCGTCGGGATGAGCAAGAGCGGCCTGTTCGCCCACTTCCACAGCAAGGAAGCCCTGCAGCTCGCGATTCTCGAGCGCGCCATCGAGCACTTCGTCGAGCGCGTCGTCTCGCCCTCGCTCAAGGAGCCGCGAGGTGAGCCGCGCGTGCGCGCGCTCGTCGAGCGCTGGCTGGCGTGGGCCGGCGCCGACATCATGCCGGGCGGCTGCATCTTCGTGTCCTCGATCGCCGAGCTCGACGATCGGCCGGGAATCGTGAGGGATCGGCTGGAGGCGAGCCAGCGGGACTGGCTCGACACGCTGGCCACCGCGATCCGCATCGCCGTCAGCGAAGGGCACTTCCGCGCCGACCTCGCCCCCGAGCAGCTCGCGCAGGAGCTGCTCACGCTGTCGTACGGACACCACCTCGTCTCGCGCCTGCTGCGCGATCCGGCGGTCGAGACCCGGACGCGCACGACGCTCGCGCGCATCCTCGCCGACGCGAAGGCGCGCCGGCACTGACGAACGGCCGCGCGAGAGGCGAACGGCGCGGCCCGGGCCGCGCGAGAAGCGACGAGAAGCGAGAGGAGCAGCCATGAGCCGAGCACCCGACGAATCGACCTGGTCCAACAAAAGCACGAACGTTCGATCGCAAAAGCGCCCCGCCGCGCCCCGCCCGAGACCGCCCATCGCGCTCCGCGCGCTGCGGGGAAGCCTCGGCCTTCTCTCGAAGGTGACGCCCGACGGAGCGGCCGCCGTGGCCGAGCGCCTCTTCCTCTCTCCGCGGCGACGCGCGCGGCCGGCCGCGGAGCACGACGTGCTCGCGCGCGCCCGCCACGTGCTCGTGCCCACGGACGACGGCCCCATCGCCGCGTGGGAGTGGGGGGACGAAGGTCCCCGCGTTCTCCTCGTGCACGGCTGGGAGGGGCGCGGGGCGCAGCTCGGAGCGCTCGTCGACCCCTTGCTCGGCTCGAGCTTCCGGGTCGTGACCTTCGATGCGCCGGCCCACGGCACGACGGCGGGCCGCACGTCGTCGCTGTTCCACTTCGCGCGCGCGGTGCGCGCCGTCGCCGGCGCGATGGGCCCGCTCCACGCCATCGTCGCGCACTCGATGGGAGGCGCGGCGACCGCGTGGGCGCTCCACCAGGAGCCGCTCGCGCGCCGCGTCGTCATGATCGCGCCTCCCGTGGATCTGCGAGACTTCACCCGGCAGCTGGGGGCCATGCTCGGAATCGACGACCACGTGCGGGATCGGATCCACCACCGGCTGGGCGCGCGCTTCGGCGTGCCCGTCGAGGACGTGCGCGCCGAGGCCCTGGCGCCTTCCATGCGCACGCCGCTCTTGGTCGTCCACGACGAGGACGACCGCGACGTTCCCATCCGGTGCGGCGAGCTCTACGCGTCGCGGTGGCCGCAGGCGACGCTCCTGAGGACCCAGGGGCTCGGGCACCACCGCATCCTGCGAGACGACGCGGTCGTCCGCGCCATCGTGCGCTTCGTCGCCGAGGGAGCGCCCGAGCGCGCGCCGGTGAGGGCCGCATGAGCGCTCGTCCGCCCATCCGCTTCGTGCTCGACTTCCTGTCGCCGTACGCCTATCTGGCGTCCACGCGCATCGACGAGATCGCGCGCACGTACGACCGGCCGCTCGTGCTCGAGCCCGTGCTCTTCGGCGCGATGCTGGACGCGTTCGGGACCGTCGGCCCCGCCGAGGTCGCCGCCAAGCGTGAGCACACCTACCTCGACGTGGTCCGCAAGGCGGCCCTGTTCGGCGTGCCGGTCGTGTTTCCCCCGCGCCACCCGTTCGCGCCGCTCCCCGCGCTGCGGGCCGTGACGTCCTTCGTCGAGCCCGACGAGCGAGCCAGAGCGGTCGCCGCGCTCTTCGCCGCCGTGTGGGGCCGCGGGCAAGCCATCGACACGCCGGAGACCGTCGCGCGCGCGCGCGACGCCGCGGGCCTCGACGGCGCGGGCGCCAGCGCGCGCGCGGCGAGCCCCGAGGTGAAGGCCGCCCTGCACCGCGCGACGAGCGAGGCGATCGCGCGAGGCGTGTTCGGGGTCCCGACGTTCGAGGTGGAGGGCGAGCGCTTCTGGGGCACGGACGCCCTGCCGTCGCTCCAGGCCTTCCTGCGTGGTGAAGATCCGATCACACCCGAGATCCGCGCGCGCGCCCGCGAGCTGCCGGTCGGCATCGAGCGCAAGCGGGCCCGAGGGCCCTCCTGAATCGGCGCGTGGCGGGCGGGCGATCGAGGCGCGGGCCGATCAGAACGGGACGCCGAGGTGCCCGTAGAACTGATCGGTCCCGCCCTCCATGAGCCCGCGCGCGTAGCCCACGCGGAACGTCAGCGCGATCAGGTAGAAGAGGGTGAAGTCGATCAAGACCTCGCCGCCGACACCGAGCAGGAAGTGCCCGAGGTCGAACGCATCGCTGAACGCGTTCCCGTAGTCGGCGAACACGGTCGCGTACATGCGGTTCAAGAAGACGGGCAACGTGAGCGCACCCTGGTTGAAGCGCACGATGGGCAGGCGGTACTCGAGCTGCGCGAGGTGCATCTGGGTGCCGACACGCACGTTGGTCGGGTAGCCGCGCAGCACCACGCCGCCGAGCGTGTTCGGATCGTAGAGCCCGGAGATGGGCGCGACGTTCGGATAGCCGCCGACGCCGAAGGCGCCGCGTCGGTCGAGGTCTCCGCCGCCGATGCCGCCGCCGTAGCGCATCGCGAGGACGTGGTGCTCCCACAGGGGAACGTACTGCGTCACCGACCACGTGAAGGTCACGCTGCGGTAGCTGCTCCCGAAGAGCGGGTCGGCGAGCCCGACCCCCATCGAGATCGTCCGGCCGTTCGAGGGGCTGATGTCGTAGAGGTAGCGCTCGACGTCGCTGTAGGTCCAGCCCAGGCGCAGGCTCGAGTAGTAGCCGAGGTAGGGGAACTGCGGTGGGGGCGTGTTCGGGTCGATCTCGTAGGGCCAGGGCTCGGCGCGGCTGGTGTACGTCCCGGCGTACGAGAACGCGATCGCGTCGTATCGAAACGAGCGCGGGAACGCGTAGCTCAGACCCAGCGTGCCGCCCGCTTGATCCTGGATCCACGTCCGGTCCTCGCCCGCGATCGAGAGCCCACCGGCCTGCGTGAGGTAGCGGAAGCCCGTGACGGTGACGCCGAGCGGTGAGCGCTGGTAGGCGTAGCCGGCGTCGACCTGGAGGTTTCCGCGCACGAGCCCGAAGCCGAGCCGGATCGAGTACGTGTGCTGGCCGACGACGTCGGCGCCTTGCGTGGTGATCCCCAGCTGAGGGCCGAACGCGTCCTGGGCGAGGTCGAGCATGTAGCTGCGCGGGTAGAGGGTCGGCAGCGGGTCGTAGGCGTGGCTCTCGGCGAACGCGATGGCGTCGGTGTCGGACCCGGCCGGACGCGTGTCGCGGTACACCGGCGCTTCGCGCAGCCCTGCGGGGTCCAGGCCGTCGAGTCGGAACAGGTCGAACCCGTAGCTCGTGTAGCCGAGATAGACGAGCGTGCTCCCGTCGGGAGAGACCGCGGGCGAGTACGCACCGGTCACGACGTTGGTGATCTGCCGCGTGGTCCCGCTGGCGAGGCGGTATGCGTAGACGTTCGAGATGCCGGTGCGGTCGCTCGCGAAGTAGACGACGGCGCCGTCGGGGGAGAACACGGGCCCCGAGTCCTGAGCGCGATCGTGGGTGAGCTCGTCGACCCGTCCGGTCTCCACGTCGACGATCGCGATGTCGCGGTAGCCGCCGCTCGACCACGCGGCGTAGACGACCGAGCGGCCGTCGGGCGAGAAGCGCGGCGTGTAGACCAACGAGAAGCGCTCTCGAGTGACGAGCTCCCGCATGGTGCCGGGCACGTCCTCCACGTCGGCGAACATCAAGTGGCTCGTGCCGGCGCGGGTCGTCGTGAAGACGATGTGACGCCCATCGGGCGAGATGTCCGGCTCGCGCGCGCGCAGGCCGTTCGTGAGGCGCGTCTCTTCGCCGGTCTCGAGATCGCGGCGGAACAGGTCGGCGTACGCGTAGATGTCCCGGTAGAAGTCCACGCGCGAGAAGGTCACGCTGCGCCCGTCCGGATGCACGGCGCCCTCGCCCCCGGCGTTCAGTCGCGCGAGCGTGTCGCCCGTCGCGCCCGTCGCCGGGTCGACCACCATCAGCCGCGCGCGGCTCCCGTTGTCGGCGCGCAGGTAGATCAAGCGGCCGTCGCGGAGGAAGCGAGGCGCGCGCGTGCTCTCGCCGTGCGTCGTGATGCGCACCCCCTCGACGCGGCCGATCGCCTCGACCTCGCGCTGCATCGCCGCGTAGTGCTCGCGCCGCTCGGCGAGGCAGTCCTCGTAGAGCTGGGTGAACGTGCGCCCGGTGGCGCGCTCGGCGACGCGGTTGATGCCGTAGGGCAGGATCGAGTCGCCGTAGTCGCGCGCCATCGCCGCGATGCTCTCGCGCCCGTACGTGTCCGCGATGTAGCGCATCAGATAGGAGCCGTAGAGGTACTGCGCCTCGCCGTGCGGCCAGCGGTCGGCGGTGGTGGACAGCTGATCGATCCCCCACGTGCGGCTCTCGAGCACGTCCGCGCGCAAGTACATGTCCCACATGCTCGAGCGCAGGCGCCCGCCGCTCGTTCGATCGGTCTCCTGCCACACCGCGATGCCCTCGATCATCCAGCGGGGCAGCACGTGGTTCGGCATGTACACCTTGCCGAGGATCGCGTTGAGGATCGAGGGGAGCCCCGAGGCCTGGTCGAGGTGCAGGATGTGCGTGTGCTCGTGCGAGACGAGGGTGGTCAGCCAGTCGTCGTAGTCGCCGAGCGTCGAGAGATCCTCGGGTGGCTCGGCGTAGAGCCGGATCGTGTCGAAGGGCAGGGCGGTCGCCGAGCCGTTCGCGGAGTCGCTGTCGTCGGTCAGCACGATCTGGATGCGCTGCTGGCCGGGCGTCGGGGTCGGCTCGAACCCGAAGATCACGCGGAGCGTCCCGTGGGCGCGCTCGGCCACGGCCGCGACCCGCCGTGCCACCAGCGCGAGGGGGTCGTGATAGTGGATGTCGAAGTGCTCGGTCTCGATCGTCCGCCACTCGAGCGTGGGATCGCGCAGCTGGGCGGCCGCGGGCCCGGGCACCGCGCAGAACAGCGCGGCGAGCAGGCAGAAGCGGGCGGTCGCACGGAGCACGCCGCGAGCGTTTCGCCACTGCACGTCGGGGGTCAAGCGCCCGCTTTCAGGCGGAGCGGATCGGCGGCGAGCGGGGGAAGGTTCGCGCCGGGCGCCGGACCGCGCGGGGACGCCCCACCGGCCCGGGTGGAGCCCCGAGGAAATTCGCGTCGCGACGCCTCGCGTTCCTTGACCCGGCGCGCGGGGGTTCTCTAATCTTTTCGTGCGATGGAGCCGAAGATGACGCCCCCGCCGACGAACCGGTCGGCGAAGACGTACGCGCTTCGGTTCATTTCGGGGAAGTACCAGGGCGGCGAGTTCCCGCTGCCGAACAACAAGGAGATCGTCGTCGGTCGCTCGAGCGAGCTCGACATGGTCCTCGTCGAGGACATGGTCAGCCGCCGCCACGCGAAGCTCACCGTCACGGGCGATCAGATCTTCATCCAGGATCTCGGGTCGACGAACGGCACCTTCGTCAACGGCGAGAAGATCAAGCGCGCGCGCCTGACCGAGGGCGATCGCATCCTCATCGGGACCAGCATCATCAAGCTCGTCGCCGCCGATGGCGCGAACGCGAACGGCGACGCGAAGGCGAAGCTCGAGGACGTGGCGCAGGGCCGCCGGACGTCGCAGGTCCGCACGATGAGCGGATCGATCGCCGAGATCCCGCTCCCGGATCTGCTCCAGCTCTTCAGCGCATCGAAGAAGACCGGCTGCCTCGTGGTCCGCACCGAGCACGACGTCGGCAAGATCCACATCGACGGCGGCCGCGTGCAGTTCGCGGTGGTGAACGAGCACTACGACGTGCCGCCGATGAAGGCGCTCTTCCGCATCCTCACCTGGCAGACCGGCAGCTTCGACATGGACGCGGCGGAGGAGCGCGAGCTCCCCACCAAGATCGAGATGAGCACCGAGGGCATCCTCATGGACGCCATGCGGCAGATCGACGAGATCCGCCGCCTCGGCACGGACATGCCCGCGCACAACGCCAACGTCGCGCTCGCGGTCCCGCTCGTCCCGCCGCTCCGCGACCTCTCGCAGGAAGAGCTCGACGTCCTGCAGCTGGCCCACAACTACGGCCACGTCGAGACGATCCTGAACAAGAGCCTCGCGAGCGACCTCGACACGAGCACGATCCTCGCGAAGCTGACCAAGAGCGGCTACCTCCGCACGGAGTAGCGGGCCCGCGGGCGAAACGCCTAGTGGTGTCCGCAACGTCGGCGAGCCGGAGTGAGCTCGGCGTCCTGACTACTTCGCGGGCGGCGGCTCGGGGGCGGGCGGGGGCGCGCTGCCGGACGAGCCGCCATCTCCCTCGTTGTCGTTGGCGTAGTAGTAACCCTCACGCCGGTAGTAGTACGCGCCGCCAGTCTCGTAGCGGCTGTGGCGCGGGTCGAACCCGTTGATCACGCCGCCTGCGATCTTGGCGCCGACATCGGACAGCTGGCGCAGCACGGCGATCACCGAGTCGCGCGTCGTCTGTTGCGCCTTGACGACGATCAGCACGCCGTCGACCTGCGGGGCGAGCACGGCTGCGTCCGTGACGGGACCCAGGGGCGGGCTGTCGAAAAGAACGAAGTCGTAGGAGTCGCGGGCGTCACGCACGAAATGCTGGAAGCGCTCGCGGTGCAGCAGCTCGGACGGGTTGGGCGGGATCGGGCCGCATGCGAGGACGTGGACGTTCGGGACGAAGGACTCCTGCGCGGCGTCCTCGATCTTGGCGTCGCCGACGAGGATCGACGTCAGCCCGATGCGACCACTGAGACCGAAGGCGCGATGCAGGCGGGGTCGCCGCATGTCGGTGTCGACGACGAGCACGCGCTTGCCGCTCTGAGCGATGGAGATGGCGAGGTTCGCCGCCACCGTCGTCTTGCCCTCCTGTGGGCTGCCGCTCGTGACGGCCAGGGTGCGGAGCGGCTCGTCGCCCGCCATGAACATCAGGTTCGTGCGGATCGTGCGGCAGTTCTCCGCCGTCGACGACATGGGATGGGTGTGGACGATCGTGTCCGCCGCCGATGCTTTCGTCGGCTCGCCGCGGCGTCGGCGCGAGGCGGGAGCCGGGGTGGGAGCGACCTCGGCCGGGATTCGCGGGACCACGCCGAGCACGGTGAGACCCACCTCCTCGGCCTCGCGGACCGTCTTCACGCGGCGGTCGAGCCGCGAGAGGAGCAGCGCAATACCCAGCCCCAGCACCACGCCCGCGCCCAGACCGAAGGCGGCGTTCGTCGCCATGACGGGGCTCACCGGCCGATGCGGCGCGACCGCCAGATCGACGGGACGCACGTGGGTGGTCCGCAGCATCTGCGTCAGCTGGGTCTCCGTCGTCCGCTCGAGCACGAGGCCGTAGAGCTTCGAGTGGTTCTCCTGCTCCCGCGTGAGCCGGGAGTACTCGATCTCCCACAGGTTCAGCTCGAGACCCGCGCGATTCGCCTCCTCGACGGCTGACTGCAGGCCGGCCTCGATCTCGCTCGCCTCACGGAGGTCGGCCTCCGCCGAGTGGATGATGCCGTCGAGCTCGGCCTCGAGCTGGCTTCGGAGCGACGTGATCTCGCGATCGGCCTCCTGGATCCGCGGGTGCTCGACGCCGTAGCGCAAGCCGAGCACCTCGCGCTCCGCCATCGCGGTGTGCAGGTTCGTCGCCAGCGTCTCGACCGAGCTGATGTCGACGAAGGCGGCCGCCTGGGCGTCGATCGTGCCTTGGGAGCGAAGCAAGCGCAGGCGCGTGAGGCGCGCTCGAAGCTCGATGCGATGCGTGCGCGCCGTGCGAAGCGCTTCCGAGTACGTCTCCAGCTCGCCCGCGACGAGATTCTGCCGGTCCTCGAGCGAGACCGAGAGGATGTTGTGGTCCTCTTTGAACGCGTGGAGCGCCAGCTCCGAGCTGTCGAGGTCGTGGCGGAGCGTGTCGAGCTGACTCTGGAGCCACGTCAGCGCGGTCGCCGTGGATCCCTGGCGCGCGTCGAGCGTGCGCGTGATGTACACGTCCGCGATTCGGTTCGCGATCAGCGCCGCGCGCTGGGGGTCGCGATCGCGGACGTTGATGTTGATCAGACGTGTGCCGTCCACGACGCTGACCGTGAGGCGCGTCTGGAGCAGCGCGGCCGTCTCCTCGACGGTGCCGCCTTCCCAGTCGGCCGGAAGCGAGCCGGGGTCGTCCACGAACGAGCGCTCGTGGTTCAGGCCCATGCTCGAGACGACCGCCTCGAGAATCGAACGGCTCGAGAGGATGCGGTTCTGCGTGGCGATGAACTCGTGGCTCATCCAGTAGTCGGAGACGGGCTCAGCCACGTCCTCGACCCCCTCGCCGAGGGGATGTTGCGGGTTCGGGTCGTACTCGAGGACGCAGGTCGCCTGATAGATGCGCGGCAGCTGCATCGTGTAGGCGACCGCGAGCGCCGTCGCGGCAATCGTGACCAGAACGACCAGCCAGATGTAGGGACGGATCAGGCGCCAGTCGAAGGCCTCGCTCGGCTCCACGCGCAGCGAGCGTTGCCGCGGGGACGCGAGCTCGGGCTCGTTCGGGGAAGAAGACGTTTCCGAGCTCATCGGGGAGGTCGCAGGCAGGGCCGAAGGGGGCCAATCTCCCCTTCGGAAACCGGCCAGTCAAGGCCAGCTTCCCGTGTGTTGCGGAGAGCCTACCCGGCGTTCAGAGGGGCCCGTCCCGTGCGGCGACGCGCGCTGCCGGTGCCGTGCCGACGCTGGGAAACCAGTCAGAAAGGGGCGCAGGCGCTCGAGCCCGGGCCTTCGCGGTCGCAGAGCGCGCGCCGCGCCCGCCGTGCGACCTCGTGCACGCCCATCCGCTCCGCGAGGGCGATGGTGCGCTCGAGCCCCCCCGCGCCCGGATCGATCTGGGCGGAGAGGTCGAACGCTCGCAGCGCAGCGCCGTCGTTTCCCAGCTCCGTCTCCAGGTCTCCCTCCGTGATCCACGACCGCGCCAGCGCGCTCGGCTCTCCCTCGGAGAGGCCCCGCGCTCGATCCAGCTCGCGCCGCATGCCATCTGCGTCGCCGGTTGCCGTCAGAGCTCGAGCGAGGGCAAGCGTCTCCTCGCTCGTCGCCGGCTCGTCCTCGAACAGCGCGATTGCGTCGTGGGGGCGGTCGGCGGCGATGTACGAGTCGACGAGGAGCGTTCGCAAGCGGGGGTCCTCGTGGTGAGGCTCGAGCCGAGCGATCGCGGCCGCCGAGTCCCCTGCCGCCAGCTCGCGACTGGCACTGCGCAGGGTCGGGCCGACCAGGCCGCTTTCGGCGAGCGCATCGTCGATCGGTGTGACCACCTCGGCAGGGAGCCCAGGGCAGCCCGCGAGCCGATCGAGCACGTCCGGCACCGAAGCGAACACGCGCACCGGCACCTCGGGGCGACGCGTCGCCGCCAACAGCTGGCAGCCCAGCTCCGAGCCCGACCGGGTGCGGAGACGCTCCGCGGCGCGTAGCTCGAGCCATGCCTGGCTCACGTGGCCACGCCGCGCGAGCACCCGAGAGGCGACGAGGTGCGGCGAGAACCAGCCGGGCGCCAACGCCATGGCGCGATTCAGGAAGCGGATCGCGCGTGGGTCATCCAGCCGGGCCGCGGCATCGGCCGCGAGCAACGCAAAGGCCGGCTCGAGGGGATGCAGGCGCATCCCAGCGCGTGCCTGATCGAGGGCCGCGCGGCTCTCGCCGCGCTCCAGATGATGGGTCAGCCTCTCGACCCATCGCTGCGTCGTCCGCTCGCCGAGGCCGGGACCGAGGACGAGGGTCGCCACGAGCGCCGCGCTTCCAGCCGTCGCTGCGAGCCCGCGCTCGCCCCAGAAGCGACGCACTGGCGACGACGGGGCCGGCGATGCGGATGGCTCGCGTCCGCCCTCGGCCGTCGTCGCGAGCGCCAGGAGCACGGCAACCGGGATCGCGATCCCGACCTGTTCGGTGGCGCCATCGACGAGATCGTGGATGCCGATGGACGCCAACGCCGCGACGGCCCCGTGCGTGAGCGTCGTCGAGCTCGACTCGAGCGCCGCACGATAACCTCGATGCAGGTCTCCGAGCACCGCGAGCAGAAGGAGCGATGCGGCCGGGATGCCCCATTCGGTGAGCCACTGCACGGGCCACGACTCCGGGATCTCGTACCGCGCATCGGTACCGAAGAGCTGGACGAAGGCGACGCTGTACCCACCGCGCCCGACGCCCGTCCACGGGTGCGACTCGGCCAAGCTCATTCCCCGCAGCGCCAGCCGCAGCTTGTCGATCCCCGACGCCGCGAAGTCTTCGCGGACCGCGCTCCATTGAAGAGCGACCATCGTCGCACCGACGGCGCCCACCACGAGCACGAGCGCTCCCACCGCCAATCCGCGCTGCTCCCGAGAAGCGTCGGGAGCGCTCGCTCGCATGCGATACGCGGTCAGCGCGGCGTAGCACACGAGGCCCACCGAGAGCCCGAGCAGCCCCGAGCGAGAGAACGTCAGTACCGTCAGCGCGGCGCCGCCGAGCGCACAAATCGCCCAGCCCACTCGCTCGGCCTGCGTTCGGGCCGCGATCGCGAGCCCGAGCTGCACCGGGATGCCGAGCGCCATGAACCCCGCGAGGTGATTCTCGTTGATCAGCGGGCTCGGGATGCGCCCCATCGTCAGGGGATGGTGGAACCCGTACACCGTGGTCGCGTCGGCCGCGGTGTGCAGCAGTGCGGCGAACGCGACCCCGGCCACGGAGATGGCGACGGCCGCCGTCAGCACGCGGCGCCCGCCCCGGCCCACGCATCGACGGGCCACGAGGAAAGCGGTCGTGACCGCGAGGATCTTCAGGAGCTCCATCTCCGTGCCCACCGCGGAGTACGTCAGCGGGAGTGAGCTGGCGGCAGGCTCGTCGAGGGTGGCCGCCG
>JBGALT010000210.1:0-12222 GCA_044223665.1 Sandaracinaceae bacterium | reverse complement strand
GCGCGTCGAGCCCCATCCCCATCAGCCGACGGCGGCCACTGCGCCGCGACCACCGCCCTCGCGGCTCGTCGGCTCCGAGATGTGATGAATGGTCAGCCCGGCAAAGCCGGACGTGGGGCCGCTCCCGCCGAGCCGCGGTTCTCACGCTGGTTTCGGTTCCCTCGACCAACGTGATCGACGCGGTCAGGCGGCCTCGGCGACGTAGCCCTCGGTGATCGCGTAGTCGCCGAGCTCGCGCTTCATGGCCGAGCGCGCGCGGTGGAGGCGCGACATCACGGTGCCGATCGGGCAGCCGAGGGCGCGTGCCGCGTCGCGGTAGCTCTGCTCTTCCAGGTCGACGAGCACGAGCACGCGCCGGAACTCCTCGGGCAGCCGAGCGAGCGCTGCCGAGACCTCGTCGCCGAGCGCCTCTCCGGGCGCGGGCGCGATGCGCGCGTCCCAGCCGAGCGCCCGGAGCTCTTCGACCTGCACGGCGGCGAGGACGTCGCGCTCGCGGCGGCGCTTGCGATACCCGTTGATGAAGGTGTTCAGCAGGATGCGATGCATCCACGCGCGGCCGTTGGTGCCGGGCTCGAAGCGATGCCAGAACACCCACGCGCGCATCACCGCCTCCTGTACGAGGTCCTCGGCCTCGGCGCGCGAGCCGGCCAGGCGCACGCCCGCGGCGAGCAGCTCGCTGCGGTGGGCCAGCACGTGACGGTCGAAGGCCGCGCGGTCGAGCGGCATTTCGTCGCGCACGGCCGCGGGGGTCAGCAACGACGGCTCGCTCCGGAGGGCTCGAACGGGAGCGGGCATCGCCTGCGGACGGAAGGGGCCGGAGCCGGCAAGCCGATCGGGGATCTCGTGCTCGCCGGACTCGAGGGCGGCATCGTGGTCGTGAGCGGTCTCGCGGATGGCCGTCGCTGCTCTCATCGGAACCTCCGAGGAGGGGTGAGCAACTCGCGGGCCAAGCGTGACCGAGCCTGGATTCGTGCCGAATTCGCGCTTTCTGTCGCGTCGCCGCCCCCGGCGCCTGCCACAGTGTCGAACGACGCCCACGGCGTCGTGTCACCGTGTCATCGATCGGCTCGCCCGCTGCGGACCCTTCCGTCGACGGTCTGCGACCGCCCCCGTTCGGTCATCGATCGGCGAGGTGACCGGGAGCGCGCTCTGCCAGTGCTTCGGGCAGCAGGTCGGCCACCTCGTGCGCCAGTAGCCCGCGGTCGGACCGCGCCGCCAGCTCGCCGGCGCGCGCATGCGCGAGGACGGCGGCGCTCGCCGCGTCGTGGGGGGCGGCCCCGGCGAGCATCGCGCCGCAAGCGCGGGCGAGCACGTCGCCGGTGCCTCCGCTCGCGCGCGCGGGCGTGCCGGGGGCCGACACGCGCGAGCGCCCGGAAGGCTCGGCGACGATGGTGCCCGCCCCCTTGAGGACCACCACCTGCCCGGTACGGCCGGCGAGCTCGGCGGCCGCCGCGTGCCGATCGGCCTGGACTGCGGCGCTCGTCGTGCCGAGCAGCCGGGCGGCTTCTCCCGGGTGCGGGGTCAGCACGCGGGGCGCGGCCGCAGCGCGGAGCGCGGAGAGGTCGGCGGCGAGCGCGGTGAGCGCGTCCGCGTCGAGCACGCACGGGAGCGGGAGCTCGAGGGCGAGCCGGCGCGCGAGCGCCTGGGCCGTCGCATCGAGCCCGAGGCCCGGGCCGACCACCGCCGCCTTCTTTCCCGCGCACTCGCGCAGCAGGGCGACGACCCCGGCCTCGAGCGCCTCCGGGATCTCGACCGTCATCGCCTCGAGCACCTTCGCGTCGAGCGCGGCGCGCGCCGCTCCGCGCGCGGCGAGCGAGACGAGGCCCGCGCCCATTCGCTGCGCGCCGCGCCCGGCGAGCAAGGCAGCCCCCGTCTTGCCCGGCGAGCCCGCGACGACCAGCACGTGGCCGGTCGTGCCTTTGTGGGCATCGCGGGGGCGGGGCGGGACGAGCCGCGCCAGAGACGACGGCTCGAGCAGCTCCGCCGAGGTCGGAGCAAGGCCCGGAATCCCCAGGCCCTCGACCACGACGTCTCCCGCGTGATCCGCGCCCGGGTACTGGTGCAAGCCGCGCTTGTCGACGCCGAACGTGATGGTCGTCCGCGCGTGGAGCGCGACGCCCAGCACCTGGCCGGTATCGGCGGAGATCCCGCTCGGGAGATCGAGCGCGACGATGGGCAGCCCTGCGCCGTCGAGCGTCGTGACCACCTCGGCCAGCAGGCCTGCGATGGGCCGAGAGAGCCCCGTGCCGAAGAGCCCGTCGACCACGAGGCTCGCCCCGTCGAGGAGCGCGAAGAGGTCCTTCGGACCTCCGACGTCGATCACGGCCGCGCCGTGGCCCGTCAGCGCGGCGAGGTTCCGTGCTGCATCACCGGTGATCGCGCTCCGCGGACCGACCAGGGCGATGCGCGGTTGGACACCGCGCGCGAGCAGGTGGCGGGCGACGACCCAGGCATCGCCACCGTTCTGGCCCACGCCGCCGACGATCAGCGGGCGGCGTAGCGCCGCGGCGTGGCGACGGACCAGCTCGTCGGTCGCGCCACGCCCGGCGTTCTCCATCAGGACGAGCGTCGAGAGCCCGCGCTCGGCCGCCAGCACGTCGACGCGGCGGGCCTCCGCGCTCGTCGCGAGCGGGCGCATCGCCCACGCCCCTTCAGCGAGCATCGCGCATCCGCTCGAGGAAGCGCGAGACGGCGCGCTCCATGCCGAGCAGGACCGCGTCGGACACGATCGCGTGGCCGACGTTGAGCTCCTCGATCCCCGGCACGACCCGCAGGAGCTCGCCCACGTTGCGCGCCGTGAGGCCGTGCCCCGCGGCGAGGCGCAGCGCCGGAGCGCCTGCCCGCGCGTGGATCGCCGCCCTGGCGAGGCGTGCGAGCTCGCGCGTCCGGGCGAGGTCACCCTCGGCGCCCGCGTAGTCGCCGGTGTGCAGCTCGATGGCGCTCGCGCCGACCGCGACCGAAGCGTCGATCTGGCGGGACTCCGGGTCGATGAAGAGGCTCACGGGGATCCGTGCGGCCGTGAGCTGCTCGATGGTCTTTCGCACGAGCTTCTCGTGCAGCACGACGTCGAGGCCGCCCTCGGTCGTCCGCTCCTCGCGCTTCTCCGGGACGAGCGTGACGAGGTCGGGCCGCACGCGCGCGGCGATCTCGACCATCGCGTCGGTCGCCGCCATCTCCAGGTTGAGGAACGTCTTCACCGTTCGCCGCAGCACCTCGAGGTCACGGTCCTGGACGTGCCGCCGATCCTCGCGCAGGTGGACGGTGATCCCGTCGGCGCCCGCGAGCTCGCAGGCCAGCGCCGCTTCGACCGGATCCGGGTACGTCGTGCCGCGCGCCTGGCGGAGCGTCGCGACGTGGTCGACGTTGACGTGGAGACGCGTTCTGGCCATCGCCGGACCCTACCACGCTCGACGCGACGAACCGCGGTCGAGGGCGTCGGGCGAGGCCGCGTCCACGTGGCGCCGACGCCGTTCGTCAGGCCGCGCTCAGCTCCTCGCGGACCACGCGGCCACGCTCCTCGCCGCACGCCTCGATGAGGTCCGTGCGCGAGACGAGACCCGCGTCGAGCAGCGCACGCATGTAGCCGTCCGCGTAGCCGTGGGCGCGCGCGAGCTTGGCGTACGCGCCGCCGGCGAAGCGCGCCCGCGTCACGTCGGCCACCAGATCCTTGACCCGTTCGAGGAGCTTCGACTTCGTCATCGACATGCTCGCCCAATGCCCGAGCGATCCGGCGCGGTCAACAAACGCGCAATCGTCGTCGAGATGTTGCCGGCGATCGGCGACGAACCGAAGCTCGCCCCATGACGACGCCGATCTGGAACGACCCGAAGGACACGCTCCGCCTCGCCAGCTTCGAGAAGAAGGAGCGGCGCCAGACCGACAACGAGCGCCGCCTCGACGAGCGTCGCGCGGCCCTCGGCGAGCGCCGCGTCTCCTGCTCGGCGCGACGTCCATGCCCGTTCCGCTTCTCGATCGCGAGCACGCCTCGTCACGGCCGCGCGCCGCTGGGACGATGTGCGGCAGACGCCGTGCCGGCCGGGCGCGCTACCATGAGCGACGATCCAATCGGAGGTCGCAGCATGCGTCGACTCGCGTGGGCTCTGGCGCTCGGCTCGCTCCCGGCTTGCACGGTCCCCGCGCCGACCGGCCAGACGGATGCCGCGGGCGCGCTCGACGGTTCGGCGCTCGCGCCCGACGCGAGCGCCCTCGACGCCGGCCGCGACGCGGCCCTGTACGACGGTCCCGTGCCCGACGGGACGTGCGCATCGGTGACCTTCCTGGCCGAGCGCACGATCCCGAGCGTCGTCGTGGTCATCGATCAGTCGGGCAGCATGGCACTGCCGTTCGGCACGACCGGCGGCTCGCGCTGGACCACGCTCGAGGACGCGCTCGTGGGGCCCGACGGTCTGGTCACCTCGCTCGAGCACTTCGTGCGCTTCGGCGCCGTGATGTACACCGACGATCCCGAGGTCTTCGGCTGTCCGGACGTCGACACGCAGCCGGCCACCCTCGATGGCCGCGGCAACTTCGCAGCGCTCTACGCCGTGGACTTCCCGAGCGGCAACACCCCCACCGGGGACACGCTCGGTCTCGTGCTCGCGCAGCGGGACGAGCTCTTCGCCGAGTCGACCCGGACCGGCCCTGCCGTGATCCTGCTCGCGACCGACGGCGAGCCCGGCACCTGCGCCGACGGAACCGACATCGACGGAGGCCGCCGGCTCACGATCGACAACGCTGCGGCGGCCTTCGCGGCCGGAGTCACGACCTACGTGCTCTCGGTGGGCACCGAGATCGCGCGCCCGCACCTGCAGGACGTCGCCAACGCCGGCAGCGGGCGCCGCGCCGGCGAGCCCGACGCGCCGTACTGGGTCGCTTCCGATCCCGCGGGGCTGCGCACCGCGCTGGCCTCGATCGCGAGCGGCGCCCTACCCTGTACGCTCGCGCTCGACGGTCGCATCGACCCGGCGCAGGCGTGTCGGGGCACCGTGACGCTCGGCAGCGAGGAGCTCGCGTGCGGGACCGACTGGACGGCCACCGACGAGACCCACCTCGTGCTCTCGGCCTCCGCCTGCGCGCGCCTTCGCGCCAGCACGGACGACGTTCACGGCACGTTCCCCTGCGACGTCGTCGTCTTCTGACGCGATGGGCCGAGCGCGCGGCGCCGAAGGCGCCTACTGCAGCTCGGCCTCCATGCGATCGCGCAAGCCCTCGAGATCGCCGACGACCTCGCTCGAGGCGCCGGACTCCTTGGCGCGGTCGATGATGGACTGCAGCTGCGCGATCTCGTCGCGCTGCCCCTTTCGGAGCTTCTCGATCATCTTCTCGAACTCGACGAACACGTCCCACAGCTCGTCGCCTTTGCGGAGCTTGCCGTAGACGCGGAGGTGGCCCTCCGAGACGTCCCGGAAGAGGCGCTTGAGCTTGTAGGCCGGTCCGACGACGCGGTGGGTGACGAGGATGCCGGTGACACCGAGCGTGACGACCAGGAGCAGCACGCCTCCCGCGATCCCGAGCAGGAGGTTCCGGTCGTAGTCCTCCGCCTGCGCCATGATGAACGCGGCCGTCTCCGCGTCGGGCGCCATCGCGGCGTCGAGCCGCAGGCTGTCGGTCTGTCCGCGCGACTGGTAGTACGCGAGGGAGCCGAGCAGCGTCGCCACGACGAGCGTCACGAACACCACCGCGCCGGTGTACTTGAGCTGGAAGCGCGTATCGAGGAGGTAGTTGCGCAGCAGGCGCTTCGGCGGCGCGCCGGTCGGCTGGGCGGTTTGTGCGTTGGCAGTCATCGCGATCGCCTCCTCCATTCGACAGCAGTCCGCCCGGCGCGGGAGCGGAAGAGCAACTTCGCCCAGGGATCGAAGCGTAGAGCGTGCGCTGCCCGCGATCCACAGAACGGCACGGCGCGACTCGGTGCGTGTCCTGTTTCGTCCCGGCGCCACGGAGCGTTGCTGCACCTGAACATCAGGGCACCATCGCCGTGGAGAGGCCGCGGAGAGCGCTCTGGATGGCGGCCTGCACGACCGCGCGCTGGCCGCTGACGCCGCTCACCCCGCTGGCGGTCGCCGCGCCCGAGAGCATCGAGCGGATGTTGTGGCTCGGGTAGTCCTGCACGACGACCGAGACCGCGGCGTGGATCGAGCCGTCGGGACGCGTGGTCAGATCGATGATCGAGATGTCGAGGTAGTAGCCGCGCAGGTGCCGCGAGCCGATCGCGCTCCGCGCGGCGCTCGCGCTCTCTCCCTGCGGCGCGAGGACGACCCCCGACATGGCGGTGACGCTCGACACGGCGGTGCTTCGCGCGGAGGTGAGGAGCGACGGATCGATGCCGGCCACGGTGCTCCCGGGATCGCCGACACCCACGTAGAAGCGCGCGGGCCCGCTCGGTGCGGTGCCGCTCCCGGTGCCGGTGCCAGTGGCGGTTCCGGTGCTCGTTCCCGTCCCGGTCCCCGACGAGCCGCGCCCCTGGATCGCCGTGATGGCCGCGGTCGCGGCGCTCCGCACCGGGGGAGCCGAGTCGCTGCTCAGCCCGCGCAGCGCGCTGATGGCCGTGGTGTCTCCGACGCGGCCCAGGGACGTCGCGGCGGCGGCACGCACCGTCGCGTCCGAGTCCCGCAGCGCCGTCACGAGCGCCTGCACGATCGCCGGCGTCGACGGCATCTCGCCCAGGCGCAGCGCCGCCTGCGCGCGCACGCGGAAGGCCGACGACGTGGCGAGCATGTTGATCATGTAGGCCGCGCGATCGCCGGTCTGGGCCGATCCCCGGGTCGGCCCCGCGAGCGCCGCGAGCACCAGCACGACCCACAAGAGCCAGCGCGCGGGCGAGGCCGCACGGCGCGTTTCATCGCGCCTGTCGCGAGCTTCCGTTCGAACTGTCATGGCGCCCGGTCCCGCAACTCTCGTCCGCCTCCACGCGCGCCGCGGGTCGCGACGCCGCCGTTTGGACGCCGTTCGACCCGGTCCCTTCAAGCCTTCGTCGACTATCTCAGACGGCGTCCCTCTCTCGCAAGCCGTGGCTTCGACGCGGAGCGGATTCGGGCCGGCGTTCGTGGCATCGTGCCCGGGTGCGCGCGCTCGCGATCGCCTGCTTCTTCGTCCTGGCCGAGGTCGCGCGCGCCCGTGCCCAGGCGCCGACCGTGACGGTCCGCGCCGAGAGCCGGCTCGAGCTCGACGTCCGGCGCACCCCGACCGGCCTCCACGTCTCCGGCGCACTGCGCGACGATCTCGGCGTGCCGCTCGCGGGCGAGGACGTCAGCCTCGAGGTCAGCCACGCCGTGGCGGCCGAGCATCGCCGCGGCGCGCACGCCGCGACGCGGGTGCTCCACGCGGAGGACGGCGGGACGTTCGACACCGAGATCGCGCTCGACGCGGGCGACTACGTCGTCGACGCCACGTACGAAGGCGCCCCCGAGCACCTGGGAACCCGCGCGACGCGCTTCTTCGATCTCGATCGCGCCCACGTCGTGCTCCGCCTCTCGATCGAGGGCGGTGTCCGCGTCGATCTCACCCGCGAGACCCACGAGCTCACCATCGCAGCCAGCTCGGAGGCGGGCGGCGCAGGCCTGGCGATGAGCGTGACCGACGAGACCGGCGCGACCGAGCTCGCGCGTGGCACGACGGGAGAGGACGGGACCGTGGTGGTCACGCTCGCGAGCGCCGCGCTCGGCCCGCCGGCGGCCGGTCGGCTCATCGTGCGCACGCGCGGCGACGCGACCCGCGCCGAAGCGCAGAGCGAGCTGCCGATCGTGCGCTTCCGTCCGACCACGACGACGCTCGTGCTCGGGGCCGGCACGCTCGGAACGGAGGGCAGCGTGACGGCCCGGGGAGCCCTGAGCGACGGCACCGCCCCGCTCGAGCGCGAGGCCATCACGCTCGTCGCCGGCGATCGGATCGTGCGCACGGTCCTCACCGACGAGCGCGGCGAGTTCGCCGTCGCGCTGACGAGCGCCGACTTCGATGCCGAGAGCGAGGAGGTCGAGCTCGTCGCCCGCTTCGACGGAGCCTCACCCTGGGTTCCCGGCTCGAGCTCCGCGCCGGCCCGCCTGCGGATCGAGCACCCGGTGTCGTTCGACTGGCTCTTGGCGCTCGTTCCGATGGCGCTGGCGGCGCTCGTCGTGCGCTGGTCCTTGCGCCACGATCCCACGTTCGTGCCCACGCCGCGGCGCGAAGCGGCGGGCCCCGGGGTCTCGCTCGGAGCGCGGCGTGGCCTGGTCGCGCAGCGCACCGAGATCTCCGGCGTGGTGCGCGATGCGGCGACGTCGGAGCCGATCTCCGGAGCCTCGGTGCGCGTGGATGCGGTCGAGACCCAGAGCGACGCGCGGGGCGCCTTCGAGCTGAGCGGCGTGCGGCGGGCCGGAGCGCTCGTCGTCGCGCACCCGGACTACCTCGCGTTCGAGACGCCGGTCAGCGCGCCTCATCGGGGCGAGCACGAGGGGATGACCCTCCGGCTCGCGAGCCGTCGCGCGGCCGCGTTCGCGCCGCTGCGCGAGGTCGCGACGGCCCTCGCGCCGGAGGGCGAGATCGCGCCGGCGCTCACGCAGCGGGAGATCTTCGAGCTCCTGCGTGCGCGCGGCGCGAGCCCCCCGGGCTTGCCCGACCTCGTGCAGCGGGTGGAGATCGCCTGCTACGGCCCCCGCTCGCCCGCCGACGACGAGATCGACGCCATCCGCGTGGCGGCGCGCGTGGTCGCGAGCCCGGCCCCTGCGCGGCGTTGACTCGTTTCCGAGTGCGTCTCTATAGTGGCGCCCGCCCGCGGGGCTGGCGTCGAGAGAACGGCGCGCCGGAGAGCGAATGTTCACCATCGTACTCGTCGTCGTCGCGCTCCTGGTCGTAGGCGCCATCGCGTTCTTCGCGACGCGCCGCCCGCAGGAGCTGTCCTCGTCGACCGAGCCGCGGCCTGCCGACGAGAGCGACAAGGACGGCAAGGCCGACAAGCGCGACGAGGCGAAGTCGAAGCCGGCGCCGAAGCCGGCCGACAAGCCCGAGAAGAAGACCGAGGATCGCGACAAGGAAAAGAAGCCGCGCGAGAGCAAGGCGCCCAAGGCCAAGGAAGAGCCCGCCGCCCCGGCCAAGGTCGAAGCCGCGGCGCCGGCCGAAGCCCCGTCCACGCCGGCGAAGGCCGATGCGCCCGCGCCCGAGGCGAGGCAGGAGCCGCCCGCGAAGCTCGTCCCCGCTTCCGCCGACAAGGCGGTCGAGAAGGCGCCCGAGAAGGCGGGCGAGCAGCAGAAGGAGACGGTCGCCGCGCTGAAGAAGGGCCTCGCCGAGACGCGAGGCGGCTTCATCGCGCGCCTGGCCCAGCTCTTCGGGCGCAAGAAGGAGATCGACCCCGCGCTGCTGGAGGAGATCCAGCAGGTGCTGATCACGGCCGATCTCGGCCCGCACGCCAGCGAGAAGATGCTGGCGCGGCTGCGCGAGCGGCTCGATCGCCGCGAGCTCGCGAACGAGGACGCCGTCTGGAAGGCGCTCGCCGACGACGCCCGCGCGATCCTCGGCGCCAAGGCGGGCCCGCTCTCGTTCGCGCCGAGCGGCCCCACCCTCATCCTCATCGTCGGCGTCAACGGCGTCGGCAAGACGACCACGATCGGCAAGCTCGCGAGCCGCTTCCAGTCCGAGGGCAAGAAGGTCGTGCTCGCCGCGGGGGATACCTTCCGCGCCGCGGCCGTGACGCAGCTGGAGGTGTGGGGCCGGCGCGTGGGCTGCCCCGTCGTGAAGGGCAAGGAGCGCGCCGATCCGGGGTCGGTCATCTTCGACGCGATCAAGACCGCACGAGACACCGGCGCCGACGTGGTGCTCGCCGACACGGCGGGCCGCCTCCACACCAAGTCGAACTTGATGGAGGAGATCAAGAAGGTCGTTCGGACGGCCGAGAAGGCGCTCGAGCGCAACGTCGATCACGTGCTGCTCGTGCTCGACGCCACCACCGGCCAGAACGCGATCCAGCAGGCTCAGATCTTCAAGGAGGCCATCGCGGTCAGCGGGATCGTCCTGACCAAGCTCGACGGCACGGCCAAGGGCGGCGTCGTCCTCGGGATCGTCGACGAGCACGGGGTGCCCGTGCGCTTCGTGGGCATCGGCGAGCGAGTGGAGGATCTACGGGAATTCGACCCGGAGCTCTTCGTCACCGCGCTCTTCGAGAAGCCTGAAGAAGGGGCGAGCGCCTGAACCCGCCGCCCTGGTCGTTTCTTCCGTTGATTGCGCGAAAGAACGCGTGTTATAGTCCGCGCGACTTTGGGTCTTTCGCCGAATCTCACTGCAATATCGGACACTTAGGTTGCCTCCAGGGAGCTCGATTCTCGGCTCCGCCTGTCTGTTGGAAGAGGTCACGATGAAGAAGGCTCGTATCGCGCTCCTCGCTGCGCACGCGCTCGCCGGCGCCTGGCTCGGCACCACCTGCCTCGGTGCTGGCCCGCTCGGCGTCGGGACTGCTTCTGCGCAGGACATGTCGTTCAGTCTGGACGAGACCGACGGGTCCACGCCGACCGAAGACGGGACGGGCGACCTGACGGCCGACGCGGAGTCCGGTGACGTCATCGGCGATCTCGCCGGCGGTGGCGCGGCGACCGAAGACACGAGCGCGTCGCGCGACACGCCCGAGCACGTGGAGGAGGCCCGCGAGGAGATCTACGCGGTCCAGCAGATCTACGCGCTCCGGCTCAACCGCGTGGAGATCTCGCCGAGCTACTCGGCGACGCTGAACGACCCGTTCATCAGCCACAACGGCGTGGGCCTCGGCCTCAACTACTGGTTCACGAACGTCCTCGCCGTGGGCGCGAACTTCATCTGGTACCAGGGCCTCGAGTCGGACTCGGACATCAACTTCCAGGTCCGCCGCAGCACGCGCCTCGCCGTGCCGGTCAATCAGTACCAGCTCGGCGCCCACCTCGCGTTCACCTACGTGCCGATCTACGGCAAGTTCGCGATGTTCAACGAGTTCATCTTCCAGTACGACCTCTACGTGCTGGGCGGCGTCGGCATCATGCGCACGCGCCCGCTGCCGGTCGTCGACCCCGAGATCCGGACCTTCGACTTCGACATTCGGGTCGCCTTCAACGTCGGCATCGGCCTCCGCGTGTTCATCACGCGCTGGCTCGCGGTGTTCGCGGAGATCCGCGACTACATGTACCTCGAGCAGGTCGAGAGCCTCGACGTCGCGCTCGGCAGCGCCCGGACCGACTCGTCCACGTGGACGCAGTCGAGCCCGGCCTTCGTCAACAACGTCACCACCCACCTCGGCCTGACGTTCTTCCTCCCGTTCGATTTCGAGTACCGCCTGCCGCGCTGACGGAGACACGAAAATGACGACGAACGGAAAGACTCTCTCCGCAGTGGGTACGACGATGCGAGATCACGGAATGCGAGCCCTGCTGTGCCTGGCGATCGCCATCGGCGCGATGGGCGCGGCGACGACGGCGTCGGCCCAGGAAGTCCAGATCACGGGCCCGCTCGCGGGCCAGCCGGCCGTGCGCCACATGCGCGTGTACCGCGAGGGCCGCTTCAACCTGGCGCCCACCCTCGGCTACACGCTCCAGGACGAGTTCGCGCGCAGCCTCTTCATCGGTCTCGAGGCGAACTACCACTTCCTCGACTGGCTCGGCATCGGCATCTGGGGCGCGTACAACCCCGCCGACATCAGCACCGACCTCACCTCGCAGATCACCAGCACCGGCCAGACCACGGACCGCAACCGGCTCAGCCTCCCGCAGGCCTCGAGCTTCGGGCAGCAGATCGGGCACATCCGCTGGGGCGCGTCGGCGCACCTCATCTTCGTCCCGCTGCGCGGCAAGCTCTCTCTCTTCCAGGCCGTCTTCGTCGACACCGACCTCTACATCTACGCCGGTATCGCGGTGTGGGGTGTCGAGGAGCGCGCCGCCACGGACCGCGTGACGGCAGGCTGCGACTCGGCCGATCCCGGGACGGGCCAGTCGCGCGACACGTGCGTCGCCTCGCAGCTCGCCCGCGCGAGCCGCGTCGCGCCGGCGCCGATCTTCGGCATCGGCCTCAGCCTCTACGCGAACAGCTGGTTCGGCATCTCGCTCGAGTGGCGCGCGACCGTCTTCTCGTGGAACGTCTCGGGCACCGACGAGAGCGGCCACGACCAGCACGGCCAGCCGGGCTCGGGCTTCCCCGACGGCGTGATCGACGGCAACGACTCGCGCACGATCTTCACCCACATGGTGCAGCTCGGCTTCGTGTTCAACCTGCCGCCCGAGCAGAGCGTCACGCAGTGAC
>JBGALT010000209.1:0-12230 GCA_044223665.1 Sandaracinaceae bacterium | reverse complement strand
GAAATTGGTTAACCGATCTAGAAACCATTGTCCAGTGTGCACATCGCGCCGTGCGAGCGCGCGCGGGCTCGCGTAGAGTCGGCCCGTGCGCGCGCGCCTCCTGTTCGCCTCCCTGCTCGCGCTCGTCGCGGCGAGCGCCGCCGCGCAGACCGCGCGCGTCGATCCGCTCCTCGCCGTGCACGAGACCGATCCGCTCGAGCTCGCGCACGCGGTGGATCGCCTCGGGGACGCGGCGATCGTCGAGCGCCTCGGCGAGGGCACGCCGATCGCGGTGCGCGCGCTCGCGGTGGCCGCGACGCCCCGCCTGCACCAGCCGGAGCAGGCGCTGGCGCCGCTCGCGGCGATCGCGCAGGGGCGCGACCCCGACCTCGCCCCGCGTGCGGCCCAGGCGGCGCTGACGATCGCCACCTCGCTCGACGAGCGCACGCTCGACGCGCACGAGGTGGACCGCGCCGAGCTGACGCCGGCGCGAACGGCGCTCGCGGCGATCGCCGCCGACGCGACGGCGCGCGCGGATCTGCGGCGGGCAGCCGGCCGTGCCGACGCGGCCCTGGCCGACCTCGGAATCCCGGAGCCGTGAGGCCTTCGAGCACCGCGCTTCACAGGGGTGCCACGAGATGGCCCCGCCTGGCACAACTCACGGGCGTGGGGAGCCATTTTTCACGCGTTTCCGCGTGGCACAGGCGTCGCAAGTGCCCCTCCCGTGCGGCGACATCGGGTCGCCCGTCCGGGAGGGTGCCATGAGCTCGATTCGCTGCGCCGGGTGTGGTCGTCGTTGTCTCGCCGAGGATGCGGTCTGCCTGTTTTGTGGGAACGATCCGCGCCTCACCCCGCCGGGCGCCGGGGTCGCGCGCAAGGCGATGACGGCGGCGGGCGCGGTCCTCGCGGCCTCGGCGATCGTGGCGGCGCCGATGCTCCTCGCCGCCTGCGGCTGCGGCGGCTGCGGCGCCCCCGGGCCCGGCCCCTCGCAGTATACGGACGCGGGCACGAACGGCGGCGGCGACGCGGGCCCTCCGCAGCAGCCCGGGCAGTGACGTGAGGGCGCCAGGCGGGCTGTGAGGTTCGCCTCGCTCGGAGGACCGCGTCTCGCGATCCGTGGCATCCGCGCTCGCGCGCGGGCGGTTTTCGGTTAGATCTCCGCCCGCCGTATGCGCTACCTGCCCCACACCGAGGCCGAGATCCAAAGCATGCTCCGCACGATCGGAGCTCCCTCCCTCGACGCGCTCTTCGAGGACGTGCCGCCCGCCTACCGCCTGAACCGCCCGCTCGCGATCGAGCCGGCGCTCGACGAGGCGAGCCTGATGGCGCACCTCGAGGTGCTCGCGAGCAAGAACGACTCGGCGCGCACGCTCTCGTTCATCGGCGCGGGCCTCTATCACCACCACATCCCGCCGGCCGTCGATCAGCTGCTGCTCCGCAGCGAGTACTACACGGCGTACACGCCCTACCAGCCCGAGGTCGCGCAGGGAACGCTGCAGGCGATCTACGTACCAGCCCGAGGTCGCGCAGGGGACGCTGCAGGCGATCTACGAGTTCCAGACGATGGTCGCGGAGCTCTTCGGGATGGAGGTCGCCAACGCGTCGATGTACGACGGCGCGAGCGCAGCGGCCGAGGCCGTGACGATGGCGCGGCGCGTGACGGGCAAGACGCGCGTGGTGCTGAGCGCGGGCCTGCACCCCGAGTACCGCGAGACGATCGCGACGTACCTGAAGAACATCGACGCCGGCAAGCCCGAGCTCGACATCGTGCGCCTGCAGGCCGATGGCCGCACGGACCTGGCGGACCTCGAGAACGCGATCACCGACGCGACGGCGGCGGTGATCGTGGGCTACCCGAACTTCCTCGGCTGCGTGGAGGACCTCGCGGCGATCCGCGCGCTCGCGACGAAGAAGGGCGCGCTGCTCGTCACGGCGACGGCCGAGCCGTACGCGATGTCCTTGCTCGCGCCGCCGGGCAAGTACGGCACCGACATCGCGGTCGGCGAGGGCCAGGCGCTCGCGCTGCCGCCCCAGCTCGGCGGCCCGGGCGTGGGCCTCTTCGCGACGAAGAAGGAGCACCTGCAGAAGATGCCGGGCCGCCTCGTCGGCGAGACGGTCGATCAGGCGGGCGTGCGCGGCTACGTGCTGACGCTCTCGACGCGCGAGCAGCACATCCGTCGCGAGAAGGCGACGAGCAACATCTGCACGAACCACGGCCTCGTGGCGCTCGCGTTCACGATCCGCACCTCGATGCTCGGCCGCAAGGGCTTCGACGAAGTGGGCCGCGCCTGCCTGTCGAAGGCCGAGTACCTCAAGCAGCGCATCGTCGCGACGGGCAAGTACTCGCTGCCGGCGAGCGCGCCGACGTTCAACGAGTTCGTCGTGCGCAGGAACGAGGGCAAGGCCGCGCCGCTCCTCGCCGCGCTGGGCGCCAAGGGCATCCTCGGCGGCGTGCCGCTCGGGAAGTTCTACGCCGATCGCGATCGCGATTTCCTCGTCGCGGTGACCGAGCGCCACGCGAAGGCAGATCTCGATCGCTTCGTCGAGGCGCTCGCCTCCGTCTGAACGACGCCCTCGACGATCGTCTCGGGTCTGCGCGTAGCCGCGGGCCTCGTCAGCGCGCCCGGCGCTCGAGGGCCCGCGCGTAGTAGGAGGCCTGCGCCGTCCACAGCGTCTCGGGGCGGAAGGCCTCGAGCACGTGCGCCCGACCGCGACGACCGAGCGCCGCCCGCGCCTCGTCGTCCCGGGCCAGGCGGAGCATCGCCGCGCCGAGGGCGGTCGCGTCTCGCGGCGGGACGAGCAGCCCGGTCTGGCCGTCGACGACGCAATCGACGCACCCCGCGCTCGTCGTCGCGACGATCGCGCGACCCATCGCCGAGGCCTCGAGCAGCACGTTGGGCATCCCCTCGCGGTACGTCGGCAGCACGACCACGTCGCTGGCCGCGTACCAGCTGGCCATGTCCTTGGTGGGCGGCAGGTGGTGCGCGCGGGGCGCGCCTCCGTCCAAGACGCGCAGCGTCTCTGGCGGGACCGGATCGGTGTCGTCGGGCCAGCCGAGCACGACGAGGTGCGCGCGCGGCTCTCTGGCCGCGACGTCCCGCCATGCTTCGGCGAGCTCGCGGATCCCCTTGTCGTTGACCAGGCGCCCCGCGAAGAAGAACAGCACCGCGTCGTCGGGCACGCCGATCGAGGCACGCAGCGCTCGGCGGCGCTCGGCCGGGACCTGCGAAGGGTCGAAGCGCCCACGCGCGTCGACGCCGTTGCCACTCCCCGCGCCGAGCACGGTGACGTGCGAGGGCAGGGCCAGCCCGAGCTCGATCACCTCGCGGCGGAGCGAGTGCGAGTTCGCGATGACTCCGTGGGCCAAGGTCAGGCTCGTGCGCTCCACCGCGGAGAAGAGCGCGCGCCGACCGCCGCGCAGCGTGCTCAGACGGAGGCCGCGGAGCTGGTAGAGCACGACCGGGACCCGAGCGGAGCGCCCCGAGAGGACCCCCAGCAGGCCCCCTTTCGGGGTGTGCGCGTGCACGATGTCGGGCCGGAGCGCGCGGTAGAGCCGCCGCATGGCGCGGATGGCCTGGAGGTCGGCGACGGGATCGATGCGCCGGGCCATCGGCACCACGTGCACCCGCACGCCCTCGCGTCGCTCGAACTCCTCGATGCCGTCCCCGGGGCCACAGACGACGTCGATGCCGAGACCGAGCTCCTTCATGAACGCGATCTGTCCGCGAAAGAAGAGCAACGACTGCGGCACGGTGGTCACGTGCACGAGGCGCTTGCCGCGCAGGATGGCCAGCTCGCTCACCTCACGCCTCGCTGAGCGGGCACGCGCTCACCACTCGCCGACGTTGGGGGCGGACTTCCAGGGCTCGGCGGGCGCGCGGGCGCCGCCTCGCTGCAAGAGCTCGACGCTCTGACCGTCGGGAGACTTCACGAAGGCCATGTGCCCGTCGCGCGGCGGACGGTGGATCACGTGGCCTCGCTCGGAGAGGCGCGCGCACGTCGCGTAGACGTCGTCGACCTCGAAGGCGAGGTGACCGAAGAAGCGGCCGGCGGGGTAGGGCTCCTTCTGGTCCCAGTTGTAGGTGAGCTCGAGCTCGGCCGGGTCGTCCTCGCGGTGGGTCGAGAGGAAGACGAGCGTGAAGCGGCCCTGCGCGCTCTCCCGGCGGCGCGTCTCGCGCAGCCCGAGGTCGGTCCAGAACTTCAGCGCGGCGTCGAGGTCGCGCACGCGGAGCATCGTGTGCAGGTAGCGCATGGCGCGAGCGTACTACGATGCGCCCATGGATCTCCCGCCGCCGCCCGGCTCCGCGTTGCGCAACCGCGGGCCCATCGCCGACGTCCTCGCGCGCGTCCTGCCGGCGGAGGGCACCGTGATCGAGATCGCGAGCGGCAGTGGCGCCCACGTGACGCACTTCGCCGAGCGGCTCCCCGCGCTCGTCTTCCAGCCGACCGAGGCCACGGCCGCGGCGCTCGCCGAGATCGACGCGCGCGCGGCCATCCGCACGGCGGGGACCGTGCTCCCCGCGCTGGTGCTCGACGTGACGCGCTGGCCCTGGCCCATCGCGACGGCCGACGCGATCGTCTGCATCAACATGATCCACGCCTCGCCTCCAGAGACGCTCCCTTCGCTGATGCGCGGAGCGGCTGCCGTGCTCGGGCCCGGGGCACCGCTCGTGACGTACGGTCCGTACAAGATCGGCGGTGCGCACACGTCGGACAGCAACGTGGAGTTCGACGCGTGGCTCAAGCGCGAGCGCCATCCCTCGTGGGGCGTGCGCGACCTCGAGGCCGTGGCCCAGGAGGCCGACGCCCACGGCTTCTCGCTCGAGGAGCGAGTGACGATGCCGGCCCACAACTTCGTGCTCGTCTTCCGGCGCCGTGGCGCGAAGCCGTGATACGACAGGACATGCGCTCGACGCCCGTCCTCTTCGCGCTCTGCTTCGTCTCGTTCTCGGCCTGCAGCTCGCCCACGCCGGCGGCGCCCGACGCCGCGCAGGTCGAGGACGCGGGCGTCGACGCCGCGCAGGAAGACGTGGGTCGCCGCGCGGACACCGGCCCGCGCCAACCGGACGCCTACGTGCGCGACGCGAGCTTCGCCGACGCCGGGATGCCGCGGGCCGACTACGGCGCCGCAGGCCCTCACGTCGTCGGAAACGTCCACACGACGATGGTCGATCGCACGGGCGATCGCACGCTCCCGGTCGAGATCTGGTACCCGGCCGACGAGAGCGCGCGCGCGGCGGCGACGACCGGTCAGCCGCTCGTCGCGTTCGAGGCGGGCGGCGCCCACGAGGCGGCCCTCACGGCGTTCCTCGCTTCCGCGCCATCGTGCGTGCGGGCCACGGTGCACTCCGCGCTCGCTGCGCCCGCGTCGACGGCCGAGGCGAGCTGGCCCGCCGTGGTCTTCTCGCACTGCCACGGGTGCATGCGCTACGACGTCGCGGAGGTCGCCGAGCGTCTCGCGTCGCACGGGATCGTCGTCGCCGCCCCCGACCACGTCGACGACACGATCTGGGAGGCCGGGAGCTTGCCGGCCGTGGGCGCGCCGTTCCTCGCGGTGCGCGCGAGCGACGTCTCGAGCGTGCTCGACCGGCTCCTCGACCCAGCGGCGACGGAGCTGCCCGCGGATCTCCGCGGGCACATCGATGCCACGCGCATCGCCGTGATGGGTCACAGCTACGGCGCGCTCACGACGGGCGCCGTCGTGACGACCGACGCGCGCTTCTCGTCCGCGCTCGCGATCGCGGCGCCGGTCTCGATCTTCGGCACGCGGCCGGCCGACATCCACGTCCCCTACCTCTTCGTGCTCGCGAGCGAGGACAACAGCATCGGCTCCGCCGGCAACCTCGTCATCCGCAACGACTTCCGGGCCATGGGTGGCCCGGCGTGGCTCGTCGAGGTGGCCGACGCGGGCCACTGGTCGTTCTCCGACATCGCGGGCCTCGTGAGCGCGTTCGACGCCGGCTGCGGCACGGGCATGCGCCAGGCAGCGCCGCACGCCTCGTTCACCTACCTCGACAACGCGGAGGCCCGCGAGCTCGCGTCCGACATCGCGGCCGCGTTCTTCGCGATCACGCTCCTCGACGATCCGGCCGCGGCGAACGCGCTCAGCGCGCTGACGGCGCCGGCCACGGTCTCGCTCCACGACTGACGCCACACGCGCAGCTCGGCGAGGTCCCCTCTCCCCCGAGAGTGGGAGAGGGCTAGGGTGAGGGACTGCGCGGCACGAGCCGCGTCGGTCTTTGCTGCGATCGCTCGGCGCTCCTCGCCCTCCACGTCCTCCGCGGCCTTCACCCTGACCGCTCCCACGGACCCACGGAGTGGAGAGGGACGGAGCTGCGGGCTCGTCGCGGAGCGATCGACGCTACCGCGGAGGGACCGCGGATGCACGAGGCTCGTCAGGAGGCACCGTGGATCGTCATGGTGAGCGCGCCGGCGTCGCCCGCGTGCTCGCCGACGCGGAGCTCGTAGTCGATCGGCTCGAGCACCCACGCGCTCGTCGCGACGTCCCAGATGCGTAGGTCGTCGGCGCGCACGTGCAGCGTGACGTCGCCGCTCGCGTGGGGATCGAGCTCGATCTGGCCGAAGGCGCGGAGATCTTCGGGGGCGCGCTCGACGCTCGAGCCGAGCGCGGCGGCGTAGAGCTCGACCGTCTCGATCGCCCGCACCGCGCCCTCGTTCGTCACCGTCACCGTCACGTCGACTTCGTCGCCGGGGTGCACGTCGGTCGCGCTCACCCGGAGCGAAGAGAGCGAGAACGTCGTGTACGAGAGGCCGTAGCCGAACGGGTAGGCGGCCGGCGTGCCCTCGTGCGCGAGGTGGCGGTAGCCGTGGAAGTAGCCGTAGTCGACGGTGTCCGAGACGTCGTCGAAGACGGGCAGATCGCTCTCGAGGACGGGCATCGAGAAGGGCAGGCGGCCCGAGGGAGCGGCGTCGCCGAAGAGCACGTCGGCGATCGCGTTTCCTCCTTCGGACCCGGGATAGCCGGCGAACAGCAGCGCTTCCACCTCGGCGTCCCAGGGGCGCGTGATCGACGCCGCGCCGGCCTCGAGCAAGACGACGACGCGCGCGTTCGCGGCCGCGACCGCGTGGATCAGCAGGGCCTCGCCCGCCGGCACGTCGAGGCTCTCGCGATCGCCGGCCGAGATCTCGGCCTCGCCCTCGTCGGTGCGCCCGAGGCCCGTCACGACGACGACCGCATCGGCCGCTCCGACCGCGGCGAGCGCGCTCGCATCGAGCACGGCGCCGGGCAGGTGCGTCACCGTCGTGGTCGCGCCGGCGCGCGCGCGGATCCCTTCGAGGGCGGTCACGACGCTGGTCGGCAGCACGTCGCTCGAGCCGTCGTCGCCGATGTTCTCCTCGTCGGCGTTCCGCCCCACGACCACGATCGAGCGAACGTCGGCTGCGAAGGGCAGCGCCGCTCCCTCGTTGCGCAACAGGACGATGCCGCGGCGTGCGACTTCGCGGGCGAGCGCGAGGTGCGCTGGCGTCTCGCGCTGCGAGGGATCGTCGATCGCGACGCCGGGCGTGCGCGGGACGGTGTCCAGGTCGAAGCAGAGCTGGGTGCGGAGCACCTCGCGCACGCGCGTGTCGAGCAGCTCGCGCGTCAGCACGCCGTTCCGGTACTCGCTCGCGAGCGGGCGAAACTCGGCCTCGACGGGCATCTCGATGCTGAGCCCGGCGGCGAGTGCCTCGGTCGCGCCGTGCGTCCCGAAGACCCAGTCCGACTCGACCACGCCGGAGAATCCCCACTCGCGCCGGAGGATGTCGCCGAGCAGGTGCTCGTTCACGTCGCAGAAGTGCCCGTTCAGCGAGTTGTAGGCGCTCATCACGGTGCCCGCGTGCCCGTCGATGATCACGCGTCGGAAGTGCGGCAGGTACACCTCGCGCAGCGTGCGCTCGTCCATGCGCACGTCCACGCGGTGGCGCGTGTTCTCGATCGAGTTGCCGGCGAAGTGCTTCACGCTCGCGAGCACGTGCTCGCTCTGCACGCCCTCGACGAACGCGAGGCCCATCTCGCCCAGGTGATGGGTGTCCTCGCCGTAGGTCTCCTGCGCGCGGCCCCAGCGAGGGTGGCGGAGCACGTTGATCGTCGGCGCGAGGATCACGTCCGCCCCGGCCGAGCGATGCTCGACGCCCATCGCGGCTCCCACGCGGCGCTCGAGCGCCGGATCCCACGTCGCGCCCCGCAGCATGCCGACCGGGAACGCGGTGCCGTGGCGGCCCGTGAAGCTCGAGAGGCCGCGGGGCCCGTCGAGCATGTGCAGGCCCGGCAGGCCGAGACGCTCGTTGCCGGGCACGAGCCAGGTCCCGTCCACGAGCACGATGCTCGCGCCGTGGAGCAGATCGAGCTTCTCCTCGAGCGACATCTGCGAGAGCAGGTCGGTGATGCGCGCTTCGATCACCGCGTCGTCGTGGCCGGCGCAGTAGGCGATCGTGGCCGGCGTCGGCGTGAAGGGTATCGCCGGCCACAGCTCGGCGGCGTCCATGCGCGCAGGCGCGTCGCGACCGGCATCGCTCGTGGACGCGTCGTCGGTGGCGGCGTCGAGCTCGCCGGCGGGCGTGGCCGTGCAGGCCGCCATCGCGAAGACGAAGGGAAGAGAGGCGAGCAAGCGCACGAGAGGACGGTATCACTGCGCTCGCGGAGAGCGCGAACGGCGATCCGCGGCTATGAAGGCGCCCCATGACGAACGGGCGGGTCGTGATCGTGGGGGCGAGCCTGGCGGGAGGGCGCGCGGCCGAGCAGCTGCGCCGCGGGGGCTGGACGGGCGCGATCACGCTCGCCGGCGCCGAGAAGGAGCGGCCCTACGATCGGCCGCCGCTCTCGAAGAAGGTCATCAAGGGCGGCTTCGACGAGAGCAAGCTCTACTTCCGCGCGCCCGGCTGGTACGAGGAGCAGCGCATCGAGCTGGTCACCGGCGCACGCGCGCGCGGCCTCGACACGACGGCGCGCGAGGTCGAGCTCGAGGGCGGGCGGCGCTTGCCGTTCGATCACCTCTTGATCGCGACCGGGGCGGCTGCGCGCACGGTCGACTGCGAGGGCGCGAGCCTCGAGGGCGTGCACGCGCTGCGCACGCTCGAGGACGCGCGCGCGATCCAGACCCTCGTCGCGACCAAGAAGCGCGTGGTCGTGGTGGGCGCCGGCGTCATCGGTGCGGAGGTCGCGGCGTGCTGCCGCGAGGCGGGGCTCGAGGTCGTGATGCTCGAGCTCGCCGACAAGCCCCTCTTGCGCGCGTTCGGCGCGTTCGTCGGCGACTTCTATGCGGGCGAGCACCGGCAGAAGGGCGTCGAGCTGCGCTGCGGCGTGGGCGTCGCCGCGATCCGGGGCGCCGGCCGCGTGGAGGAGGTCGTCACGACCGACGGCGAGCGCATCGCGTGCGACTTCGTGGTCGTCGGCATCGGCGTCGCCCCCGAGACGGCGTGGCTCGCGGGCTCCGGCGTGCGCTGCGATCGCGGCGTGCTCGTCGACGCACACTGCGAGACGAGCGTGCCGGGGATCTACGCGGCGGGCGACGTGGCGCGCGGCCCGGCGCGCGCGCTCGGCGGGCAGCACGTGATCGTGGAGTCGGTCGACAACGCGCAGACGCAAGGCGCGTGCGTGGTCGCGAACCTCTTCGGCAAGCGCGAGGAGCACGACACCGTTCCCTTTTTCTGGTCCGATCAGTTCGATCTCAAGATGCAGAGCGTCGGGCACGTCCAGCCCTTCGACCGCGTGGTCCTCCGCGGCTCGCGCGAGGCGCGTGCGTTCGTCGCGTTCCACCTGCGCGAGGGCAAGCTCGCCTTCGCGATCGGCGTCAATCGCCTCAAGGAGATCGCCGCCGCCAAGAAGCTCATCGCCTCCGGCGCGCCCGTGACCGAGCAAGCCCTCGCCGACGAGAGCGTGGGGCTCGCGACACTGTTGCCCGCGCCGCGCTAGCCCGCGCCGCGCTAGCCCGCGCCGCGCTAGCCCGCGCCGCGCCGCGCTAGCCCGCGCGTACGGGCCGTCGCCCGTCTCCCGCACGGCGCGGGCGTAGCGCGCAGCCCAACGACATCGGCGCCGCAGCGCGGCGCGCTGTCTCGGAACCACGCCCGTGGCGATCGAGGGCTGCCGCAGCTGGGGAGCGCCCGCTGCGCGGCTTGCTTTCGAGCCTCGTCCAATCGTCGCGCCACGCGACGATTCTGGGACCTAGAGCACCGATTCATTTGAGAGCGTCATGAAATCCGAGCATTTCGCGTCAGGTCCGAGCGCGCCCGGAGCGGCGGAACGAGGCGTACTCGAAGTACGCCGCAGTGAGCAGCGAGGACGTAAGCCGGAGCTGGCGTGAAAGGCGCTGGAGTTCATAGCGATTCAAATGAATCGGTGCTCTCGTAGATCAGTACGGGCTGTCGCGGTAGCCCTCGACGTGCGTGTCGCCCGTCGTGGTCGTCTCTTCGCCGGTCTCTTCGTGCGCCGTGGTCGGCCGGCCCGCGCGCACGAGGCGAGCGTTCAGCTCGAGCGTCGCGCCGCTCACCGTCGCGTCCATCGGAAGGTCGCGGAAGCCCGGCCGCGCGAACACGAAGTGCAGCTGGCTGCCCTCCTCGGCGAGGGCTCCCGTCAGCTCGACCTGCGTCGGGGTGGGGCCGTAGGTGCGATCGCCGAGCGTCACGGTCGCGCCCGAGGGCTGCGATCGCAGCGAGACGAGCACCGTGCGGATGGCGGTCTCCGGCGCCGCGGTCTCCGGCGGGGGCTGGACGATGCCGCTCTCGGGCGGCGTGGCCGACCCGGTCGGCGGCGCCGGCAGTGCGCCCTGGGCCGTCGTCGAGGGAGGCGGTCGGGTCGCGGTGGTCGCGACCGGAGCGCTCGCTCCGCCGCCCATGAGCACCCAGCCAACGCCGATCGCGAGCACGAGCGCGAACACGCCGGCGAGCGCGATCCACGCCCCACTCCCACGTGCCGGCGGCGCGACCGAGGTGGGCACCGGGGGCGCCGCAGGGATCGACGAGTTCGCCGCCGACGGCGGGGCGCTCGTGCCGCTCGGCGCCAGCACGTTCGGGCCGCTCCCGGTGGTCGTCGTGAGCGGCGGCGCGAGCGAGAGCACGCCCGATCGCATCGCATCCCACTCGCCGGTCATCGCGGCGATCTGGCCGGAGGACGACATGGTCCCGGCCACGGCCTCCTTCAGCGCGAGCAGGAGCTGGTCCATGTCGGCCCAGCGCTCGTCTCGCACCTTGGCCAGGCAGCGCATCGTCACGTGCACGACGCCGAGCGGCAGCGCGGGACGACCCTCGGGCGCGGTGACCGTCTTCGGGATCTCGCGGATGTGGTCCATCAGGACCTGCATCGGCTGCTCGCGCACGAAGGGCGGCTTGCCGGCGAGCATCTCGTACAGGATCACGCCGACCGAGTAGAGGTCGCTGCGCGCGTCGAGCTTCTCGCCCTGGATCTGCTCGGGCGACATGTACTTGGGTGAGCCCATGAACACGCCCGTCTGCGTGATGTCCTCGACCTCGCCGTTCTCGCCGCCGGTGTCCTTGGCGAGGCCGAAGTCGAGCACCTTGACGGTCTCTTCGCCGCCGCGCTCGACGAGCATGACGTTGCCCGGCTTCATGTCGCGGTGGACGATGCCGATCCGGTGTGCCTCGCGCAGCGAGCGGGCGATCTGCTTGGCGACCTCGACGGCGCGCTCCGGCTCGATGCAGCCCTCCTTCGCGATGACTTCCTTGAGGGTCTGGCCCTCCAGCAGCTCCATCGCGATGAAGTACAGGCCGTCGTCGGTCTGCCCGTAGTCGAACACGCGCACCGTGTTGGGGTGCGTGAGCTTGGCGGCGGTCGACGCTTCGAGCAGGAAGCGCTTGCGGAACTCCGGGTCCTGGTCTTCGTCGTGCCGGAGCGAGAGGATCTTGATGGCGACCGAGCGACCGAGGGGGAGCTGCTCGGCGCGGTACACGGCGCCCATCCCACCGCGAGCGATGGCCGACAAGATCCGAAAGCGCCCGTCGAGCGTACGACCGACGAGGCTCTCCGGCGCGTCCACCCCCGTGGACTTCGAAGCAGGCTGGTTCATCCGACTTTGCCCGTAGAATACCAAAGTCGCTGAAGAAGATCCCCCGAGGGGAAGATCATCGGGGAGCAGGTGTGTCGAACACCGACAAGGTGATCTCGATCGCCCCGTTCCGCAGCGGGTAGGCGGCCACCGGGACGAGCGGCAGCTTGGCCGGCTGCTCTCCCAGGACGGCCAGCCGTCCCGGCCGCGTGCGCTTCATCAGCCCGACGAGCTCTTCGAGCGCCTCTTCGG
>JBGALT010000208.1:0-12307 GCA_044223665.1 Sandaracinaceae bacterium | reverse complement strand
GCTCGTGCTCACCGTGGCTTCGATGGGGCTCGTGGCGCGCTCCGCACGCGCGGACGTCGTCGAGCCCCCCCCGACCGACTGCCCGGACGGCACCGTGGGCGGGAGCTCGCACAGCGGGCCCTATTGCGCGCTCGACTCGTGCTCCACCGACACCGACTGCGCGAGCGGCGAAGTCTGTCAGCCCACCTCGCTCTGCATCGGGACCATGGGCTGTGGCGGCCTGCAGTTCGACAGCGGCCCGTACCCGGACGGGGGCCACGAGCCGCCGTGCATGCTGACCACGGCGAACGCGTCGTGTGGGACGGCCGCCTGCGCGAGCGGAACCTGCATGGAGCGCTCGGTCTGCGTGTCCGTGACGGCGGTCGAGCCGGTCTCGCGCAGCGGGTGTGGCTGTCACGCGGGCACGGCGTCGGGCGACACGGCAGCCTGGCTGCTCGCGCTCGGCACGCTCGGGCTCTTCGCGGCCCGCCGCGCGCGGCGCTGACGCCCACCCGCGGTCCTCGCGAGGATCAGACGCGACGCCACCAGAGACCGGTCCGCTCCGGCAGACGCGTGCTCTGGGTCTGCACGAGCTCGTCGGCGGTGGCGTCGCCGAAGAACCAGCGCGTGAGGCGATCGGCCTCTTCGACGCTGCGGAAGACGAAGTCGGTGTCGAGCTCGATCCGCGCGAAGCCTTGCTCCTTCTCGAGCCACTGGTGGTAGGCGACGAGGCCCGGGCGCAGCGGCCGCTTCGGCAGGCCGAGCGTCTCGATCACGATCACCGCCCCGCCCGGGCGCGTGATGCGGCGCATCTCGGAGATCGATCGTGAGACGTGGGGGAGCCAGTCGCTCTCCCAGGTCCGCGTGGCGTGCCCGACCGACCACGCCGAGGTGGTGACGTCGCTGCACGCGGACGCGAGCGGGAGCTGCTCGTGGTCGGCGACGGTCGTGGTGAGGCGCGTGACGCCCTCGAGGCGCGCGCGATCCCGGAGCACGGCGAGCATGCCCTCGGAGGCGTCGACGGCGTGGACGGAGCGCGCGCCCCGGGCGCCGAGGCCGATGGCGACGCGCCCGGTGCCCGCGCCGACGTCGACGAGGTCGTGCCCGCGGATGGGCGCGATCGAGGCGATCGTGTTCAGGAGGACCTGCCCCGCGTCCTCGCGAGCGATCATGGCGTCGTAGTCCTGGGCGCGCGACTGATAGAGCGAGGCGTAGTCCATGCGGGTGCGCGCATCGTAGTCGAAGCGGGGCGAATCCCGCACGGGCCACGCGCCCGTGATCACCCGGCGACGGTGTCCAGGGCGTTCTTGCCGCGCTTGGCCCTGCGACCCGGGCCGACGCCGCTCCGCGCGAGCTCGGCGGCGAGGGCGCGCCCGGTGTGCGTGCGG
The DNA here is from genome assembly GCA_044223665.1 of Sandaracinaceae bacterium. GTDB lineage: Bacteria > Myxococcota_A > Polyangia > Polyangiales > Sandaracinaceae > JBBSAT01. The sequence continues at coordinate 10,940 of JBGALT010000208.1, read as the reverse complement.
CGGGTCGCGACCTCTTCGGGCGTGCCCTCGGCGACGATGCAGCCGCCCTCGGCGCCGCCCTCGGGCCCGAGGTCGATCACCCAGTCGGCCGCGAGGATCACGTCGAGCTGGTGCTCGACGACGACGACGGTGTCGCCGCGCTCCACGAATCGGTTCAGCACCTTGATCAAGCGCGAGACGTCCTCGCGGTGCAGGCCCGTCGTCGGCTCGTCGAGCACGTAGAGCGTGGGACCGCTCGCGCTCGTGCCGAGCTCGGCGACCAGCTTCAGCCGCTGCGCCTCGCCGCCGCTCAGCGTGCTCGAGGGCTGGCCGAGCTCGAGGTAGCCGAGGCCCAGCTCCGTCAGCAGCTCGAGCGGGCGCGCGACCTTGGGGATCGCGGACAGCACCTTGGCGGCCTCTTCGATCTCCATGCGCAGGAGCGCGCCCGCCGAGGCGCCGTGGATCGTCGGCGCGAGCGTCTCGCGCGTGAAGCGCATCCCGTTGCAGGTCTCGCACGGGAGGATCACGTCCGGCAGGAACGCCATCTCGACGGTCAGGATCCCGTTCCCCTCGCAGGTCGGGCAGCGGCCCGCGTGAGCGACGTTGAACGAGAAGCGAGACGCCTCGTAGCCGCGCGCGCGGGCCTCGGGCGTCTTGGCGAAGAGCTTGCGCAGCTCGTCCCAGATGCCGACGTAGGTCGCGGGCACCGAGCGCGGCGTGCGACCGATGGGCGACTGGTCGACCATCACGGCGCGCTGGAGCGCCTCGGCGCCTTCGATGCGATCGAGCGGCAGCCCCGGCTGCTCCTCGACGAGGCCGAGCGCCCTGCGCACCGCCGGCAGCAGCACGCGCCGCACCAGCGTGCTCTTGCCCGAGCCGGAGACACCCGTGACGGCGACGAGGCGCCCGAGCGGGAACGTCGCGTCGAGGCCGCCGAGGTTGTGCCCGCGCGCGCCCTTCACCACGAGCTGCGGGGCGTCTGCCACCGGACGGCGCTGGGGCGGCAGGTCGGCGGGGCGCGCGATCGAGCGTCCCGTGATCGACCCCGGCCGCTCGGTGACCTCGCGCGGCGAGCCCTCGGCGAGGATCGTCCCGCCGCGCTTGCCGCCGCCCGGCCCGACGTCGATGACGTGATCGGCCGAGCGGATCACGTCCGAGTCGTGCTCGACGACGAGCACGCTGTTGCCCTTGTCGACGAGGCCGCGGAGCGCGCCCACGAGCTTGGCGGTGTCGCGCGGGTGCAGCCCGATCGTCGGCTCGTCGAGCACGTAGAGCAGGCCGGTGAGGCCGCTCCCGAGCTGCGCGGCGAGTCGCACGCGCTGCATCTCGCCGCCGCTGAGCGTGTCGGCCGCGCGATCGAGCCCGAGGTAGCCGAGGCCGACCTCCTCGAGGAACGCCAGGCGTCGGCGGCACTCGCCGAGCGGCGCCTCGCCGATCTCGGCCTCGCGCCCGTGGAGCGAGAGACCCGCGAGCACGCTGCGTGCCTCGGACACGCTCTTCCCGAGCACGTCGGTGATGGGCTTCCGATCGACCGTCACCGCGCGCGCGAGGGGGGAGAGGCGCGTGCCGTCGCAGCTCTCGCAGGCGAGGGTGACCTCGCGCAGCGTCTTTCCGCGGCCGATCACCTCGGTGAGCACGCCGTGGCCCTCGCACTCGCTGCACTGGCCTTGCTTCGTGTTGAACGAGAAGAAGCGCGGATCGAGCTCCGGGAAGCCGTCGCCGCAGCTCGGGCAGGCGCGCGTCGTCGAGAGGAGCTGATCTTGGCCCTTGGCGAGGATGTGGAGCGAGCCCTCGCCCATCACGGAGGCCTTGCGGACGGCGGCCTCGAGCGCGGCGCGATCGCCGGTGATACGGGCGACGACGGCGTCGACCTGGTGCTCGGCGAAGCGCTGGAGCGACGTGCCCGGCTGCAGCCCGCGGAGCTCACCGTCGATGCGCGCCTCGCGGAAGCCGTCCGCGTAGAGCTTGTCGAGCAGCTCGCGGTGATGGCCCTTGCGGCCGCGCACGACGGGCGCGAGCACGGCGATCTCGGTCTTGGCGCCGAAGCGCGAGAGCGCGTCGTCGGCCACGAGGGAAGGGGAGCGTGCGGCGATCGGCACCTTGCACGTCGGGCAGTGCAGCAAGCCGGCGCGCGCCCAGAGCACGCGCAGGTAGTGCGAGACCTCGGTGACGGTGGCCACGGTGGAGCTCGCGCCGCCGCGCACCAGGCGCTGCTCGAGCGCGACCGTCGGCGGCACGCCCGCGACGCGATCGACGTGGGGACGGGGCAGCTGCGGCAGGTACTGGCGCGCGTAGGGCGAGAGCGTCTCGAGGTAGCGTCGCTGCCCCTCGGCGAAGACCACGTCGAAGGTGAGCGTCGACTTGCCGCTGCCCGAGGGCCCGGTGACGACCACCAGCTTCTCGCGCGGGATCGAGACCGACACGTTCTTCAGGTTGTGCTCGTGCGCGTTCGTCACCGTCAGCGCCCGCGCGCTCCCTCCCGCGAGAGCAGGAGGGGCCGGGGGAGGGACCGCGGAGGAAACGCCGGTCCCCACGCCGCTGCGATCGCCGCGGAGCTCGTTCCCCCCTCCCGCGAGAGCGGGAGGGGCCGGGGGAGGGACCGCGGAGGAAACGCCGGTCCCCACGCCCGGCGATCGCGCGGGCTCGTTCCCCCCTCCCGCGAGAGCGGAGAGAGCCGAGGGGACCGCGGAGGAAACGCCGGTCCCCACGCCGCTGCGGTCGGGCGCCGCGACACCCAGCGCCCGCGCCAGGAACGGCGCCGTCCGCGAGCCTGCGGCCCGCGCGACTTCTTCCGGCGTGCCCTGCGCCACCACGCTCCCGCCCTGCGCCCCCGCGCCCGGGCCGAGGTCGATCACCCAGTCGGCTCGCGCCGCCACGCGCATGTCGTGCTCGACCACGACGACCGTGTCTCCCCGCGCGACCAGCGACTCGAGCACGTCGAGCAGCGGCGTCACGTCCGCGGCGTGCAGGCCCGCCGTGGGCTCGTCGAGCACCACCAGGCCGCCCACCGGCGCCTCGCCCAGCGCCAGCGCGAGCTTCAGCCGCTGCGCCTCGCCGCCGCTCAGCGTGTTCAACGCTTGCCCGAGCCGCAGGTAGCCGAGCCCGACCTCGATCATCGGGCCGAGCTTGCCGAGCACGCGCCCGTCGCCCTCGAAGCGCGCGGCAGCCTCGCTCGCCGTCAGCTCGAGCACGTCGGCGACCGTCATCTCGCGGTGCCGCACGTCGAGCACGGGGCCGACGAAGCGCCGCCCGCCGCAGTCCGGGCAGTCGAAGGTCACGTCGGCGAGGAACTGCATCTCCACGGTCTCGCTGCCGTCGCCCTTGCAGGTCTCGCAGCGCCCGCCGGCGACGTTGAACGAGAAGTACGCGTCCGAGTACCCACGCTCCTTCGCGAGCGGCTCGCGCGCGAAGCGCTTGCGGATCTCCTCCCACGCGCCGAGGTACGTGGCCGCGTTGCCGCGCGAGGTGCGCCCGAGCGGCGCCTGGTCGACCCGCGTGATGCCCGACAAGCGCGCCGCGTGCCCGAGCGAGGTGTGTGGCAGCGGCGAGGTCGCGCCCGCCACGTGGAGCGTGCGCTCGACCGCAGGGACGAGCGTCTCGAGGATCAGCGAGCTCTTGCCGCTGCCCGAGGGGCCCGTCACGCACGTCATCGCGCCGAAGGGGATGCGGACGTCGACTCCCTTCAGGTTGTGGCCGCTCGCTCCCTTCAGCTCGAGAAAGCCGCTCAAGCGCTTGCCGCGGCGGGGCGCGACGACGGGCGTGGCGGCGCGCAGGGCCTCTCCGGTCTGCGTGGCGGCCCTCGCGAGATCGCTCGGCGACCCGTCGAAGACAATCCGCCCGCCGTGCTCGCCGGCGCCCGGGCCGAGCTCGATCACGCGGTCGGCGGCCGCGATGACGTCCGCGTCGTGCTCGACGACGATCGCGAGGTTGTCGTCCTTCGAGAGCCCGCGAATCACGCCGACGAGCTTCTCGACGTCGGCCGGATGCAGGCCCACCGTCGGCTCGTCGAGCACGAACATCGCGCCCGTGAGCGAGGCCGCGAGCGCGCTCGTCAGCGCCACGCGCTGCGACTCGCCGCCGCTCAGCGTGCGCGAGGCGCGATCGAGCGCGAGGTAGCCGAGCCCGACCGCGACGAGCGTGCCGAGGCGCGCATCGATCTCCGAGAAGAGGAGGGCGAGCGCCGGATCGAGCTCGCCCCGCGCCTCGAGGCCCGCCCGCCGCGCCTCGAGGAACGCGCGGGCATCCTCGGCCGGCATGCGGAAGAGTTCGGCGATGGACCGGCCCTCGATCTTGAACGCGAGCCCGTCCGCCTTGAGCCGCGCGCCCTCGCAGACTGGGCACGGATCGTAGCTCCGGTAGCGCGAGAGCAAGACGCGCACGTGCATCTTGTAGGCCTTGGTCTCGAGCCACTCGAACCACTTCTTCAGCCCGAACCAGCCTTTGTTCCAGCCGCGCCCGTCGCCGTCCTTGAGCCACGCGAGCTGGGGCGGCGTCAGCTCCGAGAGCGGTCGATCGAGCGGCACGCCGGCCGCCGGCGCCCACTTCGCGAGCTGCTTGCGCTCCCACTGGGTCGACGCGCCCGACCAGCACGCGATCGCGCCACCGCCGAGAGACTTCCAGGGGTCGGGGAGCACCTTGTCCCAGTCGACGCCGATGACGCGGCCGAAGCCGCGGCAGGTCTCGCAGGCGCCGATCGCGTCGTTGAACGAGAACATCCCCGGCGTCGGATCGCGGTAGGCGATGTCGCAGCGCGCGCAGTGCAGCCCTCGCGAGAAGCGGAGGACGACCGGAGCGCCCGACCCGGAGGTCCCGGGGACGAACGGGGGCGCAGGGTCGAGCCGATCCCTCGAAGCCCCCCGATCGAGGACGAGCGCCGCACGCCCCTCGCCGCGGCCCATGGCGGCCTCGATCGCCTCCACGAGCCGGCCGCGATCGGCCTCGCCGAGGACGGTGCGATCGGCTACCACCTCGAGGTGCCCGTGGGCCGCGGCGGCCTTCTTCTTGGCGGCGGCGCCCTTCTTCGCCGGCGTGGCCGCCGCGCCGAGGACGTCCGTGGGACGAACCTCGTCGAGATCCTTCACGGCGCCGTCGATCCGCACGCGCCGATAGCCCGCGGCGATCAAGGCATCCCGCGCCCCGAGGAAGCCCTCCGCGCCCTCGACGGGCACGTCGTACGTCACGATCGCGCGCGCGCCGTGGTGGGCGGCGCGCACCTCGTCGGCGATCTTCTCCGGCGTCTCGCGCCGCACGGGCTCGCCGCACTGGCGGCAGTGGAGCGTCGCGTCCTTGGCCCAGAGGCTCTTGGCGTAGTCGGCGACCTCCGTCATCGTGCCCACGGTCGAGCGGCTCGTCCGGACCGGAGCCTGGCGATCGACGGCGATTCCGGCCGCGATCGGCTCGAGCTCGTCCACCGGCGGGCGCGCGAGGCGCTCGAGGAATTGCCGCGCGTAGGCGCTGAAGCTCTCGACGTAGCGGCGCTGGCCCTCGGCGTAGAGCGTGGAGAACGCGAGCGACGACTTCCCGGCCCCGCTCGGGCCGGCGATCACCACCAGCGAGCCGGGCGCCAGGTCGAGGTCGACGCCCCGGAGGTTGTTCGTACGGGCCCCTCGGAGGCGGGTCGTCTGCATCGGCGGGCTGTTGTACTCCGGCAGGGACCGATCGGCCGTTGCTCCGCCCCGATCGAGCGAGTAGGTTCCCGCGCCTTCATGTCGGGCCTTCGGCACCTTTCCTTCGTTTCCTGCGTGGCGATGGCGCTCGGCGCGCTCGCCGCCGGCTGCGACCTCCCCAACCCGGGCATCTCGCCCGTTCCCGGAACGCTCAACTTCCCGATCGCGCTCGCGCTCTCGGACCCGCGGCTCGGCGCGGATGGGACGACGTCCGACTACCTGATCGTCGCGAACTCCGACTACGACGCGCGCTACAACCAGGGCTCGCTCTTCTCGCTCGATCTCCGGGCGATCCTCGCCGGGTTCGACGAGGTGCGGACGACGGGGCGCGGTCGCTGCATCAACCCGGCGGCCTGGTACGACCCGAACGTCGAGTGCCAGATCGGCGACACCTCGACCTTCCTCGTCTCCGAGATCTGGATCGACTCGTTCTCGTCGGGCCTCGAGCGCTCGCCGCAGGGCGACCGCTTCTACCTGTCGAACCGCACGCAGGCCGATCTGACCTGGGTCGACATCGACAACGGGTCGGGCGCGCTGCTCTGCGATCAGACCGAGGGCAGCTATGCGTGCGCGCCCCGCCGGCGCACGACGAGGGTCGAGACCGGCTGCCCGAACCGCGACGTCACGCTCACGGGCGATCCCACCGCGCTGGTCGCCATCGACATGGCGGCCCTCGTCTCGCCCGCACCCTCGCCGGCGCGCGACGCGGTCGTGATGTTCCAGCGGAACGGGACGGCCGCGCTCTTCCTCGACACGCCGGTCGGCGGTCTCGCGCGCGAGCCGGTCCGCACGCACATCCTGACGGGGCTCCCGTCCGACGTCGTGAACGCGCGCCTCGAGCCGGCGAGCGGTCTGGCCTGGCTCAACAGCGCTTCGCCCGTCTCGACGCGCGCGACCCGGCTCGTGGCGCGCGTCGGCGTCTACGTCGATCCGAACCTCGAGGCCTGCTCGGCCGCCTTCCCAGCGCAGGGCGTGGTGCTCGACGGTCTCGCGAGCGGCTTCGACACGCGGGACACCGCGTTCATCGGCGACCCTCGCTTCGCGTACGTCCTCTCCCGCTCGCCCGAGGGCGTGCTCACCATCGACCAGAACGGCGTGCCCTTCGTGCAGGGCACCGCGGCGATCCACGACGTGGACGACGTCGGCTTCGGGCCTTCGCGCCTGCACGCGACGACCGTCGGCGGCCGAGGCTACCTCGTCGCCAGCACCTTCGACGGGCGCGGCCTCTGGATCCTCGGCACCGAGCCGACCGAGGTCGTGGCGGTGGTCCCGGGCTTCGACGGTCCCTACGAGCTGGTGCTCGACGAGCAGCGCTCGCTCGCCATCGTCGCCGACTTCCGCACCTCCGTGCTGCGCTTCGTCGACCTCGCCCCCCTCGCAGAGGGGCATCCGCCGGTGGTGCTCGGTCGCGTCGCCACGCCGCGCACGCACGTGGGGTTCCCGTGATCCAGCGCGCTGCTTCTCTCGGCCTCCTCTGCATCGCGGCCTCCCTGCTGGCGACGTCGGCGCCGGCTTGCACGTCGGGCATCGGCGCCGCCGCGCCGCGCTCGATGAACCACCCGGTGCACACGGCGCTCGCCTGCTTCGATCTCACGATCAGCACCGCGCCCGCCGTGCGGCCGCTCGCCGACTGCGCGCTCCAGATCGACGTCACCACCAACACGCGCACGACCCCCGCGAACACCGCCCTGCACATGCATGCGCTCGTGACGCAGCGGACGCGTGGCGAGGTCGGGGCCGTCGATCTGATCTCGCGCACGGTGCTCGACAGCGACCAGAGCCTACCGGGCTACACGTTCGTTCCCGTCGGCGAGCTGCCCAACGACATCGTGGTGCCGCCGAACGATCCGGCGTGCACCTACGTCGCGAGCCGCGGCCCGGTCGACGGGCTGCACCCCGGCATCACCATCCTCGACACGCGGCGCTTCCGCGCCGGCGGCAGCGGTGGCAATCGCTATCCCTCGTACCCCGCCTATCGCCTCCCGGCCGCGCCGGCGGCGATGCGGCTCGCGCCCGATGGTGGGTCGCTCTGGGTGGCGCTCGACTCGATCGGCGTCCTGGCCCGCGTGCCGATCCTCTCGGCCTGCCAGCTGGGCGCCATCGACCTCGTCGTTCCCTTGAGCGAGGAGGTCCCGAGCGGCACCGCCCCGACGGCAGGCGCGAGCGCGGACACGGTCCGGACCTGCGCGCTGAGCGCCGATCAGCTCTCGCCCGTCGTGCTGCCGGTCCCGCGCGATCCCGCCGTGGATCCGGGCGCGACGATCCCGGAGCCGGTGGCGTTCACCTTCGACACGGCCGCCGGGCTGATCCTCGTCGCCGATCGGGCCTTCCCCCTCATCCACCGCGTGCGGATCGCCGACGGCACGCTCGACACGCCGCTCGCCACCGGCGCGCCTGTCCGCGACGTGGCCGTCACGCCCCGCGTGCCGGACGACTACGACCTCGTCGACGATCCAGCGCGCGACATGACCTGCGACACCTACCACGGCCCCGCGAGCCAGGTGCCGGATCCCACGACCACCTTCTCGCGCTACGTCTACGCGATCGACGACACCGACGGCTCGGTGATGGCAATCGAGTACACCCACGGCAACCCGAGCTTCGGGGCGGTCCTCGGGGTCGACGTGGAGAGCTCGGTGCGGCCGGACCGCATCCCGATGGCGACGATCGCCCGCTCGCTCGAGATCCTCACGCCGAGCTACGACGTCACGGCGCCCGATCCCCGCGTGCCGCCGGCCGCCGACGCGGCGTGCCAGCGCTTCAACCCGCGCGGCTACGGGCTCTGCATCCCGTCGGATCCCGCCCCGACGCAGCCTCCCTCGCCGACGGTCCTGCGCGGCGTGTTCCTCGCCGTCGCGGGCGCGGACGGCACCGTGCGCGTCGTCGACGTCTACGATCTCGATGCGCCGTGTCGCGGGCGCTCGTTCGGGGGCCTGCAGATGCCGGGCGTCGACTGCACGAGCCCGACGGTCACCGGCGACACCGCGATCTACGTTCGCCGGCATCGCCCGCGGGTCGGCCAGCTCCTGGCCGAATTCGTGAACCTCGACAGCGGTCCGTCGGTGTTCTTCGCGTCGGGCAGCTCGCTCACGCTCGACACGGACGGCACGCCCCGCACGACGAGCACGCTCGACGGCGGGCCCGACACCACTGGCACGCCGTACCTCGCCACGCTCGACCCGCCCGACTGCCCGACCGGCATGGGCCGCGTGTGGGGCCTGAGCGACGACGCCCCGGTCGTCTGCTCCATCGTCGACCCGTTCGCCGCGGTCGCCGAGACGTGGAGCGCCGTCTATCAGGGCACGATCCCCGGGACGACCACCCAGAGCGCGAACGCGGTCTTCGTCGACGGCGCGTTCACGGGCGAGATCCGCACGCGCGTCGACTACTGCGTGCGCGGCAGCATCGGCAGCGAAGAGGCGTTCGCCGTGGCGAGCGCGCATCCCGACGTGCCCGAGGCGCGCTACCTCGGGGACATGATGGCGATCACGACGACCATGCCGACGGCGCAGATCTCCGATCGCGCGCTCTGTCGCGCGGTGCTCGGGATCTCGCAGGTGGGCGAGACGCAGCTGCCGGTGACGGTGCGCGTGCAGCACGTGGGGACGCCCGACGATCTCGCGCCGCCCTTCATCGGCCGGATCACCGTGAGCCCCGAATCGCTGATCGAGAACCGCTCGGTCTCGTACCCGACCCTCCGTGCGTGCCCCGCGGCGCCGGAGACGTGCGCCAGCACCGATCCGCTGCACCCGGGCTCGTTCTGCGACACGGCGAGCAACACCTGCATGGCGTTCCCGACCATCGCGGACGCGCTCAGCTGTTACGGCGACACGCTGCTGACGATCGACATGCGCTCGTACCGCGCCTACACGGTGTCGGCCTCGCGCTCGGGCTACCTCAATCGCGTGGTGCGTGGGGCCGACGGCAACTGCACCTTCGACGTGGACCCCGCTCACCTCTCGCCCCTGCTGCAGGGGCACGCGTTCAACGACGTCACGTACGCCAATCCACGCATCCGCTTCCGGCCCACCGGCCTCACGGCGCTGACGCCGGTGCTCGATCGGGTGGAGATCCGCATGCCGCTGACGGGCGGGCCGTCGCAGGCCGGCGTCGATCTCTCCTCGTCCGGCGGGACGCGGACGATGTCGCTCCCCGGGAGCCTGCTGTACTCGCACGAGATGGCGGCGCTCTACGTGATCGAGACCGAGCGCCGGGGGCTGGTGGAGCTGACGCTGCGCCCCATCACGGTCACGCCCGTCAACTACCAGTGACGGGCGGCCGGAAGAGCAAGGCGCTCGCCGGCGGAGCGAGCGCAGCGTCTTCCGGCAGGGAGAAGGCCGGCAAGGGTGAGCGGTCGCCGGCGATGCAGCAGTTCTTCCGGAGCAAGGAGCGCTATCCGGACGCGCTGCTCTTCTTCCGGATGGGGGACTTCTACGAGCTCTTCCACGACGACGCCGTCGTCGCCGCGCGCGCGCTCGATCTGGTGCTCACGTCGCGCCAGAAGACCGAGGACGGGGCGGACATCCCGATGTGCGGCGTTCCCCACCACGCCGCGTCCGGCTACCTCGCGCGGCTGCTCGAGAAGGGCTTCAAGGTCGCCATCTGCGAGCAGATGGCCGACCCCAAGACCGTGAAGGGGATCGTCCCGCGCGAGGTCGTCCGGGTGCGCGGGCGGACAACCTCCTCGGCGTCCTGGTGTCGGCGGGCACCGAGCGCGCGCTGGCGTCGCTCGAGCTCACGCGCGCCGACCTCGGCGTGTGCGTCCTCCGCACGCCGTCCGAGCTGCTCGGCGAGCTCGTGCGGCTCGATCTGCGAGAGGTGCTCGTCGCGTCCGACGATCCCGAGGTGTGCGAGATCGTCCAGCGCGCGCTGCCGCGAGCGCGCGTGGCGGTCGCGAGCCCGGTGGTCGATCCGCTCGCGCAGATTCGCGCGCAGCTCGGCGATGCCGAGGCCGAGCGCGGCGCCGCGACGCTCGGCGCGGCTGCCCAGCAGGCGGTGGCCCTCGCGCTGTCGGCGGCGCGCGAGAGCCAGCCGAGGGCCGCGCTCGGCGTGAAGACGCTCGCGAGCTACGAGCCCGGCGCGTTTCTCGGCCTCGACGACGCCGCGATCCGCAACCTCGAGCTGGTGCGGACGCTGGCGGGAGACCGGGAAGGCTCTCTGCTCGCGCTCATCGACGAGACGTGCACGTCGATGGGGGCGCGCACCCTTCGCCGCCGGCTGCTCTCGCCGCTCGCCGAGGTCGCGGCGATCCGCCGTCGCCACGATGCCGTCGAGAGCCTGGTGCTCGATGCACCG
>JBGALT010000207.1:0-12287 GCA_044223665.1 Sandaracinaceae bacterium | reverse complement strand
CGGGCGGCCGCGAGCTCTGGCTCAGCTGGTGCGACGAGCACGATTCCACCTTCTCACGCTCGCTCTGGCTCCAGCGCATCGACGGCGCCGGCGTTCGCGCGGGCACGCCCGTCCGCGTGGCGCTCTCGGACACCGAGGCGACGCTCGCCGCGCGGGTCGCCTACGGCGGTGGTCGCGTGGGCGTCCTCTTCCAGCGTGGGGGCACGCCGTACTCCAACTTCTTCGCAGTCGCCGATCCGCAGACCGGCGCGCTCGTCGCACCGCCGCTCGCGCTCGAGCCGCCCAGCGCGGTCGGCTACGTCGGCGGCGACGTCCTCTTCGACGGCGCGGCCTTCGTCGGTCTGTTCCGATCGAACACGACGGGCGGGCAGGTGCTCGGTGCGGTGCGGGTCGACCCGAGCGGCGCGGCGCTCGCGGGGCCAGCGATCCTCGCGATGGGCGGGATGGACGGCGATCCGGTGGGCCCCTTCACCGCGTTCGGAACGATCCGCATCGCCCAGGTCGATCCCACGCACTTCGTCGCTTCGTTCGCGCGCGATCGCTTCGACACCACGCTCGATCTCGCGGTGCCGAAGGTGCAGATCGTGCGGTTCGGCACGTCGCTCACGCCGACGGGCGAGGACTTCGGGGGAACGGCGACGTCGTACCTCTGGCAGTACCCCGGCAGTGTCGAGACGGCCGAGGGCGGTGCCTACCTCGTCTGGCCCGAGACCGACCTCACCAGCAGCGACCCGAATCCGCCCGCGCAGCTCCGTCTGGCCGTGATCGCGGCGGACGGCACGCTCGCCCCGGGCCGGGGCAACGGCTTCGACCTCTTCACCACGACCCCGCCCGAGTTCCGCACCGAGCCCACGATCGACCCGGCGCCGGGCGGCGGTGGGACCCTCGTCTGGACCGACGATCGCTCGCGCGCCGGCGACCCGGGCACCGGGCACATCGAGATGTACGCCGCGCGCTTCACGGGCCCGGCCATGCACCTCTCGCAAGAGGTCCTCGTCCCCCACGCACGCTTCATCGAGGAGACCGCGCTCTTCTCCGTCGCCCGCGCGGGCTCGAACACGCTCGTGGTGTGGATCGACGAGAGACACGGTGGCGGGATCCTCGATCCGCGCCCCGAGGTCGTCTTCGAGACCATCTGGTACTGATGACGGCCTCGCGCACCGTTCTGGTCACGGGCTTCGAGCCCTTCGGTGGCGACACCCTCAACGCCTCGGAGCTCGCCGTGCGACCGCTCGACGGGCGGCTCGTCGCCGGCCACCGGGTGGTGGTGCGGATCCTCCCGTGCGAGTTCCACGCGTCGGGGGCGGCGCTGCGCGAGGCGATGCGCGAGGTGCGCCCGCGGCTCGTGCTCGCCTGCGGCGAGGCGGGGGGGCGGCCTCACGTCGCGCTCGAGCGCGTCGCGATCAACGTCGACGACGCGCGCATCGCCGACAACGGAGGGGCGCAGCCGGTGGATCGGCCGATCGTGCGGCGCGGGCCGGTCGGGTACTGGTCCACCTTGCCCATCAAGGCGATCGTTCGCGCGCTGCGCGCCGAAGGGATCGCCGCCGAGGTCTCGCAGACGGCGGGGACCTTCGTCTGCAACCACGTCTTCTACGAGCTGATGCGCACGCTCGCGCGGCGCCGGGGCGTGCGCGGTGGCTTCGTCCACGTCCCGCGCTGCGAAGCGCAGGGCCTCGATCGCGGCCCGACGATGGCGACGCCGACGACGAGCCGTGCGCTCGAGATCGCGATCGCGACGGCGGTCGCCACCCGGCGCGATGCGCGGATCTCCGGCGGGGCGACGCATTGAAGGTGGAGCGCCTCGCGCTGGTCTCGGGCGTGTGGTCGGGCCACTACGTGGAGCGCGAGCGCGCGTTCCCGCAGCGCATGACGATCGAGCTCGCCGACGGCCTGGTCCGCGGTGACGGGGTCGACGACCTCGGCACGTTCACGCTCGACGGGGAGTATCGCGTCGACGGCGCGAGCGCGCGCCTGGGCTGGGTGAAGACGTACGACGGAGCCCACAGCGTGCTCTACCTGGGCGAGCTCCGGGACGAGGTGATCACGGGGAGCTGGTCGATCGGCAGCGCGCGCGGCACGTTCCGTCTCGAGGCCGAGCGGCGCGCAGAAGGGTGAGGCGTGATGATTCCCCCGAAGTCCCAGCGCGATCCCGAGCCGGTGGCGGCGGAGGCCGACGCGTCGTCCTTGGCGGTGCCCATCGGCTCGCGCGTGGTGGAGCTGCTCGAGATCGCCTACCGCGCGCGTCGTCCCGTGCTGCTCGAGGGGCCGACCGGCATCGGCAAGAGCCAGATCGTGGAGGCGCTCGGCCGCGCGCTCGGCATCGACGTCGTCGTGCTCGATCTGAGCCTGCTCGAGCCGCCCGATCTCGTCGGCCTGCCGGTGATCGAGGACGGCTGTACGCGCTATGCGCGCCCCGCGGAGCTGCCGGTCGGTGGGGCCGGCGTGCTGATGCTGGAGGAGCTCAACCGCGCCGAGCTCCCGGTGATGCAGCCGGCGCTGCAGCTGCTCTCGGCCCGACGCCTGCACGGCTACGCGCTGCCGCCGGGCTGGAGCTGTGTCGCCGCCGTGAACCCCGAGGGCGGCGACTACCGCGTCCAAGCGCTCGATCCGGCGCTGCGCTCGCGGTTTCTCCAGCTCGAGGTCTGTGCCGACCGCGACGCGTGGCTCGCGTGGGCGACGGGCGCGAACGTGCACCCGGTGATCCTCGGCGTCGTGCGGGCGCACGCCGATGCGCTCGAGCACGCCTCGCCACGCTCGTGGGCGTATGCGTCGGACGTGCTGCACGCGATGCACGCGAGCGAGCTGGCGAGCCGCGATCTCGTTCGTCTCGCCCTGCGCGGCTACCTGCCGCCGTCGTGGGCGCTGGCCGTGACGTCCGCTCTGGCGGCGCAGCCGGTGGTCACCGACGTCGCGCCCGAGCGCCTGCTCGCGGCCGACGGTCCGGCCGTCCTCGCCGAGATCGTCGCCTCGCTGGAAGAGAAGGGTCGCGCGGACGCCATCGCGATGCTCGCGAGCAAGGTCCGGCGCGTGCTCGCGAGCGAGCTCTTCGCCCAGCGTGTCGAGACGGGGGTGGTGACGATGCTGACGCTCGAGTCGCTGCTCGCACCGTTCCCGGGCGACCTCCGCGAGCAGTGTCTCGAGTCGGCGGTGGAGCGGGCGCCCGTGCGCCTGCTCGCTTCCCTCGGGCACGACGCGGTCCGTGATCTCGAGACCTACGCGACGGGGCCCATCCGCGAGACGGTGCGCGGCTGGACCCGCGACGGCAAGAGCGCCCGCGTCCGCCTCGTCACGCGCTCGGCCATGGCGCTCCTCGCGGCAGCGCGCGGGGACGCGACGCGCTCGGCGACGCTCGGCGCGGCGCTGGCACCGCTGGTCGGCGATGCCGGCCCCGTCGGCGGCGACCTCGCGCGCTGGATGAGCGCCCGCGGGCTCTCGGAGCCCGGCCGGTCGTGAGCGTCGGAGACTGGCTGCGGGGCCTGCTCGGCCGGCGCGAGCCCGTGCCCGTCGCGGCGCCGCATCCGCCGTCCCGCGCCCCGCGGACCGCGCTTCGCGAGGGCTGGCTCGAGGCGCTGCTCGACGAGACCCGCTTGCTCGAGCGCTGGCCCGAGTACGCCGGCGTGGTCGCGCGGATGGATCCGGTGGCCACCAACGCGGTGGACGCGATGGCCGTCGCGCTCCGCCGCAGCGACGACCCCGGCTCGCGCGTGCAGCTGCTCGTGAAACTCGACTGGCTCGCCGAGCATCCCGAGCTCGCGCTCGGCGTGCTGCTACACGAGATCCAGCACGTGCGGCTGGGGCACCTGAGCGATCCCACGCTGCACGCCGTCGCTCATCCGCGCCTGATGGAGCTCGCGCTCGAGATCTCCGCCGACGAGCCGATTCCCGTTCCGATCCCCGATCGCGGGACCTCGCTCGCGGCGATGGAGCGGTTCGGGATCCGTGCCGGCCAGAGCTCGATGGAGCGCTATCGCTTGCTGGAGCAGGCGTACGCGCGCGGCGAGCTGGGGCCCGAGGACCTCTGGACGCCCCGCTGCCGCGACACCCATCGCCCGCGCCAGTCGGGCGGCGTGGGCGTCGGGATCGGCGATCTGCTCGACGCGCGCAGCGATCGCGCCACGGCGGGCGCGTGGGGCCGGGCGCGCTGGGGAATGGGGGCCCCGGCGTCTCGCGCCGAGCTCGAGCGGATGAAGCTCGCGATCGCGCACCACCTCCGCGGAGAGCGCGGCGGCGAGGACGACCCGCTGGCCCGCACCCAGCGCCGGGTCGCCAAGGAACTGCAGCGGGTGGTCTTCGATCGTGGCGGGCGCGGCGCGATCGACTGGCGCCGGGTCCTGACGGAGGTGTTTCCCGCACATCGCAGCGTTCGTCCGGACTACCGCCGTCCGAGCCGCCGGTTCCCGAGGCGCGTGGGCGAGATCCCGGGCCGCGCGCGCCGCCCGCCGCGTCCCGCGCTCCTCGTGGCGATCGACACCTCGGGCAGCATGTCCGGAGCGACGCTCGACGGGGTGGTGCACGAGGTGGGCGAGCTGGCGCGCCTGGCCCAGCTCACGATCGTCGAGTGCGATGCGGCGGTGCACCGCGTGCGACCGCTCGCCGCTCGCCTCGGGACGCTGATCGGCGGCGGCGACACCGACTTCGCGCCGGTCTTCGCGGAGGCGCTCGAGCACGCCGAGGGCGTCGTCGGTGTCGTCTATTTCACCGATGGTCGAGGCCAGATGCCGCCCGCGCCCCCGTCGCTGCCCACCTTGTGGGTGCTCACCCACGACGATCCGTTCGTCGCCGACTTCGGGTCGATCGTGAGGATGGCCTCGCGCTGAGCTCGTGTGGTCTCGGTGGGCTTGCGGAGCGGTGGTGCACACCTCTACATTGCGCGGCCGACATGAAGCTCGAGCTGACCGAAGAGCAGAAGATGATCCAGACCGTCGCGCGCGACTTCGCCGTGCGCGAGGTCGAGCCGAGGGCGCGCGAGCTCGACAAGAACGGGACGTGGCCGACCGAGCTCGTGCAGCGCATGGGCGAGCTGGGCCTCATGGGCGTCGCGATCCCGGAGGCCTACGGCGGCGCGGGCAGCGACGCCGTGAGCTACGCGCTCGCGATGGAAGAGATCAGCCGCGCGTGCGCGAGCACGGGCGTGATCATGAGCGTGAACAACTCGCTCGTCTGCGATCCGCTCGCGAAGTTCGCGACCGAGGAGCAGAAGAAGCGCTTCCTGACGCCGCTCGCGAGCGGCAAGAAGCTCGGCTGCTTCGGCCTCACCGAGCCCGCGAGCGGCAGCGACGCCTCGCACATGGAGACGGTCGCGGAAGACAAGGGCGATCACTGGATCGTCAACGGCGCCAAGAACTGGATCACGAACGGCCCACACGCCGATCTCATCCTGCTCTTCGTCGCCAACGACCGCTCGCTCGGCGCCCGCGGCACCAGCGCGCTCGTGATCGAGAACGGCACGCCAGGCTTCACCAAGAACCCGCGCGACCACAAGCTCGGGATCCACGCCGCGCACTCCTGCACCGTGTTCTTCGAGAACGTGAAGGTGCCGAAGGCCAACCAGATCGGCGAGGCGGGGCAGGGCTTCAAGATCGCGATGAGCACGCTCGACGGCGGGCGCATCGGCATCGCCTCGCAAGCGCTCGGCATCGCGCGCGCCGCGCTGGAGAAGGCCGTCGCCTACGCCAAGGAGCGCAAGGCGTTCGGCGAGCCCATCGCCAACAAGCAGGCGATCCAGTTCATGCTCGCCGACATGGCGACCGAGCTCGACGCGGCGCGCCTGCTCACGCACCGCGCGGCGTGGATGAAGGACCAGGGCGTCCGCCACAGCAAGGAGTCGGCGATGGCCAAGCTCTTCGCGAGCGAGGCGGCCACGCGCATCGCGCACAAGGCGCTGCAGATCCACGGCGGCTACGGCTACTCGACCGAGTTCGACGTCGAGCGCCACTACCGGGACGCGCGCATCACCGAGATCTACGAGGGGACGAGCGAGATCCAGCGCATCGTCATCGCGGCGAGCACGATCAAGGGGTGACGGAGATGGAGTTCCGGAGCATCGGGATCACGGGGATGGCCCTCGCGCTGGCGCTGGGCACGAGCGCGCTCGGCTGCGGCGGCGGCACGACCGAGACCACCAGCACGACGACGACCGCGGCGAGCGATCGGGGTCGCGAGAGCCCGCCGCCCGACGACGGCGCGCAGATCACCGGCCTGATGGGCACCATCTCGCAGGACGCCGTGCGCAACACGCTCGAGCCGCGGATGGACTCCTTCATGCGCTGCTTCGAGCAGCGGCTGGCGTCGGTGCGCTTCCTCGGCGGCGACTTCCGGATGGCGTTCCGCATCCACACCGACGGCACGGTGGCCTGGGTGTATCCGGCGCAGAGCTCGCTCGGCGATCGCGACGTGGAGAACTGCATCCTCGCATCGGCGGGGCGCGCGCACTTCCCGCGCCCGCGCGGCGGCGAGGCCGAGTTCAGCTGGGGCTTCTCGCTCGATCCGCCGGGCGACGTTCGCGCGCCCATCGCCTTCGTCTCGAGCGGCATCGACACGCTCGTCGCCGCCGAGCGCTCGGACGTCGAGACCCAGTGTGGGCAGGGCGCCTACGAGGTGACGGCGTACGTGCAGCCCGGCGGCTCGGTGCTCGCCGCGGGCGTGGCGACCGACTCGACCGACGCGGCCGCGCACCTCGACTGCGTCGCGACCGCGGTGCGAGGCTGGACCTTCCCCGACCCCGGTAGCTACGCCGGCAAGGTCTCGTTCTCGCTCTGATCGCGGATCGGCGGCGGGCCGAGATCGGCGTCACAGCACGAGACAGCGACGGCCGACGATTCCGGTTAGGATCGCCGGATGACTTCCTCGCCGTGGGCTCGCGTGCGCGTCCTTTCTGTCTTCGGAGCGCTCGCCGCCGTCGGGCTGGTCGCCGGATGCGGTGGTCCCACGGCGAGCCCCGACGGCGGCGGTGGAGACTCCGGGCCCGTGGACGCGGGGCGCGAGTGCGCGGCCGATGCGACCTGCGACGACGGGCTCTTCTGCAACGGCGCCGAGCACTGCTCGGAGGCCGGGCGCTGCGTCGCCGGTCGTGCCCCTTCGTGCGACGACGGCATCGCCTGCACGACCGACTCCTGCTCGGAGGCGCTGCGCGCGTGTCGCTCGACGCCACCCGACCGCGACGGCGACGGCGCGGCCGACGCCGCCTGCACCGACGGCGTCACGCCGCTCGGCAACGACTGCGCCGACGACGACGCCAACCGCTTCCCTGGCAACCCGGAGGTCTGCGACGGCGACGCCCACGACGAGGACTGCGACACGGCGACCCACGGCGCGACCGACCACGACGCCGACGGGCACGAGAGCCGCGCGTGCTGCAACGGCACCGAGTGCGGCGACGACTGTGACGACAGCGCCGCCTCGGCCCATCCCGGCGGCACCGAGGCCTGCAACCACGTCGACGACGACTGCGACGGAAACGTCGACGAGGGCTCCAGCGTGGCCGGGTTCGTCGACGCCGACCGCGACGGATACGGCGATCCCACGATGCCGATGACCGCGTGCTCGTCGGCGTCCGGCTTCAGCGCCGACGGCACCGACTGCGACGACTCCGACCGTGCCCGCCACCCCGCCCAGCCCGAGCTCTGCGACGGGCGCGACAACGACTGCGACGGAAACACGGACGAGACGCCGAGCGTCGTGTCCTGGTACGAGGACGCGGACGGCGACGGCTTCGGGAGCGCGACCGGCACGATCGTGCGCGCGTGCGAGGTGCAGGCCGGGCGCTCGCTCTACGGGACCGACTGCGACGACCACAGCGTCGCCCGCGGCCCCGGTGCGGCCGAGGTCTGCAACGGCATCGACGACGACTGCAACGGCCTCGCCGACTTCGTGATCGACGCCGGCAACCTCGAGGACGACGACCGCGACGGCCTCGCCGATGCGATGTGCGGTGCACCGCTCGGTGTGGACTGCGACGACCGTGATCCGGCGGCAGGGCCGGGCCAGCCCGAGCTCTGCAACCGTCGCGACGACGACTGCGATGGGCACGTGGACGAGGGCGCGACGGCCGTCGCGTTCTACGGAGACGCCGACGGAGACGGCTACGGGACCGAGGCGCGCATCTCGATCGCGTGCACGCCGCCACCCGGGTTCGCGCGACGCGGCGGCGACTGCGACGACTCGACGACCACCGTCGGCAGCGCGACGCACCCCGGGGCGCCCGAGGTCTGCGACGGCGCCGACGAGGACTGCGATGGCGCCGTCGACGAGGCGGAGGCGCAGACGTCGTGCCGCACGATCGATCCGCACGCGGTCATGGCGTGCGTGGCAGGGGCCTGCGAGTCCTACGGCTGCCAGTCCGGCTACGCGGCGTGCGGCGAGACCGGCTGTGACGACCTCTCGACCGACACGCGCCACTGCGGCAGCTGCACGAACCGCTGCGCGAGCGGAGAGGACTGCATCCGAGGGACGTGCCTGGCCCAGCCGTCGTCGTGTGCCGAGCTGCGGCTGCGGAGCCCCAGCACGACCGCGACCGATGGCGCGTACACGATCTACTTCGGCGGCGCGACCGATCGGCCCTTCACCGCGTACTGTCTCGGGATGGCGACGGCGTCGCCGCGGACGTACCTCACGTTGCCGAACGGACCCGCGACCAACACGTCGGGCTACGACGCGACGCTCGTCGGCGGCACCACGGTGACGACGCTCTGGACGCGTGTGCGCCTCACCGGGATGTCCCTCGATCCCTCCGACTACACCTTCTCGTCCTCGACCGGCTCGGTCGTACACGAGATGACGACGCAGGTCCCCTACGGCGTAGCGCGCGACTGCTCGGGAGGCGCCCCGCTCGGGCACGCCCACGTCGACCTCCGCGGGACTCCGTTCGCGGTATCCGCCTCCTCGTGGTTGCTGGGCGGCTTCGCCCCGACCGGGAGCACCACCACGGCTTCGTTCGAGCAAGAGGCCGACATCATCGGAGGCGGCTTCTGCGGCTGGAACGCGCCGAGCGCGGACCGATTCGGCGGAGTCCCGCTCCCATTGCGCTGGTGTCCCGCGCCGGGCCCGGAGACCTACAATGCGCTCGACGACGACTGCGACGGGATCGTCGACGACGGCTGTCCGCAGCCGGGGAGCCTCGGGATCTCGTTCAACCGCACCTGGGGCCCCTTCGGCGGGAGCGGCGGCGGCGGCTTCGGCGACAACTGCCCGCCGGGGCAGGCGCTGGTCGGTCTGGCCGGCGCCTACGGCGGCAACATCGATCGGCTCTACGCGCACTGCGGCAACCTCGTCGTCCGCGAGAGCCGTGCGAGCACGCCTTTCACCTACTCGGTCGGCGTCGATCCCGGCAGCGACCTCTCGGTGCACGGCATGAACTTCACGACTTCCTACGATCTGCGGTGCCCGGCCGACACGGTCGTCATCGACGTCGACGTCCAGGGAGACAGCAGCGTCACCGCGGTGACGATTCGCTGCGCCGCGCTCGTGCTCGGCGGCAGCATCGGCGCGTACACTCTCACGCGCGGCGGCGCGGTCAGCTCCTTCTCGGTGACGGGATCCGGCGGCGGGTCGACGCGGTCGACGTCGTCGGTCGCGCCGGGCGTGATCAGCGGCATCTTCGGACAGTCCGGATTCTGGATGGACGCGCTCGGCCTCTACGAAGCGACGGTGTCGGTCCCGCTGCAGTGAACGCCCCGCGAGGCGTTCGCTCGCTCGCTCGAGCTCCGCCCGTCGCTCGCCTTCGCCATCGCTTCTGCGAGCGGGCGAGGGCTCTGCCCTCGCGCACCCGGTTTGCTCGGCGGCCTCCGTTTCGCGACGAGAGACTCCCTCTCCCGCAGGAGCGGGAGAGGGTTGGGGAGAGGGACTGCGAAAGGTAGTGCCGGAACGGGCCGCTGCGAGAGGCGGGCGCGCCGCTCGCTCGCTCGGTGGATCGAGCTCCGCCCATCGTTCGCCTTCGCGATCGCGGCGGTCACGGGGGGCGCTCCTCGCTACCGCATCGCGCGCGAACGACGGCGCGCACGCGGGCGCTCGTCGACCCCCCGTGCCCGCCGCTTCTGGGGGTGGTCCGTGGCTGGTTTGGTTAGCGCGGCGCCTTCGGCACCTCCACAGCCGAATCGGCTGCGCCGCTTCGGCGATCAGGCGCGGGCTCTGCCCACGCGCACCCAGTCTGCTCGGCGGCCTCCGTCTGGAGACGAGCGACTCCCTCGCCGCGTGAGCGGGTCGTCGTGACGAGGGAGAGGCCAGCACGCGGGCGAGCCCTCGCGCCGGCCTTCGAGCACGCGCTCGCGCCCGTCTCCGAGCAAGCGCCCACCTCGGCGTCCGAGGAATCCGCCCCCCACGCGATCGGGCACGGGGCGGCGGCCTGCCCTCACGGGCAGCGCGGCGAGCAGAAGTTGAAGCCCATGAACGAGCAGCAGCTGTCGCCGCCGCCGCAGTCCATGTCGGCGTGGCAGATGCGCCCGAAGCCGCACATCGACTCGGCCACGCAGCCGACGCTGGCGGAGGAGCCGCCGAAGCGCCCGCAGCAGACCTCGCCGGCCGCGCAGTCCTCGGGGCCATCGCAGGTGAGCGGCGCGCCCATGCAGGCATCCGGCGCCGTGCAGGCCTGCGCGATCATCATTCCGCCCGCGCCGCGCGTGACGCAGCAGATCTCGCCCGCGCCGCAGACATCCGTGCCGCACATGACGGCCCCCGGCCCGGCATCGTTGCCCGGCAGCACGGTGCCCGAGTCCTGGCGCGGCGGGATGCCCACGTCGCGAGGAGTGATGACGCTGGAGTCGCTGGGGACCGCCGCGTCCTGGAGGATCACGATCGCGGCGTCGTCGCCCGGCATGATCGTGCCGGCGTCCTCGCGGGGCACGATCACCCCGGCGTCGTTGCCCGGCATCACGCCACCCGAGTCGCGGCCCGGCGTCACCGTGCCGGTGTCGCTCGCGGCGTCGATCGTGGCGCTCGATCCCGCATCGTCGGTCACCGTGACGGCGAGACCGCAGCCGGCGAGCGACGCCGAGAGGGAGAAGAACGAGACGACCACGGCAACGCGAAGCGAACGGCGCATGGCCGAGCATGGTACGCGAATCGAGCGCGCGGCGCGATACCCCGCTACATTCCGCGCCGGATGACAGTCCTGCCCCTGCGCTGGAGCCGGCTCCGCTCGCTACCCTACGTCTCGCTCGGGACGCTCCCCACGCCGCTCCAGCGGTCGGCGGGCCTCTCGGAGACCCTCGAGAGCGAGATCTGGGTCAAGCGCGACGACCTCACGGGCTCGCTCTACGGCGGCAACAAGGTCCGCAAGCTCGAGCGGCTCCTCGGCGACGCCCTCGATCGCGGCGCCGACACGCTCGTCACGACGGGCGCCGCCGGCTCGCACCACGTGCTCGCGACGTCCCTCTACGGCAAGCGCGTGGGGCTCGACGTGCACGCCGTGATGGTCCCCCAGAAGCGCTCCCCCCACGTGGAAGCGAACCTCCGCGCCGACGTCGAGGCCGGCGCCGAGCTGCACGGCGTGCCGATCCACCTCGCGGTGCCGGCCGCGATGACCGCGCTGGTGATGCGGCTGCGCGCGCGCGGCAAGCGTCCCTACGTGATCGGGCCCGGCGGGTCCGAAGTGCCCGGGGTGATCGGCTACGTCGAGGCCGGCCTCGAGCTGGCGACGCAGCTGCTCGAGACGAAGGCGTCGGAGCCGGACGCGATCTTCGTGGCGCTCGGCAGCGGAGGGACCGCTGCCGGCCTCGCCCTCGGGCTCGCGGCGGCCGGCGTGATGACACCGGTCGTCGCGGTGCGCGTCACACCACGCGCGATGGTGCGGCGCGCATGGCTCGCCTCGCTCGTGCGCGGCGCGACCGATCGGCTCCGCTCGTTCGACGACCGCTTCCCCGACGTCGCGGACCTCGCCCTCGAGAACCTCGTGATCGACGAGGACGAGATCGGAAAGGGCTACGGCACGCCGACGCCGGCCGGGCGCGAGGCCGGGCACCTGATGCACGAGATCGCCGGGCTCGAGCTCGACGCGACCTACACCGAGAAGGCGTTCGCCAGCCTCGTCCGCGCCGCGCGCGGTGCACGTCGCGGACAGCGACTGCTCTTCGTCGACACGCTCTCGTCCGTTCACCCGCCCGGCGTGCGAGATCGCCTTCCGACCCACGTCGCCCGGCTGATGACCTGACTTACTACGTCCCAGAATCGTCGCGTTTCGCGACGATTGGACGAGGCTGGATAGCGAGCCGCGCGCCGCGCGCTGACCGAGCTGCGGCAGCCTTCGATCGCCACCACGTGCTTCCGAGACAGCGCGCCGCGCTGCGGCGCCG
>JBGALT010000206.1:0-12537 GCA_044223665.1 Sandaracinaceae bacterium | reverse complement strand
CGCTTCGCGATCCACTGGAACACGACGGCCTGGAACTCCGTGTCGTTCAGGTAGCGCGTGACGATCTTCTCGTTGTCGTCCATGCGGTCGACCATCAGCGCTTCGAGCTTCTTCTTCAGCGGGAGCACGAAGTTCTCGAAGGGGTTCGCCTTCGCCTGCCGGATGACCTCGGCATCCTTCACCGCGGAGACGATGAACTGGGCGAAGAGGGGTGCGTCGCTCTCGTCGAGCTCGGTGCCGAACCGGCTGTTGACCACCTCGACGATCTCGCGGCGCCAGCCTGGCAGCATCGTCGATGTCCGTCGTGAGGAACAAACGCACCCCCGCGCCGTGCGCGCGCCGATCCCCGAGCTCCTGGCGATGCTGCCGAGGTGAGCGCGGCGGTTCACGTGGCGCCGGGCCCCGTTCCGGTCCAAGGTGACCCCGTTCGCGCAGAGTCCGGCTTTCGTCTTCTCGCTTCTGGGAACGCGGCACGTCGAGCAAAACCGCGTTTCTTCAGGAGTGAGTGCAATGGCCCATCGACTTTTCGTCGGCAATCTGTCTTTCCACACGGGTGAGGACGCGCTTCGCGATCTCTTCGCCCCGCACCACGCGCAGAGCGTGCGCCTCATGACCGACCGCGACACCGGCCGCTCGCGCGGCTTCGCCTTTGTCGACTTCGCGGACGGCGCCAGCGCCGGCAAGGCGATCGAAGCGATGAACGGCGCCGTGCTCGACGGCCGCCCGCTTCGCGTCGACGCTGCGACCGAGCGCGCACCGCGCGAGGGCGGCTTCGGCGGCGGCGGCTACGGCGGCGGCGGCAGCTACGGCGGCGGCGGCTACGGTGACGGCGGCGGCCGTCGTGATCGCCGCAGTTGAGCTGCCCCGGATACTGGGAGCTGATCGCGACGAGCGCGGGCATCGAGTGGGCGGCCGAAGCGGCCGTCGCGCTCGGTGCTGCGGACCGGACGGCCGTGAGCGGCTGGCCGGGGACGCTGCTCGAAGCGCGCGCCGAGCTCGATGCGCTCTGGCAGAGCCTCGCGCTGAAGCCCGACGCGGGCACGCGCGAGCGTCTCACGCGTCACGCATACGACGCCGCGCGCGCCGCGTGGCGCCACACCCTCTCGATGGCGCTCGCCTGATGTCGCCGCTCGCGCGCTCGCCGGCGCTCCGGTGAGCGGCGCGGCGCACGACGGGCTCGGGGGATCACCCCACGCGTATCCGGACGACCTCGTCCCGCTTGTGCAGAAGCGTTGGGCGGCCGTCCAGATGGACGGCGAGCCATCGCTGCCGAGCGCGCCGGTGCTCGAGCGCCTCGTGTCGGTCTGCTACCAGGCGAGCCTTCTCCGCGACGAAGGCCGCCCCATCACCTTTCGGGTGACGCTGGCTCCGCCCGAGCGCTTCCGCTCGAGCGACGGCCCACCGACCGAGCTCCATCGACTCACGCTGACGCGCGCGCGCCCCTTCGACGAGCACGAGATCCGGCGCCTCGCACCGGCGGCTCGTTTCGAGCGCGCGCTCATCGGCGTGCGCATCGTCGACGGCGACCTCGAGATCTGGGGTGTCGTCCACTCCGGCCCGCGCTGGCTCCAGGACGTGCGCGGTGGGCGCCTGCTCGAGCAGTCGATCCCGCCGGTGCTGATGGCCGCCGTGACCGGGCCCGGGCGCGTGCTCGTGAGCAAAGGCGCGCACACGCTCGCCTCGCTCGCGAATGGGCGCCTGCACGACGCCGCGACGGACGTGTTCCGCGCGCAGTGGCTCGAGGAGTGGTTCGCCGCCGCGCCTCCCGGCCGCCGCGCGCGCCCGAGCGACGCCGAGGAACCTCGCGTCGATCCGTCGATCCGCGGCCACCTCGCGAGGCACGTGCTCCGCCGCGTCGTCTCGCGCATCCGGAGCGCCCGTCACGGAGGCATGGTCGTCTTACTGCGCGGCGCCGCGCCCGGCGCCGGCGTCGAAGGCCTCGAGTGCCTCGCGTTCAACTACGCGTTCGACGACGAGGAGCCCCGCCGCCGCATCGAGACGCTCACCGAGCGGATCCTCGGCGTGCTCATCGCCGCACATCACGCCTCGCGCGGCGATGGGGGCGGGCCGGTCGGTTGGGCCGAGTACGAAGCGAGCACCGACGCGCGCATCACGGCGCTCGACGAAGCCCTCTTCGAGGTCGCGCACCTCGTCGCGATGCTCGCCGACGTCGATGGTGCCGTCGTGATGACCGACCGCTTCGAGGTCCTCGGCTTCGGCGCCGAGATCGTCGGCTCGCTCGCCGACGGCGGCCTGGTGGACCGCAGCCTCGACGTCGACGCGACCCGCCGCGTCGCCGAGCGCACCGACCGCGTGGGCACGCGTCATCGCGCTGCCTACCGGCTCTGCCATCGCCTCCACGACGCGCTCGTGGTGGTCGTTTCGCAAGACGGTGGCGTGCGCTTCGTCCGATGGATCGACGGCCGCGTGACGTACTTCGACCAGATCGCGACCGGGCCCTGGGAGGTCTGACGGCTCCGATCCCGGAAGCAAGCCGCCCCACCTCCCGCGCGCGCTGGTGCAACAGACCGCCGCCCCATCGAGGCCGCGCCTCCGCTCGTGCTCACCGACGCGGTGCAGATCGTCGAGAAGCCTCTCGGCCGACCGCCTCACGCGCCGGCCTCGGCGGCGCGCTCGCCGTGCACGGCCACGGAGCGCGGGTCGGTCATGTCGAGCTGGCCGGCAACGGCGGCAGTGAGCGCCTGGCGGCACTCCCGGAGGAAGTCGGCGTTCTCGCGGAAGCTGCTGAACGTGCGCGCGGACGGGGCTCCACCCCTTCCCTCACCCCGCGCGCCGCGCGGCCAGCACGAAGAACGGGATCGAGGCGAGCTGCACGGTCGTCGAGAACGCGGCGAGCGCGGCGGGCGCGGCGTCGTGCAGCACGCCCATGATCTTGCTGCTCGTGGTGCTCGGCGTGGCGTGGATCGAGCGAGACGAGGCGCGGCGTGGAGCGTGCGCGCCTGCGCGGTCGCCGGGCTGGTGGCGGGGGTGATGCTCGCGCCGTGGGCGATCCGCAAACAGCACGCGCTGGGCGCGCCGATCGCGACGTCCACGAACGGCGGCTTCAACCTGTTGATGGGGAGCTACCGCGAGGGCCGGTACGCGCCGATGGAGGAGGGCATCGACTGTCCCGAGGGCCTCGGCGAGTTCGAGGCCGATCGCTGCCGGCTCGCGCGCGCGTCGGCGCGCATCGCGGCGCGACCCGGCGATGCGATCGCGCGATCGCTCCTGCGGCTCGAGCACACCTTCGGGCACGAGTCGGCGGCGGCCGAGGTGTGGGCCACGTCGATCGAGGCGCGCGAGCCGACGCAAGCGAGCGCACGGCTCTGGGCGCTGGGGATCGCGCGGCCGACGTGGCACCTGCTCGTGCTGGGCGGGATCGCGGGCGCCGTCGTGCTCGCGTTGCGGCGGCGCCGGAGCGCGGGGCCCTGCGGGCGTCGCGCTCGTCGCGCTGGTGGCGCCGATCGCGGGGACGGCGCTGCTGCACGCGGTGGTGATCGGCGGCGATCGGTACCACGCGCAGTGCGTCCCGATGATCGCGGCGCTCGCGGGGGTCGCGGGCGCGGCGGGGGCGCGGGCGTGGGACGGCGCGTGGGCCACGTGAGGGAGTGCGAGCGAGCTATCGCAGGGGCGGGGAGCGGCGGGGGCTCTCGCAGTCCCTCTCCCCAACCCTCGCCACTTTCGTAGGAGAGGGAGCCCGGCGGGAGCCGTCGCCAGCCGCGTCAGGGGCCGGTGCCGTCGAGCATCTTGCGGAGGTGCTCTTCGGCGGTGGCGGCGGCGCGGCCGATGGCCCAGGGGAAGCTCGGGACGGGGAACATCACGCTCTGGAAGTGCTGGTAGAAGAGGAACGCCTCGGAGGCGACGTCGAAGGGGTACACCCACTCGTCGAACATCTGGTCGGCGATCGCCATCGCCGACACGAGCGCGCCTTCCTCCGAGTCGACGGTGGTGTTGTTGCCGGCGAACCAGATGTTGCCGACGCCCTGGATGCGGTGGAGCTCCTTCTTGGCCTGGTCGAAGAAGCTCGCGACCCAGCGGCCGTGACGCCACTCCTTCCGGTAGAGCGTCTTGGCCGGGTCGGGCAGCTTCGCGTTGCTCGCGTCGGCGTACATCGACACGTGGCAGTCGACCGGCGTGCCGAGGATGTTCTTCATCAGGTACGTCTGGAACGCGTTCGTCAGGTCGTACGGCAGGTCATAGTCGTTGCCGCCCGGCGCGGTCTGGCCCCACGCGTAGGTGCCGACGAACTGGCCGTCCTCCTTCTTGTCGCGCAGCGTGGGCGAGAGGCACTCGTCGTCCTGGTGGATGTAACAAACCCCGGGGATGAGCGCGAAGCGGTCCTCGCCGATGTAGTCCTTCTGCGCGCCGTAGAGCGGGTTCTGCGGGTTGTCGAGGAGCTGGCGGTTCGTCGTCATGTCGGTCGTGAGCACGACCGAGTCGAACTCCTCGATGGTGCGCGGCACCGGAAGGCTCGGGTTCGCCGCGGCCGCTTGCACGTCGGTGCTCGAGGCGTGCTCGACGACGACCTTGCCGTTCGGCTTCGGGTACACGGCGAGGACCGTGCGGCCGCAGGAGATCGTGGCGCCCTTCGTCTTGGCGTAGTTCGCCATCGCGGCCACCCACGCGGTCGCGCCATCGGTGAAGCGGTCCCAGCCCTTGCCCGGCTCGGTGAACGAGCCGTAGGGCCCGAGGTTCTGGATCACCGGGAGCTTGGCGAAGATCGGGTAGAGATCCTCGAACGTCGTCTCGAGCAGATCGCCGGTGCCGTAGCCGTTGATGATCGAGAGATAAGGAATCAGCAGGTAGCGGAAGAAGTTGGACGACCAGGGTACGTTCTTCACCTGCAGGTAGCGCTCGACGTCGGTCGAGAACGTGATTCCGTCGAGCGGCGTGAAGGGGCCCCACGCCATGTCGCGCTGGAAGCTCGCCGCGTGCGTCCGGGTCGTGTAGTCCCAGCACGTCGAGAAGCGCGGCCCACCCGCCTGGTAGTCCGGGAAGTTGCCCCAGTTGAGCGAGGGGCCGAAGGACGTGGCGATCTTGAGCGCGGCATGCGGCGTCAGGTTCACCTGACCGGCGAGCTCGGGGAGCTTCAGCTGCTTGTAGAGGTTCGGATAGAGCGTCGAGCAGACGAACTGCACGCCGATGTCCACCGGGTAGATCTGCTTGCCGGTCGGCGCGGGCGCAGCCGCCGTGACGACGTGCCCCTTGCCGCCGTTGTCGAACCAGAGGTTGATCGTGCGCGAGTGCCCACCGACCTCGTCGTCGTCGTGGAGCACCGTGACCTCGCAGAGCGGCATCGTCGCGCTCTGCATCAGCGTCCACGCCAGCGCGCACCCCGACGCGCCGCCGCCCACGACCGCGATCTTCTTCTTCGCCATGTCAGCCCTCCGAGCCCGCGATGGTGGCAGCGCGCTACGTGGACCGGCAATCGGAACCGAGTGTTCAGTGAGCGAGCCTCGCAGATCGGCTCCGTCCGCGGGCCGCGCCCACTCCCGTCAGGCCCTGCCGGCGTCCCCGCCGCGCACGACCAGCGTGGGCACGCGCAGCGTGCGCAGGACGCGATCGGTGACGCTCCCGAGCAGGAGGCGCGAGCCGACCGATCGGCCGCCGCCCGCCATCACGACCAGCTGCGCGTCGAGCCGGAGAACGAGACGCTCGATGGCCGTCGCGGCGTCGGCCTCGATGGCGTGGACGCGCTCGGCCTCGAGCTCGGGATAGGCAGCGTGGAGCTTCGCGCGGAGCGCGTGCGCACGATCGCGGGCCTCCGGAGACGACGCATCCGCGAAGTGCGGAACGGTGTACCCCTCGACCACGTCGAGGGTCGCACCGAACGGGGCCGCCAGCGTGCGGGCCACGTCGAGCGCGTGGCCCGAGGGTGGCCCGAGATCACTGGGCACCACGATGGCGCGCGGCACGACGGGCGGCGCGTCGGAGGGAACGACGAGGACCGAGATCGACGACGCGCGCGTCACGCGATCGACGGTGCCACCGAGGATCGCGTCGGCGACCCCACGCGCGCCGTGCGCGCCCAGCGCGATCACGTCGCCGCCGATCTCCTTCGCGCGGGCGAGCAGCTGCTGATCGGCATAGCCCTCGGCGAGGTGTCCCCGAGCCCGCACGCGCGCCCCGGTGCGCTCGACGAGCGCGTCGAGCTTGCCCTCGGCGTCGTCGCGAAGGGTCGCGTGGAGCTCGGAGAGAAACGATCGCTCGGGGATCGCCGACACGAGCGGCGTCACGACGTGCACGATCTCGAGCGTCGCGCCGAGCCGCTCGGCCCACAGGACCGCGTGCTCGAGCGTACGAGAGGCCGCGGGGGAGAAGTCGGTTCCACAGAGGATCGTCCGAATCATGTTCGCCTCCAGAGGGGCACGAGCACGACCTCTCGTACCACGAACCGCTCCGCTTCCCACCGGCGCTCGCGCAGCCGGCGCTCGCGCCCGCGTGCTCGTTCTCACTTCGCGGCGAGCGCGCGCGACCGGCTCGCGCGCGATCGATCGCGCGCGTCGAGATGCGATCTCGGTAGCGCGACCGAGACGAGTGCTTATTCGTGACTCGATGCCAAACGCCCCCCTTCGAGGAACGCCCTCGCATCGTTCTCATCGACGACGATGCCGCCACGCGCACCTTGCTCGTCGAAGCCCTCGGCGGCGTCTACGACGTTCGCGGCTTCGAACGAGCGAGCGAAGCGAAAACGGCTCTCGAAACCAGTTCCGTCCGGCTCGTCCTGCTCGACGTGCGGGTCCCCGACGCCGACGGATTCGCCCTGCTCGAGGAGCTCCGCGCACGATGGCCGGCGACACCGGTCGTCGTCCTCAGCGGCAGCGTCGGCGTCGAGTCGGTCGTCCAGGCCATGCGCGCCGGCGCGGCCGACTACGTCGGCAAGCCGATCGACGTCGTGCAGCTCACGAAGGCGATCGCGCGCGCGCTGCCGGTGCCCGCGGCCCCGCCCGCCCCCACCTTCGTCTTGCCGGCGAACGGGGTCGACCTCGCCGCGCTGGAGCGCAGCCTCGTGCGTCAGGCCCTCGAGCGCACGGGCGGCAATCGAACGCGCGCCGGCCGCTTGCTCGGGATCAACCGCGACCAGGTCCGCTACCGGCTCGCGAAGCTCGAGCCTCCGGCCGCCGCGCCCTCGCAGCCCGAGGAAGAAGCCTGAGGCGTGCGGATCCCCCGAGGTCGCGACCCGCGGCGACCCGCCGCAGGGACGCTCTTTCGCGCGCTTCGCGGCCCGTAGGGCTCGCGCGAGCGCGCTCGGTGCGTACATCTCGAGCGGACACACGACGTACGCACGAGATCGGAGGTGGGCGATGACACGCTCGTTCGAGAATCGCAGCGACGCCGGACGAAAGCTGGGGGAACGGCTCCGCGAGCTCCGCGGTCCCGCGACGGTCGTCGTGGGCGTGGCCCCCGGCGGCGTACCGGTAGCCTACGAGGTCGCCCTCGCGCTCGAGGCGCCCCTCGAGGGATGGGCCGTGCATCACCTCGGCTCGGGCGAGCATCCGCTCGAGCACGTGGGCGCGATCGCCGAGTCGAGCGCGCACGCCGCGGCTCCGCACGGCACGCACGATCGCGGCAGCGCCGATCCTGCGCTCGCGCAGATCGCGGCGCGCGAGCACCACCAGCTCGTGCACCTGTCGGCCTCCGTGCACCACCACCCGCGTGCATCGATTCGCAACCAGACGGTGGTGCTGGTCGACGACGGCTGCGCGACCGGGGCCGGCGCCCGCGCGGCGGTGCAGGCCATCCGACAAGAGAAGCCGCATCGGCTCGTCGTCGCGATCCCGGTCGCCACGCGCGGCTCGATCACCCGCATCGACCCGTACGTCGATGGGCTGGTGTGCTTGCAGCAGGTCGATCAGGTCCACGAGGTCTGCGACGCCTACGACTCGTTCGACCCCGTGTCCGAGCAAGCGGCGGCGGCGCTGCTCGATCGCCGGCGCCACGATCTCGCGGCGCGCCCCTCGTCGATCCCGCCCTCGCCGAGACGCTGACGATCGGTCGAGGCCACGCGACGCGCCGACGCGCTCGCCGTGGGCGGGAGATTTTCCGCGCGCGACCGTCCGCGTGCCGTTTCGTTTGCACGTTTGCGGAACGACCGCAGCATGCATGGGGGCGGCGCCGGAGGTAGCAGTGATCGAGCCGATCTCGGACGAGAAGTTGGACGTCCTCGTGGTCGATGACGACGAAGTGAGGCACTCGACGACCCGTGCCCACCTCGATCTCGCATGGAGCGGGCGCGCACGAACGGTTCACGTGAAGACCGGCGCCGAGGCGCTCGCCCTGCTCGAGCGACGCTCGTTCGACGTGTGTCTGCTCGCACGACAGCTCGGCTCGAGCTCCGGGCTCGAGTTCCTCCGGCAGGCCCGCGCCGCCGGCCACGATCTTCCCGTCATCGTCGTGACCGCCGACCTCACGCCCCAGGCCGCGGCGGAGGCGAGCGAGGCAGGCGCCGACGATCGGGTGGACGTCGGCCGCATCGGCCCCGACGGGCTCTCGCACGCGATCCGCTTCGCGCGGACGCATCGCCGCATCGTGCGGGAGCTGCGCGCGCGCAACGCCGAGCTCGCGCGCGCCGCGCAGGACAAGAACGTCCTGCTCGGCATGGCGGCGCACGATCTGCGCAGCCCCATCGGCGTGATCCGCGGCTACACGGAGCTGCTGCTCGAGCACCCCGAAGAGCTCGACGCGGGGGAGGTCGCCGAGGTCCTCTGCAAGATCCGCACGTCGTGCGCGACGATGACGGAGCTCATCGACGATCTGCTCGACGTCTCGTCGATCGAGGCGGGCACACTCGTGCTCCGCAAGATGCCCTGCGATCTGGTGGCACTCGCACGCGAGGTGATGTCCGCTCACGAGCACATGGCGAGCGCGAAGGACATCCGGCTCTCGCTCGTCCTCGCGGCGGACCCGGTCCCGCCGGTGCCGGCCGATCGCGCGCGCTTCGAGCAGGTCCTGGCGAACCTCGTCACGAACGCGATCAAGTACTCGAACCGCGGCACCGAGGTGACCCTCCGCGTGGATGCGCCGAGCGCCGGCGAGGCCCGCGTGCAGGTGACCGACCACGGGATCGGCATCGCGCCGGACTTCGTCCCCAAGCTCTTCCACCCCTTCGCACGCGCGCGCCGCACGGGCACGTCGGGCGAGAAGAGCACCGGGCTCGGCCTGGCGATCGCGCACCGCGTGGTCGAGGCCCACGGCGGTCGCCTCGAGGTGCAGAGCCAGCTCGGCGAGGGTTCCACGTTCTCCGTCACGTTGCCGCGCTGAGGCCACTCGCTCCCGCTCGCGCGCCTCGTCCTCGACGACGCTCGGGGGGCGAGCCGCCCCGCGCGCACGTGGTCAGCCGGTGATCGCGTGCGCGACCGAGGTCAGCTGCTGCGCGTCGAAGGGCTTGCCCACGAACGCCTGCGCGCCGAGCCGACCGAGCAGCGCCCAGTCGGCCGGGCCCCCGATCGCCGAGAGGACGATCACCGGCACGGACTCGAGGCTGGGGTGCGCGCGCATCTCGGCGAGCAGCTCCACACCGTTGAGCCCAGGCATGTCGAGATCGGTGACCACCAGGTCCGGGCGCATCGCCAGCGCCGACGCCAGCGCCGAGGCTCCGTCGCTCACCGACTCGATCGTCCCGCCTCGAAAGCTCCGCGCCAGCGTTCGCCGCACGAGATCGCGGTAGTCGGGATCGTCGTCCGCCACCAGGATGCGGATCCGATGATCGGGCGCCGGATGGAGCGGCACGCGCTCGAGCGCGCGGCGGAGCGCATCGGCGCTCGGCGTGCGGAGCTCCGGATCGGTCGTCAGCGCCGCCAGCAGCGGGACGTCGAGCTCGCTCGGGAGCTCGGGTCGGATCACGCTCGGACGCGTCGGCACGAGGCCATCGATCGCGTGGGCCCGCCGCTCCTCCGGCTCGAACGGCAGCTTCCCGGTGAGCAGCTCGTACGCCATCACGGCGATCGAGTACACGTCCACGCGCTGGGCGAGCGCGGGTGCGAGCTCGTCCCCGCGCGCGAGCTCGGGCGCGCCGTACGCCGGCGTCGACCACGACGAAGGCGCCGCCGTCACGCGCCGCGAGAGGCCGAAGTCGCTCAGCACGACGCGGAAGCCCGGCCCGAAGAGCACGTTGGCCGGCTTGAGATCCCCGTGCACCAGACCCGCCGCGTGGATCGCCGATGCACCGCGACAGATCTGATCGAGCACCGCCAGCGCCTCGGCGAGACGAAGACGCCCGCCGCGCTGCGCGAGCAGCTGCGAGAGGTCCTCTCCGGGAACGTGCTCCATGACGATGTAGGGGACGCCCTGCAGATCGCCGAGCGCGTGGATGCGGACGACGTTCGGGTGCGCGATGCGCGCCATCGCCCGCGCCTCCGATCGGAAGCGCTCCATCATCTCGAGCGAGGCGGGCCCGGTGTCCCGCGCGATCTTGATCGCCACGTCCCGGTCGAGGGCCTCGTCGCGGGCGAGGTACACGCTCGCCATCCCGCCGGAGCCGATCGGGCGCACGATGCGATAGTCACCGAGGCGGGCGCCTTCGTGCAGCTCGGGCCCGGTCTGCGTGGAGATGCGCACGCCGCGGCGTCGGGCGGGCACCGTGTCGTGGCGCAGGGGCGTCTCGTCCTCGCGCTGGCGCGGGCGGGGGAGCCGGGGATCGCTCGGCCGCCGATCCCCACCGAGAGAGCTAGTCATGGGTGTCCTGGGCTTGGGCCAAGCGCGAGCGCAGGCGCTCCAGCAAGTCGATGCGATCCTGTGGATCGAGGTGCGTGTCGGCCCAGTCGTAGGTGAGCTCGTCTTCACGCACGCCGTGCGCGTTCACGAGCGAGGCGAGCTCCGCGACCTGGGAGGCCGAGGGGCCGCCGGCGTGGATCGACAGACCGAGCGCCGCGAGTCGGGCGCGGATGTCCGCGTGGTCGGCCCGCAGGATCTCGGCCTCACGGGGGTGCGCTTCCGCCAGCCGCGGCAAGAGGTGACGCTCCTCGGTGCGGAGGTGGTCGAGCAGCCGCCGGCCGAGCGCCCCGAGCGAGAGAGAGACGCGCGCGCCGTCGCGAGCCTCGACCGCCCGCAGCACTGCGGAGAAGAGGTCGTCGATGCGGTGCTGCTCGCGCGCGAGCGCGTCCCGGAGGTTGTCGGTGGCCGGGTCCGACCCGGCGAGTGAGCGCCTCATACTGCTTCTCCCGCCGCGAGTCGTTCTCGCTCTCGTTCTCGCTCGCGCTCTCGTTCTCGCTCGCGCTGCTGGCGCCGTCGCTCCCGCCGCTGCCGTGCGTGACGCGCCGCCGCCCCTTCACCGCCGCTGCCGGCGAACGCGAAGAACCAGGCCACGACGCAGAGCGCCGGGTTCGTGCTCCAGTACCAGCTGGTCGCGAGGATCGCGACGAGCAGGTGCGGCGTGAAGAGCCATCCGAGCCACGCGAGCCAGCCGAAGGGCCCGCCCACGAAGAGCAGCGTGATCCGCGGGAACACCGCGAGACCGACGAGGAGGAGCCAGCCCCACTGCGGATGTGCCGCGAAGAAGTCGACCCCGTGCATGCACCGAACGTAAGCGCGATATCTCGAGTGGCGAGTGGTGGACGCGCTCGTTCGTGTCAGTCGTCACGCGAGATCCACACGCGAGCGAGCACATCGCGCGACCGCGAGATCTCCCGCAGCGACGCGTCGAGTCGGCGACCGGAGCGCGCGCGACGTTCAGTGCGCGCGATCGTCGACGGCGCCTGCAGGCGCGCCCTCGGTCGCGACCAGCACCGGCGTGCTCGACGAGAGCGTCGCGCCATCGCCGAGCTGTCCGCTCGCGTCCGATCCCCAACACGCGACGCCGCCCTCGACGAGCGCGCACGTGTGCGTGCTGCCGGCCGCGATCCCGCGCGCTTCGACCCCCTCGACGCGCACGGGGGTCGCATGCGGCTCCGGATCGTCGACCGCGAGCTGTCCCCATCGGTTGGCGCCCCAGCACCACACCTCGCCTGCGCCCCCGCGCGCGCAGGTGTGTGCGACGCCCGCCACCACCTCGACGATGCCGGAGATCCCACGGACCTGCAGCGGTGTCTCGGACGCGACCGCCGTGCCCGCGCCGAGCTGACCATCCCGTCCGGCGCCCCAGCACGAGACGGCGCCGTTCATGTGGAGGATGCACGTGTGCGCGAGGCCGGCCGCGACCGCGCGCGCGTCGTCGATCGCCGGAACCTCCACCGGCGAAGCGTGATCGCCACCACCCGCCACGCCGAGCTGGCCGCTGGCGTTCGATCCCCAGCAGCGCACGTGTCCGTTCGCGAGCACGGCGCAGGCGTGGTGCTCGCCCGTGGCGAGGCCGACGGCCGACGCGACGTCCGCGACGGCGGCCGGCGTCGGGTCGCTCGCGAGCGCGCCGCGGCCGAGCTCACCATGGGTCCCCGCGCCCCAGCAGAGCACGCGCGCGTCGTCGGCGATCGCGCACGCGAAGTCGGAGGACGGCGAGAGCACGCGCACCCCGCTCGCGACCTCTCGCGGCTGCGCGCCGATCGCGCCTGCCTCGCGACCCCAGCACGCCGCACGTCCGGCGGCGAGCGAGCAGGCGCGCCC
>JBGALT010000205.1:0-12458 GCA_044223665.1 Sandaracinaceae bacterium | reverse complement strand
GGCGGCCCCCGCGCGTGCGAGCGCGGCGCCGGGCGCGGCGGGCCCGCAGGCGCAGCCGGCGCTGGCCGCGCGCATGTCGGCGCCGCCGAAGGTCGAGACCGTCAAGCGCGACAAGCCGAAGGTCGGCCGCAACGATCCGTGCTGGTGCGGCTCCGGCAAGAAGTACAAGAACTGCCACATGAAGTCCGACGGTGCGGGCGCCTCGGGCGATGCGCCGGCGGCCCCCGAGGGCGACGAGAAGAAGACGGCCGAAGGCTGACACGCGTCGGCCGCGCGGCTGTCCGCTGCGCTGGTGTCTGCCGCGCTGGTGTCTGCCGTGCTGGTGTCTGCCGCGCTGGTGTCCGCCGCGCTGGCGTCGGCGCGAGCTCGCGCGACGCCCCGAAGACCCCACGACGAACGGTGCGCGAGGGCAGTACCATGCACGGCCGGTGAAGGAACCGACGCTCGACGAGCTGCTCGCGCCACTCGACAAGGCGGGGCGCGATCCCGACGACCGGCTCGACGTGGTGGCCGACGTCGCCGCGAGCCTCGCCACGCACTTCGATCGCGTGGTCGAGCCGGCGCTCGACTCGCTGGCGGCGCACCTCGCGTGGGCGCATCGGGCGGCGCTGGGCGGAGCGCTCGGCATGGTCGCGCGCACACCGCGCCGCGAAGCGGTGCTGGCGCGGCTCCTGGTCGACAAGCACGTCGACGTCGTCGCCCAGACCTGCGCGCACCTCGGTCAGGGGCTGCCGCCCGCGGCCTACGAGGCGCTCCGGCGCCTCGCGAGCGTCGACGCGGCCCACGACCAGCACATCCACGCGCTCGCCCGCGCGCGTGATCCGGCGGACGAGGCGCACTTCCGGCGCGCGGCCGGCTCGTTCCTGGCGCCGCTCGCGCGCGCGGGGATCGAGGGCCTGGGCGAGCTCGCGCGCCTCGACGCCGACTCGATCGCGGCCCTCGCCGAGGCCTGCGCCCGTGTGCCCACGAAGACGAGCGCGGCCGGGGTCCTCGCCCACGTCGCGGCGCGCCAGGGGAGCGCCGAGGTCGCGCGGCTGCTCGCCTCGCGACCGCCCGCGAAGGAAGCGCTCGTGCGCGTGATCGACACGCTCGATCCACGGCATCAGCCGGTGCTCCGCGCGATCACCGGCGCGCCACCTTCCTCGGCCACGCGCGCCGCCGTGGGCGCACCTGCGGCTTCCGATCTCGCTTCGTTCGGCACCGTGCTCGACGGTCGCCGCCCCGAGCACGCGGTCCGGATCGGCGACGATGCGCTCGTCGATCAGGTCGCGGCGTTGCTCACCGGAGAGTCTCGCCGCAGCGTGGTCCTCGTGGGCCCGAGCGGTGTCGGCAAGACCTCCGCGGTGCACGCGCTCGCGCGTCGCTTGCTCGCGAGGGCGCCGAGCTGGAGCGTGCTCGAGACGTCCACGGGCGAGGTGCTCGCGGGCACCCGCTATCTGGGAGAGTGGGAGACGCGCCTCAAGCGGCTGATCGATCTGGCCCGCGCGCCGGCCCGCGTCGTCCTCTACGTCACCGACGTCCACGCCCTCGCGACCCAGGGCAAGTCCGCCGATCGCGACGGCACCTTCGCCGACATCCTCGCGCCCTACCTCGACCGCGGCGAGATCGCGATCGTCGCCGAGTCGACCGACGACGGGCTCCGGCGCGGCATGGATCGCCACGGCGCGCTGCGGCGCGTCTTCGAGCGCGTGCGGATCGGCGAGCCCACGCCCGATGCCACGCGCGCCGTGGTCCGCGGTCGGATCAGCCACGCCAGCGCCGCCGAGCCCGCGCCCCTCGTCGTGCCGCCCGCGGTGCTCGACCAGATCGTCGAGGCCTCGCCGCTCTACGCAGCCGGCGCGGTCCAGCCCGGTGCCGCCGCCCGCCTCACCGATCAGGTCCTCGTCGGTGTGCGGGAGCGGCTCGAGAAGGACGCGAGCGCCGACCGCGTGGTGGACGGCTCCGACGTGATCGCCGCCCTCGCGCGCTCCACCGGGATGCCGCGCGAGCTGCTCGACGATCGGGCTCCTTTCGACGCGGCGCAGGTCCGCGCGTTCTTCGAGGAGCGCATCCTGGGCCAGCGCGAGGCCGTCGACGTCGTGGTCGAGCTCGTCACGTTGGTGAAGGCCGGGCTGACCGATCCCGATCGACCGTACGGCTCCCTCTTCTTCGTGGGGCCGACGGGCGTCGGAAAGACCGAGCTCGCCAAGGCGCTCGCCGAGCACCTCTTCGGCGCGCCCGATCGCATGGTGCGCATCGACATGTCGGAGCTGCGCGACTGGGACAGCCACGAGCGCCTCATCGGGAGTGTCCGGAACCCGTCGATCGAGGGCCAGCTCGTCCGGCGGATCGCCGAGAGCCCGTTCTCGGTAGTGCTCCTCGACGAGATCGAGAAGGCGCACCCCAACGTCCACGACATCCTGCTTCAGCTGCTCGACGACGGCCGCCTCACCGACGCGCGCGGGCGCACCACCGACTTCCGGCGGACGGTCGTCGTGATGACGTCGAACGTCGGCGCGCGCATCGACGTGGACGCGCTCGGCTTCGGACGGGCGGGCGGCGAGGCCGCGTCGGAAGAGGCGGTCTTGCGCGAGGTGCGCCGCGTCTTCCGGCCCGAGCTCGTCAACCGCTTCGGCCGGATCGTGGTGTTCCGCCCGCTCTCGGCCGACATCGTCCGGACGCTGGCGCGGCGCGAGCTCGGCAAGGTCGTGCTGCGGAGCGGGGTGCTCCGGCGCCGGCTCTCGGTCGATCTCGCCCCCGAGGTCGTCGACCTGCTCGCGCGCGAGGGCTTCTCGGCGGCCTACGGGGCTCGGCCGCTCAAGCGGCGCGTCGAGCGACGTGTGCTCTTGCCGCTCGCCGAGCGGATCGTGTCGCTGCCGTCCGAGCCGGCCGGCACGATCCTCCGTGTGGAAGTGACGGGGGAGGACGTGGTCGTGCGCGCGATCGCGCCGCCGCCCCCGCCGGCGAGCGGCCGCTCGGTGGCGCCCAGCCGGGATCGGAGCGGCCTCGCGTCGCGCCTCGAGGGCCTGCTCTCACGGGCCGCTGCCCTGACCGAGCATCCACGCCGGCTCGAGGCGGCGCGTCGACGGGCCGAGCTCGTGCTCGCGCTCGGGCAGCCGACGTTCTGGGACGACCCGGCCCGCGCGCGCGCGTCGATGACCGAGCTCGCCGATCTCGACGACCGAGAGGGCTCGCGCGAGACGATCGAGCGCCGGCTCGAGGGGGCGGCCGATCTCGTGCGCGAGGCGGTGCGCGGCCCGGCGGTCGCGGCGAAGGCGCACGCGGCGCTCGACGACATCGAGCGTGCCCTCACCATGCTCGAGCACCGCACGTTCGTCGCGGCGCCCGAGGATCGCGCAGACGTGGTGCTCGCGCTGACCCGTGTGGGGGCCACGTCGGAGGCGGCGCAGCTGCTCGACGCGCTGGCGAGCATGTACGAGGCCTGGGCCGAGGGGCATGGCGTCGAGGTGCAGCGCATCGACGACACGCGGGACGAAGCGGGCGCGAGCAGCATCGCGCTTCACCTCGTGGGCCACGACCTGTTCGCGTCGCTGCGAGAAGAGTCGGGCCTGCACCGCCTCGCCGACGTCGGGCGCGGCCCCGATCGGCGCACGGCTGCGGTCCGCGTGATCGCCCTGCCGTGCCCGGACGCGCCCGCCGCCCTGCGCGTGGAGCGCTCGCCGGTGCGTCGAGGGCGCGTGCGGCTGCGCGTCTTCGACGCCGCGGGCGCGCCGGTCATGGATCTCGACCTCCCGGCCAAGCAGGCCCGAGCCACCGCGCTCGACGCCGCCCTGGCCGCGTGGGCGGCCGCCCGAAGGGCGCGCCCGACCGAGGCGCGCGACACCCTCGTGCGCCGCTACGGGGTCGAGGACCGCTATGCCGTCGACGAGAGCACCGGCCAGCGCTTTCGCACGAAGGAGCTCCCGTCCACCGGGCTGGACGCCGTCTTCGAGGCCCGGATCCGGGCTCGCCTCGACGCCGCCCGTCGCGGCTGATCGCAGCTCGGCGCAGCGCGAGGCCGATCAGCGCTTTCCCTTGTACTCCATCATGCCGCGCACGGCGCGCTCGCTCTCGGCGCCGATCTCGGCCTCTTCCTCCGCGCGGGACTTGCAGTCCTCGCAGAGCTTCTTGGTCTTGCCGCCCACCTTCACCGCGAAGAGCTCGTCGGTCTCTTCGCCACAACCCTTGCAGACCGCCATCGACGTGCCTCCCTGAACCGCTCGCCCGAAAGAAAAGCACGTCGGGGAGGCGGCTGCACGGCCGGTGCGTTTTCGGGGGCGCGTCGCCCGGGCGGTCGTATCCTCCCGCCGGATGCACCCGGGGATCCGCCGCATCGAGACCCTCGTCCCGCGCAAAGCCGCCCCCTTCGGCGGAAAGGCCCGGGCGCTCGCGTCGCTCGCGCGGGCCGGCTTTCCGGTGCCGGCGGCGTTCGCGATCTCCTCGGAGGTCATGACCGAGGCCCTGGCGGCGGCGCTCTCGCCCTCCGAGCTGCCCGATCACCTCCTCGCTGCGCCGGCGCGCGACGTGAGCGACGAGCGCCTCGCCGCGCTCGCGGCGCGCGTGCGGGAGGTGGCGATCCCCCGGCTCGCGCTCGATGCGATCCGTCGCCAGCATGCGGCGCTCCGGGAGGAGGGGGCCTTGGCCGTCGCCGTGCGCAGCTCGGCGCTCCGCGAGGACGAGGATGCGCGATCGGCAGCGGGCCTGTTCGAGAGCATCCTCGGCGTCACGACCGACGAGGCCCTCGAGCGCGCGCTGCGCGAGGTGTGGGCGAGCCTGTACACGCCCCGCGTCATGGCCTACCTGCGCGCGCTCGGGGTCACCGATCGTGCGGCCCTCGGCGTCGTGGTGCAGGCGCTCGTCCCGGCCGACGCGGCGGGCGTCCTCTTCACCGTCAACCCGCTCTCCGGCGACGAGGGCGAGATGGTCGTCAATGCGGCGTACGGGCTCGGCGGCCCGGTCGTGGATGGGCGCGTCTCGCCCGACACGGTGCGGATCGACAAAGCCACGCGCTTCGTGCGCGACCGCGTGCTCGGGGAGAAGCTCCGCGCGCTCCGCTACTCGGTCGAGCGCGGCTCGCACGAAGAGGACGTGGCCCCCGAGCTGAGCGCGCGCTTCGTGCTCGACGACCGCACGATCGCCGCGCTCGCCGACCTCGGCGTCCGGATCGAGAACTTCTTCGGCGACGCGCGGGACGTGGAGTGGGCGCGGGTCGGCTCGACCGTCTTCGTCCTGCAGGCACGCCCGGTCACCGCGCTCAAGAAGCCGCCGATGCGACCGGCCGCCCGCCGCGCGATGGCCGACCGCGCCAAGACGGTGTGGTCGAACCTCAACGTCGGCGAGGCTCTTCCCGGGGTCGCGACGCCCTTCACGTGGTCGGTGCTCAGCGGCTTCTCCGACACCGGCTTCCGCCGCGCGTTCGGCGCGCTGGGCTGCGTCGTGCCGAAGGACGCCGAGCTGGTCGGGAACTTCCGCGGGCGGATCTACCTGAACATGAGCGAGTTCTTCGCCATCGGCTCGCAGGTCCCGGGGCTCTCGCCGAAGGTCCTGC
The DNA here is from genome assembly GCA_044223665.1 of Sandaracinaceae bacterium. GTDB lineage: Bacteria > Myxococcota_A > Polyangia > Polyangiales > Sandaracinaceae > JBBSAT01. The sequence continues at coordinate 6,931 of JBGALT010000205.1, read as the reverse complement.
TCTCGCTCGGCGGTGGAGACGAGGCCGAGCGCCTGGAGATCGAGCGCGGCGGCGTCGGCTCGGCCGGGTTCTGGGCGCGCTTGCCCGTCACGACGGCCCGCTACTTCCGCGAGAACTTCCGGCTCACCGAGCGCGTGCAGGCCTTCGAGGCCGAGTTCGGCGAGGACGTGCGGCGCATCGAGTCGATCGACTTCCGGTTGCTCTCCGCGACCGCGCTGCATCGCACGCTCGTCGACGTCGAGCGCTTGCTCGACTCGTCGGGACAGGTGCTGCTGAACGTCTACGGCAATCTCCTCGCGTCGGTCGTGGCGTTGCGGGGCCTGGTCCACGTCGCGCTGCGGGACATGTCGGCCGCCGAGGCCGATCAGGCCATGCGCGATCTGCTCACCGGGCTCAGCGACGTGGACAGCGCGGGCCCCGGCATCGCGCTCTATCGCATCGCGGAGGTGGCGCGCCGGGATCCGACGGCGCTCGCGTACCTGCAGTCGAAGGAGCCTGGCGCGTTGCGCGTGCGGGAGGTGCCCGCGGGGCCGACGCGCCTCGTGCTCGAGGAGTTCCTCAGCCAGTACGGCGACCGCGGCGCGCGTGAGGCCGAGATCGCCGAGCCGCGCTGGCGCGAGGACGCGACGCTCCCGTTCGCGACCGTCCGCATGCACCTGCGCTCCATGCTGGCCGAGGCGCCGCTCGCGAGCGGTGCCGCCTCGAGCCGTGGCCCCAGCCTGGTGGAGGAGCGCCAGCAGGAGGTGCGCGCGCGCGCCGAGGCGAGGCTGTCGTCGGCGGTGCCGTTCTTCGCCCGGCCGCCGATGGTGCGCCTGCTCGGGCTCGTCCAGCACTTCGTGCGCCTGCGCGAGCGGCTGCGTGGCCACGTGGTGAAGGTGCTCGGCCTGTTCCGCACGGTCGCGCTGGACGCCTCGCGCCGGATGCTCGCGCTCGAGCCCGGGGTCGGGGAGGGCGGAGCGTTCTTCCTCGGGATCGACGAGGTGCACGCCGTGCTGAAGGGCGAGGCGCACGGCGTCGCCAGCCTGATCCAGAGCCGGCGCCTGCAGTTCGAGCGCGACCGCGCGCTCCCCGATCCCCCCGATACGTTCGTCGGCTTCCCGCCACCGCTCGCCGAGCTCGACGGCACGAACGAGCTCGTGGGCGTCGGCGCCTCCCGCGGTCGAGCGATCGGCAAGGCGCGCGTGCTCAAGACGGCGCACGAGGCCGGGCAGCTCCAGGCGGGCGAGGTTCTCGTCTCGCATCACGCCGACGTCGGCTGGTCGCCGCTCTTCCTCGCCGCGGGCGCGCTCGTCACCGATCTCGGTGGCGCCCTCTCCCACGCGAGCGTCGTCGCGCGCGAGTTCGGCTTGCCGGCCGTCGTGAACGTGAAGACGGGCACCCGCGCGATCGCGACGGGCGATCTGCTCGAGGTCGACGGCGATCGCGGGATCGTGCGCATCCTCGAGCGCGCGCGCTGATCACCGATCGGCTCGCCCGCTGCGGCCCCTTCCGTCCGCGGGCTTCGCCCGCTTCCGTCCGGGGCCTCCGGGCCGAGCACTCTTTGCTGATCGAAGTCGCCCGCGGGCCTCTCGGCTCGCGGGCGCTCTGTCGGATCGAGGAGTGTCGTCCGATCGGCGATGCGGTCGAACCGAATTCTCCGCTGAGGAAGGGAGGAGTGTAGGAACCGGCCACGAGTGGGCCGGGGTGGGTTCCGGCATTCCGGCCTTGCTCAGCGGCGTCTGCTGGGTGCCGTGCCGATGCAGCGACACCCTTTGCCCCCCTCGTATCGCTCCGCGAGAGAGGGCGACAGGTTTCCTGTCACCCTCTCACTCGGGGCAGCCGTCGGCGTCGTGATCGCCGTCGTGGTCCTCGGGCTGGTCGGGGCAGCGGTCGTGCGCATCGCGGATGGTGTCGCCGTCGCGGTCCCCCGGCGTGCCCGTCGGCGGGCCGGCCTCCTCGGGGCATCCGTCGTCGTCCTCGAAGCCATCGGCGTCTTCGGCCTGGTCCGGGCACTGATCGGCGTCGTCGGTCATGCCGTCGCCGTCGAAGTCGGTCTCCGGGCAGCCGTCTTCGTCGCCGTAGCCGTCGGTGTCCTCGGGCTGATCCGGGCACTGGTCGACGTCGTCGTTGATGTGGTCGCGGTCGCGGTCGTGGTCGGGGCAGCCGTCGTCGTCGCGGTCGCCGTCCATGTCCTCGGGCTGCGTCGGGCAGCTGTCGTAGCCGTCCTGGACGCCGTCGCCGTCGGTGTCGACGTCGGGGCAGCCGTCGGTGTCGTCCTGGCCGTCGATGTCCTCGGCCTCGCTCGGGCAGTTGTCGAAGCCGTCGTTGATGCCGTCGCCGTCGTTGTCCTGATCGGGGCAGCCGTCGGCGTCGTCGAAGTCGTCGATGTCCTCGGCCTCGCTCGGGCAGCCGTCGGTGGCGTCGAGGATGCCGTCGCCGTCCTCGTCGGTGGAGAGCGGCGCCCACTGGAAGCCGCCGAGCACGCGCACGACCGGGACGCCGATGCCGCCGATGATGCCGGGGCCGGCGCCGAGCGAGAACACGACGTCGTCGACGCGCAGGCGCGCGCCGAGGCGCGCCTCGAGGCCGTTGCCGTCGACCCGCGAGTTGAGCGACGAGGCGCCGTTCACCTCGGCGAAGACGTCGATCAGCGGCGTGATCTCGTAGCCGACGGCGGCCGCGTACGTGAGCTGCGACTGTGCCGCCGTCGAGAAGAGCGTCTGCCCGTCGCGCCACACGCCGCCGACGTTGATCGCCAGGTGGAAGCCCGAGTTCACGAGCTCGGCGATGAGGTGCCCACCGAACGTCGGCGTCTCGTCGCCGAGGTAGTGGCGCGCCGCGATCGCGTGGCCTACCGGGGCCGTGCCGTACACCACGAGGCCGAGGTGGAAGCCGCTGCCGTGATCGTCGAGCAGGTTCACCTTCACGTCCAAGCGCGGGTCCGAGAGCGCGACGGACGAGCCGCCGGGCAGGAGCGGCATGCTGGGGCCGCTGCCGGGCGCGAAGAACTGATCGCCCACCGCGATCGCGATCGGCAACGAGAGCGCGATCTGGACGCGATCGAAGAGCGCGACGCCGCCGTAGAGGTGCGCGACGCCGAGATCGCTGATGATGTTGGTCGGGGTGCCGTTGGTCCGGCAGTTGTTCCCCATCGCGTCGCACTCGGCGGGATAGAGGCGGAAGGGCTGGTAGCCGTAGTCGAGCGTGACGCCGGCGAAGCCGTTGAGCGCGCCGTGCACCACGGCGCCGTCGGTCATGAAGTAGTTGCCGGGGCCGGGCGCGACGTGGAAGCGAATGGCCGAGAAGTCACCGAGCGGCGGCGTCTGAGCGTGCGCCTGCGAGGCGGACGCCCCGAGCAAGAGCGCGAGGGCGGCGAGGGGCCAGGCGGTGCAGCGAGCCAGTCGGCGCATGAGTTCTCCGGACGCGGCAATCCCTTCGCCGCGAGGATCGAGTATCGCCGACGCGGGTCGAAGCTCGCAACGACGATGCGACGGTTCGCCAGAGTTCTAGCGACAGCGGCCGCGCGTCGCGGGCGCATGTTCAGTGAGTCTGGAGCGCCCGGTGGCCGCGCGGCGCACTCTTCGCGCTCAGAGGTGCAAGTCGAACACGCACTCGAAGTCGACCTGCGTCGCGACCGGGCTTCCGTCTCGATCGAGCGGGGTGCCCCAGGCGCCGGCTTCCTGGATCACGTGGACGCACGCTTGGCCGAAGCCCTCGTGGCTCTCGGTCCGCATCCGGACGCGGCTCACGCGCCCTTCGGGCCCGACACGCAGTCGAACCGTCGCCCGTCCTTCGATGGACTGGCGACGCAGATCGGGCGGGTAGTACTGGCGCACGAGCCCGGCGAGGCGGTCGCGCTCCGGCGCGGCCGGCGGCGCGGAGAGATCGCGCAGGCCCACCATGCGCGGGCCCGGCTCGACGGCGCCGGTGCCCGTCCCGCCCACGACGCCGTCGGGCGAGCCTTCGCGGCGCCGCCCCGTCACCACCCCGGTCGGCCCACCGATGGGGGCGTCCATCGGCGCGCCGCTCCCGACCGCGCTCTGCCAGCCGTCGGTGCTGTCGTTCGTGAGCGTCTCGCCCGTGAAGTCCTCGATCTGCTCCTCGGCGGCGGGCGGCGGCGTGTCCTCGGGCGGGGGCGGCTCGTCGGTCGGTGCCGTCGGACGCTCGCGGCGCACGGGCGGCGGCGGGACCTCGGGCTCCGGCTCCGGCTCCACGACCTCGGGCTCGGGCGGCGCCGGGGGAGGCGGCGGCACGGGCTCCTCGATGATCGTCACGGTCTCGAAGTGGAGCATCGCCGCGAGATCGTCGCTCGAGGGGAGCGAGACGAGGCCGAGCCAGGCCGCGACGTGCAGCACGAGGCTCAGGCCGAAGCCCACCCCGAGGATCCACTGGCTCTGGCGCGAGTCGTACATCGTCGGGCCCGCCTTCGAGGAGCGACGGCGGTCAGGGCGTGGCGAGATCTTCGGGGCGAACGTTGATGGCGAAGTGGGACACGTGCTCGCGTCGGAGCAGGTCCATGATGTGGACGACCTGACCGTGGGACACGCGCCCGTCGGCGGCGATCGTCGCCCGCGCCTCGGGCTCGCCGACGCGCGCCACGTACTCATGCACACGCGTGCGCAGCGCGCCCTCCTCGATCGGCTCTGCGTCGAGATAGAGCGCCCCTTGCTGGTCGATCGAGATCGCCAGCGCCTGAGGTGGCGTGCCCTCGCCGCTCGCGGCGTTCGGCAGGTCCATCGGGATGCTCTTGCTGACGATGTAGCTGGCCGTGACCATGAGGATGATCAGCAGCACGAGCACGACGTCGACCAACGGCGTCACGTTGATCGCCGTGATCATGTCGTCGTCGTCTTTGCCTGCGCCGCCGGCCATGGGTCAGCTCGCTCCGCTCGTCTCGTCGTCCTCGTCGTCCTCGTCGCTCGAGGGCTTGGAGGATGAGGCCTTCCCGCCGGCCTTCGCCTTGGGTGCTTCCTTGGACTTCGCCGGCTTTTCCTCGCGCGGCGCGCTCATCGGGATGCCGCGCTCGCTCGCCGGGCGCTCCGACTTGAGGAACGCGAGGACGTCCTTGCCCATGGCCTCGCCACGGACGACGCGGCCCTTGATCAGGCGCTGGAAGAGGTTGAAGAACGCGACCGCCGGCAGGGCGACGAGCAGACCGATCAGTGTCGCGACGAGGGCTTCACCGATCTGCGCCATGAGGCCGGCCGAGACCTGGCCGCCGCTCGTCTCGAGCTCGTGGAACGAGCGCACGATGCCGATGACGGTGCCGGCCAGACCGACGAACGGGGCGTTGTTGCCGACGGTGCCGAGGAAGGCGAGGTTGCGCTCCATGTCGAGCTTGCGGAGCGTGGCCTCGCCCGACATGCGCTCTTCGGCTGATGCCGCACCGTCGACCACCGCGTCGAGCCCGGCGAGCACGATCGCCGCCTCGGCCGACCGCGAGGCCCGCATCGCGTTGCGGGCGCCCTCGACGTCGTCGTTCTTGAGCGCCGTCAGCAGGCGCTGCTTGAGCGCCGTGACGTCGTCCCGGGTGACGATGAAGTAGTAGACGCGATCGAGGATGATCGTGAGGCAGAGGACCGAGAGCGCGACGAGCAGGTACATGACCCACCCGGCTCCGAGCATCGCGAATGCGGTGAGCCTTTCCTGGATGTCCATCGACGATGCCTCTCTCCTCTGCTGCGAGCGGGCGGGAACCTACGAGCAAGCCCTTGCGTCCGCAAGCTCGCGAACGCGTTGACCTCTCCAAACCTTCCCCTTTCCGTGTCGTGCGGGGGCCCGGCGGCGCTTTTCACCGGCACCGAGCCTCGGCTCCGGAGGGCCCGGACGGGAGCGGCCGGCGCGGGCGAGCCGATCAGAGGATGTTCTGGACCTGCTCGCGGAGGCGCTCGATCTCGGTCTTCAGGTCGACGACGGTCCGCGCCAGCTCGGCATCGGCGCTCTTCTGGCCGATGGTGTTCGACTCGCGGGCCATCTCCTGCAGGAGGAAGTCCAGGCGGCGCCCGGTGACGGTCTCGTCGTCGAGCAGCATGATCCGGAACTGCTCCACGTGGCTCCGAAGCCGCGTGCACTCCTCGGTGACGTCGGACCGGTCGGCGAAGATCACGACCTCCAGCTCGAGCCGCCGCTCGTCCAGTGGAAAGGCCGGGCCGACCAGCTTCTCGATGCGCTCCTCGAGCCGCTTGCGGACCGCCGCCACCACCGCCGGCGCCCGCTGCTCGATGGCCATCACGAGCTCCAAGAGGCGCGCCAACCGCCCCTCGAAGTCGACCGCCAGCGCCGCGCCCTCGCGCTGGCGCATGGCCACGACGCCGTCGCACGCGAGCTCGGTCGCCTTCGTGAGCGCCGCGCGCACCACGGCGGTGTCCGGCTGACCGCGCGCCACGAAGAGCTCGGGCACCGACGCGAGCAGCCCCAGCGGCACCGGATCACGCGGGGAGAGCGCGTCGCGCAGCGCCACGAGCTGCTCGAACGCCGCGCGCGCGCGGCTGGCGTCGAGGATCGGCTCGTCGAACGTCTCGCCCTCGGTGCGCACCGCGATCTCGATGCGCCCGCGGACCAGCAGGCGCTTGGCGATGTCCTCCACCAGCGGCGAGTGCTCGACGAGCTCCGGTGGCAGGCGCGAGCGCACCTCGAGGTAGCGGTGGTTGACCGATCGGATCTCGATCTCGACGCGTCCCGTCCGCAGCGCCGCGCTCCCGACGCCGTGGCCGGTCATGCTCCGCACGGAGCTGCGCACCCGCGAGCTGGGATCCGGGCGATCCATCGTCTTTCCCCGAAAGACTCGCGCCTTCCCGGGGGCTCCGCAAGCGGCGGACCCTGAAAATTCCTGACGGCCGCCCGTCAGCTCATGACCTCGCGCACACGCGCCACCACGGCGATCGCGACCACCAGCGTGATCAGCGCGGCCAGGATTCCGCCCACCAGCGCCAGCGGTCCACCGAGGGGCGTG
>JBGALT010000204.1:0-12941 GCA_044223665.1 Sandaracinaceae bacterium | reverse complement strand
GGCGGTCCGTGCGGCCGAGATCGTGGAGCGCATCGCGCTCGAGGCGAGCCCGCGGGCGCGCGAGAAGGGGCTCACGCTGCGCGTCGTGGCCGCCGACGTCGTGCTCCGCACCGACCCGGAGCTGCTGCTGCGCATCCTGCGCAACCTCGTCGCGAACGCGATCACGTACACGGCCGAGGGGCGCGTGGTCGTGGCCGTGCGGCGTCGCGGGGACTCGGCGCTGATCCAGGTCTGGGACACGGGCATGGGGATCCCGTCCGACCAGCTCGAGCGGATCTTCGACGAGCTGCACCAGGTCGGCAACCGCGCGCGCGAGCGCGAGCATGGGCTCGGGCTCGGTCTCGCGATCGTGCGGCGTCTGTCTAACCTGCTCGGCGCCGAGGTGCGCGTTCGCTCGACCCTCGGCCGCGGCAGCGTGTTCGAGCTGGCAGTGCCGCGCGTCGTGCGCGAGGGGTCGGTCGTCGTCCGAACGCTCGGTCGCTCCGCGGCGCCGAGCGCGCCGCCCTCGGTCGCGCCCGGCTCGATCGCGCTCGTGGTCGACGACGACGCGCTCGCGCGCAAGGCCGTGGCGAGCACGCTCGAGCGCTGGGGCTACGAAGTGGTGGTGGCGCGGAGCGTCGCCGAGGCCGTCGAGCACGCGGGCGCGCTGCCGCGGCTCGATCTGCTGGTGAGCGATCTATGGCTGCCCGATCGCTCCGGCCTCGAGCTCGCGAGCGCCATCGCGCGGCCGGGCTTGCGCACGATCGTGACCACGGGCGACACCGATCCGCGCACGGCGGAGAAGGTTCGCGCCGCCGGCCTCCACCTGTTGCCGAAGCCGGTGCGCGCCGCGCAGCTCCGCGAGGCCGCCGCAAGCGCGGAGCGAGCGAGCGGCTGATCGGCAGCTCAGGCGAGGCCGCTGCGCTCGAGGAGCGCATCGACCTTCGGCGGGCGACCGACGAAGTCGACGAAGAGCTTCATCGGATCCTCGCTGTCACCGCGGCTGAGGAGCTTCTCGCGGAACGCGCGCCCGACCTCGCGGCACTTCTCCATCGAGAGCAGGTGATCGCCCTCGCGGAAGCGCGTGAAGGCGTCGGCGTCGAGCACCTCGGCCCACTTGTACGAGTAGTAGCCGGCCGCGTAGCCCACGGGGCTCGCGAACAGGTGCGTGAAGCTCGTGACGAGCGCGTAGTCGTCGGGCACCGGCGCGGCCGAGTAGGGCGCGAGCTTCTTGCGCGCGTAGGCGAGCAGGGGCCCGTCCTTCGGCGGGTCGTACTCGCGATGCAGCGCGAGATCGAGGGAGGCGAAGCCGAGCTGGCGCATCTGCATCGACGCCGCGCGGAACGTACGCGCCCGGCTCATCTTCGTGAAGAGCGCGTCGAGGATCGTCTCGTTCGTCTCCACGTGCCGCGCGAAGAGATCGAGCGCGGCGCGCTCCCACGTCCAGTTCTCCATGATCTGCGAGGGCAGCTCCACGAAGTCCCAGGCGACGTTCGTGCCTGCGAGCGCGCGCACTTCGACGTTCGAGAGCAGCTGGTGGAGCAGGTGCCCGAACTCGTGGAAGAGCGTCTCGACCTCGTCGTGGGTGAGGAGCGCCGGCTGCCCGTCGACCGGCGGCGTCGCGTTCGCGCAGAAGAGGCCGACGTGGGGATCGAAGCCGCCCTTCTCGTTCGGGCCGCCCATGATCAGCGAGTTCATCCACGCGCCGCCGCGCTTGGTCTCGCGCGGGAACAGATCGACGTGGAACACGCCGAGCAGGGCATCCCCCTCTCGGATGGCGAAGACGCGCACGCTCGGATCCCAGCTCGGCAGATCGAGGGGCGCGAAGGTCACGCCGTAGAGGGCGCCCGCGAGCGCGAAGAGACCGTCGATCACGCGATCGGCAGCGAAGTAGGGACGAAGCGCCTCTTCGTCGAAGTCGTAGCGCGCGACGCGCAGCTTCTCGGTGTAGTAGGCGACGTCCCACGGCTCGAGCGGGGCCGCGCCTGCGCCCTCGAGCTCGCGCCGGAACGCCAGCAGGTCTTCCTGCTCCTTGCCGAACGCCTTCGTCGTCCTCGCCTCGAGCTCGGCCACGAAGCGCGCCGCGCTCGCGCCGTCCTTCGCCATGCGATCCTCGAGGACGAGGTCGGCGAAGTCGGCCTTGCCGAGCAGCCGCGCCTTCTCGCGGCGCAGCGCGAGAATTTGCAGCACGAGGCCCTCGTTGTCGTGGGCGCCGCCGCTCGCGCGGGTGTTGTAGGCGCGCCACACGGTCTGCCGGATCGCGGCGTCGTCGAGGTACGTCAGGACCGCGATCACGCTCGGCGCCTGGAGCGTGAAGCGCCACGCATTCTCGCGCCCCTTGGCCTGCGCCGACGCGCGCGCGCCGGCGATCGCGCTCGGCGGCAGGCCGGCGAGCTTCTTCTCGTCGTCGATCACGAGCTCCCACGCGTTCGTCGCGTCGAGCACGTTCTCCGAGTAGCGCTGCGTGATGCGCGTGAAACCGACGTCGATCGCGAGCAGGCGCTGCTTGCCCTCGTCCGGCAGGTCGGCGCCGGCGCGCCGGAAGTCGTCGAGGGTCTTGTCGAGGTGGCGCTTGCGCGGTCCCGTGAGGGCGGCCGCGTCGGGCGTCCGCGCGTAGCCCTCGATGGCCTTCCAGAGCGCCGGGTCGAGAGGAATCGACGCGTAGAATTCGCTGACGCGCGGCTTCACCTCGTTCACGACGGCGCGCAGCGCGGGCGTCGTCACGACGCTCTCGAGGTGGGAGACCAGGCCCATCGCTCGGCTCAGCGGCTCCGTCGCACGGTCCAGCGCACCGAGCGCGCCGTCGTAGGTCGACGGCGCCCCCGTCGAGACGGCCGCGACGGCGGCCCGCGCGCGCTCGAGCAGGGCATCGATCGCCGGCACGACGTGCTCGGGACGAACGCGGTCGAAGGGGAGGCGCGGGCCGTCCGCGCCGACGTCGAGGAGGGGGTTCGGAGAGTCCGACATGGGCCCGCATGATGCCTGATCGCGGCCGCGGGCTCACCGACCGCTTCGAGCGGGCGCCCGGCCCATTTCGCCCCGTCGCACCGGATCGCCCCGACGGTAACGGCCGGATCTCGCGTGTTTTTCGGGAAATCTGGTTGGCATCGGGTCTGCATCGACGCTGGGCGCGGCGCTCTCCCGGCGTCCGACACCGACGCTCGCGCGGACCGATGGCCCCAACTCGCGTCCGCGACTCCTTGGTCGCATCGGTGTCGGACTCCGGCGGAGCGCCGCTCGCGCGTTCCCCGTTCGGGTGGCGCCGCCTCCGTGCCCGTGCTTAGAAGCGCGGCACGAGCGATACGCACGAACGTTCTCTGCTTCTCTCCCCCGAGACTTGCGGCGACCGACTAGAGCCGCCTGTCCGGAGAGCCATGCAGAACCGTCGCGACCTCGGAGCTCCCTGCCCACACGTCGGCCGCCCGTCCGCCCTCCGAGCGCGTGTCGCCGTGCGCCGGGTCGGCGCGTGAGCGGCTCGGCCCCGATGGAGCCGATGCTCCTGCAGCTGGCGGAAGACGAAGGCATGGAGTGGGCGCGCCAGCGCCTCGCCGCGCTTCTGCTCACCGGGCGATCGCCGGCCGGGGGCTGGCCGGGCACCCTGTCCGAGGCGAGGCTGCGCATCGACGCGCGGCTCGGCGCGGCCTTTCACCGGTTGACGGCCGCCGAGAGCGGCGAGATCGTGCGGGTGGCCTATCGCGCCGCCCAGAAGTACTGGATTGCCCGGGCCGCTCGCGACCCGATGATCTGAAGGCCCAGCGACCGCGCGCTGCGGTCACCGAGGAGGAGAGTCGATGGGGAAGAGAGAGCGCGAGCTCGAGCAGAGGCAGCGCCGCCAGGACAAGGACGAGCGGCGGCGCGAGCGCCGGGCCCAGGGGCCTCGTGAGCTGGAGGTCGCCACCGCCGAGTCGGTGCAGCGCGACCTGCCCTCGATCGAGGAGGCCATGCGGAACCTCGAGCTCCGTGCCCAGGGCGGCTCCCACGCGGCGCTCATCCCGTCGAAGCTCTTCGTGGGCGGCGTCGCCGCCGACGTGACCGAGCCCGTGCTGCGCGAGGTCTTCGCCGCGCACGCCGCGATCGCCGAGGTCTCGATCGCCGTCGATCGGGCGAGCCGGGCACCGCGCGGCTTCGCGTTCGTCACGCTCCGCGATCGCCGCGACACGATGCGTGTGATCGACGCGACCAACGGCCTCGAGCTTCACGGGCGCACGCTCGCCGTGCGCATCGCGACCGAGCGCTGATCCGGGAGCCGATCGAGGCCCGAGTTGCCCGCCCGCGGACGGAAGGACCGTTGGCGGCGCTGCACGGTCGACGGGCGCTCGGCCGTCGAAGGCCGAGCCGGTCTACTCCTCGGCCTCGCCGGGTGAAGCCTCGGGGAGGATCGGGGCCGTCGCGTCGGGCGCGGCCGCCGGCGCCGCGGCGTCGCCGGCGACGTCGTCGACGCGGATCACCCGCGGGCGGCCGAGGATCCAGCGGTAGAGCACGTTCGCAGACACGCCCTTCAGGCCCTCCATGAAGAGGTAGAAGACCGGCACCACGACGAGCGTGAGGAAGGTCGAGCTGATGACGCCGCCGATGACGCCGATGGCCATCGGCGCGCGGAACTCGCTGCCGGGGCCGTCGTTGAGCGCGGTCGGGAGCATGCCGAGCACCATCGCGGCGCTGGTCATCAAGATCGGGCGAAGGCGCGAGGGGCCGGCGTCGAGGATCGCCTCCCGCGGCGTCATCCCGTTCTCGCGCACGCGCGTCACGGCGTGGTCGATGAGCAGGATGCCGTTCTTGGTGACGAGGCCCATCAAGAGGATCATGCCGATCGAGGCGCCCATCGCCATCGAGCTCCCGTTGAGGAAGAGCGCGACGATGGCCCCGACGATCGCGAGCGGGAGCGCCATCATGATGGTGACCGGGTGCAGGAACGACTCGAACTGCGAGGCGAGCACCAGGTAGATGAAGAGCACGCCGAGGAGCAGGGCGATCGCCATGTTCTCGTTCGACTCGTTCATCATCTCGACCTCGCCGCGCCACAAGTACGTGACGCCTCCCGGCAAGGCCTCGCCGTGCGTCGCGGCGTCGAAGTCGGTGACGAGGTCGCCGAGGGGCCGGCCCTGCGGCGAGCCCGTGAGCACCACGACGCGCTGGCGATCGAAGTGCTGGATCTCGCTCGGGCCTTCACCGCGCGAGGCGGTGGCGAAGTCGGTGAGCGGGACGAAGCCCCCGGCGGTCGGCACGCGGAGGTTGGCGATGAGCGGCGCGCTGCCGCGGTCCTCTTCGCGCAGGCGCACGCGGATGTCGATCTCGTCGTCACCGTCGCGGTAGATGCCGGCGACCTCACCCTCGACGCTGGCGCGCACGGTGCTGGCGATGAGCGCGAGGGGGATGCCGCGCTGCGTGGCGCGGTCGCGATCGACGTGGAGCTCGAGCTCGGGCGAGCCGGGCGTGTACTGCACGTCGATGTCCGCCGTGCCGGGGATCCCGCGGAGCACGTCGGCGAAGTGGTTGGCGGTCGACGCGATGGCGTCCAGGTCCTCGCCTTGCACGTAGATCTGGAGGGGCTGCGTGTTGCCGCCCTCGACGATGCCGGGATCGGAGATGGAGACCTCGGCGGTCGGCATGTGCCGGCGCACGATCTCGCGGACCCGATCCTTGAGATCGTCCTGGGTGGCCTCGCGCTCGGTCTTCGGCACGGCGACGACGCGCCAGCTGACGAAGTGCGAGCGCCCGCTGGTGCCGACGCGCGCGTAGACGGTGACGAAGTCGTCGTCCTCGAGCACCTCTCGCTCGGCGCCGAGCGAGAGGCGCTCGGACTCCTCGATGCGGGTGCCGGCCGGCAGCTCGATGTCGACCTGGAACTGGCCGCGATCCTCGGGCGAGGTGAACTCGCTGCCCATGAAGCCGCGGATGGCACCGGTGCCCATCAGCACCATCACCGCCGAGAGCAGCACCAGGCCCATCCGGACGCGCGTGCGCGTCATCGTGCGCAGGAACGAGAGGTAGAGGCCGTCGAGCAGCTCGTAGAAGCGCGTCATCGGTCGCGTGACGAAGCCGAAGAAGCCGTGCCCGTCCTCACCCTCTTTCCGCTGCACCGCGAGGCGCGCCGAGAGCATCGGGTCGAGCGTGAAGGCGACGTAGGCGGAGATGATCGTGGCGCCCGCGATCGTGATGCCGAACTCGCGGAAGAACTGGCCGATGATGCCGCCCGTGAAGGCGACCGGCACGAAGACGGCGCAGAGCGTCGCGGTCGTCGCGAGCACGGCGAGCGTGATCTCGCGCGTACCCTTGCTCGCCGCGGTCATCGGATCCTCGCCGCGCTCGAGGTGCTTCATGATGTTCTCGCGGACGACGATCGAGTCGTCGATCAAGAGGCCGATCGCCAGCGAGAGGCCGAGCAGCGTCATCATGTTGAGCGTGAAGTCGAGGATCCACATCAGGAAGAAGGCGCCGAGCACCGAGGTCGGCAGCGCGAGCGCGCTGATGAACGTGCTGCGCAGATCGAGCAGGAACAGGAGGATGATCAGGATGGCCGCGCCGCCGCCGTAGACGAGCGCGGTCTGCACTTCCTCGGCGTTCTCGAGGATGAACTCGGCCTGGTTGATGATGAGGTGGGGCTCGACGCCCTCCGGGAAGTGGATCGTGCGCAGGCGCTCCTCGACGCCCTGCGCCGTCGCGACCGTGTTGGCGCCCGAGGCCTTGGCGATGTCGAAGACGACCGCCGGCTCGCCGTTCGCGCGCACGACCTGATCGAGATCTTCGAAGCCGTCCTCGACCGTCGCCACGTCGCCCAGGCGGACGATCGAGCCGTCGGCGCCGTGACCGATGGGGAGATTCCGCAGCTCGTCGACGCTCGTCAGCTCCCCGAGCGTCCGCACCGCGATGTGTCGCTCGCCCTCGTCGAAGGCGCCGGCGGGGACGCTCAGGTTCTCGGCGCGGATGCGCTCGACGATGGAGAGCGGCGTGAGGCCGAGCGCCATGATGCGATCGAGGTTCAACAGGACGTTGACCTGGCGCTCCCGACCTCCGCCGACCGTGACGCTCGCGACGCCGTCGACCTGCTCGAGGAGCGGGCGCAGCTCGTCCTCGGCGAAGTCGCGCAGCGTCTGCGTGTCGGCGCCGCTCAGCGTGTACGTCATGATGGGCGCGGCGTTCACGTCGACGCGTGCGACCGTCGGGTCCTCGATCTCCCGCGGCAGGAGCGATCGCGTCTGGGCCACGCGCTCGCGGACCAGCGTGGCCGACTCCATGATGTCGGCGTCGAGCTCGAACTCGACGACGATCACCGAGACCGAGTCGCGCGAGTAGCTCGTGATGTGGTCGACGCCGGGCAAGGACACGATCGCGTCCTCGAGGTGATCGCTGACCTGGGTCTCCACCTCGGCCGGGCTCGCGCCGGGGTAGACGGTCGTCACGGTGACGATCGGGAACTGGATGTCCGGGAAGAGGTTCACGCCGAGACGGAAGACGGCGAGCAGGCCGAGCACGGCCACGCCGAGCGACACCATCGTCGTGAACACCGGACGCTTGATGGAGACGTCGGAGAGAGTCATGGCGGCCCCTTGGTTCTCGCGACTGGTCGTCGCTCAGCGCGACGCGGTGGCCTCGGGCAGGACGGGAGAGACGAGCGCGCCCTCCCGGGTGGTCGCCGGGCGAACGACGACGTGGTCGGCCTCGCTCAGGCCGCTCGTGACGAGCCAGTGCCCCTCGAGATCGGCCTGCGCCTCGACGGCGCGGGACACGACGCGGCTCTCGCCGTCGACGACGAGCACGGTGCCGTTCGGGCGGCGCGCGGTCGCCGGGATGCGGTAGGCCGGGACCGGCTCTCCGACGATCACGCGGGCGCGCACGATCGCGTGCGCGATGAGCGAGCCACTCTCGTTCGGGACCAGCACCTCGACCGGCGCGCGGCGCGTGGTCGCGTCGAGCGAGCGCACGATGCCCGTGATGGTGCCGGCCGTGCCCGAGCCCTCGAGCGTCGCCGTCATCCCTTCGTGCAGCTGGGCGAGCTCGCTCTCGCTCACCGTCGAGTGCATGCGGAGCGCGCCGAGGTCCTCGATGCGCGCGACGGTCACGCCGGGGGCCGCGATCGCCCCCGTCCCGTCCGGGACGCGCGTCATGACGCCGTCGAAGGGGGCGCGCAGGACGTGATCGGCGCTCGAGGTCGACACGCTGCGCAGGCCCGCCTGCGCCTGGACCAGCTGCGCCTGCGCGACGGCGAGCTGCTGCTGCGCCATCGTCAGCTCGCGCTGCGGCGTGGCGCCCGACGCGACGAGGCGCTCGGTGACCTGGACGCGATCCTGCAGCATGTCGACGTTCGCCTGCGCGACGTCGATGGCGGCCTCGGTCTGGTCGTGGGTCGCGCTCACGCCCGCGCGGTCCAGCGTCGCGAGCGTCTGCCCGGCCCGCACGTGGTCACCGAGCTCGACCGACACGCTGCGCACGCGCCCCGGCACGGCGAACGAGAGGTCGGCCGCGTGGGCCGGCTCGAGCGAGCCCTGGACGATCACCATGAGGGGCATCGCGGCGGCGACGGGGACGGTCACCTCGACGGAGGGCGCTTCGCCCGCGGCGGCGGCCGACGCCTCGCGCGCCGCGGCCAGCTCGCCCTGCGTCTCGGAGGCCGACTGCATGCGCAGGCCGAGCGCGCCCAGCAGCGCACCGACGACGAGGAGGGCGACGAGCGCCGCCAAGCGCTTGGCGAGGGTCGGGGGCTCTTGGATGACGGTGTGCATGGTCGTTTCGGCCGGTGGGGCGCGAGGGGGTGCAGGGGGAAGAGGAGGGCCGCGCCCGACCGGGGCACGGGCCCGTCGTCGTCCGAGCGGGCCGCGAGCGGGGAGCTCGCTCGTGAGCGCCCATCCATCCGTGGATCGGCTCACCCTTCCGGTCCCGTCCGTTCGCGGCGATGCCGCCTCCGTTCGGGCCCTTTCGGGACGCCGGGAAGATGGTCCGCGGCATTTGTCGCGGCAAGGATCGAGAGGGGGTCTGCTACGATTCTTCACTCGTCGGGGCGGCGAGCGGAGGCCCGTGTCGATTCGCAGGAATAAGGAATGAAGCGCGCTCGTTCGGAGCGCCGGCCGGAGCCCGGCAGGCCCGAGGCGCGCAGACCCGGGAGGCCCGAGCCACGGAGGCCCGAGCGGCCCGACCCGCGGAGGCCCGAGCGGCCCGAGCCACGGAGGCCCGAGCCACGGAGGCCCGAGCCACGGCGGCCCGCGGAGGCCGCCTCGGTCGAGCCGACGGACACCTCGCCCCGCGTGCCGGTTCCCGCCGGCAAGCCCATCGGTGGACCCTGGCTCTTCACCACCCGCCCCGGCGCCGAGCAGGACGTGGTGGACGAGCTACGCCTCTCGGGCATCGAGGCGCGCATCCTCGGGGGCGCGCTCGTGCAGGCCCGCGCCGCGAGCACCTTCGACGACGGGACGCTCGACGTCACGTTCGCGCGCCAGGGGTTCCGGCTGCGAGCCACCCTGACCGGAGACGAGCAGGCGCTCGCGCGCGCGCTCGCCGATCGCGCCGCCTCCCTCGCGCCGAAGGACAAGGCGCTCGCGCTGAGCGTGTTTGCGCCCGACACCGACGAGGGCAATCGCCTCGCGCCGCTCGCGGAGGCGATCGAGGAGGCCGCCACCCGGCACCTCGCGGCGCGCAAGCTCGTCGCCCTCGGGTCGGCGGCGCGCGAGGAGGCGGTCGTCGTGCAGGGCGCGATGCTCTCCGCCACCGAGCTCGCGTTCGGGGACACGCCCGCGGCGCAGCTGCTCTCGCCGTTCCGCGGCGGCAAGGCGCGCATGGCGGTCGCCGGGGACCGCCCCTCGCGTGCGGCGCGCAAGGTGGAGGAGGCGCTTCACTGGCTCGGGATGTCGCCCGAGGCGGGGGAGGTCTGCGTCGATCTCGGGGCCGCGCCTGGCGGCTGGTCGTGGGCGCTGCTCGACAAGCGCTGCCGCGTGATCGCCGTCGACCCCGCCGAGCTCACGCCCGAGGTCCGGGCGCATCCCAAGCTCGTGCACGAGAAAGCGAGCGCCTTCGGGTACGCGCCGCCGGAGCCGGTGGACTGGCTCTTCTGCGACATGGCGTGGCGTCCGGTCGAGGTCGCGCGGATGCTCGCCAAGTGGGCGCGCCGCGGCTGGGCGCGCGTGCTCGTGAGCAACGTGAAGCTGCCCATGAAGCAGAAGGCGGCCATCGTGCGCGAGGTGCGCGAGGTCGTCCACGGCGGCGGGTGGAGGCGCGTGCGGACCCGGCAGCTCTACCACGACCGCGACGAGATCACGCTGACCGCCATGCGCTGAGCGGCCCCGCGGCGGGCGCCGCGCAGAGAGAGCATCCGCACGGGCGCCCGGGGCGGATGTGCCACCCTCGCAGCATGCCGATCTTCCACATCGACCTCCTCGACGACGGCGCCCCGTCCGACCCGGCGCTCGCCAAGCACCTCGCCGACGGCCTCGGTCGTCTCCTCGGCGCGCAGGCCGGTCACGTCTGGGTCCGGATCACCCGGTGCGCGCCCTCCGACTACGCCGAGAACGGCGAGGGCGCGGTGCCGCGGTGGGCCTTCGTGCGCGTGATCCTGCGGACCCTCCCGCCCGAGATCCCGCCGCCCGGATACAAGACGATCCCGCCGAGCGAGGCGCTCGCAGGGCGCGCCCACGCGATCGCGTCGCTCGTCGCCCAGCACACCGGGCGCGCGCTCGAGGACGTCCACGTGTACTTCGACCCCCCGGCGACGGGGCGCATCGCCTTCGGCGGCGTGCTCGTCGGGACCTACGCGGAGGGCGGCGGCGATTGAAGCAAAGCGGTCACTGCACGTACCCGAGCGCCCGTAGCTGCTCGGCCGCCTCGTCCGAGAGCGGGAAGTGCAGCACCTGGACATCCGGGTGATGCGAGCGAGCCTCGGCGACCCGCGAGCGAAGCCGCTCGCGCAGCGACTCGACGAGCGCCGGCTCCTGCGCGCGCAGGTCCACGCGCTCTTCCGGATCGGCGACCACGTCGAAGAGGCGTGAGGTCGTCGGGCGGTCGACGACCTCGGAGTACTTGTAGCGGCCGGCGATGATGCCTTGGACGAACACGAGCCGGCCGCTCTCGAGGATCAGGTCTCGACGCGGTGGCTCCACTCCTTCGGTCGCCTC
This sequence comes from Sandaracinaceae bacterium, assembly GCA_044223665.1. Lineage (GTDB taxonomy): Bacteria > Myxococcota_A > Polyangia > Polyangiales > Sandaracinaceae > JBBSAT01. Next base: position 1,863 of record JBGALT010000204.1, on the reverse strand, counting down.
GAGCAGCGAGATCCCGCGCGCCCCGTCGGCGCGTGCGCCCGCGATCTCGGCGATCGTCGGGAACACGTCGATGAGCTGAACCGGAGTGTGCGCGACGGTCGGAGACCGACCGGGGATGGCCAGCACCATCGGCACGTGCACCGTCTCTTCGAAGAGCACGGCGCCGTGCCCCATGAGGCCGTGGTCCTCGATCTCCTCGCCGTGGTCCGCGGTGAAGAAGACCACGAGGTCGGGGTCCGCGATCCGCTGGAGGACCTCCGCGAAGAAGGCATCGGCCGCGATGATCTCCGAGTCGTAGGCGTCGACGATGTGCTCGTAGATCTCGTCGCGCGGAATCCCGGTGCTCCGAGAGATGGCGCTCAGGCCCGGAAGGAAGAGCAGCGGCTCGAGCTCCGTGTGCCTCTCTCGCCCGGCGCCCCAGAAGCCGGAGAACGCCGGCTCGCGCATCCGATAGCTCGCATGCGGATCCATGATGTGGACCCAGAGGAACCAGGGCTCCGTGACGCCGTGCAGGCGATCGATCTGCGCCATCACCGGCTCGCGGGCATCGTCGGCGGTGTCGAGGAAGCGGCACTCGTACTCGACGAACCCCCGCCCGAAGCCGGTCTGCGGCCGAAGCGCGACGTTTCCGGTGAACGCCGCCGTGTAGTAGCCGGCGTCTCTCAGGGACTGGGGCAGCGAAGGAAGCTCGGCAGAGAGCTCGTCCTGCATCGCGTCCTCCCCGAACGCGTTGCGGCTCCGTCGCGCGCCGTGCTCGCTGGGGAGCGTGCTCGTGACCAACGATGCCATCGACGGCACCGTCCAGCTCGCGCTGGAGTAGGCGCGCTCGAAGCGCGTCCCGCGCGCCGCGAGCGCATCGAGGTTCGGCGAGGTCGAGCGATGGTACCCGGAGGTCCCCAGGTGGTCGGCGCGCAGCGTGTCGATGGTGAAGAGCAAGATGTTCGGGCGCCGCCCGTCGATCGTGACGGGGTGGGGCTCGCGCGGCTCCACCGGCGGCGGCGCCGTCAGATCCGCCTCGCTCGCCGGCTCCCCCTGCCCGGCCTCCGACACGTCCGACGCCCCCTCGAGCCGCCACACCAGGGCGGCGGCGACGAGCGCCAGCACGAGCAGCGCTCCGAGCGCAGACACGGCACGGGAACGGAACACCGGGTGCTCTTACCACGGGGAAGCGGAGCGCGCGGGCGCGCGAGGGCCGTCAGTTTCCGTAGCCGAGCGCGCTCAGCTGCTCGTGGCGAGCGGTCGCGTGGGGCCATCCCGCAGCGCCCGACCCATGCTGCTCGCGCTGCGCGACCGTCGATGCGATGAGCGGCGCGCCGTGACTCCTCCGTCCGTCGCGGCGACTGGCGTAGACTTCCGGCCGCGATCGGGATCGGCGCCACGTCGTCCGAGCGCGGGCTCGCGAACACCTCGAGGTCGAGCGGACGACAGGTGCAGTGAAATGAGCTCCGATTCCGAGCCCGGTCGCTCGCGCTGGCGCGTCATGCGTGCTGCACGGGGCGCGGCATCGCCTTCGTGCACGTCGCTCCAGTCGAGCGCGGCTCGCGGGCTCGCGCTCCTCGCTGCCCGGGCGTTGGGCGCCCGCGACGGACCGTCCGCGCCCGCCGACGCAGCCCCGGACGCCGGGCGATCGCGTGACGTCGACGTGGTCTTCGTGCTCGACACGTTCGAGAGCGACGACGTGGCCTTGATCGCGCTCGCGCGCTTCCGGTCGCGTGGCCCTACGAGCCGCTCGGCGGACGGCTTGCTGGATACGGAATGCCGCTACGCCCGTCGGTGATTGCGGCGTTGCTCTGGTGGCCCCTGATGGGCGCCTGCTCGTGCTCGGAGGAGGCTACCGCGACTCCTCAGGCTGCGGATCTCGTC